>CAUTMX010000041.1:0-2505 GCA_963539685.1 uncultured Atopobiaceae bacterium | reverse complement strand
TAGAGCCACTCCATACGGCATGGCAATTGCAGAAATGGCTGGTAGATGTGCTGCAGATAACAATATTGTGGTGATATCTGGCGGAGCTCTTGGCTGCGACTACATGGCGGGTATGGCTTCTCTTAATGCTGGTGGAAAGACTGTTGTAGTGGCAGGCTGTGGTGCAGACGTGACCTATCCAACTACCTCTGCAGAGCTTTTTGAAGCAGCGCGAGAAGGAAGGGGAGCAGTCATTTCTCTAGACAGGTGGGGAACGCCTCCTAGACGTTATGCCTTTCCTAGAAGAAATGCGGTTATTGCAGCATTAGGTAAAGTGCTCTTGGTAACGGAAGCAGGGCTTTGCTCAGGCACCATGAGTACTGCTGAGTTTGCTAACTCTCTTGGTAAAACTATTTATGCAATACCCGGGTCTATCTTTTCTCCTGCTTCTGCTGGTACAAATAGACTCATCTCTGAAGGGGCTCAAATTATTCCTGATGAGACATCATTGGGTATTGCAATCTCTTTAGATTTTGATTGTCTTGTTCAGGAACAATTGAAGCAAGATAAGAAGTTGACACCACTTTTATCTGCACTTATCGCTTCTCCTTCAAGACCAGAAGAACTTGCATGGAGGCTATCAGAAAACGTACTTACCGTGTTAAATTCTCTTACTGATTATGAAGCTCGGGGAATGGTAAAAAGATTACCGGATGGAAGGTATACTCCTTCTAAAGAGTTTTATTTGGATTCGTAGTGTGTGATAGGTGAACAATGACACAAAAAGTTACTGTAGTTGGCGCTGGTTTAGCTGGAAGCGAATGTGCTTTACAGCTTGCTTCACGTGGTGTTTCTGTAGAGCTCATTGAGCAGCGCCCTGTTGTTTCTTCTCCAGCACACCACACCGATATGTTTGCAGAGCTGGTCTGTTCCAACTCTCTGAAGTCCACTAAGGAAGATTCTGCAGCTGGAATTTTAAAGTCTGAGCTTAAAAAGATGGGTAGTTTTCTGCTCCGTATTGCAGAAGAAAACTCTGTTCCCGCAGGCGGCGCTCTTGCGGTCAATAGAGAAGATTTTTCAAAGGCTGTTACTGAGCAAATCAGAAATCATCCAAACATCTCGGTAACTCATGCAGAGGTCACGGAGTTATCTGATGAGCCAACAGTTATTGCTGCAGGACCACTGTGCTCAGATAGCTTGTACGAAGCAATTTCTAAGCGTGTTGGAACTAACAGAATGTCATTTTTTGATGCAGCAGCGCCTATTGTGTCTTATGAATCAATTGACCATTCAATTGCATTCTCTCAATCTCGTTATGAGGACCTGGGAATTGGCGATTACCTCAATTGCCCAATGAATAAAGAGGAATACGACACATTTGTTGATGAGCTGCTTGCTGCTAAACGTGTTATTAGCCACGATTTTGAGCAGTCTGATTTGTTCCAAGCTTGTCAGCCTATTGAGGAAGTAGCAAGAACAGGACATGATTCCATTAGATTTGGCGCTTTGAAGCCAGTGGGACTTATTGACCCCAGAACGGGTAAACGTCCCTGGGCAGCAGTTCAGCTTCGTGCAGAAAATGCAGCTAAGACAGCATTTAATCTGGTTGGTTTTCAGACAAATCTTACCTGGGGAGAGCAAAAACGCGTATTTACCCTCATCCCAGGGTTGGAAAACGCTGAGTTTGTTCGCTACGGCGTCATGCATAGAAACTCTTTTGTTGACTCTCCTCATGCGCTTGACGGCTCGTTTGGAATTCCTGGAACTTTTACTATTCTTGCAGGTCAAATTACAGGTACAGAAGGCTATGTTGAGGCTATAGCATCTGGATTGCTTGCTGCACTAAACATGTATGCTCGTCTGTTGGGCAAAGAGGAAGTCAGGCTTCCTTTGACCACTTCGTTTGGCTCTCTTGTGGGTTATGCAACAAACCCAAACACCAAAGATTACCAGCCCATGCATGTTAACTTTGGAATTTTTGAGCCGCTGGACGAGCATATCAAAAGAAAAGACGAGCGTCGTCAAAAGATGGCAGAGCGTGCTCATAAAGACTTTGATGACTACATCTCTTCTCGTCAGGAACTTTTTGATTGCATGAAGTGTGATTAACGTGGCTATTTCAAAAGAGCAGGGTAGTCACGTTGAACAATTTATTGAGTATCTAAGCAAAGTCAGGAATCTCTCCGAGAATACCCTAAGATCATATCAGACTGATCTTTTGGCTTTTGAGCAGTGGTGTAGTAGGGAAGGTGTTGAGGTAACTAAGGTTGATCACAGAAGCCTTCGTCTCTATTTGGCCTATCTCAAACAGGCTCAATATTCAGCAAAAACACTAAATAGGCATTTATCTGCGCTCCGTGGTTTTTACAAATGGATGCAGCGAGAAAAACTGATTGCCACAGACCCAGCTCTTTCACTGAGCAATCCTCGAGCGCCACGAAATCTTCCACATACTATGACTGATTCCGATGTAAATAGGCTTTTAGAATCATGTGATGTTTCAACCGCGGTAGGGCTTAGAGATAG
>CAUTMX010000040.1:0-2729 GCA_963539685.1 uncultured Atopobiaceae bacterium | reverse complement strand
GTGAACGTACACTCGGGAGTCTATCTGCAGGACACAATTCACCCTGCCCAATGGCTGCAACGATTTGATTGCGAATCTGCTGGTAAACAGGCATTCGATCCATCTGATCAATACGTATAATCACGCTCAACTCTTCCCTTCTATATTAATCAAGTAGAAATCTGCATGTCTTATCAAGTTAACTTATTTTACCATATTTGTTATAGAACAGATAGAACAACAAAGAACCGATGGTTCCCTATAAACATACAGGTGAAGAAGTTTGTATAACCGAATCCTTCTCAATTCAAAAATACTCCTTGACATTTAAGTTAACGTTGTTAACATATTACTCGCCGGTATAAGTTAACAGTGTTAACTTATTGAAAAGAAATATCTGATGACGAAAGCAATAAACCGTTATCAACAGTGCCAAAAGGAGTTTTTGTGTCTGACGTAAAGAAAGGCTCCCCCGCCCTGCAACTCAGCGCGGTGCAAAAGAGCTATGGAGACCACCACGTACTTTGTGGTGTAAATCTCAAAGTTATGCCTGGTCAAATACTTGGCCTTCTCGGTAAAAACGGAGCTGGAAAATCAACCTTAATTGAAATACTCTGCGGACTTAAACAAGCAGATTCAGGATCTATCTCTGTCTGTGGAATGAATCCCGCAAAAGAATCGGTAGGTCATCTTATTGGATACGCCCCGCAAGACCTTGGAATCTACCCTGACCTTACTGTCATGGAAAACCTTACGTACTACGGACAGCTTGAGGGACTTTCTCGTAAGCGCTCATTTGCACGAGCAGAAGAAGTAATGGAGCTGTTAGGCCTTACGAGCGAGAAAACCAAGCGAGCCCGTCATCTATCCGGTGGACAAAAAAGAAGACTGCACTCAGGTATGGCCATCATGCACGAACCCAAGGTTATCTTTATGGATGAGCCAACGGTAGGAGCTGATGTTGAAGCACGCAGCCGCATTTTGCATACCATGCAATCACTTGCCAAAAATGGTGCAGCGATCATTTACACCTCTCACTACCTAGCTGAGTTTGAAGAACTTGGTGCCGATATTGCAATCATACATAACGGTCGCATTGCAGCAGAAGGTTCGCTTGAAAAGATTATTGCCAACTACGCACGCAGCTCGGTCAGCCTGCAATTCTCACAACCTGTTCCTTCTATTGACGGTTGGCAAAGCAACGGCGTGAAACTTTTGCGAGAAAACAATGCAAACAATGCAGGAAGCGCCATCGCTGATCTTCTCGCCAATCCTGCTTTAAGAGAAAACACCCTAGAAAACGTACACATATCACAGGCAAGCCTTCAAAGCGCATATTTATCAATTGTTGGAGAGGAGACAAATCATGACAACGCTTAAGAAATTTGCAGCAGTCGTACGACTCAATATTCGCCTCCAACTAATGGACCCAACTCCTACGCTCATTCTGAGCATCTTCCCTCTTGTTATGATTCCTTTTATGGAGCCTGCTTTTAAATCTATGCTTTTAGCCGATGGTTATACCAACGTCACGGGAGTAGAACAAGCAATACCTGGTATGGCTATATTTTTCTCTTTCCTCTCGGTACAAACTATCATTCAATCTTTCTTCCGCGAATATGCCTGGGGCATGTGGCCTCGTCTGGAAGCGTCCTCAACTCCTCAAGGCGCAATTCTTGCAGGAAAAGCGTTTGTCGCTTACCTCATACAAGCTGTCCAAGTTCTTACCGTTCTTGGTCTTGGCGCACTAATTTTTGGATATCGACCAACCGGAAATGTTGGGGCACTTATTCTAGTAATCCTTGCGTTCTCTGCAGTTCTTGCTGCTTTAGGTGTAGCGCTTGCTCTTTGGACGCCCACAGAAGACATTGCTTTGTCTCTTTCTAACATTGTAGGTATGCTCGCCGCAGGAATCGGTGGGTCCTTCTGTACAGTTTCAAGCTTTCCAGACTGGGCTCAATCCGTGGCAAAATTCTCACCAGCTTACTGGGCTCTTAATGCAGTTCATGCAGTCAGTTTAGATGGTGCTGGTTTAACTGACGTATTGCCTCAAATTGGCATGCTTGGGATATTCTTTGTAATTCTTGCAATACTTGTGGTGATACAATTTACGTTTAAGAAAGGTCAACAATCCCGTTAAATAAGGAAGAGGACAGGTGCCTAGCAAGTCGCTTAAGAGTCCAGCTGGAAGTTCCGCAAAGAGCGCTACAAAAAGCTTGACTAAAAGTTCATCCAAGAGCCGTACGCTATCAAAGAAAAAGATTTTCTCGACAGCACTTGCTCTTGTAGACGAAAAGGGCCTGTCCTCTCTTTCTCTTCGGGCGCTTGGACAACGTCTTGGTGTTTCCCAAGCTGCTTTTTATCGACACGTACCAAACAAGTCTGCGCTGCTTCATCTCCCAAGTCTATCCAAACAGTAGCAATCCCACGTGGTAGGCCGCACATCCCAAAAGAAGCGCCGAACAAATATAGAAGGCAGCAGTTATACCAACCCACTTTGGTGAATGCGCCTCGGCAACGGTCATGGAACAGCTTGCGGCACACGGCACATTGAACGTAAATGCAAAGATAAATGCAAGCGCTTCTGGCGCCGAGATACGCGCGGCGATAAGCTCACCAATGTTGGGTGCTACGGCCGCTGAACCTGAAACGGCACCCATAATAACCGCGTTAGGAGTCGATCCACCTGCAAACAACGCAGAAAATACTCCCACAGCCGACTCTTTGACGGCCAATGCACAGACCCAAGC
>CAUTMX010000039.1:0-2967 GCA_963539685.1 uncultured Atopobiaceae bacterium | reverse complement strand
CTCATCAACCAGCGCTGCCAGAGAGCTTTCATGTTGCGTGCCCAGCTGTTCTTGACCCGAAATGCGTACCAGTCGTGGTGCATCTGCTCAATCATACCTTCGTTCTCCATCTGCTCGAGCTTGTATGTCACGTTGTCCATTGTTGTGTTCCTTTCTTTGGTTATGTTTCTAATATACTCTACGTTGCTTACGATTGCAATACTTTTTTACGACTTTTTCGAGTCTTTTTTACAACGTTTAGGTGAGGGCCAACTGGTATCCATTTATTGTCTTGCCAGAGGTATAGGGTTATATCCTTTTTGTGGCAATACATTGTGCGAAGTAAGCTTGGATTTGCTCGAATGGCTAATGATACAACTCTCGCGCCAAGACGTTGCTCAGCGCGAGTCAGTGGGTTATTCCTCATATTCTAGTGCTCCTAACGACTCAAGGTATTCATCTGGTGTATGCGGCTTCTGGCGTACTTTTGTCTCTGCGTATATGTCTTTGTCGTCTGGATCGTCTAGGGCGACCTCGCTGCTAGAGATACCGGTTACTCGTGGTAGGTTTTCCATGTGGCCTCTGCTATTCGCTTATTGATGAATTTCTGGCGAGCTTTCTTGTTGCCCATGAGCTTAAAGTTGTAGCCACAGTGCTCTCGCCAAGCTTGAGCTGCTTCAGCCTCTGGGCCTGTGCTACGATTATCTTTCTGTTTGCCCATGGCTAGGCGTTGCTCTGGAGGTGTTGTGTTTACCTCTTTGTGTGGCGCTACATGCTTTACCTCACCCTTGGCAAAAAACTCATAGCCTTTACCCTCTACGTATAGCGGCACCATATTCAAGGCTTGCATTTGTGTTTTAAACTCTTGGTCGTTCTCCGCGACTACTACGACTTTCGTGCCGTCGTATTTTTCTAGTTCATACTTCTGCATAAATATTCTCCTCTCTTATGCTTATGTTTCTAGTGTATCAAAGCTTTTTGTTAAGGTCAAGGTCTTGATAATTGATTTTGTATCTCTTTTCGCGTTGTTGGCGCTGGATGAGTTGCTCAATCTTTGCCGCTTTCATCGCAAGATCATGCGCGGAATCAATATTTGGTTTATATTCATATTCCCATTTAGGGAATATCAAGCGCATAAAATCAAAGTAGTTTACTGTTGATTCAAGCCCTCTAGTCCTCACCACCTCTTTGACCCAGCTGCGCGCCTGGTTGTGATTAGCAATACTAACCCCGAGAGCCTTAGCAGCATCGTAAAACGCTTTTTCAGCGGGGTTATAGTTTTTTCTTGTACTCGTCATGGGCGTAGCAAGTGAACCGTATGGACTATCTTTAGCTTTAACGACTTGCGCGTCGCTCTCCTGTGTTTTTGCCTCTATTCGGCGCACAGGTTTGTGCTCTTTAACGGCATCGGTGCTGTTCGCGTTTGATTTAGCAATAATCTCAAGCGCTATCCTGTCTGCTACTTCTCGATCAACAATGTCTCCACGACGATCAGTGTTACCGGCCTTATCATTCCGGCTCACCCATTCAGAGTACTCTGCGTTGGTCAACTTTCTCATAACAACATCACTGGTGTCTATCTCTGTTTCGGCGTCTGCAATAAGCTCATCCGCTGGTACAGCTTCGTCCAGCGTCTCGTCTTTCACGGGCTTTGGGTTTTCTTTCTTTGTATAATCCTTCTTGAACCCACTAGGCACGGGGCGGTCATTGCGCGTAATCGTGATATAACGGTCTCCACCAGGATTGAGGTAGACGTTAATGTACCCACATTCTGCAAGCTGCCTAATAATCCGGGTCACTTGTGATTTTGAAATTCCAAACGTATCAGCGAAATATTGATTCGTAGCCCAGGCATAGCCTTCTTTATTTGTGAGGGCTGATATTTCTACCATGAGTACCTTTGCTGTGCTGCTTAGCCGGCTATCATACCGGACGTCCGCATCCATATAGCCAGTCCAGCCGGCTTGGTGGTTTTTGTTACCATAGTGGGCTGAAGGTGAGCTCATAAGCCTTTTTCTCTCCTAGCTTTACGGCAGTTTCTGGCGATACAACGTAGTGCGTCACCATTATTGCTCTATTTTCATTCTTCACAACCCACTCAAGCTCTTCAAGCACTTTCATAGCTTTCTCAACATATTTCTTTTCAACCCCAATTGATTCAGCTATCATAGTTTTGTTGCCAGTATAGCCTTTGACCCCCTGCTTCTTATCCTCAAGCTCAGAATCAACTAGCAGGAATAAATAAACGCTTAATGCTAAGCTTGCTATCCTCTTGTTGCTGCAAAACAGCGCCGCGTAAAGTGTCAACATATGCTGAACAGCGTAGCTGTTTATATCGTAACCGTTTTTCATACCTATTTCTCCTATGTCCCGAGGACATAACCACCGAGCATAGGCGGGCATCGGTGGTTGTCCTCGTAAATGCTTGTTTGCTTTTCTTTGAACAACCCGCCTGTACTTTCAATGATAGCACACCTAGTAATCATAATCAAGAATTTTATGTTGTTTTTTGTGCTGCGCGGCTTGCCGCAACAAGCGAACGAAGTGAGCGCGTTAGTTTTCTTTTATATTGTTCTTTTAGTTATATATATACCTAAGCATTTATGCGCATACCTATAAGCACCAGTGCGCATACCTATAAGCACCAGTGCGCATACCTATGCCGGTTGATACTATTCCGAAAATCTCTCCAAAACCTCTTGCTTTTGCTTGCCATATGAGCTACAATAGAATCATAAGCAAGAGAGGAGAATTGCATGACACAACAAGAAATTACAAAACGTGACGAAAAGAGGGCTATGCAGCTTGCGCTGAAAAACCAGTACGAGCCTGTCGTCCCGCTCGCTAAGGGAATGATCAGTAACGCGGAGAATGAGAAGCAGACACTGAGCTTGATCGCTACCTTACACAAAAGCGTCCTAGGCCTCACCAAAACGGGCGAGATGCGTCCAATTGGTGACTTACGGGTATTTATGGCTATCGCTAACC
>CAUTMX010000038.1:0-3246 GCA_963539685.1 uncultured Atopobiaceae bacterium | reverse complement strand
ATTTTTCTCCGGGTACAAAAGTTTTTCTTCACCCACCAAATTGGGACGAACGTGTTCCTGCAATAGGCATCCCTCGTTATATAGATAAATACATACGCGTTGTTATGGATGTCAGAAAACTTGAACATTTTGCATTAGAGAAAGTAAGTGATCCAGAAATTGTAACTGCACTTCAAAATCCTGGTAACATCTGGGCGTTTACCCACATGGCACCAACTTCAGTTGGACGTGGCTACTGGGATCAGAGTGAGGAATCAAAACAACGTATTCAGGAGGATATAGATTGGCTTTCTCATTTAGATCCAGATGGAAAGCGCTGGTCATAACTTATTCTTATTGACATCATATTGAAGGAATGTAGAATTACATTAACAACGTGTAGCACAATTAGCAGTGCCCTTGTTGGAGATGACCCAGGTGCAAATCCTGGCCGTTGTTATTAGCCGCTTTAGAGCGGCTTTTTGTTTAGTGTAGATTTTGACGTAATGCTGCAACAGCACGTTCTTCTCGGCTGGTAGTGGAGATTCTTACATGAAGTCTTTGATTGTGTACTATTCGTATTCCGGCATCACAAGAAGGCTTGCGGAGGATATTGCGCTGATTACTGATGGCGAGTTGCTGGAGCTTAAGCCTCAAGAACCGTATTCTTTCTCGTATAACACGGCGGTAAAAGAGGTTAGGGCTCAGATAGAAAAGGGCGTTTGTCCTGCGCTTATGCAATTCGATATAAACGTTGCTGACTTTGATACTGTTTTTATAGGATCGCCCAACTGGCTAAAAACATTTGCTCCTCCGGTGCTTTCATTCTTAAGAGCAACGGATTTGAGCGATAAGACAGTCATTCCGTTCTGCACGCATGGCGGTGGAGGATTTGGAAACATGATTGAGGAGTACCAGAGAGAATGTGGTACTTCTCTCATGATGCCTGGGTTGGCGGCAAAAGGCACGTATACTTTTAGTGAAGTGCAAAAATGGCTTGAATCGATAGGGCTAAACAATGCGAGTACTTCTAGCTGAAGACGAGAAGAGAATGGCTGCAGCTATTGTGGCTCTCTTGAAGCAAGAAAAATACGACGTTGATCATATGACTGACGGCGCGTCTGCCCTTCTCGCCCTAGAAAGCAACATGTACGATATTGCAATCCTGGATGTCATGATGCCTAAGATGAGTGGTTTTGAGGTTTCCAGAAAGGCTCGCAGCAAGGGAATTACCATTCCCATTTTAATGCTGACGGCAAAAAGCCAGCTAGATGATAAGGTTGAGGGTCTGGATAACGGTGCCGATGATTATCTGACAAAGCCATTTCAGACGGCAGAACTCTTGGCTCGTTTGCGTGCGCTAGGAAGAAGGAGCTCCAGCTTCCAGGAGAGTATTTTACGTTTTGGTGACCTCTCGCTTGATACTACAACCGCAACGCTGACCTGCGAGACTTCTGGCCAGAGTGTGCGCCTGAGCGAGAAAGAGCTGCGCATTCTTGAGTATATGATTGGCAATCACGGTCGCATTATGACGCGTGACCAGCTTGCCATTAAGATCTGGGGATTTGAGAGCGACGCCGAGTACAATAATGTTGAGGTGTACATGTCGTTTACGCGCAAAAAACTGGCATTCGTTGGTTCTACGGTAGAGATTAAAGCGGTTCGCGGCTTGGGATATGAATTGAGGGACCAAACTGTTTAGGCAATCCAGAAGAAAAATTATCCTCTCCATTATGGTGTCGCTTGTCTTGCTGTTCTCGTTGACGCTGTCGGTTATTCTGTTTGTCAGCGCTCGGGAAATCAGGCAGAAGAATATGGACATGCTCAACCGTTATGCCCAGCAGTATTCCCTTGAGCAGCCAACAAACAGCTCTGGGGGTCAGGGCAGCTCCGGCGAGCAGGGCTCGCAGCAGCCACCAGCAAAGCCTGACGTACAGCCGTCCAACAAGCCCGACAATCAACCGCCAGGCCAAAGGTCAGATTACGAGCTTTCTACTTTCTACTCAGTAACATTTTCTGCAGATGGCACCGTACTCTCGGTCTTTGATGGCGAGAAAACCGTGAGCTCCGATGATAACCTTATAGAGCTTGCTCGTCAGATTTTAAGCGAGGAAGCCTCTACTGGTAGAACGGGCAATCTCTCTTACGTTGTTATGAAGAAAGATGGCTATACACTTGTGGCGTTTTTGGATAACACCATCTCCGAGGCCGGCCTTCAAACCATGATGCAAAATGCTCTGCTTGTGGGAGGCGCGTCACTGGTTGTTATGTTCTTTATTTCTGTGTTTCTAGCAAGGCGTATCATTCGTCCTCTTGAAGAGAGTGACAAGCAGCAGAAACAGTTTATCTCTGACGCAAGTCACGAACTTAAGACCCCTATTGCGGTCATAGACGCTAACGCAGAGATTCTATCTAGAGAGCTTGGCCATAATGAATGGCTCTCCAACATCCAATATGAGAGCAATCGTATGGGTGAGCTGGTAAAACAACTGCTAGATCTTTCTAGTGCGGAGCATAAGGAAGTACCTAGAGAAGAGTTGGACTTCTCTCATATGGTTACTGGAGAATCGCTGGTCTTTGAGACGTTTGCGTTTGAGAATGGCAAGATACTTCAAAGCAACATTGAAGAGGGAATTAGCATTACAGGTAATAAGAATCAGCTTACGCAGGTTATTTCTGTACTGCTTGACAATGCGCTCAGACACTCAACAGGCTCGCAGATTGAGCTAAGTCTAAAAAAGCAAGGTCATAACGCCGTCCTTAGCGTATCTAATGAGGGAGAAGAGATTTCTCAAGAGAAGCTTAAGCATCTGTTTGAGCGCTTTTATCGCGTTGATGACGTGCGAAACAGTGAGAAGAATCACTACGGACTGGGACTCTCAATCGCACAAGCTGTAGTCCAAAAGCATAGAGGAACTATCGATGCAAGATGCTCAGAGGGTAAGGTAACCTTTACCGTTCAGCTTCCCATTAAGGAAAAATAGGTCGTTGAGGTGCAACGATGTGTTTCTACCTCGTTGAGATTCTCTTTATATGTAGCGGATTAACTGTTTCGACCGGCATAAAAATTGGCGTGCCCTCTCTCTCTGCAGAGCGAGGATGCGCGCCAGCTGTTGATATGACTATATCACATTTACTTCTCGATACAATTCAATAAAATCACTTTATATAGACGCCTTTGAACTGCCTCCCATTTCTTAGACACGAGAAATGGGAGGCAGTTCAAAACACACCTAAGTCGGATAATCTGTTAAAAAGACGTATACA
>CAUTMX010000037.1:0-3580 GCA_963539685.1 uncultured Atopobiaceae bacterium | reverse complement strand
GGGTTGGAAGTGCCCTTGGGAAGTCTACCATCATCAAACGTTGCACTTGCTTTGACAATTCAAGCCTGAAAACATAAAAGAAACTGTGGATTTGCCTGATTTCTTCAAAGAATCGGTGCCTCAAATACAGATTCTTTGCACTTTTCAGGCGCGCGATGGCGAGAAAAGCGTTTGGCGAGAAACTCGTGCGCTCGGGTGTTGGGTCGCGGCATTTCTCGGCATGAAAAAGACCTGGCACCGTATGGTACCAGGTCTTTTGTGATTGCATGTTAGCTTGCTGTGTCAGCTGTAACTGAACTGCGAGCCAAAACTGGACTTCCAGCCGAAACCGGCGGACTAGCCTAGGTGTTTGGTGATGGAAGCTGCTGCTACCTTACCAGCGCCCATTGCCAGAATGACGGTTGCAGCACCAGTTACGATGTCGCCACCAGCCCAGATGCGAGGATCGGAAGTACGGCCCTCTTCGTCGGCCTCAATGTAGCCCCACTTGTTGAGCTTGATGTCACCGATCATCTTTGCGAATGGGTTAGCGTTAGTGCCGATTGCAGAAATTGCAACGTCGCAAGGAATGTCCTCGATAGCACCCTCGATAGGTACTGGGCGACGACGTCCATCAGCGTCAGGCTCGCCGAGCTCCATCTTCTGGACGCGAACTGCGCAAACAGCGCCGTCCTCGCCAGCGACAAACTCGAGAGGGGAGACAAGAGGAAGAACCTCGACGCCCTCAGCCTTTGCGTGGTGCAGCTCTGCACGACGAGCAGGCATCTCTTCCTCGGTACGACGGTAAGCAATGATTGCACGCTCAGCGCCAAGACGCTTAGCAGTACGGACAGCGTCCATAGCAACGTTGCCGCCACCAAAGACAACGACGTTCTTGCCGTGCTTGGTTGGGGTGTCGTACTCAGGGAACTTGTTAGCCTTCATGAGGTTAACGCGGGTGAGGTACTCGTTTGCAAAGAAGACGTTAGGCAGGTTCTCGCCAGGGATGTTGAGAAGCTTTGGAAGGCCTGCGCCTGTTGCAATGTAGATTGCGTCAAAGCCCTGCTCAAAGAGCTCGTCTGCATCGGTGATACGACCGACAACAGAGTTGTACTCAAACTTAACGCCCAGCTCCTGAAGGCCGTCAATCTCGCGCTTAACAACAGCCTTTGGAAGACGGAACTCAGGAATACCATAGACCAGAACGCCGCCGCCGGTGAAGAATGCCTCAAAGACGGTAACGTCAAAGCCGTTACGAGCAAGCTCGCCAGCGCAAGCAATACCGGAAGGACCGGAGCCTACAACTGCAACCTTCTTGCCGTTCTTTGGAGCGATAGCTGGCTTGGAAGCAAGCTCAGGCTGGTCGCCAAGGAAGCGCTCGAGCTGACCAATAGCAACTGGTTCGCTGCGCTTACCCATGATGCAGACGCCCTCGCACTGGTTCTCCTGTGGGCAAACACGACCACAAACTGCAGGAAGCATGGAGGACTCGCGGATGATGTCAAGACCGCGACCAAACTCCTCTGCACGGATAGCCTCGATGAAGCGAGGAATGTTGATGTTTACAGGGCAACCCTGAACGCACAGTGGATTCTTACAATCCAGGCAGCGGTTTGCCTCTGCAATTGCCATCTCTTTGGTGAAGCCCTTGTCGACAGGGCGGAAGTCTTGTGCGCGCTCTACAGCTGGCTCTTCGTTGTCAGCTGTACGAGGTGCCTTGACGTTTGGAATGTAGCGACCGTTTACCTGTGGCATGCGCACCTCGTCTCCTCGTAAGCCTTGATGGACTGGCCTTCCTCGGTGAGGTAGGCTGCCTGACGTGCGCGAAGGTCGTTCCAGTCAACCTTGGTTGCGTCAAAGTCAGGACCGTCAACACAAGCAAACTTGGTCTCGCCGCCAACCTCAACACGGCAGCAACCGCACATACCAGTGCCGTCGACCATGATTGGGTTCAGGGAAGCGATGATAGGTGTGTCGTACTTCTCGGCAGTGAGAGTGGAGAACTTCATCATTGGAACTGGGCCAACGCAGAATACGCGGTCGACCTGCTTGTCCTGCAGCAGACGCTCGAGAGGTGCAGTTACAACGCCCTTCTCGCCAAGAGAACCGTCGTCTGTGGTGATGTGGATGTGATCGTCGTCCAGAATGGAACGGAACTGATCCTCAAGCAGCAGCAGCTCCTTGGTACGAGCGCCCATGATTGCGTGGACCTCGCGGCCAGCTGCTACGAGCTGACGAGCAACAGGGAAAGCGATAGCCAGGCCAACGCCGCCGCCGATAACTGCCCATTTGCCCTCGCCCATCTCGGTAGGCTCACCCAGAGGACCAGTGACGTCCTGCAGGAAATCACCAACCTCGTAGGTAGAAAGCATCCTGGTGGTCTTGCCGATTACCATGAAGATAAACTCGACCCAACCCTCCTCAGGATTCCAATCCGCAAAGGTAAATGGAACGCGCTCGCCACACTCATTTGCGCGGACCATCAGGAACTGACCAGCATGTGCATGCTTGGCCATCTGTGGTGCCTCGATGCGGAACTTGAAGACCTTCTCGGAGAACTGAGTCTTTTCGAGGATCTTATACATTCAGCGGTACTCCTCTCCTAACACAACAAAACTGCGAGTGAGTTGACGCGCCGCACTACAGCGTGCCTTCTGGAGAGAAGACAATGCAGGTGACGCATGTATCTCACGCATACGAGGTCTGGGTAACCCCGTATTCGCAAACAACATACCTATTGTACTATTTGCGCATGATTCAAGGCATGAGTAATTCATGAATGAGCATAAATATTTCGTAGAATGTTTTGCCTGCTAGCTGCGGAGGGTGGGCGAGAAGATCGGCGGGGCTACGCAGACGTGCGGACGCGGCGTCGCGCGGACGTGCGGACACGGCGCGGGCGTGCGGTGGCGCCGCGACGGCGTGCGGTGGCGCCGCGATGGCGTGAGGTGGCGCCGCGAGCGCTAGCTGCGGAGGAGTTGCTCCACCTGATCGGCTGCGGTCTGGGCGGTGACCAGGAAGTCTTCCAGGTTGTTTCCCTTGAGCTCGCGCAGAACGTAGTCTGCCACCGGCATCTTTCCAGGAGGGCGGCCGATGCCAAACTGCAGGCGCATGAAATCCCTGGTCTGGAGCTTGTCGGCGATGGAACGCAGTCCATTATGCGAGTTGAGGCCGCCACCTTCTTTGAAGTTGAGCTGTCCCTCTGCAAGGTCAACCTCGTCGTGAATGACTAGGATTTGCGCAGGTTGAAGGTGGTGTACACGAGCTAGTTTGGAGAGGGGACCGCCGCTGGTGTTCATAAAGTCCTGAGGTTTGGCCAGGAGTACACGGCGTTTCTCGCCAGACGCGGCGCCAGGAGCTGCGGGAAGAGTGATCTCTGCGACTTGGCAGCCTGCCTCGCTTTTCCAGTACGAGACATTGTGGCGCTCGGCAAGGGCATCGACGACGGCAAAACCGGCATTGTGCCTGGTACGAGCGTATTTTTCGCCAGGATTTCCCAGGCCCGCCACGAGCACAATTTTGTTACCGTGCATCGAATCTCCTTCTGTTTGAGATGTGTACGTTTATGATGGTAAGGGAAAATGACAGGTTCGACCAGCGT
>CAUTMX010000036.1:0-4380 GCA_963539685.1 uncultured Atopobiaceae bacterium | reverse complement strand
AGAGCATAGTAGGTTGCCCTTAGAAGCTCTCTGATGTCGTACTGAGAACCCCAAACCTCTGGTACACCCCTATCAACGTCCATCAAGGTGTAGACAGACTCCATACCAGTGCGGATTGAGTACTCCGTGGTAAAGATAGTGTCGCGAGGAGTCTCGGCAAACTGTCCAATAAAGGCAAAGTTAACGGAACCCTCAGGAACAACCAGAGGCCTGTCCTCAGCCTTTCTTGGCTGGAAGAATGCGTTGATGTAAGGCATGAAGCACGTAGTGGTGTTGCAGCGGTTCTTTGCCCAGTCCTCAATCTTCTTGGTTGGAACACCAATGTGATAGAGCCACTCCTGGCACACTTCCTCGCCGGTGCAGTTACGCATAGCCTTCTTAACAAAGTTACCAGGCTTGTTAGTGCTCAATGCATAGACCCAGATAAGTACGGTGTCCTTGTCCTGTGCTCTGAACTGTGGCTGACGGTTGATGGTCCACGAGAGATACCAGTTATCGGTACTATCCTTGACGGTTACAATGCCGCCAGTTGTGACCTTACCTTCTCTTGGGTCTCTCTTGCAGACGCCAATAATCTTCTTGATAATCTCTTCGTCTTTTGTCTGGATGGTGGCGCTCATCCAGTTAGTTGCCTCAAAGTCACTGCAGAAATTATCAGGATTGCCGTACTCACCATGCTTGGCCTGAGCTGCAATGTTCTTCCACAGATCCCAGGACTCCCCTACGCCATTTCTGACGTTACTGATGTCAGGAGCAGTATTTTGATCGCCATAGCAAGAGGTGTCGGTGCAGCAACCATTGGTGATAAACACCAAATCGTCTTCGGTTAGATCGATGGTTTGCTGTGAGCCGTTTTTCTCGTAAACAATCTGAGTGGCTACCTTTTTACCATTGGTATCGTTGATGATGACGTTCTTGACATCCATACCATAGTCAACGCTTACGCCGTGATTCTCAAGATACCTGACCAGTGGCAAAATCATGCTCTCATACTGGTTGTACTTGGTAAAACGCAGCGCAGTAAAGTCAGGAAGACCGTCAATATGGTGACAGAATCTGCAAAGATAGCGCTTCATCTCAAGAGCGGATGACCATCTTTGGAACGCAAACATGGTCTGCCAATAAAGCCAGAAGTTAGTGTTCCAGAAAGAATCAGGTAGCACGTCGCTAATCTTCTTGCCCTCAAGGTCCTTCTCGGGAGTCATAAATAGCTTGGCAAGCGCAAGTGAAGACTCTTTGTCAAGCTTGAACTTCTTATCTGTGTGGGCATCTTTACCGCACTTCTCGGAAGCTCTACAGAGCGAGTAGTTTGGATCGTGCTTGTTGAGCCAGTAGTACTCATCTAGTACGGAGACACCAGGTGTTTCAATAGATGGAACGTCTCTGAACATATCCCACATGCACTCAAAGTGGTTGTCCATCTCTCGGCCACCGCGCATGTAGAAACCCTTGCTTACATCTTTGCGACCATCGCAACTTCCGCCTGCAAGCTCAAGCTTCTCGAGCAAGTGAATTCTTGTACCCTTTACCTGGCCATCGCGGACAAGATAAAACGCAGCAGCTAGACCTGCAAGTCCTGTTCCAATGATATAGGCTGATTTTTTGTCGGCATCTTTGGGCTTTTCTGGTTTAGCGAACGATTCATACGTTCCAGCAGAGTAGTACATAATTTCCTCCTTATTATTCCGCTTCAATTACCTGCGGAAATTAGTAAGTCGCCCTTACCTTGCGTCCACTATAAACTTATAAACTGCTAAAGAAAATGCACAAAAAGAACGATTGGACATATAGGTTATTTTTTGTCGCAATCTACCTGCTAAATTGTTTCAAAAATAGCAATTAATTTGGCTTTTTTCGCAGGTAATGATGTGCTTAACTTGTATCAGTTAGATAAAGCTAACTTTATTCTTTCATAGTATGAAGGGGGTCTTAGTATGGAAGCTGGTCACGAGTTTTTACTCCGTATGGGCAAGACAAGACTGCGCCCCGGAGGTATCGAGGCAACCAATTGGCTGCTTAACTCAGTAGAGATTACGCCAGAAACTCAAATTCTTGAGGTGGCTTGCAATATTGGAACCACTACGGTTGAGCTGGTAAAACGATTCCACTGTCACGTAACCGCAATTGACCTCAATGCAGACGTACTCCCTAAGACAAAAGAAAATATCGCGAGAAACAATGTCGAGGAGTACGTAACGGTGGAACAAGGAGACGCCACAAACCTCTCCTACCCTGATAACAGCTTTGATGTTGTTATCAACGAGGCTATGCTCACCATGCTCTCTGATAAGCAGAAAGCGTCTGCGGTTAAAGAGTATGCACGCGTACTCAAGCCAGGTGGCGTGCTGCTTACTCATGACGTACTTCTGCTCAAAGAAGACGATGAGCTGGTCCACGAGCTCTCAAGAACTATCAACGTCAACGTAAAGCCTTTAACCCTTGCAGGTTGGAAGAATCTCTTTGAGTCAGCAGGTTTCTGCCCAGAAACAAAGAACGGCAAGATGACGCTTATGAATCCGGCAGGACTTATTGCCGATGAGGGTGCTGACGGAGCTCTGAGGGTTATTAGAAACGGTCTTAAACCCGAGAACACCAAGATGTTCACCAGCATGTTCACGTTCTTCAACGATCACGCGGATGACCTTAACTACATTGCCGTAGTGAGCAGAAAACCAAGATAGGTACCGTATCAAGGCGACGCAGGCTCAGACCGGAGCAAACACAAAACAGACATTCATCGAGCTAGACTCGGGCTCGATAGCAAAAAAGGAAGCCGGTAGAGATACCGGCTTCCTTTCCTTTTATTGCGTGTTATGTACGGAGTTTACTTGGCCTTTGCGCAGGCAGCCATAGCAACGGAGCCAATGTAGTTGACTGGGTTGGTAAAGTTTGGCTGGAACAGAAGGTCAACAGCTGCGAGGTTGTCGATGGTCATGCCAGCGGCAATTGCAACAGAAACAACGTTTGCTGCCTGGGCAACATCGTCATGTGTCGAGAAGAACTGTGCGCCCTTAATAAGGCGAGTCTCTGGATCCCAGACCAGCGTTGCGGTAACTGGCTCGGTAGTCAGCATGAACTCAGGACGGTAGTTCTCAGTGATGGAAACAGAATCGTACTCATAGCCACGAACCTTGCCACCCTCAACGGTGAGGCCTGCTGCAGCCATGGAGTAGTTGTAGAGCTGAACTGCGCTGGAAGCCTGAGTACCTGCGTATGCAGCAGTTGGCTCAAGCATGTTAGGACCAACGTGCAGGCCCTGGCGTACAGCGTTTGTTGCCAGAGGAATGTAGTCCTCTTTGCCAGTGACGTTGAAGATGATGGATGCTGAGTCGCCAGCTGCAAAGACGCCAGGCTCACTGGTGCGCATGTACTCATCAACCTTGATGGCGCCGTTAGGAAGCATGTCAAGCTGGCCGTCAAAGAGGTCAGTACGAGGTAGGAAGCCAATGCCCAGAATTGCGTAATCTGCAGTGTAGGAGCCCTTATCGGTAACAACGGTGACGGAATCGCCATTATCTTCAAAGCTCATGACCTTCTCGCCAAGTGCAAGGGTGACGCCGTGCTCTTTGTATGCAGCCTCAACCTGATCGGTGATTGCCTTGTCAAAGTTCTTTGCAAGAACGCGAGGAAGCATGTCGATGAGAGTAACTGCCTTCTGACGCTCGGAGAGCTGCTCTGCAAGCTCGGCACCAATGTAGCCAGCACCGATGACAATGGCGGACTTGGACTCTGCCATAGTGTCGTGAATGCGACGACCGTCAGCCCAGTTCTTGCACTGAAGAACGCGAGGTCCGTCGATGCCAGGCAGTGGAGGAACAATTGGCTTAGAGCCGGTGGTGACTACGAGATAGTCAAAGTCGTCCTCAAAGGTCTCGCCCGTCCTGAGATCCTCCCAAGCAACGTGCTTGGTCTTTACGTCTGCGGATGTGACGTTGGTGGTCATGTGAACGTGAGCGCCAGCCTCTGCAAGGGCTTCTGGAGAGCTGTAGAACATCTTGTTAGGATCGCTTACGTGGTCACCTACCCAAAGAGCAATACCGCAAGACAGGAAGGAAACCGTGTCATTGCGCTCAAAGACGTGGACCTCCCAATCTGGGTGTGCACCCAGGATTGAAGAAGTGGCAAAAACGCCTGCGTGGGTACAACCGATAACTGCAACTTTAGCCATAGAAACCCCTCTGTTAAATGCTACTAATGACTAACATTAATTGTTACTTTGACAGTGGCATTATGCCACATTCTGTTATCGAGAAGAGCGTCATTCTTGAACGTTCTTTAATAAATCGAATATTTGGGTTCGTGAGATTAAAAAAGCATCTGAATAATGAACTGCGTCCCAAAACTTGGACGAGTTTAATAAAGAGCTAGGCCACCAAGGAC
>CAUTMX010000035.1:0-5195 GCA_963539685.1 uncultured Atopobiaceae bacterium | reverse complement strand
CCTTGGTGGCCTAGCTCTTTATTAAACTCGTCCAAGTTTTGGGACGCAGTTCAAAAATGTCGGCTTTGATGGCTAGTCTAATGGAGGCTGTGGACGCCAGGTTGCGTCTTTATAGATAAGGCGTGCATCCTTCCAGCCCTTTATAAGGCGAGAAAGGCCAGACGAGAAGTGCGCTCTATCTACCAAAATGAGTCGAATAATCTCTTTTGCAAAGGTCAGCGCAGTACCAACACCAAAGAGCACGGGGTTGTAATCACCGTGAACCTGAAAGTAACGGGCAATATAGCCGCGGTTACGTGTGATGTAATAGCGCGTCATATCAGAGGTTGAATTAAGTTGACGCACAGAACCAATACTCTGACCGGGAACTTCTCGACATCTTGAAAGAACAAAGTCTGGAATCAAAATAGGCTGCGTTACCTTGCTGGCCAAATAGCCATATAAGGCGTCATCCCAATAGATAAAGAAGCGCGCGTCAGGTAGACCAATCTTCTGCACTACAGAGCGCTTAAAGCAGGCGCCCTCAAAGCACATCACATTGCACTCGCGATAAGGCACACCGTCAAAGCCAGCCTTTGCCAGCGGATTGTAGATGCCCAGGGCGGTGCTAAAGCGATACTGCCAGAAGAAAGGACCACCATCAAAGTCGTAGCGCTGACCTTGGATAACCTCAGCCTTATCTGACCATGCGTCAAGCTTATCAAGACCATCAGGCAGCACAGCTACGTCATCGTCCATAACCCAGAACCACTCGGCACCCAGCTCATAACCTACGCGCACACCCTCAGAGAAGCCGCCGGAGCCTCCAGTGTTTTGCTCCATAGGTACGTAACACACGCGATTAGCGCCACCGTGAGCGTCGGGATCATCAGTGGTTTCTCCCCACGTGGTTTTGACCGTCTCCGAAAACTCCGACACAAGCGAGGCTGTCACAGAGGAGTTTTCGTTGTCCACAACAATGATGCGCCATGGAGCCTGCGTGAGCTGCGTAATGGAATTGAGCAGGTTGGAAAGCAGTTCCTGGCGTTTAAAGGTGACTATGACAAGGGCGGTGCGCTTCATATTTCCTCAAAATGTGACTTCGTGAGTGAGTTGATGCCTATATAGTATAAAGCAGCAATCAAAAGGAGTTTAGATGAGTCACACTCAAAACCACCAACCTTTGGTTTCTCTTGTTGTGCCCATATACAACGTTGCAGACTATCTGGAGCAATGCCTGGCAAGTATTCAATCACAGAGCTACACAAACCTGGAGATTATCTGCCTAAACGATGGCTCAACTGACTCGTCTTTAACTCTTTTGGAAGCATACGCTGCCCGCGATGGTCGCATTGTCATCATCGACAAAGAAAATGAAGGTTACGGAGCAACGTGTAATCGTGGCATTGCCGCAGCTCACGGCTCATGGGTGGGTATTGTTGAGCCTGACGATTACCTTGAGCCAACCATGGTTCAAGAGCTTGTTGATCTTATCCAGGCAAACGGTGGAGAAGATCAGGTAGATATTGCGCGTTCAGCCTATTGGCGCGTGTTTGGTAATCAGAAAAATGGCCGTGCGGGAGCAAAGTCGCAGTTTAGAGCTGCTGCCGGCGCTGCCGAGTACAGAGTTCCCTGCGCATATAAGGGCCGCGTCAAACCCAAGCAGCTGCCTTGTCCAATTGATCAGATGGCACAGCTTCTGCTGCACCATCCTGCTATTTGGACGGCGCTCTATCGCAAGGAATTCTTGACCCAGAACCACATCAACTTCAAAGAAGTCCCCGGTGCAGGCTGGGTGGACAACCCCTTCCTTATTGCCTCGCATTGCTGCGGAGCTCGCATAGTGTACACAGACTCTGCGCTCTACAACTATCGCGAGAATGGCTATGCAGAAGCCGCTACCTTTGCGCAGCGTCAGCCTAAAATTCCGCTTGAGCGCTGGAACGACATGATGGATGTTGTGGATGCACGCAACATTACCTCAGACGTGGTACTCAACGCGCTCACACTGCGCGGCATCAACTATGCGCTGCTTACAAAAGACGCGCTTACCTGGCGAGAAGAACATGATGCTGCAGGTGAGGTTGACTCAGAAGTGCACGATCTTCTCGCCAAGAGCTTTGGGCGCATGGACGCAAAGCGCGTGTTTGAAAACCCATCAATCTCAGGCTCTGGAAAGGCTTTCTTTGCGCAGGTGAGAGGTATTGCTCTGCCAAAAGATGACAAGTTTGCTCGCTATGCATATCTAGCCAAAGAGGGATTTTTCCGTGTCAAAAATGACGGCATAGCACAGACGTTTAAATCGCTCATGGACAGGCGTTAAGACTGGATCTAAAGACTGGCTCTAAACACAAATCGCCAGGCTACTCTAGAATCACACGCTCAATTTTTAATGTTGCTTATGTGTCGCTGCGGCTTATACAAGTGGAATGCGCATAAAACGTGCATACCATACGGCTCTACGTACATAGGCATAACGAGCTCGTGTTGTAGTAGACAAAATAGCACCAAGCAAGGCATGAGCTACCAGTCGCGGAGAAGTTGCTTCAGTGACAATAAGGTGCGCTACAGGATTAGAAAGAATCTTGACAATAAAGTTTTCTTTTTCCTCATGACTGAGCTGGGATTCTTCGTTGAATACAGGATACATGCTTTTAAGAAGTTTGCTGATTAGGTAGCGACTAATCAACTTTTGAACTTTTTTGGAGTTTGCAAAGCCAAGATGCTTGGCAAGAGCCATGAGCGCCTGACGCTCCTGAGTAAGCTTGTTCATAGAAGTAGCAATAGTTTCTTCTTCCTTGGAAGATTCCGCTGGTACATCAACAAAAATTGCTTTTGGGGCGTACGTAATATGTTTTGCAATCTCAAAACAGTAGCCAACAAAATTGCACTCGCCATCAGTCTCTGGCTCATGCTTAATCTCGGTCAGAATACGCGTTGAACACAGCTTTCCGCTCATAGACGTCAAATAAGGAAGCTGCGACTCCTCAAATACCTGCAACAATGAAGAAGCTTTTGAGCCAAAAACCTTTTTGCATTCCATAGGTGAATTGGCAGTTTTCATATGCGCAATAACAATATCAGCCGCTTTAGGTGAACCAACAGGACCCAAAGCGGTAGCTGCAGAATAAAGCTCCTGCAAAAGGTGGGAGTTAAACCTATAAGAAGGCTCAGTGGTAAGCGTATAGGCTCCGCGAGCACGACCCTGAGCAATCTCAAGTGCAACAAAATGGCTAATGCCCGATTGGCACAAGACATCTAGACGAGGCTCTTGATTGGCAAGGTTATCTAACATGCGAGCAATCTGGGGATCGGAGCTATTGTCAACGATGATGAGCTCCCAATGAGGGTATGTCTGCTCTTGAAGTTGCCTAATTACCGTTCTAATAGCATCAGCATCATTATCAGCGGCCATGAGAACCGAAATCATATGTGGATTGTATGAGCGCTCGTGCATTCCACATCCCCCAAACTGGTCCTAAATTTTAGATACCAGTTTACCCATAAAAAGTGAATTAAAAAGACATTTTTATTCTATCAAAATCTCTCCACATAACGTGTTTAACTGCTGTTATGTGGACATCTGACCTGTTTTGTAGGAGCGGCGCTACACACAACGCCCATAACGTCTATACGAGCATGCCAACAAGCTTTCCTAAGGCCGTAGGGTCAACGGTAGTGCCACTTGAACCTTCAACAACAGGAGCTTCATCATGCTCAAGATTAGACACGCCAATTGGCTGCACAATCTCTACAAGCTCAAGAAGCTGATTGGGATTCATATCGGTAATCATTGAAGACAACAAACTAGAAGCATTGCTTACCAGTGAACGAGCGCCCGAACCAGAAAGTGCCGAGATTTTCTCCCACACATCATCTGTGGCAATGATAACGTGCGTAATCTTGATGTTGGTGACAGAAGCAAGTGCGCTAACAAAAGCGCTCTGACCGTCATCTTTGTAAATATCTGCCAGTGTTTTAGCGTTTGAGTCTACTTCTGCATACACATCAGTAGGAATAGACACTATATGGCCGGTTCCCTGCGTGCGATCAATGACCAAAAGCCGTACAGACTGAAGAGTCGAATCCCCTGCCTTAAGCGAATTTGTGCTGATAACGGCATAGGTAAGAAAGTCATCATCAGATTGTGTAGTGCCATCCGGATTGCCTGAAACACTTTGGCTCTTTACAGCCTTGTTAAGCCCATGATCTCCCAAGTGAGACTCAAGCTGCGCGCGATCCCAAAGAGTTACAACAACAATGCCTACAAGAACAGCAACAATGGCAACAACAGCAAGGCCAATCACGTTGGTATAGGGATTCTCACGCGGAACATCGCTGCGCTCAAATCTTTCTCTTTTCCTAAACATACTGGCTCCCTGCCTCACTGTTCATCAGTTCTGCAAGAGCTCCTAAAAAAGACGCTCTCTTCTATGATGCTATTTCTTTGCGAGGGAAACCACCGCACACAATACAAGTGGTAGAAAAGTCTTCGTGAACGGCGCGAGAAGACCGATGAAGCTGGATTGGCACACAGATACTACGACTCAATCAAGGAACCGAAAGCGCTACCAGGGTTGCAAAACACCCTCTGGATAACGAACGCTTACAAACGTGAGACCCTGAGCAGGCGCACAACTACCAGCGGCAATTCTATTCTGGGCGGCTAGAACCTCGTCGATCCACTCAACAGGCCTGTGACCTCGGCCAATCTCAACTAGCGTGCCCACAATCGTGCGCACCATGTTATGCAAGAAGGCGTTGCCCGTAATATCAACTGCAATGAGTTTCTCGCCAGCCTCTTCAATTTCTTCAACGGTAAGGCGCTCCACAAAACGATGCGTTGGCTTGCCCTCGGCAGAAATTGCCTTGCAGAAGCTCTTGAAATCGTGCTCTCCCACCAGCGCCTGCGCCGCCTTGTCCATAAGCTCTGCGTCCAAGTGACCGTTGTACCACCACACGTGGTCCCAGCCCAGCACGGGACGAGCGCTATTTGCACAAATGCGATAGCGGTACGAGCGAGCCTGGGCATCAAAGCGTGCCGAGAAACCCTGTGGGGCGCGGAAGAGTTGTCGGATAGAGATGTCATCGTCGGTCAGAGCGGTGAGTGAGCGAACGAGTTTCTCGCCAGACAGCGCCAGCTCAGCGCCGTACATAGGAAGGCTCACGTACTGGGCCTGGGCGTGCACGCCGGCGTCGGTTCTGCCTGCGCAGGT
>CAUTMX010000034.1:0-5277 GCA_963539685.1 uncultured Atopobiaceae bacterium | reverse complement strand
GAACGACATCAGTGTGGCGTTCATCTGCTCAATGATGGACGAGAGCGTCATAACCGTCACGCGATCTTCTGCCTGCGCAGAAGGAATGTTAAACCAATCCAGCAACCAGGACTTTGTTTCATCCGCAAGTGCCTTCATGTCAACGTTTTCGCGAGCATAGCCAAAGACTTGGCTGATAGTTTCGGTGCCCGTGAGTCGCGCGGAATACGTGGAGTACGGAATATAGGCCAGCAGCGTTTCGCCTTGCCCGCCCGCATTTGCGCCACTATCTACCACACCAACAATGGTGTAGCTATCGTTATTGATGCGGACAACCTGTCCGATGGATGCATCTGTTGTGCCAAAGAGTTTCTCGGCAGACATTTTGTCGAGAAGAACGTTTCTAGACGTATCATCTACGTCGGACTTTGTGAAGAGCGAGCCCGCGGATGCCTTGAGGCCCATGACGGTAAAGTAGTCGGGTGTGCAGCCGATGATTCGCGCGTCAAACTGCTTCTCGGCCGAGTTAATGCGTGCCATGGTGGAATCAATGCCAGTGACAAGCTCGTAACCAGGTACGCTGAGCTGCAGCATCTCCAGATCTTGCTGCGTGACCTCGCGATCTGGCCACGCGTAGATCATAACCATACGTGACTGATTGAGGCCCAGCGAGCTGACCAGCGAATACTTGATGCCGTCGATAAGTGCCGTCATAGCAATAACCGCGCTGATGCCAATAACAATACCCAGCACCGTCAACAGACTGCGGCCGCGGTTAGCGTTGAGCGCAGACAGGGTTTCTCGCAGCAGATCCATCAACCTCATAGCGCGGCACCTCCTGTTGCGGCATGCGCACCCGGCGCAGCGCACACACCCGACGCAACATGTGCACTCGGCGCAGCATGTGCGCCCGTCGCGGTTGATACACCCGTCGCGGTCTGCGCGGCGTGATGCTTCACAAACTCTTTTTCCTGCTCATCTGTGAGCAGGCGGCCGTCACGAATATGCACTACGCGGTCAGCCCATAGAGCGGTCTCGGGGTCGTGCGTAATCAGCACAATTGTCTTGCCGCGTTCCTGCATAGACTTGAACGTATTGAGGACCATCTCACTGGTAGCAGAGTCTAGATTACCCGTTGGCTCATCGGCAAAAATAACCGCTGGATCATTGACCAGCGCGCGAGCAATTGCAACGCGTTGCACCTGACCACCAGAAAGCTCGTTTGACTTGTGCTCGTAGTATTCCTCGGGCAAGCCAACAGAACGCAGCGCCTTCCATGCACGCAACTCTCGCTCTTTTGCAGGAATATCCGAGTAGATGAGCGGCAGCATAACGTTTCGCAGCACCGTAGTGCGCGGCAGTAGGTTAAATGACTGGAAGACAAAGCCCAGACGCGTGGCGCGAATCTCCGCCAGGTCGTCGTCGGAAAGATCCGCAACCTCAAGTCCTTCGAGCTTGTACGAACCAGCAGTAGGCGTATCCAAGCAGCCCAAAATGTTCATCAGGGTTGATTTGCCCGAGCCTGACGGACCCATGATGCGATGCAGCTTATGTACCTCAATTACCTTGGACATACGCGTCGCCTACTTGGAGTCTTTGGAACCTGTTGAGTCAGTCGATGAGCCAGACGTTGCGCCCGCTGGAGCGTTCATAGCCGCGCTCTGAGATGGACCGCCGGCGCCACCGCCAATCATCACCTCAGTGCCGTCCTCAATACCGGCGCCCTCGATGACGGCTGTCGTAGAACTTTGTGCTTTTACGGTCACCGGTACGCGATCTACCTGCGGGTAGCCCTTCTCGTCACGAGAAGTAACAACATTGACGTAAGCACCATCGCCATCGTCCATGACAGCAACAAGGGGTACGGTCAGTACGTTATCCATATGCTGAATCATAATGTCCACATTAGCAGTCATACCCGGCTTGATGGATGCGTCGGGACTGCTAATGAGCAGGTCAACGGTGTAAGAAACAATGGAGCGACCAGGACTATCGTAACTTGCGCCAGCATCGGCACCGTTGGACGAAACAGCAGAAACGTGAGTAACCACTGCATCGCAATACAGGTCTCGCAGAGCTGTAAAGCTGACCTGCGCCTTCTGATCAACGGCGATGCGAGAAATGTCTACCTCGTTGATCTGGACGTTCACCTTCATCTGGGAAAGGTCCGCGATAGTAATCAGAGGACCGGCGTTGCTAGAGCCCGGCGCGGACGAGCCAACCGAAGCGCCGTTCACCGCGTTCATCACAATAACCGTTCCGTCACAAGGAGCAGTGACAACGCGCTTATCTGCCTGAGCAATTGCGTCGTTGTAAGCAGAACGAGCCTCCTCAAGCGCAATCTGAGCGCTCTCCAGATTTGCCTCCGCCGCTTCCACGGCAGCAGTAACAGACGCAGCGTTTGCTTCTTGTCCGTCCGCGCCTGCCTCTGAGACACCATTGCGAGCGGAGACCAGAGCCGAGCGTGCTTTGCTAACCTCATTCTCAGCAGCTTTTACCTGCTGGGCAGCCTTACGCACAGCTTTGTCTAACTCGTCATTCTTAATGGTAAAGAGCTTGTCGCCCTTATGAACGTACGTGCCTTCAGAAACCTGAACATCCTGAATAATGCCATCTACCTCGGGAGTTACCACGGTTGACGACACGGGCTTGATGGATCCAGACGCAGAAACAGAATCGCTGAACTCGCCGCGCGTGACAAACGTAGTGCTTGGCATCACGGTAGTGTTCTGGTTCTGGCCACCCTGGCACATAGGCAAAATAAACAATGTGACGAGAAGAACAAAGACTCCATCGGCTATTCCTGCTTTGATAAGTTTCTTTTTACGACGAGCTTTACGGTGACGCGCAAGACTCTCGTACGCCTCACGAGCCTCAGCGTCCTCTTCACTCTCGCCTGGTGAAATGACGCCTATCTGAGAGCCTAGGTTAGTTGTCTGATCAGCAACCGTTGGTAGCGTGGATGCAAATGCTGCCTGCTGATATCCCTCGGGCGGTGTGGGAATGTTGGGGATCCCGGCGTCCGCACCAGCAGCGCCCGCACCTGCGGACTCCGCGCTTGCATTTCCCTCGTTAGCTTCTTGTTTTGAACCGTGGTTGAAGTGAAGCATAGGTCCCTCCGAAGTCCATGCTTAAAACACGAGAAATCTCAGAAGAAATCAGTTTGACCTTTCAGTTTATATAAAATTTTTCAGCAGAAGTTAGTTTACTTAAACAACTACGGCGAGCGGTATAAAAGTAACGGCCTGTGTCAGCGAGCTACTCAAACACAAACGCGCAACCACCGTAACTGTCCAACAAGTTTCTCTCTATTCGACCGTCACTGACTTTGCAAGGTTTCTTGGCTTATCAACGTCACAACCACGTGCAAGAGCCACGGAGCGCGCAAAAAGTTGAAAAGGTACCGAAGCAATGATTGGCGAGAAGGTATCTCTGACTTTAGGCACGTAGATGACATAGTCGGCATGCTTTTTGATTTCCTGATCACCTTCGGTCGCCACAGCAATAATCATGGCGCCGCGTGCTCGAGATTCTTGGATATTGGAGATCATCTTGTCGTATACCGGAGAGTTAGTTGCCACGGCAATGACAGGATAGCTTTTGGACAGAAGTGCAATGGGGCCATGCTTCATTTCTCCTGCAGCATATGCCTCAGCATGAAGATAGCTAATTTCCTTGAGTTTGAGGGCACCTTCGTAGCAAATAGCAGCTCCCATGCCACGACCAATGAACAAAGCATTATTGGCATCTTTGCAGGCCTGCGCGGCAATGTCGATAGCTTTTGTATCGCTAAGGACTTCTTCGACCTGCTCGGCGGTATCGGCAAGTTCTTTAAAGAGCAAGCGTATCTGAGCAATTGAGAGCTTTCCTTTTGCCTGCGCAAGAACCATAGCAAGAAGCGTTAGGCTCACAATTTGGCCAAGGAAAGATTTGGTTGAGGCAACGGCAATCTCCTTGTTAGCCTTAGTGTAGATAACACCGTCAGACTCACGGGCCACGGGACTACCAATAACGTTGGTGATGCCAAAAACCTTAGCGCCTTTGATGCGGGCGTCGCGGATGGCAGCAAGAGTATCAGCGGTCTCACCGGACTGAGAAACAGCAACTACCAGCGTTGACGGAGTAATAATGGGATTTCGATAACGAAATTCACTCGCAGCTTCAACTTCGACAGGTATGCGGGCCCAGCCTTCAATAAGCTGACGGGCGATAAGACCAGCATGATAGCTAGTTCCGCAGGCAATGATATAAACGCGATCAATTAAACGGAGCTGTTCCAAGGACATGCCCAGTTCATCAATGGAAAGTACGCCGTTAGTCAGACGTCCTGCAAGGGTATCGCGGATGACACGAGGCTCCTCATGGATTTCTTTGAGCATGAAATCGGGGTAGCCGCCCTTCTCGACAACATCAACATCCCAATCAACATGCATGACTTTAGGTTGAATGGGATTTCCATCAGCATCGGTATAGCTGATGCCATCGGGCTCCATAACAGCAAACTCGTTGTCGCCAAGAACAGTGACATCTCGGGAGGCTTCGATAACCGCAATGATGTCAGATGCAACGTAGCTGCCCTTCTCGCCATGTGCAAGGACAATGGGAGAATCTTTGCGAGTAACTACAATGCGACCGGGTTCCTGAGAGCATATAACAGCAAGGCCATAGGTTCCTACAATTTGCGAGCATGCCTTGGCAACAGCATCGCGAAGGTTGCCTCTGTAGGCTTCTTCAATAAGGTGAGAAACGACTTCAGTATCGGTATCGCTGCGGAATTTGTGCCCCCGAGCCTCAAGCTGCTCACGGAGTTCGGCAAAGTTCTCGATGATGCCGTTGTGTACGACGGCAATTTGATTGTCACAAGAGGTATGTGGGTGGGCGTTGCGCTCACTTGGAGCGCCGTGCGTTGCCCAACGGGTATGTCCGATGCCACAGGGGCTTGCATTATTGAGGTACTCCACCGCTTCAGCTAATCCCGCAACTTTTCCTACGCGATGTACGACCGTAAGTTCTTCGTTGGTTGTGTTTTGCAAAGCAATACCGGCAGAATCATACCCACGGTATTCGAGACGTTTAAGACCTTCAATGAGGACATCTTTTGCACTTTGGTGTCCGGTAAAACCAACGATGCCGCACATATATAAACTCCAATCGTGTGCTTCTGGGAGTGTCACAGAAACGATTAGTTTTAATTAACCCACTCTATTTTAGCGAGTTATATAGGCGAACTTGTATGGTATTAAAAAGGCAGTCGGCAAATACTTATCAGAAAGCGAATAGCAGCTATACGATACAAAC
>CAUTMX010000033.1:0-8753 GCA_963539685.1 uncultured Atopobiaceae bacterium | reverse complement strand
TAGCAGCCATATAAACTGCTACGCTAAAAAAGTCTAACTTTTGGGGGTCACATCACTAAGCAGACTCCTTTTTCTTTTTGAATGAGGTGTGCTTTTGACGGGTTTCTCGCCAAAAGCTTTGTGTTTTATAGAACGCTCTCTACATTGCCAAGCTGCGTAATGATGCGCACCACGTCTGCAGCGTGCTCAGTCTTATCCACAATCATCAAAACGGTATCGTCACCGGCAACGGTGCCAACAACGTGGTCAAGCTCAACATCGTCAAGGGCAAACGCAACGGCTGATGCAGTGCCTGGATGGCATCGAATCACAATAAGATTCTCTGCTGCCGTAGCCCCAACCACAAACTCAGAGAGCATTTTCTGCAAGTGCATATCTTCAGAAAGCACATAGGCGCCCTCGGGAAGCTTTTGCAAATCCATTTCTGCTGTATCACGAGAAACGGTTGCTTGAGTACAGGCAAAGCCACGATCTTTAAGCATGTCAACAAGATCGCGCTGCGTACGGATGGACTCACTGCGAACAAGTTCACGAATCACGTCCTGTCGAGCATTTCTATGCTTCACGATGCCTTCTTTCTTTATGCGGCTCACTAACTTTTGAAAACAAATGATAGTGAGTAAAAGAATATACTTAATCAACCCTTATGCCCATGCCAAACCGCTAAACGGTGTAAATAACCCGCTCGTCGGTCGGAATATTGCATTCACCGTTTTCTAAAAGTATTTATGCACTTCTCGCCGTATGATTCATCATGAGTGAAACTATTTTTACGGCTTGGAGGCCACCATGCCCCTGAATGATTCACCTGATAGAAGACAAGGCTCCTACGGAGATCCTGCAATGCGTCGCCGTCCTCCACAAAATGGCCGTCCTTCTCGTGATGGCGGTTTTTCTGATAGGCAGGCAAGACGTCGCAAGAGAAATACCCTTGGTTCGCAGGCCATTCTTTTTAAGAGACAGTCTCTACTACATCGCATTGATTCTCGTACGAGAACCTATATTGTCATTGGTCTAGCGGTTATTGCAGCACTTTTACTGGTCTTTATTGTGTCGAGCTGCGTGCGCGGGTGCACTAAAGAATCTACTCCAGAGGTAGAGGTCAACTCCGTTGATTCTCGTGTTGCTGTGGGAACTTCAGAGGAACTGACTAAAGCCCTGGCAGCCAAGCTTGATCAGAACAAAAATCTTGCGTGGATTGCAGAACACGCTGATAAATACAGCGATAAGAGCCTTATTGAGCTAGCACTTGCCCACCCTGAGGCTATTGATTTTGTTGCAAACTATCCCGATTCTGACGGCAAAGCCAAAACCTACGACGATTCAATCACCAAAGGCACAGCTCCTCAGCTTTATACCTGGGACTCCAGGTGGGGCGGAGTCTCGTATGCTGGTTCTGTAATTGCCACCAAGGGCTCTGGCCCAACTGCCCTCTCTATGGCATACATGGGACTTACCGGAAAGAATAACTGGACTCCAGCAGATATTGCGGGCGCTGTTGAAACAGCTAAAGCAGCGGACACCGACTCTGGAATGAACAGATCATTTCTCGAGAAGAACTTAGCTAACCTTGGTCTTACCGCTGATAGCTATAACATTTCTGCCGACAATATCACTACGCTTCTAGATGCTGAAACCTTCCTGCTTGTTGAGGTTAAGGGTAACAAGCTAAGCTCTGATGGCGCTCACTGGATTTTGGTAACCAGCAAGAACGATGACGGCACTGTAAACGTTCACGACCCTCTGTCTCCTGAGGTAAGCGCACGTCCATGGGCGGCAGAAACTATTGCTAGCGCTGCAAACGCCCTATATACCGTGACGGTAAAGGCCGCGGAGTAAAAACCCAGCATCCACAAAAGGTGAATGCTGGGCTGGACGGGTTTCTCGCCAAAAGACTGTGCAGAGAAAGACGTTTTAAAGGAGAAGCTGGACTATGAAAGCACCTTCTGTGCAGCCTCGCTGAGCTCGGCGATGCGTGTCTCAGCTTCTTCGCGAGTTGCGCCATTAGCAAAGAGATAGGCCTTGACCTTTGGCTCAGTGCCTGATGGGCGGAAGATGACCTTGTTGTCTCCCTCAAGCCTATACTCAATAACGTTGGATGCTGGCAGTGTCTGAGGAGCCTCTTTCTGCAGGCCCGAGACGCGAGGCATTTCTGCGCACTCAGCATAGTCTGTTACGCCAACAACCTTGTAGTTGCCCACCGTTTCCAGCGGATTCTTACGCAGGCTGCTCATAATCTGAGCCATCTTAGCGGCGCCCTCAGCGCCTGGATAGGCAGCGTTGACAACGCCATTGAGGTAGTAGCCATAGCGCTGGTACAGGGCGTCCATTGCCTCGTAGAGGTCCATGTTACGAGCTGCATACCAAGAAGCCATCTCAACGCAGAGCATGGTGGCAACAATAGCGTCCTTATCGCGAGCGTGTGTTCCAACAAGGTAGCCGTAGGACTCCTCAAAGCCCATGAGGAAGCGATCCTCCTCGCCGGCATCCTTGAGCTGGTCAATTTGGTCGCCAATGTACTTGAAGCCCGTGAGGACACGACGCATCTCAAAACCGCGGGCACGTGCCAAGACGTCGGGCATAGCAGAAGATACGATGGTGGAAACAGCTACCTTATCCTGGGGTTTCTCGCCACGCTCTTCAGCCATGGTAAGAAGCCAGTCCATAAGCAGGACGCCCATCTCGTTGCCGGAAAGCAGCACGTAATCACCGTTATGTGGGATTGCAGTACCCATTCGGTCGGCATCTGGGTCAGTTGCAACCAGGAGATTTGGTTTGACCTTGTCGGCAAGTTTGAGGCCCAGCTCAAGTGCCTCACGGAACTCTGGATTTGGATAGGAGCATGTGGGGAAGTTTCCGTCTGGCTCTGCCTGCTCTGGGACAACATCAACGTCATTGACGCCAATCTCCTTGAGAATGCGCGTGACGCACTCCATACCTGTACCGTTGAGCGGCGTGTATACAACCTTGTAGCCGTCGGCAGCCTTAAATCCTGGAATAGAAACGCGCTTGATAGCCTCAATAAAGTTGTCCAGGACCTCTTCTGGAGTCCAAATGATCAGGCCCTTCTCCAGGCCTTCTTCAAAGTCCATAGGCTTGACGTCAAAAGGATTAACGCGTGCGATGTTTGCGGAAATCTCTGCTGCAGCCTCATCGGTAATCTGACCGCCGTTATCGTTGTATACCTTATAGCCGTTGTAGGGCGCAGGGTTGTGGCTTGCGGTAAGCACGATACCTGCGGAAGTCTTGAGGTAACGGACGGCAAACGAGAGTGTTGGGACAGGCTCAATACGTGGGTAGACATATACACGGATGCCATTAGCTGCCAAAACACCAGCTGCAACCTTCTGGAAATCCTCACCCTTAAGGCGAGAATCCCTTGCAAGAGCCACGGTAGGATTTTGATAGTGAGCGTTGAGGTAATCCGCAAGGCCTTGAGTTGCCTGAGCAACAACGTAGACATTCATGCGGTTGGTACCAACGCCAATGGTGCCACGAAGACCAGCGGTACCAAATGCAAGTGAGCGATAAAATGCATCGTAGAGCTTATCTTCTGCTTCTGGTTTTGCAAGCTCTCCGAGCTCTTTTACCAGGTCTTCTTCGGTGACGTTTGCACGCCAGGACTCAAATGTTTCCATAACTTTTGCATCCATAATGACTCCCAAACCTCAAACAGCTCTCTGTATTTCTTAGTAAAAGATACTACGCGTATTTTAAGCGAAAAATAACAGATGATTTGGGACATTATGTATGAACTGTCCGCTCTTCGGTAAGCGGGCGGTGATGCGGTCTGCGGGCGCGTTGCTCGCAATCACGCACGGCCGAGGGGCGCCTCCGGGAAACACGCGCGGCCGAGCACCTACGGGTTCTTGATGTATTTTGCTCTCCACAACCATTTGGCGAGAAAAACATGGGAAAATGTAGCACTAGTTTGTATTCAATTCCTACGGGCGAAAGGTGTCCCGATGTCTCAAGAACTTGAGTTCTTTGCAACGTGTCCAAAGGGCTTTGAGAAGCTTCTTGCACAAGAGCTAGACGGCCTGCGCATCAAAAAGGTGCGTCCTCTTGGCGGACAGGTTGCGTTTTATGGCTCACTTGCCGATGCTTACCGCGTCTGTTTATGGTCTCGTCTCACGTCTCGCGTCATTTTGGTGCTTGATCGCGTTGGCGCTGCCACTTCAGACGCTCTCTACGAAGACCTCTCCCACATTGCTTGGGAAGACCATATTGGTCCACATGCCACCATTGCAGTGAGCGCTCACGGCACAAATGACCAGCTCAGAAACACCAACTTCATTGCTGTCAGAACAAAAGACGCAATTGTAGACCGACTTCAAGCAAAGCGCGGAAGCCGTCCTATGGTCAACACGCTTGCGCCTGACGTAACTATTGTCGTACGCGTATCACGCAACCGTGCTACGGTTGGCATTGACCTTGCTGGTGAGGCGCTCTTTAAGCGCAGTCTGACTGGCGGTCGAGGGCCGGCACGTGAGTTTGCGCCGCTCAGACTGGACTACGCCGCTGCTCTTCTGTACCTGCAGGCGCAAACTGCCGCGAGTGCGCCGCTCTTCTCGCCAGACGCGCCGCTGCCGGCGCTGCTATTCCCGGGAGCAGGCGCGCTTGCACAGGAGGCAGCGGGCATGGCGCTGGACGTGGCTCCGGGCATCTTGCGCGCTCGCTGGGGCATGACGGGCTGGGCTGGCCACGACGACGATGCCTGGCAGGATTTGCTTGCCGAGGCCGATGAACGTGCCGAGAAGGGCCAAGAGCGCCAGGTCACACTCTATGCAGCGGACCCTCGCCCAAAGGCCAAGGAGGCTGTACTCTACACGCTTCGTGCAGGCGGCCTCAAGGCAGACGTACAGTTTTTGCCAGCGTCTGAGCTGCTCAAACACGCAGAGCAATTTACTGGTGTTGTTGCAGATCTCTCATGGACCAAAGAAGAACCCACACTTCAAGGCTCTGCTTACGCTACGCTTGGACTTTTTGCGGGACAGGCAAGCACGCTGCTCACCAGCGATACAAATACCGATACGGTACTCAGAGCAACTCCATCGCAGACACTTTCTGTCTACGTGGGCAACTCCATTGCCACTATGCGCTCCTACCCTGCCGCAATCGCAGAGGAAGCAAGTGACGGCGAAGCTGATGCCACTGCACCAGCAAGCAACTCTGAGTCAACCTCGGTTCCCGCAGGTCCCACTGTCATGGTTAACAACCAGCCGGTAAGCGTACTGGTTCCTGCATCCGATCAGTTTGCTGCACGCCTTGCTAAGGTGGCCAAGCAACGCGCTAAGTGGGCTCGTAAAAACGACGTCTCGTGCTACCGCGTATACGACGCTGACCTGCCTGATTATGCTGTCAGCATTGACATCTACAAGGGCGCCACAAAGCCAACTACCTGGCTGCAAATCTCTGAGTACGCCGCATCTAAAGAGATTGATCCAGACCTTGCAAAGCGCCGCCTCCTAGACGTCCTAGCTTTGGCTCCTCGCATTCTAGGCGTACCCAGCTCAAACGTAAATCTACGAACAAGAACGCGTGCAAAGGGTGGCTCTCAGTACTCTGACGAGGGCAGCGCAGCCGATAACTCCAGAAAAGAAATGCTGCTCATTGATGAGGGCGGCCTACTCTTTGAGGTCAACTTTGCCTCAAGGCTGGACTGTGGAATCTTCCTAGACCACCGCGATACACGCGCAGAGATTCGTGAGCTCATGAAAAGCGCCGGACCTGCTAAGAGCTTCCTCAACCTCTTTGCCTATACAGGTACCGCTACCTGCTACGCAGCAGATGGTGGTGCACTTCACTCCACAACCGTTGACCTCTCCAAGCCTTCGCTTGAGTGGGCCAAGCGCAACATGAAGCGTAACGGCTTTGACGAAGAGGAGCACGAGTTTGTCCAGGCAGACGTCCTATCTTGGATTACCGAGATGCGTCATACCAAAAATCGCTGGAACGTCATCTTCTGCGACGTCCCCACCTTCTCTAACTCATCGCGCATGAGGCAAAGCTCGTTTGATGTCCAGAGAGATCACGCTGAGCTTATTATTGGCATTTCTCGCCTTCTGACTCGCGGCGGCGTTGCCATCTTCTCGTGCAACCTGCGTACCTTTAAGCCAGATTTCGAGAAAATCCAGCGAGCTGGCGTCATCATCGAAGACATCACAAGTGAAACTATTCCGGAGGACTTCTCAAGAAATCAGAAGATCCACCATGCATATAAAATCTCGAGAAAACCGCGGGAAAATGAGTAAATTTTTCCGCTTGCAGGCAAAATAAGTACGTTTGTACATTCGTCTAGTTATAACTAGGTATATGGACTAACATATGATGACGAACTGTACTAATCATCTGTTGAGAGGATTAATAGATGAATACAAGTAAAGCTGCATTTCATGCGCTTTTCTCTAAGAACAAAGCCAAGAAATCAACTGGCATTCCTCTAAGTGCTGGCATGGTACTTGTTACCCTTGGCATCGTCTACGGTGACATTGGCACTTCTCCAATGTACACCATGAAGGCAATTATTGCTGGTAACGGTGGTCTTCTTACCATGAGCACCGATGTTGTTTTGGGTGCTCTGTCCCTCATTATCTGGACGCTGACACTCATTACAACCGTTAAATACGTCATGGTTGCAATGAAAGCAGACAACCACAATGAGGGCGGAATCTTTGCGCTCTACAGTTTGGTTAAAAAGTGCGCCAAATGGCTGATTATTCCTGCCATGATTGGTGGCGCAGCTCTTCTTGCTGACGGTATTTTGACCCCAGCTGTTACGGTAACCACCGCTATTGAGGGTTTGCGTACTATTCCTGCAGCTCATGCTATTATTGGTGATAATCAGCACATTGTTGTGATGATTACCATCATCATCCTCTGTACCCTCTTTGCCTTACAGAAGGCAGGTACTTCTACCATTGGTAAGGCCTTTGGCCCTGTCATGACGCTTTGGTTCTTGTTCTTGGGTGCCATGGGTGTTATGAACATGTTTGCTGACATTAGCGTTGTTCGAGCTCTTAACCCAGTCCGCGGCATTCTGTTCCTCTTTGATGGCAAGCTCAATGCAGCTGGCCTCATGGTTTTAGGTAGTGTCTTCCTTTGTACCACTGGTGCAGAGGCACTTTATTCTGACATGGGTCACGTTGGCAAGAGCAACATTTACGTAAGCTGGCCTTTTGTTAAGGTCTGCTTGATTCTGAACTACCTTGGACAAGGCGCGTGGATTATCACTAACCACACCAACGAGAGCTTCAACGCAATCAAAGACCTCAATCCTTTCTTTGAAATGCTTCCTGGTCAGCTTAGACCATTTGCCGTTATTCTCTCTGCGCTTGCTGCAATTATTGCTTCTCAGGCACTGATTACTGGCTCTTACTCCATTGTCTCTGAGGCAATTAAACTTGATCTTATGCCTCACATTAAGATTAACTACCCCTCCACAACAAAGGGCCAGATCTACATTCCACTTGTAAACAACATCATGTGGGTTGGCTGCATTGGCGTTGTACTTCTCTTCCAGAGCTCTGAGCACATGGAAGCAGCGTACGGTCTTGCAATTACCGTTACCATGCTCATGACCTCAATCTTGCTTTACACCTACCTGGCTGTTATCAGAAAGCGCCTATGGGCGGCCATTCCATTCATTCTTTTCTTTGGTGCTATCGAGGCTATGTTCTTCTTCTCAAGCCTTACCAAGTTCTTCCACGGCGGCTACTTTACCGTTCTTATGGCTACCGCAATCTTTGTTGTCATGTTTGTCTGGCGCCGCGGTACCGCTGTTGAGAGGACGCAGAGCGTTTATCTCCCCGTAGATAAATACATTGACCAGCTCCGTAGCTTGAGCCACGATACAGACTATTCAACTCTCGCTGATAACCTGGTTTTTCTTACTAATGATTCATCCTTTGACAAGCTGGATCGAGACATCCTCTATTCCATCTTGGATAAGCGTCCAAAGCGTGCTAAGGCTTACTACTTCATTAACATCTCGCTGACAGACGATCCAAATACCCGTGAGTTTATCGTCAATGACTTTGGTACAGACTTCCTGTTCAAGATTACCCTGCGTCTTGGCTTTAGGGTAAACCAGCGTATTAACACCTATCTGTATCAGATTGTTGGTGACCTGATTAAGAACAATCAGCTTGCTCCACAGAATCACAAGTATTCCATCTACAAGGAGCACTCCGAAATTGGTGACTTTAGATTCTGTCTGCTGCGTAAGGTACTAGCTCCAGAGACTGACATCAACGGTTTTGACGCTCGTTGCCTTGAGCTCAAGTACTTTATTCGTCGCATCTGCGGATCTCCTGCTCGCTGGTATGGTCTTGAGAACTCCAACATTGTCTTTGAATACGTTCCTCTGTTCTCCAAGGTTAAGCGCGGGCAGAAGCTTACTCGTATCACGCTTGATGACGCAGCTCAGACGGGTTCTATGCCACTTGTTGAGGCTCCTATGAAAGAGCGTATTGCAGAGATTGAGGAAGACGAAGATATCTTTGCAGAAGCGCTGCACAAGGAGCGCGTTGAAAACGCAGCTACCGTTGCAGACTACGTTGGTGGCGATACCGCTAGCTTCCGTCCTCTTAAACTTGACGAAGAAGAGGCTGATGAAGATGTCTTTGAGGAGCAACAAGACATCAATCGCTAAGCCTAGCGCGCAGTAGTTTTACTTCTCACAACAAAAGCCGACAGATTTGAACTGCGTCCCAAAACTTGGACGAGTTTAATAAAGAGCTAGGCCACCAAGG
>CAUTMX010000032.1:0-9024 GCA_963539685.1 uncultured Atopobiaceae bacterium | reverse complement strand
CCGACGCTAACACGCTGCAGAATCATAATCACCCGCATATGAACTGCCTCCCATTGCTTATGTCCAAGAAATGGGAGGCAGTTCACTTTGACTTAGATGGCAGTTCTCAATTGTTTTGGTAAGAATTTAGATTCTGCAAATAATTTATAATTCAGCGCATGCAAGCATGCAATGAGGGTATAGTATGCCTTAGCTAACAAATTGAGGAGTATCTGTATGAGTCCTATTGATATTTTGGTTGTCCTTATCGTCATTGCTCTTGTTGCTCTTTGTGTCCGCTCTCAACTTAAGGGCGCAAAAGAGGGTTCTTGTTCTGGATGCTCTTCATCCAGCAGCTGTGGTACTCATCACGGTGGAGACGGTCACTGTGGTGTTGCTCAGAAAATGATTTCTGACGTTGATAAGGCTTTTGACGCTCAATAGGTCAATTGTCACAATTTCATTAACAATTTTTACCATTCACCCGGTTTCAGGGAAGTGGAAACATAGCCGTAACAAGAATGTGTCATGGTAGTTACGATTCCAGTTTTCTGACCCGGGAGGACCGTATGAGTACGGATAAGAAAATTGACTATATTCTTCGCACGGTAGAGGAACGAGATGTCCGCTACCTGCGTCTTTGTTTTACCGATGTACTCGGCGGATTAAAGGCTCTTTCTATTTCTCCTGAGGAGCTAGAAGAGGCTTTTGTTGAGGGCATTGGTTTTGATGGCTCTAACGTTGATGGCTTTGCCTCTCAGGAGCAGTCAGATCTTCTCGCGTTCCCCGATGCAGACACGTTCCAGATTCTTCCCTGGAAGACAGATGACGGTGTAGTTGCTAACGTATTCTGCGACATTCAGACTCCACGTCGCGAGGCCTTTACGGGCGACCCACGTCTTGTACTGAGAAATGCTTTTATCAAGGCAGAAGACCTTGGCTACGTTGCAAATGTTGGTCCTAAGCTTGAGTATTTTTATTTTGTGAGTGGCTCTGAGCCAAAGCCTATTGACCAGGCGGGATATCTTGATTTGAATTCTGCCGATCTCAGCCATAGCCTTCGTTACTCCACATCTCGCGCGCTTGAGAATCTTTCTATTCCTGTTCAGTATTCTTTCCATGCAGCTGGCCCTGCTCAAAATGGTGTTGAGCTTCGTTATGCAGAGGCGCTAACCTGCGCGGATAACATTGTTACTGCTCGTCTGGTTATCAGACATATTGCAACGCTTCATGGTGTGTTTGCATCGTTTATGCCAAAGCCTCTTCAGGGCGTTCCTGGCTCAGCCATGCTTTTGAATCAGTCGCTTCTTGACCATGATGGCGAGTCTTTATTCTGGGCTCCAAAGACTGAGTCCGAGGCTCACCTTTCTGAGCTTGCTCAACAGTACATTGCAGGTCTTATTAAGTACGCTCCAGAATACATGCTTATTACTAACCCAACGGTTAACTCTTATAAGCGCTTTGACCGTGATTCTATCCCAGCATATGCAACATGGGGCCGCAAAAACCGCTCTGCTATGGTTCGTATTCCTACGCACAAGCCAGGCAAGCACGTTGCCACCCGTGCTGAGCTGCGTATCCCTGATCCAACCGCTAATCCTTATTTGGCCAACGCCGTTACGCTTATGGCCGGTCTCAAGGGCATTGAAGAAGGTCTCTCGCTTCCTGAAGAGTTTGTGGGCGGAAATCCTGCCGATTATGGCGAGAAGCTCCCAATAAATCTTGGAGAAGCGCTTGAGCGCTTCAAGCAGTCAGAGCTTCTTAAAGATGTTCTTGGCGAGCACATTTTTACCTATCTCTGTGAGCGCAAGGCAGAAGAGTGGCGTGAGTTCTGCCTTACCGTTACCGATTGGGATACTCAGAAATACTACGCTGGTTGCTAAACAACTATTTCATTTGCCGTTATATGTTTCTTTGAACCCTGTTCTGATTTATTCAGAGCAGGGTTTTTGGCGAGAAACCCTTCTTACACGCGAAGATTACTGCTTTTTCAAATTGTTACCGTTTTATGAACTGAAAAAATTACTTTTACCTGGTCTTTATTGGATAGAATGACTAAATAATAGTCATTTATACAAAGATATATTTCTTCTCGCCATTTTTATGCAATAAAAACGAGAATAGTAGAGAAAATTATAAGTAGATTTTTAATATTTGCTTCCTATAATTCATTCCAATGAATTTCAGCTCAGATTTATTCAGGAAGAGGCAGATATGGAATCTTCATTTGTAACTACAGCTAAGAAGGCTGCCCTAAAGGGCGTCGCAGTTGTTTCTATGGCATGTGCGCTGATGGGCCTTATGGCTTGTTCGCCCACTAAGCAAGAAACTACTCAGTCAAGCACCACTTCACAGTCAGAGTCTGGCTATACGCTGGTAACTAAGGGTCATCTGACTGTTGTTGCAGAGCTTGGTTTCCAACCGTTTGAGTACTTTGAGGGCAACTCAACCACTCCTGTTGGATTTGATGTTGATCTAATTACCGAGATTGCAAAGAGGCTTAACCTCGAGGTTACGTATTTGCCAAACCAGAAGTTTGACACCCTTGTTCCAACTATTAAGCAGGGTGGCAAGGCAGACGTTGCTATCGCAGGCATTACTATCACTGACGAGCGCTCTCAGGAGGTAGACTTCACTACTTCTTACCTCGACTCCAATCAGTCTTTGGTTGTTAAGTCTGGCAGCACCGAGACCGAGCAGACGCTCAATGATGCCTCCAAGAAGGTTGTTGTTCAGACAGGTACTTCCGGCGAGGATTGGGCTAAGGAGAACCTTCCAAACGCAACTATTGTTTCCGTAGACGATGTTGCCGCTGCAATGGCGGGAGTTCAGACCGGCCTGTATGACGCAATGGTCATTGACCTGCCTGTTGCTTCCAATCTGATTAGCACTTCATACTCTGATCTGACCATTGCAAAAGAGATTCCAACAGGTGAGCAGTATGGCATTGCTGTTTCTAAAGACAATCCTGCACTTACCGAGGCTATCAACAAGGTTCTTGCCGATATGGAAAAGGACGGAACCATGACTGCCCTTAAGACCAAATGGTTTGGTTCTAACATCTAGTTTTACCAGCTCAGCAAAAAAGTGCTTGAAGTCAGATTTGGCTTCAAGCACTGCTCTGTTTTTAGTATCAGCGTTTAGGCACCTCAAGCTCTAAAGGAGTTTCACGTGATTGCACTTTTGCACAAAACTATGTCAGGGCAGCAACTGTCCTTGTGCATGTCATCTGCGAGTTTCAAGGCTGAATCTGCGCCCCAGAGTATGGCTCATGATTCGGCTGAGTCAAAGTGCTCGTATATACGTGCGTGCTCCTCGCTGCTTGTAGCACTTCTCGCCACATTGCTTTTGAGTGGGTTGTTCTTTATGTCCCTAAGCGCATTTTCTGCTCAGAGCGCGTTTGCTCTTACCACAAACAAGGCAACGGCTAAGTCAAACCAGACGGAAGGCAATGGCGTTATCGGCGGCAAAGAGACTCGTTTGACCTGGGAGGGAACAGTTGAGGACGAGCAGGTTTCTCAGCTCACTTTGCAACTTCCCGAGGGCGCCGATTTGCAGAATGCAACTACTAAGGTGACCGTTCTTTCAGGTCTTACGCGCGAGAAGATCGAGGCAACTGCAAGCGTCCAAGGAACGCAGGTTGTTATTTCTTTTGCAACACCAGTAGACGCTCAGAAGCTGATTCGTGTAGAAATTTCTGGCATGATGTTTCCTGCTGACGGTGGCTCGTACACTGTTGAAGGAACCTACACCATTGAGCAGGGGACTCAAAAGCTCGGCTCTTCTCCTCAAATCACCATTATTTCTAATACGCCTGTTCAGGCTATAGTGAATTGGCTTGACGCTCAGCCTTGGGTTAAAGCATGGAACTCAAATCACTTTTTGGGCATGTTCTTAAAGCCTCAGCTGATTGTATCTTCCGTTGTAATGCTGTTCCCTGGATGGCTGGTTTGTCTTGCAATTGTCATTTGCGCTTATCCCGTGGCTATTGTATTGGGAATGGGATTTGCCCTGCTCAAGATCTCCAAAAATCCGCTTCTACGCGCGCTTGCAGTGGTATACATCAATCTGTTGCGTGGAACCCCATTTTTCCTGCAGATTTATATTCTGTTCTTTGGTCTTCCCATGCTAAATATCAATTTGGACACTAATCTACTTGGCTTTATTGTGGTTGCTATTAACTCTTCTGCGTATCTTTCAGAGATCTTCCGTGCGGGCATTCAGTCGATTCCACAAGGTCAGTATGAGGCTGCAAGCTCTCTTGGTATGAATCGCTTCCAGACCATGACGTTTATCATCATTCCTCAAACTATTCGCCGAGTTATTCCACCTCTTACCAGCGACTTTATTACGTCCTATAAAGATACTTCGCTGCTTTCTTCTGTAGGTGTTATGGAGCTGATGATGTTTGCTAAAAACCTCACCACTTCAACGGGAAACATGACGCCCTACATGACAGCAGCTCTGTTTTATTTGGCAATTACGCTGCCACTTATTAAGGTGGTTGGCATTATCGAGAAACGCATGGAGCAGTCAGAAACAGGCAAAACCGCAAGTGTCGCAGTAAGTGCCACGGTAAGCACCACAGCCGATAAGGCTCAAGCTCTTTCCAAGGAGGAAAACTAATGTCGTTCTTTTCTTTTAAAAAGAAATCAAACACAGAACATCCTGCCTTGGATGCCGAAGTTGCTGCACAAGAGGCATACAAGCGCGATAAGCCTCTTACTAACCACGCTTTTGAAGCGGGCGAGCATCCTATTGTTCGTATTGAGCACCTTAATAAGTCATTTGGCACCACGCATGTTTTGCATGACGTAAATCTTACTGTTTGGCCAGGTGAAGTAGTGGTAGTACTTGGTCCTTCGGGCTCTGGCAAGTCCACTATGCTCCGTTGCATCAATCTGCTGGAGACTCCTTCTGCAGGTCATATTCTTATTGAAGATCAAGAGATTACAGGTACCAATGAAGCTGAGGTCAACGCCCTTCGTAGAGATGTCGGAATGGTCTTTCAGCAATTCAATCTATTTGGTCATTTAACGGTCAAAGAGAACGTAATGATTGGTCAGATTAAAGTTCTAGGAAAGTCAAAAGAAGAGGCAGAGGCGGAAGCCCTAAAGCAGCTTGAGGCTGTTGGTCTTGCTGATAGAGCAGACTTTAAGCCTGGCGCTCTTTCCGGTGGACAGCAGCAACGCGTGGCTATTGCACGTGCCGTGGCAATGCATCCAAACGTACTTCTTTTTGACGAGCCTACTTCCGCGCTTGATCCCGAGCTTGTCCGTGGTGTTTTGGACGTCATGCGCGACTTGGCAAAGAACTCTGGCATGACCATGATTGTGGTAACTCACGAGATGGGCTTTGCAAAAGACGTGGCAGATCGCGTGGTCTTTATGGAAGGAGGAGTGGTAGTTGAGCAAGGCACTCCTGATGTCATTTTCAACAATCCACAAAACCCTCGAACAGCTGAGTTCATTGGCGCTATTGCGTAAAACCCATACTTTTTAGAATTAATACGCAAACGTAAAAAAATAATTTAGGGCGGGAAAATCTTCTCGCCCTATTTGCAGATAATGAGGTATATCTGCTCTTTATTCGCAGCTTGTGGTATGCTTTATAAGATTAAGCTTATCCTAGGGGGAATCGATGCATCACAAGAATATTCTTCTTGTATCTGCAACGACACGCTTACATGAACGTATGCGTGAACTTTCGCATGTCATTGATGTGTCTATTGCTCTTGCAAACGCAGCTTCTTTCTCGCAGGCAGCGGCTTCTGGTCACACGTTTGACCTTATCATTCTTGATCAAAAAGAACTTTCCCAGGATGTTATTAGCACGGTAGAGAATTATTCTGCGCAAAATGGTGGAATTGCTCGCCTGTTTGTTGCTGACCTTGATAATCTTTCTAAGTTTGTTCTGCCTGTTCAGGGCAAGAGCGATTTTATTTTGTCTACTGCAACTATCCAGGAGTTTAGCCTTAGGTGCTCGCTGCTTTTGTGGCCAGGTACCGAGAGCACTTCTAGAGATTTGGTTATTGTTGACAACATAAAGATTAACCTGGCTACGTATCAGGTTTATATTGATGAATCTCCTGTTGATCTTACGTATATGGAGTATCTGCTGCTGTCATTCTTGGCAACCCATCCGTCTCGTGCATACTCGCGCGAGGCTCTTTTGCAGCGTGTTTGGGGCTTTGAGTACTGTGGTGGCACTAGAACAGTTGACGTTCACGTAAGACGTGTTCGCTCAAAGATTGGTCCTCAAGCAGCCGCTCATCTTGAGACGGTGCGTGGTGTAGGCTATCTGTTTAGAGCATAATCGCAGGTACAGACTGTATTTAATGGGATCTGCAAACTTCTTACTTACTAGCAGGACTCCCGTGCGTCTTTCTCATAATGAGAAACGAATTTTTGTCCGGTATAACGGGTAGAATACACATATTGAAAAATTGATGTTTAGCGCAGAATTACCTGCGTTAGCTATTTGCATCAGAGTGATGTTAAGGAGGGTGTCTATGGAGAACCAAGCACATGGTTTGACCACAGATTCCACTGTAAATAAGCGTTTCTCGCCAGTTAAGCAGACTGGATTTATATCTATGTTCAAAAGCTCAAGTGTAAAAAGAACAGCTTGTGCAATTGCTTTTGCCGTTGCTTGTGTTCCTACCATTGCTTTGGGAGAGGGAATTTCTAAGCTTCCTGCAGTATCTGGTCAGGCAACTATTTCTCAAGCAGCGACGTCTCGTCCTGCTGCAGAACCAACTGATACTAAGACGGCAGAAACGGTAGCTTCTAAGGTTTTGCCTTCGGTTGTGTCCGTTAAGGCTACCAGTGATTCATCAGGCTCAACCGGTTCTGGCGTTGTATTGAACACAAATGGAGACATTCTTACCAATTACCACGTCATTGAGGGTATGGATACGTTCTCTATCTCCGTTAATGATAAAGAGTATGAGTGTACTGTTGTTGGTACAGATCCAACCTCTGACCTGGCCGTTCTTCATGCAGATCTTAAAGGAGATAGCCTTACTCCAATTGAGATTGGCAATTCCGATAACTTGGCTCCTGGTAGTTGGGTTATGAGTGTTGGTAGTCCATTTGGTCTTGATCACTCTGTTTCTGCAGGTATCGTGTCTGCTCTTTCTCGTGGAGATATGCTTGAGACAGAGGGTGGAGAAACCACTATTTATGCAAACCTCATCCAGGTTGATGCAGCTATTAACCCAGGTAATTCTGGCGGCGCTCTGGTTGACTCTAATGGTCAGCTTGTGGGTATTTGTACGTTGTTCTCGTCAGATACCAAGTCATTTGCGGGTATTGGCTTTGCAATTCCTTCTAACTATGCCATTGATATTGCAAATCAGATTCTTTCTGGCCAGCAAGTTAAGCATGCCTATATTGGTCTTTCTATGCAGACCGTTACTCCTCGATTTGCAAAGCGCAATGATCTCTCGGTAGATTACGGTGCGTATGTAGCAGGCCTTCTTGATGATAGTCCTGCAGAGGGTGCTGGTATTAAAAAGGGTGATGTTATTGTCTCTATTGGTGGAGAGCGCGTAGTTTCTGCTGATGCAGCTATTATTGCCGTTCGCTCTCACAAGATTGGAGAGACTGTTCCTGTAGAAATCATGCGTGGAGAAGACCGCCTTACCATCAACGTCACGCTTGGTTCTGATGAGACGCTTTCTACTAAGAAAGAGAAAGAAAAGAACAGCAAGAACGAAACAAATAACGATACTGATGATAAGCAGGATCGCACTGAAGATGATGATTCCTATAGGTATTATCGTCAGCAAAATTATTGGGAAGAGTTCTGGGATTACTTCACTAATCCTTATGGAGATAAAGACGTTGATTCCGATAATCCATTTGTGAATTTTGTAGAGAGCATTACCAATAGCATTGCAGAAGCAATCTACGGAATCTTTGGTTAATGTGCAACTTGCGTTTGCTTAATCGCGTCTATGTGTTGTGTTAGGAGTTAGGGGAGTCTTGTGGATTTGCTTGTGCTGTTAGTTTTGATTGCAGTCTCTATTCTACTGATTGTGATTCTTGTCACACTTTCCTCTAAGCTTTCGCAATTGAAGACCTTGCAAGAGCAAAATCAGTCAGCATCTTCAGAGCTTATGAGAAGTTCTCAAGAGTTGGACCGTCGTGTTACAGATAACATGGCAAACATGCATCAGCTTATGGATACAAAGCTTGAGCAGGTAAGAGAGGTAGTTGGTCAGAAGCTCACTACTACGCTGCAAGATCAGACAAAGCAGACTGACCAGCGCATTGCTCAGCTTGACGCGCGCTTTGACGCTTTTCAGCGCCGTGTTGATGAGAACATGAAAGCAACTTCCCAGGCTTCAACAGAGCAGCTTGGTAAGGTTAGAGAGACTGTTGACAAACAGCTCAGCGACATGCGTAAAGAGAATGAAGCAAAGCTTGAGCTTATGCGTCAGACCGTTGACGAGAAACTCCAGAAAACGCTTGATGAGCGTATGACTCAATCGTTTCAGCGCGTATCTACGCAACTTGAACAAGTTCATCAAGGCTTGGGAGAAATGCGTGGCCTTGCAGAGGGCGTTGGAGACTTAAAGAAGGTTCTTTCTGGCGTTAAGACTCGCGGAATTGTTGGAGAAATTCAGCTTGGAGCCATTCTGAGAGATATTCTTTCTCCAGAGCAATATGAAGAGAATGTTGCCACTGTTTCTGGTTCTTCTGAGCGCGTCGAGTTTGCTGTTAAGTTGCCTGGAGAGTCAGGGGAGACCGTTTGGCTTCCTATTGATTCTAAGTTCCCTGGAGATACGTACGAGCACCTAGTGGATGCAATCAACGCAGGAAATGAAGAGGCGATTGCTGCCGCTAAAAAGGGTCTAGAGACTCGAATTAAGGCAGAGGCAAAAGATATCTCTACAAAGTATATTGCCCCACCAGAGACAACTAACTTTGCTATTTTGTTCCTTCCTTTTGAGGGACTTTATGCAGAGGTAGTCAGTCAGACGGGACTGCTTGAGCAGCTACAGAGAGAATATCGCGTTAATGTGTGTGGACCTTCCAC
>CAUTMX010000031.1:0-9792 GCA_963539685.1 uncultured Atopobiaceae bacterium | reverse complement strand
ATACGCATAAAAAGCCTCCCATTTCTTATGTCCAAGAAATGGGAGGCAGTTCAATCTTGAGGGCGGCTTTTTGTATGGGCGTGCGCGCGAACGCGTTTGCGCGTGCAAGTTCGGGCGCGCAAGTTCAGGCGCGCAGAAAGCGGTACTTGGAGCGCAAAGAATGCACTTCATACGTCAGTTAGTGCATTTGAGTGACACGAGGTCCCACATAAGAGTTGCAACCGTTATTCTAAAGATGCCTTAAGGCAAGGAAGCAAGCGGGACGCAGTTCCGCTACAGCAAGTAAACGAGACAGTTGGTCAAGCAAGTTGTTTGGATGTGCCATGAAAATTCGAGTGGTTGAAGAAAAAGGTCGTGCGCAAATCGAGGTGACTATTTTGAGTGGTCCTGATGACCCGCGCGTTTCGGGAATTGTTCGCCAGCTTCAGATGGTTGACGGAAAGATGACTGGATACGTTCCCGGGACCATCAACAGGCGCGTCGTTCTTCTCGCGGATGTCGCGTGGATTCAAACGGACGGCAACGTGACGCTGATTAACCTGGTAGACGGGGAGACGCTGGAAAGTTCCAGCCGCTTGACCGAGCTCGAGGATGCGCTCAAAGATACGGCGTTTGTGCGCACTTCTCGACAGGAACTGGTCAACTTGGATCAGGTTACGGGTATCAAACCCGCAGGTTCTGGCCGCATACTGCTGTCACTTGGCGAGAAAACCCTTGTTGCTTCAAGAAAGTACGCTGCCGAAATCAAACGACGCATTGGAATTGTGTAGGGACTTGATCGGATTTCTCGCGCGTCACATTTTCCGGCATCAAACAGCACACAAACATTCACTTTAACGGCATCTTTATCCCAGAGAAGGGAACATCATGGAACGCAACGAATCTCAAAATTGGAAAGAAATCGTGCAATATTCTCAGCAAGAATTTGACGAGGGGCTCAATAAAACAGCAGGTCAAATTATGTGCAAAGGCATTTCTTCTGGAGCACTATGTTTTACCGGCATCTCGCTTGTGTATGGCGTCATTGCGCTGGCAATCAATTATGGGGACAAGCAGAATAACATCATACTTCTCACGTTGATCGCCGCCGGAGTTCTATCAGGCATTTACCAGCAGATTTGGTTCAACTATCAGCCGCTGATTACCAAGCTCAGCTACCTTCAAAGGTTCCTCGGCTTCAATGTCTGCCTGTTCCCAACGCTTGTTGCGATGGCACTCATTGGTGGATGGGTTCCTAATATGGCACAGGCATGGATGTCATTTACCGCGCTGTATCTGGTCATTCTGCTGGTTACAACCTTAATCTTCAATGCTATTTTCAAGAAAGAAGAGCAGAAATATAAGGCTGCTTTCGAGAAGTACCAGGCATCTCGTCGATCATAATGCAGATGGGTGTGTGATTGCGCACGGCCTTACGCACGTTATACACGCGCCTGATTTCACTAAAGATTCTGTGAACTTTGCCCTAAAACATAAAAGAATCGGTGAATTTGCTTGATTTTCTCAAAGAGTCTGTGTGAGATACACAGACTCTTTGCATTTTTCAGGCGAGAAAATCGAAGAGACATCCAACAATTCTAAAATATAAAATTTTTAAAGAACGAATACAGAAAAAATTAAGTAGTTTTTGTGTTTTAGACTAATGTCTAAAATTTTGTACAAAGATAAGTTAATATTGTCCTGAATTGTGTTCTATTGAAGATTAGATCACAGAAGGGAAAAGAATGAAATCACTAGCTAAGGGTATTTTTAGTAAGATTTGCTGTCTTTTTACAGCAGCTCTTCTAATTTACTCACTGGTCCCAGTTCAGGCTTATGCTAATCCAACAAGTGCTCATGACGTTGCTGACAGTAAAGTCACCATTAATAGCCTTGAGCCTGGGGATGTTGTAAGTGCGTATCTAATTGCTGATGCAGATATTGACGCCTCAAACAACTTAACGTATACGATGGCCAATAACCTGCCAGCTGCTTACGATACCATAGCTGAGATTTCAGCCGTTGCTACTGATGGCTATACCTTTACTCAGGGAACTGATATGCAAAATGCTGCAGCAGCAATTGCAAGCGCAGTTACTGCAGGTACAGCTACTGCTACCGCAACAGCAGGCGCCAATGGCACCGCTGAGCTGACTCTTGGAAGTGGCTACTATCTTGTTCGCGTTACTTCTACAAGCGGCAAGACTCACGTTTATCAGAATATGGTAGTTGACGTAACCCCTAAGGTTGATGCTGGCACATATAAGCCTCGTACCGTTGCTCCTATCGCTGTTAAGAAGACTGAAGTAACTATTAAGAAGACTGTTGGTTCTCAGTACAAGGAGTCAACTGATAAGTACAGTGTTGGCGACAGCGTTCCATTTAAGGTCAATACCGCTGTTCCTAACTATCCAGCAGATTCTGAGAACGCAACTTTTATCATTGGTGATACTCCTACCGCTGGTCTTAAAATCAAGACTGATACTATTAAGATTAACGGTCAGGTAGCTGTATCAGGCACTGATTATACTTTGACAGCAACTGCTACTGGCTACACCTTTGAGTTCTCTAAAGATTATGTTCTCGCTCATCCTGGTGAGGCGATTGAGATTACTTATGAGGCAGAGCTTACCTCTGATGCATTCTCTCATAGCGCTACTGATGTAACCGGTAACACCGCTACCGTTACCTTTAACCCTAACCCTTATGATGGCGGAACTGCTAAGCCAAGTAGCAAGACTACGGTAAAGACCTATGGTTATGTCTTTAAGAAGACTGATCCAGATGGCAATCCTCTTCCAGGTGCTACCTTTACCCTTACGCTTGATAATGGCACAGTACTCACTTCTACTTCCGACGCAAACGGCTATGTTTACTTCTCTGGCCTTGCTGCAGGTCATTACAAGATTTCAGAGACTGGCGTCCCTGCTGGATACGTTAAAGTTAATGACATCGAATTTGACCTAAGTGATACTGCTGCTACTGCTGATAACCCAGCTACAACTGATGTCGAGAATAACTATCTGGTTAACGAAACAAACGTTGTCGATAACAAGCAGATTGCTCTGCCAGTAACCGGTGATGCAGGAACCTTTATGTTTACCGCTATTGGAACTGTTCTGCTTATTGCTGGTGTAGGCGCCATTGTGTACTCCAGGAAGTTGCGCGCATAAAAGTTCTACTATCACTATTTAACTATGGCTAATCCAAAACACATGATGGCTGTATTGAAAGCAGGAGAATCAGACGATTCTCCTGCTTCTCTTGATGCGTTACACGATGCTTGCACAAAAAAGAAACGTGCACGCGCATGGCTCATTATGTCAGTCATTGTTTTGATTGCTGGAGTTATATTAATTAGCTATCCATTTGTAAGCAGCTGGCTAAACCAACTTGCTCAAAATAAGGTAAGCGCTACGCAAGAAAACACTGTGGTTACAATGACAAGCACTGATCTTTCTGCAGAAAAAGAAAGAGCAAGAGAATATAATAAGCGTCTTCGTGATGGGGTTTCTAGGGTTATTGACCCCTTTGACAGTAAAGCGTCTATGCCAGGGGTAAATGAATATAGAGAAGTACTGAATGTTGCAAACGATGGTGTTATGGGGGAGCTGATAATCCCTAAAATTTCAGTAGATCTTCCTATATATCACTTTACCACTGATGATGTGCTTCAGCATGGTGTTGGGCATGTTGTGAATACTTCTGTACCAATAGGTGGAGAATCAACACATGTTGTCTTAGCAGGTCATACTGGTCTTCCCACCGCTCAAATATTTGATAGACTTGAGGAGCTTCAAGTAGGCGATTGGTTTATTATTCGTGTGCTTGGAGAGGATTATGCATATAGAGTAACTTCCACTGAAGTGGTTTTACCTAATCAGGTGAGTAGTCTTTCTATTGAGTCAGGAAAAGACCAGGTAACACTTGTAACATGCACCCCTTATGGAGTTAATACACACAGACTATTGGTGCATGCAGAACGTACGGAAGTCCCTTCTGAGTGGGTGAACCAAAATAGATTGGCTAATCATTCTATTGATTCTTCGGTAGATTTAAATAAAAATTCAATATTTTTCGCTCTTTTAGGAGTCGTTTTCGCTGGTGCAATTGTCAGTATCGTAGCCTTAATTGCTAAACGTACAAAGGTTTTATCAAGAAAGAAAAAATAAAACTTTTTTTAGAATAGCTTGTATCAAATAAGAAAATGTTGTGGAATATAGGTGTTAGATGGACACAAATGCTGTGTTTATAGCTATAAATCTATTATAATCGTTACGTAGTTTTATGCGTATTACATTGAAGTAAGTGTTCTTAGCTATAAACATAGATCATTTGCTTATAGGAGATTCAATGGTAAGTTTGCGTCAAAAGAGAAATAGTTTTCTAAGGGCTTTAGCTGTATTTGCTATAGTCTTTATTGGATATTTTTGTGTAGTGTTTTCAACCTCTGTTTTAGCGGTGGAGCCTCCTGCGCATACAAAAACACTTACACCTAACGGTGATGGCTCTTATAAACTTTCTTTAACGGTAACTGGTAAATCTGAATCCAGCATAGAAAGATCCCGAGCCAACGTTGTCGTTGTATTTGATAAGTCGAACAGTATGAATTTGAGGTCTGATGGCCAGACACGTCTTGCGGTTGCTCAAGAGGCTGTAAATGCTTTGACTGATGAATTGATGAGCGTTAATAGCTCTGATGATCCTAATCGAATTCAGATGTCTTTAGTTACGTTTGATTCCACTGCAAACAAAGTAAGCTTTGGCGGAAGCAATTGGACATCAGATTCGTCTAACTTTAAGAGCAAAATTAATAGTATCGTTACGCCAACTACTCAAGGTTATGGCATGCCATATGGTGGCACCAACTGGGAAGATGCAATGAAAGTTGCATTAGAAGTTGCGCAAAGTGCCGATAGCGATCCAACGTATGTCATTTTTGTTTCAGACGGTAACCCTACGTTTTATAATGGCACATCAACAAATTATAGATATATTGCTAGTTCTAAGTATATCCTTGGAACTGGCTATGATTACGGAACGGGATCAGAAACTAATATCAGCAATTCTTATAATGCTGCTACTGATGACGCAAGAGCAGTTGTTGATCAGGGAAACAAATTGTATGCAGTAGGCGCTTTTGGCAATATTACTCGTATGCAGGGTCTTGTCGAATATGCTTATGATGCACCAGCAGGAAATTACTATCACTCTGCAACGGACAAAGATGCTTTAAATAGAGCGTTTGCAGCTATTGTCGCCGATATTAAGAAGCAGACTTATTACACAAATGTCTCTATCAAAGATGGCCTTACCGATATGGTATCTCCTGTAGATATCAACGGTGACCCAACCACTTTTACCTATACAAAGACTGATAAAGACGGAGTAGTTACTGAGTGGACCGGCGCTCCAGAGGCAACAATTACGGGAGATACGGTTGATTGGGACCTTTCTAGTGTTGGTCAGCTTGAACCCGATGTTACCTATACAGTAAGCTTCACTGTTACTCCTACACAAAAAGCCTTGGATTCGGTAGCCGATGCTGCTAACGGAAAAGAAAAAGATCAAAACGTTGTTGAGAATCCAGATGGATCATATTCTGTGTATTCAAATACAACAGCATCCGTTGATTTCACTCAGCAAAAAACAGTTAACGGAACCGTTGTTTCAGAAGAAAATGGAACCTCGCCTTATGAACGCCCTACTTTGAAGGTTCCTTTCTCTAAGATTACAATTGAGAAAAAATGGGTCGGAGATGAGCCGGCTGATCACGCGGATAAAGTTGTTACCGTACAGGTTAAAAAAACTGTGACGGTAAATGGAACTCCAACTGAAGAAGATTATGGTGATCCAATCACTCTAGATGAGAGCAATAACTGGAAAAAGAGCGTTATTGTTCCTGGAAACCTTGCTGGAGACGCTACCTGGTCAGTTGCAGAAATTAGTGCAATTCAAGGATATGACACGTCATACAGCGCGCCAATTGTGTATAGCTCATATAGATCTGGCAATCTCACTGGTAGTGTTGATGGAGTAACTACCATTACTAACACTTTCAGAACTTACGATTTGATTATTTATAAAACAGCAAGTAATGATAGCAACGTAAAGACCCCTCTTTCTGGTGCGGAATTTACGGTCTTTGCTGAAGATGGAGAGACGGTAGTCTCAGCTGCTACTGCAACTGGCAGTAATGGTAAAGCTACATTCTCTAACCTTAAGCCAGGAACGTATATTATCCGAGAGACTAAGGTTCCATCGGGTCATCAGAAGCTTGGTAATGACTTGACGCTTGTTGTTGATATCTCAGGTAACATCACCTTAGACGGTAGGGCAATTAGCGCTGACCATCAGGGAGTTGATCCAGCAAATGGACACTGGTTCCAGATTGATGTGGACAATCACGTGCTCAGCGTCCTCCCAAGTACAGACGGTATGGGAATTACGCCATTTATTAGTGCAGGCGCTGTGCTTTTGTTACTTGCATCTATCTGTGCAGCGCTTTATCTCTACAAGAAGTCAGCGATAGCAAATAGATAAGCTTAGCTTCTAAGCTCGTTAGTATTTACGTCACAACAAGGGACTGATTCCAGGGTTCTTCTGGAGTCAGTCCTTTTTTAACTGACGGCAAAACAAAGACTTATATAGAGTGAGCTATGTATCTAGCTAGGAGCATGGTGATCAATCACACAAAAAGCTCGGTCTGTCGAGAAGACCGAGCTCTTGCGAGTCGTATTTGACCTGTACCTAGGCTGGGCTCGTGCCGGCAAGCGCCTATCGTTTCTTCAGAGCGTTCAAGATGCTGATAATGATGTGGTAGAGGAGCGCGGAAACAGGCCAGATAATCCAGGAACTTTTCCAGTCCTTGGTGATGAAGCTATAGCCCACGTACAGCAAGGTAATGGCGCCAAAATACGCCCTGGCAATTGGCTTGTACTTCAATGCTGCGGATCTGGAGTCTCTCTTGTTGCTTTTCTCGTCGTGAGAGAAATCGCCTTCCTGAAGAAGAACCCTGTAGCCATCTCTAAGAATTCCCGAGTAAACCAGCAGGTAAACGCCAAGAGAGACGAGAATTGCTGCCACGAAGAAACCAAGCGCAAAGGTGAGGCCAGTCCCATAGTACGAGGCAATAAGGAAGGGGATTGCGCTCAGGATGGTAAGGCAGACGCCGGCGGCCTGCTGCATGTAGCGCAGCGATTCGGTGGACTCGGCGCGCCTACGAACGGCGGCTTCGACACCGTACTGGAGCTCGAGAGAGGCCTCCTTGAACTGCTTAAACTTCGCGAGCTTCATGTCTTGGAGAATCAGCAAGCCAACGCCCGCAGCAATGAAGAGCATCATGATGCAAATGCCTGCGATGCCCATCGCATCTGGAGAAATGCGCATCGGATCAAAGTAGAGCGCGTCTTCGCTGTATGTTGCAAGCGAGACAAGAAGCGCGGGTCCCAGGATAAAGAGGGTAATTGCGCCTGCTGTGGGGCGAGAAGTTCGTGCGATTGCATCCAGGTATTCGGTGGCTGTGTCGAGAGAAACGCTGAGCTTCGGTGCCACAGTTTTGCTGGTAGATACGGCGTCGCCTGAGGAGTCGCCGGCGGTGCTGCCGTCAGGGCTGTCTGCGGCGCTTGCGACAGCGGAATCCGAAGAGCCGCCCTGCACCGAAGAGACCGCGTAATCAGCAGCGATGGCAGTAGTAGGTAGCTCCTCAAGCTCGTCTTTGAGCAGGTAGTCTGTAGAAACGCCAAAGAGCTCGCTCATGGACATAATCTTTTGAATATCAGGCATGGAAGCCATGGACTCCCATTTGGACACTGACTGTCTTGAAACGCCAAGCTGTTGTGCAAGCTCTTCTTGTGACCAACCATTACGCTTTCTGAGGCTCATGATTTTCTCGCTCAGTAACATGGTTGTTCCTTTCTGTTGGTGATGTGGTGGGATTCACATGTGATGGCTATTACTCTAAAAATTACCTCGATTGCACACCACCAAGTTGAGTTGGAAATTTGTCAACTCTCGGTTGCGTAATAGTTTACCTGCAGAAATGTTATCAAACTTTTGGAAAATAGTTTTAAAGGTCGTTTAATTTTTTGTGCGTTCACGGAATATGTCGACCAGACGCGATATTTGTTCAGTATGTATATGATAGTATCTGCTTACGGAGAAACTAAATAATCCATATTAGAAAGGAATGCGCTAAAAATTCTTGTGCATCTGGTCATACGTCTGGTGCATAAAAATTTGCGCAAAAGCCACATGAAGAACTTAAAGGTATGCATCGCTTCGTCTGCTCTTGTAGCCGCACTGGCACTTGCTCCAGCATCTGCGCTGGCAGAGGGCACAACGCCTGCTCCTACAAGTACCACTGGTGCTACTGCTACTACTGGCATAACTCCTATTCCTGCACCAACCAGAGAGCAACTCACAGACCCAACAGTTAACCCATATGCTCCTGAAGATGCATACTTCCTTCCTGATATCACTAACCCAATCCCAGAGGGATTTAGGGTAGGTAATGCTGACGGTGAGATCATCATTGATAACGGTGATGGCACTGTTACCGTTAAGGGCCACTGGGTTCCAGCAATGGAGTTTGATGAGGTTATTAACGTTGAGTTTGTTCGCATTCCAGCTCCAACACCTAATCCAGATCCAACTCCAACTCCTACACCTGATCCAGATCCAACTCCAGCTCCAACCCCCGATCCAACTCCAGCTCCAGCACCAGAGCCAGAGCCTGCTCCAGCCCCTGCACCAACACCAGCGAAGAAGTCCGTACTTCCTGCAACTGGTATCGCAGATGTTGTAGTTCCAGCTTCTGTTCTTGCAGTAAGCGGCCTTGGTTTTGTTGCTGCCTCTCGTAAGGTTCGCAAGTAAAAAGGACCCGCGGCTTTGCTGCGCGTAGTACGCATATCGCATCACTAAAGCGCCTGACCGCCAGGCGCTTTTTTTGTGTGGAAAATCGGTTGGGCGGCCGGGCAGAAATTGGGTACACTCTGAATAATAAAGTTCGGAGGTTGTTATGGAAGATCAGCAGCAGAAATTCTCGCAGAATTGCGACGTGGAACAGGGACCCGCGCACCCATCTTCAACTGCGCTTGTGTTAGAAGGCGGCAGCTATCGAGGCATTTTTACTGCTGGAATTCTTGATGTGCTTCGCGAGAAGGGCGTCACTAACTTTGAGAGCGTGTGGGGAGTTTCCGCGGGTGCTATCAACGCCGTAAGCTTCAGGTCCAAGCAAATGGGTCGCGCTATGCGCATTATGCTGGCCTTTAGAGACGACCCTCGCTTTCTTTCGCTCCGCTCACTGATTACTACTGGTGACATTGCGGGTGCAGATTTTATGTTCGATGAGATCCAAAACCATTTGGACCCCTGCGATAATGAGGCGTTCAATCAAAATCCCATGCAGATGTACGCGGTGGCGTCCGACGTTACGTTTGGCACGCCGGCGTATCTGCACGTAAAAAAGTTTCCGGAAGACGTGACCATGGTCCGAGCGTCCGCGTCGATGCCAACGGTTTCTCGCATGGTTGAGCTGGATGGACATCGTTATCTGGACGGCGGAACTACCGATTCAATTCCGTTTGCGGCCGCGCTTGGTCTGCCCGACGGCAAAGCGGAACGCGCGGTTGACATTCCCGACCACAAGCCGGCAAAGAAAGCGCTGGTCATTATCACGCAGGATAGGGATTTCGTAAAAACCGACGTCAACGAGCAGATCGCTATTCGCTCGCAGCTCTACTCCGCGTATCCATACTTTGAAGCCGCATTGGCTTCTCGCGCCGAGCGCTACATGGATCAGCGCAAACAGCT
>CAUTMX010000030.1:0-12166 GCA_963539685.1 uncultured Atopobiaceae bacterium | reverse complement strand
TAGATCAAATAGGCAACAGTAATTCATCAAATTCTCCGACAGTATTTACACCAGAGAACCCAACAAACTCTTTAGACAATAAAACAGGCTGAGCGCTCACGATCTTGTACTCTGTAAAGTACACCTTGCCGGTCGGAGCAGTAATATAAGCGTCCCCGTCCTTCTCAAACGTGACCACTGTTGTCTGCCCGTTCTTGGTCACAGACATACGGTTAATATACAGCCCACGGCTCGCCCCTCGTGGTATATACCGCGGCTTTATCACTTTCTGAAAATCCTCTGGTGGGGTGATGGTTATCTCACCGTTTCTCCACTCAATCATAAGACTATCTTGCATACGCTAATATTATAACCCTCAGGATACCTGAGGGTCAATAATACAACAGCTAGAATGAGCTATTTGCTTGCGCCAGCTTTGGCAGCCACGGTGACAAGACCAGCAGCCTGGAGACCGAAGGCGATACCTTCGTAGAGTACCTTGTCAGTAAAGACAAAGTGACCAGTGACAAAGTAGTAGCCAATACCTGCTGCGATAGCGAGTACCACCTTGACGATGCCCCCCCACTCTTTCTTGTTGAACATATCGAACAGTTTTACGATTGCTGGTACGATAAGAACGTTTAGTGCTTCCATTTTACTTCTCCTTTATTTTTTAAACAAACCTGTGATAGCGTCTAGGATCGCCTGCAAGATGCGTCGAATATCTCCAAGGATAGTTGTAGTGTATTCAGTCTTAGGCGCTTCTGCGGCCCTCTCCTGCGCCTTCTCTGGCTCTGTTGGTGGCTCTGGCTCTACGTGGCGAATCTCTGGCGTTGGCGCGTTCTTGATGCGTTGCAGTTCCTTGTACTCGTCACTACGGCGCAGGTCGTCTGCTACCATGCCCCAGCTCCAACCGTTACGAATCTGATTGCGGTAATGCTCGATGCCACCTTCGTCTGCATCACGCTCGAGAATCTCCTTGTAGAGACGCTGAATTTCATTAGTCTCACTGTCGTAGGCCGCTCGTAGTTCATTGTTGCGTGCGTTACGTCGCTCTGCCACTGCTTTGCCTTCTGCGCTATTAGCCAAGTCCTCACGGATCTGATCCCAGTTCCAGCCCTTGTCGATCTGAGACAGGTAGTGGCCAATAGCGTTTTCGTCTACGTTGCGATCGAGGATCTGCTGGTACAAGTTATTGAGATAATTAATCTCATCAGTCCGGTCACGCTGCACAGTCTGGCCAGCCTTCTCGCGGGCCATACGGTCAATACGGTCTAGGTCATAGTTACCAGGGCAGGTTGTGCTCGTCCATGAGTTGTGCGGACGTAGCGGCAGGTCGCCATAAGTCTTACGTAGCTCTGCTACCAACTCTGCAATAACGTCGTAGTCCTCGTCACGACACCGTGGATCACACTCGATACCAATACTTGTCTGGTTGCCTACCCAATTACCGGCGTGCCAAGCAATGTTAGCTGGGTCTACGATGCAGGCCACACGACGATCCGTGCCCGTAACGACATAATGAGCGCTCACCTGTGCTGCTGGGTTACATAGCCAAGCTGTAACACCCTCAAACGTAGGATTCTGGTTAGGGTCACCCCACCAGTGGATTGTGATACTGCTGATGTTGTTGCCTTGCCGGCCAGCAGTGTAGTTTGGCGAGTCATACTGCGTAATGTAGTTGTACGCCATTTATACCTCCTTAAATATTAATACAGTTACTGTCACCAGCGATCTTGTATAGCCTACGGTACGCTGAGTTTACTTCACCCTCGTACTTCCATGCTACCCATGATGTTTGGTTACCTGAGTTATCCTTGGTGTTGACGCATGATAGCTGAGGAGATGCACCATCCTTGCCATCCCTTCCGTCTTTACCGTCAGCACCGTTAGCGCCATTAGCTCCTGCCGCGCCTGTAGCCCCGGTAGCACCCGTAGCGCCTGTGTCACCCTTACACCGCCCTGCCGCACAATATTTAGCCACGGCGGTCGCTATCTGCTCGTCTGATGCGTTCTTGCCGTTTGTACCGTTACATATACCTCCTGAGCAATAAGCGGCAACAGCGCTCATTACCTGGGCGCTTGTGGGGTTTTCTGAGCATTTATTGGTGAGGCAGTACGTCTTGATGGCTAACGCTATCTCTGAGTTGGTTGGAGTCTTGCCGTCAGCCCCATCTTTACCGTTAGAGCCAACGATAGAGCCTACATTGCGAGCTTCTCCGTCTGAATATGTGAGCACAAGGTTACCATCCTTGTCTATTTGGGCATTTGTAATGTTTGTGACAGGCTTCTCCACCTTCGTACCACCTGAGATAGTCACAGCTTGGCCTGGCTTGAGTGTGAATACCTTGTAAATGGTGTAACCACTGAATATAAGGCTCAAAATCATCATGATTGATAGGATTTTTAGTAGTTTCTCCTTTTTAAACCATCGAATGACGCAATTACTTCTCATCGTAGCAGCCCTCCCCTGCTGTTAGACAGTAATGCAATGACAATTGGCACAAATGAGGTGATAACTGCGCCCACTACGAGGCGAAACAGCCATTTGTTCCGGTCTTTAGCTTCTGCTGAGTCTGTCTCAAGGTCTTTCAACCGTGATTCTATGTCTTTTTTGTATATTTCTAGCGCGTAGATAGGCACAAAGTCCTTTTCTTTGCGCAATTCATGCTTAGTGATGGCGTCATCTATAATCTCCTTGACTTGCCATTTGTTTAGCGGTTTGTCATCCATACAGTTTGTCTCTTTCAAGCGAAAACCCGCCCGATTATTCTCCTTCTTTAGAGATTATACCCCGGGCGGGCTACAAATAGGCCTGCTATTTACTCGCTAAAGCCTAGATCCTCGTCTTTGCTGTCCGCTTTAGCCTGTCGGCCACGGCGAGCTGGCTTCTCCTCTGTCGCTGGAGCTGTATCCTTGACGCCAGTCGTGTACTGAGCAGGGCCACGGTACGCTTCGTCAAGCCATTTGCTGCGTGCCTGAACGTCTGCAAGCATACGAGCGCCATCAGAGCTGCTGTACTGAGCGTACTCCTTCCACATATGCTCGAGAGCCATGTAGCCAAGCCAGCCTGGTACTACCTTCTCCTCGCCGGCGTGGATGAGGAAGGCGCGTTGTGCACCACGGATAGTCGTGTTGGTGTACTCATTAGGCTGAATATGTTCCTCGTCATCGATGTGCATATACGCAAACCCTGATGGATACGGCGCGTTGTTCTTAATCACCACCATATCGTTTGGTTTAAACATACCGTATACAATGTCACGGAACGTCTCGCCGTCTACGGCCTGAGTTGTTACGCTATTGCCAAGGATTTGGTCCTCGGTCAGCCCTTTGTTAATTTGATCCAGATTCATCTATTTTCTCCTTTCACCTTATAGTTGATCTGCGTAGTAATCTGCAATGTCAGTTAGACTTGCATTATTGCTAAAAGCCTTCCTATTATACTCTGGTCGCTGCGATGATGTTGTCTTTGTTGCAACACGTCGTGCCGTCTTGGTGCGGGATTCGTCCTGCTTCTCACGCCGTGTGTCGTCCTCTGTCTCAAACTCTTTCGGGTTTTTAGCCTTGTAGATGAGGCCAGCCGTGTATGAGCTAATATTCTCGCCCTTGTGCTTGCGGTTGTACTCATCACGAAAGTCGAGGATCTTATTTACCAGTTGCACGCTAGGGTCAGTATTAAATTCCTCTGTGCCTGGCTTGGCCTTGATCTTAGGCACGATACCATCGTCCTGGAGGCGATCCACGTCAGCAATAATAGCATCCAGCTCTGCCTTCTCCTGCTCCGCCTTGGTGGTTTGCTCACGATCAGAGGTGATCTTATTCATAAGCTTCTCTGCCTTAGAGCTTTGGGCACTCATAGCACTGTAGAACTGCGCCTCAGCTCGCTTGCTGGCAAACTCAAAGTCATCTGGTAGCTGAGTCGGTAGCTTGACTGAAAGCTCCTCACCATCCTTGCCCTTCACAGTAATGTAGTCGAGGCTGTTGTAGATAAACTTCTCCTCTGGTGTAGACTTGTTCCAGAGTTTTTCATCAATCTCGTCTGGGCGCTCCTCCCACGGCTGAGGCTTATCGTCTTTTTTAGGCTCTTCCTTTTTGTTTTCTGCCACCTTAAGGCCACGACGCTCAAGCTCCTTTAGAAACTCCTCGTCAGAGAGCCCTTGTGCTTTCGACTCTTCCTTTGATTCTCCAGATTCTTTTTCGTCTGGTTCATCCTCTGGAGTCTCTTCCGACTCGTCGCCTTCTTTTTGGGTGGTAGCTTCGCCTTCACCGCTGTTGTCCTCCTCTGTGGTAGGCTTATCTTGCTGTTCCTCTACCTGATCAGTAGTCTCGTCGTCTTGGTCTGCGGCTTCCGCCTTCTCAACCAACGCGTCAAAGTCCATCTCTGATAGGTCTGTGTTTGATGATGCCAATGTAAACACCTCCATTATGTTTGATATATACCTAGATTATATCGAAATGGAGGTGGTTATGTCTATAGCCCGAGGCCGGAGAGGATACCGCTTGTGCCTTGATCCTGCACGCCGCCTAGGTCGCCTACAGGCTGTGCTGGCTGTTCAGGGATTGGTTGACCGTCCGTCGGTGCTCCCTGGCCTTGCAACAGCTCTGGCGGGATCTGAGAGGGGTCTGCTGGCATTTCTGGCTGAGGTTGTGGAATCTCTGGGCTTGTAGGATGTGATGGGTCTACGAGTAGGCCTTGGTCGCTAGCTGTCTGGAGCTGCTCACGCTGGCTGAGGCTGAGTACCTCTTGGTCAATGTGAGCTAGGAGCTTCTGCTGGAGCTTCGGGTTAGCCATGAGGAACTTGTCTGTCTGGAGCTGCTTATTGTGGGCTAGGATATGCTCTGGTGTCACGTCATCACGCGGCTTAGCGTCAAAGCCATTCATGATAACTGCAAAGTCAATGTAAGCTTCCTCGTCCTGCACCTCGCTACGCACCTCATCCACGAGCATGTTCGGGTCAGTCTTGAACTTGACCAGGCTCTCGTAACGCTCGCTAGAGTCCTTAAGGCCAAGATCCTTGAATAGGTTGTATGGATCAATAACACCAAGCTCTGCCAGCTTGACTGCAATGTTCTCACGACGGCTCTTGTCCATGTTGACGGTACTACCTGGTGACACAGCGATTACAGCGTTGTCTGGAATAGTCTCACGAGATAGCTCAACGTGGATAAAGTTACCATCAGTGTCACGACCAGAGATTTTGTGGTTTTTGCTGTAGTACACTTTCATCATCTGTACGAGCAGCTTGAAATAGCGATCAAGCATGTTGTCAATCTCACGCACAATCTCATCCTGCCGGCCTGAGGCTTGGCTCTGCATCATCTGAGCTTCACCGAGTGTACCAACGTCACGCTTCGAGTCATCACCGCGGAATTGAGACGGCGTACCAAGGATGTTGTGGATACTGTTCTTAATGTCCTCTTTGTCTTGTAGGACGTAGTTAGGTAGCAAGTGGGCTGGAATTTCACCGTAAGCGTTGCTGAGAGGTTCATCCTCACGAATATCAAGCACGACAGACTGGTTAGGCTTACCTGTGAGCTTCTTAGCGTCATCCTCTGAGATAGCGCCAGCACGGAACACCTTGATACTGTTAGCTGTGTCTGCGTTGTCAATGATCTGGCGTCCACGGCGGTTGAGGATGTTCTGGAGAGGAATAGCCTGCTCAATAGGCGATGTTTGGTCAATCATGTGGCTACCGTCGTTCAGGTAGTTACAGAAGGCATACGGCTTTGTCGGCTTGTCTGTGTAGTTACAGATAGCAACACCCTTGTTGTCGTACTCGTACATAGGGCTGAGTTTCTTATCTAGGATGAGGTTGTTGAAATACCAGGCAACACACTCACGTGGCTCACCAGTGGTAGTATCTGTGAACCAAATTTCATTGTAGGCTACAACAGTGCTGAGGAGCTTCTGTGTCTTGCGCACAAAGCCAAGCTCCGCCATAATCTCCTTCTCTTTCTCTGGGAACTTAGACATGAGAATATCTACCGTGTCCTCACACACCTCACAGATAAAGCGAGGCTCTTCATCTAGCTCTGCGTTACGGTCAAGAATAACCTTCTCTGGGTTAAGCGCCTTAGCTTCAATCTCCTTGCTGAACGGGTTATACATGAGCTTGATCACACCGACACGCTTCAGGGCTAGGTTCTTGGCTGCTACCTTGATCTTGCGCGAGAGGCGTACCTTTTGGCTGTGCAGGTCTACAGCGCTTTCTAGACGCGAGGCAAGCGTCTTGCTAGCTGGTGAGTCATCACCCGGAGTAATCTCACACCCTGGGTCACGAGCTGAGACATAGGCAATAACGGCTTGAATACCAACAAAGAGCTGGTTATCCCGGTAATCTGCCTGGTGGTAATAAAGCCTGTCACTGTCCTGCTTGCCTAGGTAATATCGTTCATTTTGTGCTCGAACGTTGCGTAGGTTAAAACCGCTCCTACTATTCCAGTAGGCTTCTGAGTCATTTACCCAGTACTTGAAACGCCGTACAAGCGTAGCGTCATCTACTTCATCGATAGATAGGGCATCACGCTCATCAATCACACCTGTGCTGGTTGTAATGTCGTCTACCCTAGGGTCTTGAAATACTTTTTCTTGGTCATTCATGCTATATCTCCTGTTTGTCTCTATCATACAGCAAATAAAGCGTGGGAGACTAGCCTTTATCCAAGCTTATCTGTCTCTACCGCTGTTGCAATATCAATTCCAATGTCTTTTGCCTCTACTCTGCCACCTGGCTGCATAGTGAATGATCGCTTGGTGAGCTTCTCGATACGCTTTGCTGCGTTAATCAAAACACCATACTCACGGTTAGCCGTCATGAGGGTGTACATGAGCGAGTCTAGTGCGTGGTCTACGTTGTTAGGGTCAAGCTCCTCACCGCCAGACTCTTTGGCGTAGATGATGGTAGGCAGTGTGTCTATGAGGTATGAGCAGTACTTGCTGAATACAAGGCCTGGCTTGCCATCTGATTTGTTAGCAAAAGCGCTGTGGATCATCTGCACTGCTGCTTGCTTCCTGTCCTTCATGAGCTTATCAGCCCGTACAATGCGTGGACGCTTCTCATCTGGTGCAAGACGTGCAAATGTATCATTAAGCACCTTAGCGATCGTCTCAGAGCCTCCTAGATGGCTGTAGGCGTCGTGTGGCAATGCTATCAAGTCTACTGGGTCTTTCAGATACATCTCCACAATCCTCTCACACCAGTACTCTTTAGGCTTATGGTTGCCATGTAGCTCACGATAGATAAACGCTCTGTTCTCTTTCTCTGTGATCTTATCGAACATAGCCCAAAGCAGCACACACTCATCGTTGTAACCCCAGTCCATACCCATGACACGGTAATTGCCGTCAAACTCCTCTTTCGTGACTCCCCACTCGCTGAACTTAGTGTAGGTATGCTTGCTCTGTCGAAACTCCTCAAACACAGCACCAAACTGAATATCCCAATCACCAAAACGCCAGGCACGGTATAGCTCTGGGTCTGAATCCTGGAGAGAGTCGAGGTATTTCACGTAGTCTGGGTCGTTCTCGAGCAGGAATGGGTTGGAGTCAATGGTAGCTGGGATGTAAGCTCGCCAGATGCCTGTACGTTTGTCTATGACGATTTGCCAGTGTGTAACTTGCTTCTTGCCATATATATCTACCCAAGGATACTCCATCTTGAGCACTTCTGCTCTATCTGGGTCAGGTGCTACAAAACGTTTTTTTACCCAGCCCATACCTGCGCCACCTGGGTTGGTGGTGGCAAACACTTGAGGGTATAGGTCTTTGTACTTACTACGAGCTGAGCTAATGAGCTTCTCGTAGCGTCCCTCGTCTGGTATCTGAGTCAGCTCCTCAATATTGATACGGCAATACTCATGTCCCTGATACTTCGTGTAGGCTTCAGCGTCGTGGAGGTGGCCTCCAATGACACGACCACAGCCTTTAGCTGAGAGCACCATTGGGTTGCGACGCAGTTTAGCGCCAAATGGCTGTAAGGCTGCGACGGCACGCTCCTCAAAGTCTGCTAGGTCTCCTGCATCTTTACGAATGACGAGCTGGCGTGCTCTGGTGTCACCAAAGCGGTCACCTATAGTAGCGATAGATACGTCCGTCTTGCCCCCACCACGTGAACCACCAAATAATATCTCACGAAACCTCTTGTCGCGTGATAGTGCTATTGCGAGCTGCTGAGGGCCTGGTAGTGGTAGCCAATAGCCCTTCTCTCGCAACTCATCATACGTTGCTTTGTTTAGTACGGGCCAATGCGACTTGCTCATCGATCCAATCCGTTGGTAGTGTTGGTATGATAAATCCACGCATGATAGTTTTCATATCATCACTGGCGTCGATTCCAATCTCTTGCTTTGCTTTGCCTTCTGTTCGGTCTGCCACCTCTTTGGCTTCGGCTAGGCCTTCTGAATCGCCCTTGTAGGCACGTTTAACACGCACGAGAGCCGTCTTTTGGAATGGAGTAAGCTCATCGCCCTTTTTCTCAAATTCCTCTAGTTCTTTGAGGGTCATGCGGCCTAGCTTGTTATACCAGTAGGAGATGCTGGTGTCTTTTGACCAGCGGCCCGTGCTACGTAGCTCTGGATGATCTTGAAACCCACCTATCCCAGTTGGGTTATTGTGCTTTGCTGGCTTTGTGTATTTTCGTTTAGGTTTTCCCAGCTTGGAAGGAGATTCTTTAGTCATGCATACATTATAACCATCTCCCTTATGAATAACAAGAGGAGAGGCCTCGCAAACCTCTCCTAGAGTGTATCTTGTGTTTATGTCTGCTATCTGAATATGAGATGCATAACGATAACAAGCAGAATGATAAAGATTAGTGGTGGTATAGGGTCATATTGGCTTTTGCTCTCTATGCCATCTTGATCTACCACGTCCTTTAGTTTAACCGCATATACATTACCAATGTCTCTATAGATATTGTTGTAAGCTTCAGTATTGCTAGCTGCTGCAGTAGTGTAGGTTGCCCATTTGCTATCTGTGTATTTCTTGTATTCAATGTAGTATATATTCATACTATCCCTCTATGATTAGTCTTACCAATGCTAGGAAGGCTGCTAAAGGTAATGATGCTATGAGTATATTGAGGATTAGGTTTCTAACCTTATTGTAGACTGCTAGCCATTTAGGTGTTTCTGTCATTGAGGCCTCCTTAGCGAGATAGTACTTTATCCATGAGGCGTATGTCTTTTACTGATAGTTCATCTGTGTCGTATGCGCCAAACTTTAGTTTTAGGACGCGTACTGCCTCATCTTGGTTATTTGCTTTGATGATGCGGGATAGAGTATCGCTTATACCCTTCCTGCGGTAGATGATCATGTATGGTTTCATCTGGTTCTCCTTTTTTACGTTTTATTTGAACACACCTGTTAATGAACAGATAATGTAAATGATAGTTCCAACAAAGCTGAGCATTATTATACGGGTCTCTGTCTCTGTTCTAGTCACAGTGACACCGTTGCATGTTGTTGTACTTACTACTTTGTCTCTTTTGCGTGTTATCCTTCTTTTACTCATCATCATCACCTACACGCTCTACGTTGATGATACGGTATCTGTATGGCTTACAGCGGTTGCGCTCGAGGTTACGGAGTGCGACGCGTGCGTTTTCTGCTACTGTCTTATATTCCTCTTTCTGGCTGCGGCTGAGTCGCTTGTACTCGATTGTGTATAGATACATGGTTAGTTTTCCTTTTCTCGTTTAGTTAGTGGTTCGTATGCGTTCTTGAGTTGCTTGCTATTCATTGCTAGCTCGATATTGCTGAGAGCTTCGTCTAGGTATTCTGTAGCGTTATCGATATAGTATTGGTCTTTTACAAACTCTCGGAGGAGTTGGAGGCGGTACCTCATATCCTTTAGTTCCCATGTCTCCTGGTAGAGTTTCTTTCTTACCTTCCAGTTCTGCATTGTGTCCCCTAGAAGTTCTTGAACTTGATTACTGATACGTCTGATGAGCCGTTGCTTAGCTCTGTGACACGGAGTAGACTTACCTTCATGTATTCATCATTATCTGCTGCTGCGACTGCGTAGCCAAACTCATCGATTGCGTCGTCCTCTGAGCCGATGTTGGACGACTCTTGGTTGCTTTGGTATTCATACTCACTTGTGAGTGGGTCCCATACGTATACCTCTCCGAGCCTTGTGGTGGCTTCAATGGTGTAGTGTGTATAGATTGACATTGTGGCTTCTCCTCTTTGCCTTATGTTTATGTTTGTATTGTATACCCTGCAGTGGAGTGATGCAATAGATTTTAGTTATTTTGTTAGGTAGAATTTACAACAGCTATAGACAAAGTTTTACCCCACCGAGGAGATGGTGGGGTAATACATGGAACACAGCTACCGAGACATCACATTTCGTGATTTTGTTGAGGGTTGTCTCGCGGACTTGACGGGTAGCTATTGGGTACGTGTTCCATCACAGAAAGGTATTGTGTGTCCTACGCCCTAACCATGTAACAAGGAGGAATCAGGCGTAGGCTATGGTTGTAGTAGTTTCGAAAGAAAGCTACACCACAACAGATCCAATGTGCTATAAGGATGATCCTTATCTACCAATCATTATACTCTTGGCGTAGCTCTTTGGCAATCTCTCGGTGTGTCTTTTTGCCTGATTTAATATTGGCAAAGTCACGCTGGAGCATAGTAAGGTTTCGCTCGCCTACTTCCTCTAGAAACTCTGTAACACGTCCCTCAACGTTGCAAATGTCTCCGTATAGGCGTATATCCTTCTCGATGCGCTCGAGGACTACCTGAGCTTCTGGGCCTGTACTGAGGTGGCGTTGGATGTTCGACATGACGAACTGCAGCGCTTCCTCTGATTCTTTTAGGTCTTGTTTAGTTTTCTGCGTCTTGTATGTCATTATAGTACTCCTCTTTAATTTGTTCCTTTAGACGGCATAGTTCGTTCGATGCATCGACTATTTTTTTAGAAAGCTCTCTTAGCCACTCCCGTGTATCAGAGCTGATATAGGTGAGCCCGCTCATCTGGTACACTTGCATCGAGATAGATAGCAAATCTAGAGAGTGGTTAAACACGTTTTTGTCTATTGATGCTATTGATCGCTCATCCTGTTTAAAGAAACGAACTGTGTCACAGCCACTAGTGTCACGCCATATGCCATCTTTATCCTTTTCTGATACGTGCACACGCAAATAATCGTCTGCGTTAGCTTCACGTAAAGATATATTAAATTCTTTGATAGCTTCGTTTTTTGTGTGTATGTCTGCTGTTGGCATCGGGTTATCTGTAAACACACTTGTCACCGGCTCCCAAGTCTGTGCCTTCCCGTCTCTTTTAGTTGCTACGATTCTATACATCTTTGTCTAACTCCTCTAATACTTTATTTTGTAGATTCCATGTCAGCTGTGATAGACTGTATAACTTGTTGCTGATACACTCAAGCTATTCTCTGGTTTCTCTCGACAGATTTGATAGCCCTGTGAGATTACCTATCCTGCTAGACAGGCAGCTCATATCTATCCTCATACTGTCCATATCGCCCCAAATAGCCTTTGTCGAGCGCTCATTTTGGGTGAATTGCCGCTCCTTGAGTACATACCAAGTACCATCATGTCCCATAGTCTCCTCGAGAGAGATACTTAACGTTTCGTTCGGGCCAGCTTTGTCTATTGCTTTACGGTATTCCCTGAGCGCCTCTGTATATTTGTAATATCTGTTCGTTGGTATTTCTTTAAATGTGAACTGACTAAGTACCGGCTCCCAATACTGCCACACGCCATCACGACGTATAGCTATGACTCTATAGATTCTGTCCATCTTTCTCCTTCTCATCTAAAATTAATTGAATGATTCGTTCTCGTGCGTTGTAAACCATAATATCCTCGATTACTTTTGTATCGCTTTCTAGGTATTGATCAGTAATATCTGCTAACATACTAAATCCCCGTGGTTAAGTAGACTAGTCCTGATAGTGCTAGATATACCGAGTAGATAAAGCTGAGAAACAGTACAGACAGAAACACCGTAGTGATAAAATCCATCCATAGTTTCCGTACGACGCTAGCCTGGCGGTATTCGTAGGTCTCGTGTAATCCCTCGATTGCTGTAGTAAACATTGTTATTCTCCTCTTTCTGCCCACCACATTGTTTTGTTGTTAGTTACTTGACTGTGCTCATCAACCAGCGCTGCCAGAGAGCTTTCATGTTGCGTGCCCAGCTGTTCTTGA
>CAUTMX010000029.1:0-12868 GCA_963539685.1 uncultured Atopobiaceae bacterium | reverse complement strand
GCGTGGTGCGCGGCGCGGGGAATAACTATACGCACTTACGACTCGTTTGTGAAGATGATTTTGTATCTTCTTAATTCCTCCACAATTTCTACACAATTAGCAGTCTTTAGTGAACTGAGGAGCATTCTGGTCATTAAATTACTCATATATCCTTGTGGTAATCCCTTATTTTTCATCTATATATAGTGTTGTCTTTTTGCGTTAGTTTTTACTCATTTTTGGCATTATCTTCGTGCGAGTTTTGCGCGCCTTTGGCGTTGTCTTTTTACGCTGCCTTTTGCGGCGTCTTTTTATACTGCCTTTTAAACGGTCTTCTCGACACGCTTTGTTTGGGCTAAATCTCGTCTTTTACAATCTGGCAAGCTGCATCAAGGAGCTGATCGCGCAGTGTCTCGTTAGCGGCCTCAGAATATACGCGTACCAGGGCATCCATGCGAGAAGGGCGAATAAGCACCCAAGAATCGTCTTTAAACTGAAGCTTAAGGCCATCGGCATGGCTTACCGAAACAGGCACTTTACCTGCAACGTTTTCTGGATTAAGACCTGGAAGAATGTTCCTGAATGCTTGTGTAGCTGCGGCGTCAAGTCGTACTCCTCGCCTGCTATAGCACATACGACCCAGCTCAGCCTCATCTTCAGCAACGAGCTGAGCAAGTGATTTATGGGTGTACGCAAGCATTTCCACGACAAGCAGGGCCACAAGCAGGCCGTCTCGCTCCAACAGATGGCTTGGAATACAGATGCCGCCGTACTCCTCTGCGGCGAGAAGAACGTCTCCTTGCTCAATCTCTGAATAGAGTCGAGCAAATCCAACAGGCACGCTTGCGGATTCCAATCCAAGATGAGCTGCTTGCCTGGATACCGTTGCGGAACAAGTTAACGTAGAAACAACTCGACCAGTTTGCTTGCGGTTTTGTACAAGATGGCGAGTGATAAGCGGGATGAGCTCGTGTGGACTAAGAAGTCGACCGGTCTCATCTACAGCAGCGGCACGGTCTCCGTCGCAATCAACCAAGAGGCCCAGCTGAGCGTGACGGCTTACCACCATCGACGAGCACTCATCAGCCCACGGATCTGCTGGCTGCGGATGAATGCCACCAAAGTCCCTGACGGGACCTTGATGCATTTGATGAACGACGCATCCCGCAGATGAAAGCACGTCAGCAAGCAGGTCTGTTGCTGCGCCATACATAGGGTCAACTACCACACTAGGACGCAGCTCCTTAATAACTGATACATTGACCTGATCAAGAAGCGCTCTCTTATAAGGCGTCACAATATCTGTTGTGGTAAAAGTTCCACGCTGATCTGTTGGCTCTAGCGGTGTTGCTGATTCTACGCGCTGAAGAAAATCGCGCGAAACTGGGCCGCCGTTAGCAGCACGAATAATCATGCCGCAATATTCGCAGGAAAGCTCAGTTGCAGAAATGATAAGGCCACCAGCTACATTTTTATGCTGCGCACAAGCCCAGCAAATAGATGGCGTGGGGCAAAACGTCTCGGAAACGCGCACGTCAAGACCAAAAGAGGCCAGTGTTGCCGCGGCCTCAAGAGCAGACGAATCTGCCTCAAAGCGCGTATCAAAACCAACAAACACAATGCCGCCAGGCAGCTCCTGTGACCAAACAGTACCAAGGGCCTCTGCAAGTCTAACTACATTATCCCTGGTAAAGCTTTTATCATAGCGAGCTTGCCAGCCATCGCTGCCAAAACGGAGTATGTCAGGTCTTTTATCCAATGCGGTTGGCATAGCTGCCGAGCGCCTCTTTAAATGCTGCTGCAGAACTCTGGTCAGAGAGTGCCATGCGTGCATTAGTTGCTGCCCAAGCTGCAGGAGTACCGGTATCGCAACCCTCTTCTGGGTCGATTACCAGCGCATACATCTCTTCCTCAGCAAGCAAGCGCTCCATTGCGTCTGTCAGCTGAATCTCGTTGCCAGCGCCAGGACCCTGAGTTGCCAAGAGCTCCATAATCTTTGGAGAAAGCAGGTAACGACCAACAATAAACAGGTGAGAAGGTGCGTCCTCTGGGCGGGGCTTCTCGACAAGGCCTGTTACCTTCCAAATAGCACCCTCACCCTCAGAGTTATCTGAAGGAGAAGAGATGCACTCACCTGCGATAATACCGTAGCGATTCACCTGATCTGCAGGAACTGGAGCAACTGCAATGACGGATGCGCCATTGTGCTGTTTGGAAATCTCTGCCATACGGATGCACATCTGACGATCTGGAACAAAGTAATCGCCGAGAAGTACAAAGAATGGCTGGTCACCTACGCCGTCTGCGGCACACAGTACTGCATGGCCAAGACCACGAGGGTTGTCCTGATAGGTAAAGGAAACAGGAAGCGCAGAAGCTGCATGGACCTTCTCGGCAAGGTCTTGCTTTCCACGAGAAGAAAGGTCTGCCTCAAACTTCTGGTCTTCAGCAAAGTATGTTTCAATCTGTGGCTTCTCGCGAGAATTGATGATGATTACCTCATCGACCTCTTCTGGCTCAAGAGCCTCTTCTACTACGTACTGAATGACGGGCTTATCCAAAACAGGCAACAGCTCTTTAGGGGTTACCTTTGTTGCAGGTAGAAAACGCGTACCTAGACCTGCTGCTGGGATAATTGCCTTCATGTGTTTACCTTTCACCTATGAGCCCTGTTGGCTCTGCACACCTAACGTGCGCTTGTAAGAATGACGGTTTTGCCGCCGATAAACTCAAATGACAGGCGCTTTTGTACGTACCTAGCTTGCATAAGCGCCAGGTTACGTTACTTGCTTGGAATCTCAATTCCACGCTTCTCAAGGAATTCAATGAGCTTGGCCAGCGTGTCTACAGAAAGCGAGTGCTCCATAAGGCAAGCCTCTGCGTCTGCGGTTTCTGTGTCTACACCCAAATCCTCCTCAAGGAAGGTGCGAAGCGCACGGTGAGCACGCCATGTGGTACGGGCGTTTGCCTCGCCTTCTTTGGTCAGCGTGACACGACCATAACGGCTCTGCTCAACCATGTCCTGCTCTTTAAGCTGGGATAGAGCCTTGTTGACGCTTGCCTTGGAAACATCAAGGCTCTCGGCAATATCAACGGAGCGAACGCTCTTATCGTCATCTGGCTGCTCAAGTGCAATTCGATAAATTGCCTCGAGATAGTCCTCGCCGGCTTTTGTCAGTGTGTGCTCGTTTTGTACGTTATCGTTGGCCATAACTCTCCTCCGACGACTGCTTGACAGTCTTTTTCATGCAAAATCAGTTGCGCTATGCAACGAAAATATTTCTAACACTTGAATGATACCCAAAAACGGCGCTTAGTTTTACTGGCGAGAAGAGCTGTTTGAAGATTCTGAGGACTCTTCTGAACTTTTCTCGGCAGCCTCAGCATTTGCCTCGGCATCTGTTTGTCCGTTTAAGCTAGACGGATCGTCTCCTGCATCAATTACTTTCATCATCTTTGCAAGTGCATCTTCATCTGCAATGACATACGACTGACCGTCAATTTCTGTTCCCTCGGATGGTACGTATGCCGTATAAATATCCTTGTCAGTGTTCATGCCAATCATCTGAGTGCCCAAAGAAATAATGTCTGAGACAGATAGGTCGGTAATAACCATGCTTGCCGTTGAATTGACAGTATTTGCAATGGCTACAGGATCTCCTGTGTTCAGAATCTGAGCAATCATAGCCTTGATGAAGGTTCTCTGATGGCGCATACGGGTGTAATCGCTGTCTGCAAAAGCGTAGCGAACACGAGTAAAGAAGAGTGCCTGAGCGCCGTTCAGCTTCTGAACACCAGGGTACAGCTCAACAACGTCGCTGAAGTTCTCTGTATCGCGCATGTACTGCTCAACGTTTACGGTTACGCCACCAAGAGCATCGGTAATGCCTGCGAGACCATCAAAGTTGACCTCTGCATAGTGGGCAATATGTACGCCGCACAGTTCATTTACAGCTTGTACCATGCCATTTGCGCCGTCATAGTAGTGAACAGCGTTAATCTTCATGTAAGAACCCTTCCACAAGACACGGGTATCTCGTGGAATAGAAAGCATAGTCACACGCTTATGGATAGGGTCAACGCGCGCCAAAATAATGGAATCCGCACGATATTCAGTCTCGCCAGGTCGACCGTCGGTTCCTAGAAGCAGCATATAATAGGGGTCGCTTGGTGCGGAAGGCTCCTGAAGCGTCTGACGAAGCTCAGCAGTAATGACCTGCGAGTTATTGAGCTGCGCCTGAACGCTTGCATACCAGATACCTGCGCCCACCACAGCGGCAACAAAAACAGCAGCAAAGACGCCCAGAAGCGACCTGACTACCATCTGCTTTCTGAAGACACGCTTACGACGCTTGTGGTAGCCCTCTGCCTGCGTGCGGCTAAAAGGAGAGTTGCTAACTGCAGCGTTCTGCGACGTATTGGTTGCAGCGCTTGGCGCAGTACCTTGGATACTTCCCGTAGCAGTATTTTGTGCAGTGTCAGCCGAAGTGCCCTGTAAGGCCCCGTTGTCGAGCAGTTTTGCATGCTTTGGTTTAGTTGACACAAACTATCCTTCGATAAAGTCGTCGTCTGGAATGGTAGTGCGCTGAGCATCTGCTCCCAGCGCGACGAGTTTCTCGACAAATCCCTCGTAACCGCGGTCAATGTGATGGATGGCAGAAACGATTGTTTCTCCCTCGGCCACAAGACCAGCCATAACAAGCGCGGCGCCGCCACGAAGATCTGGTGACTTGACCTGCGCCCCCTCAAAGCCGGAGACGCCGCGAACAATAGCGTGATGGCCCTCGATGGTAATATCGGCTCCCATGCGAGAAAGCTCGGATGCCAACATAAAGCGGTTCTCAAAGACGTTTTCCGTGATGATGCAGGTACCCTTAGCCAGAGCAAGCAGCGTCATGGTCTGTGCTTGCATGTCTGTTGGAAAACCGGGGAATGGCAGCGTCTGGATATCGATAGCTTTAAGATCTTGCTGGCGAGAAGCCCTTGCCCACCTATCTCCAGTCTCGATGGTAATGCCCATCTGCTCGTACTTTTTAAGTACCAGACCAAGGTGATTTGGCTCAAAACCGTGAACAGTAATAGGCTCACCAGTAAGCGCGCCAATTGCCAGGAACGTACCAGCTTCAATGCGGTCGCCCACAACCGCATGCTCAACAGGATGCAGCTCTGTGACGCCGTGAATCTCAATAACAGGAGATCCAGCACCCTGAATGTTGGCGCCCATTTTGTTGAGCATATTAGCAAGGTCAACAATTTCTGGCTCACGAGCTGCGTTATCAATGACCGTTACACCCTTGGCAAAAACTGATGCCATCATCAGGTTTTCTGTTGCGCCAACGGAGGCAAAGGCCAGAGAAACGGTCTCGCCAGTTATGCCGTGAGGAGCGCTTGCGTGAATATTGCCGTGCTCAACCTTAAATTCAACACCCAAAGCCTCGAGACCCAAGATATGCATGTCAATTTTGCGAGCACCGATATTACAACCGCCCGGCATCGCCACAACAGCTTTGCCAAAACGCGAAATAAGGGGACCCAAAACAGCAGTTGATGCACGCATCTGTGCTACAAGACTGTAGGGAGTCTCCCAACTTGTAATATCTGTGGTATCAATTTTGAGCTCGTGAAGACCAACGACTTCAATGCGAGCGCCTAACGTCTTGAGCACCTTGCCCATGACGTGAACGTCTGCAATATTAGGAACGTTAGTGAGCGTAGTAACACCAGGAGCCATGATGGTTGCAGCCATCAACTTAAGGGCAGAGTTTTTTGCACCCTCTACAGTGACCTCTCCTGTGACAGAACGACCACCTACTACTTTTATGACGTCCATAAACCTCCGAAAACGACAGTGAGAGAATTTTACTCCTCAACCACTTGCTTCAGAAGTAGATTACACCAGTCTATCTTTTTTTCGTAGTAGGCACGACGATTATCGTCTTCTGGAAGAGAAAGCATCTGGTCAATAACGTCGTCTCTTGTCTCGCGCACAACATCTGCATCAATGTCATCAACGCGACGGGCATGATCTGCCAAGATAATGACTCCTGTTGGATCGATTTCTGCGTATCCACCAGAAATCACTATCTTGGTCATAGACTCTTCTTCGTTCTCTGGATGAGGCATGTGCAGTCTTACAACACCATCGCCAAGCGCAATGATTTCTGGTGCGTGGCCTGGCCACACACCATACTCTCCATCTGATGAAGCAAGAATCAGACTTTCAACAGTTCCTTCGTAGAGGAGCTTATCTGGTCTGACAAACTGACAAGTCAACTCAGCCATGAGAAATCCTAGTTCTGTGAGCTATCCGAAGCAGACATCTTTGCAGCGCGCTCGCGAACATCTTCGATGGTGCCTGCAAAACGGAATGCCTGCTCAGGGAGGTCATCGCACTTACCGTCAATAATCTCTGCAAACGAGCGGACAGTCTCCTCAACGGTGCAGTACGTACCAGGGTTACCGGTGAACTTCTCGGCAACGTGGAATGACTGAGAGAGGAACTGCTGAATCTTACGGGCGCGAGCAACGGTGCGCTGCTGCTCCTCAGAAAGCTCGTCCATACCCAGAATTGCAATGATGTCCTGAAGGTCGGAGTACTCCTGCAGGGTCTCCTGAACTGCCATAGCAACACGGTAGTGCTCTGAACCAACAATGGATGGATCAAGAGCAGAACTGGAGCTAGCCAGAGGATCAACTGCTGGGTAAATACCAAGCTCGGTAATAGCACGAGAAAGAACGGTAGTTGCATCCAAGTGCGTAAAGGTTGTAGCAGGAGCAGGGTCAGTAAGGTCGTCTGCAGGGACGTAAACTGCCTGTACGGAAGTAATAGAGCCTTCCTTGGTGGAAGTAATACGCTCCTGAAGCTCGCCCATCTCTGTAGCCAGGGTTGGCTGGTAACCAACTGCGGAAGGCATACGGCCGAGAAGTGCGGAAACCTCAGAACCTGCCTGAGAGAAGCGGAAGATGTTGTCGATGAACAACAGAACATCCTGGCCCTGATCACGGAAGTACTCTGCAGTAGTAAGGCCTGCAAGAGCAACACGCATACGAGCTCCTGGTGGCTCGTTCATCTGACCGTAGACTAGGCAGGTCTTGTTAATAACGCCGGACTCAGTCATCTCAAGGAAGAGGTCAGTACCCTCACGAGTACGCTCTCCAACGCCGGTGAATACGGAAGTACCGCCATGCTGCTGAGCCAGGTTGTTAATAAGCTCCTGAATCAGAACGGTCTTACCAACGCCAGCACCACCAAAGAGGCCGGTCTTTCCACCTCGAACATAAGGCTCGAGAAGATCGATTGCCTTGATGCCCGTCTCAAAAATCTCTGTCTCAGTAGTGAGCTCTTCGAAGAGAGGTGCTGGGTGGTGAATTGGATAAAACTCAACGTCTTCAGGAATTTCTCCACCATCAACTGGCTGACCCATGACGTTCCAGACGCGGCCCAGCGTAGACTCGCCTACAGGCATCATCATTGGCTTGCCGGTGTCCTTAACGCGAAGGTTACGCTGAAGACCATCGGTTGACGACATAGCGACGGTACGAACAACACCACCGTGAAGCTGAGACTCAACCTCAAGAACGGTGCTGACGTGACCAACAGGCGTGTCATCCTCTACCGTCAGTGCGGTATAGATGCTTGGAACAGGTCCGTCGAACTTAACGTCGACAACTGGTCCAACTACGCGAACGATTACGCCATCGTCAACGCGCTGATTGCGCTTGTTGAGAATAGCTTCCTCAAAGGAAGAAGTCTCTACTTGCATATCTGACATTACATATCCTCCAATGCTGCAGCACCACCGATAATCTCGTTGAGCTCAGTGGTGATTGCGCCCTGGCGTTCGCGATTGTACGTACGGCTAAGAGCGCCTAAGACGTTCTCAGCATTATCAGTTGCAGACTGCATTGCACGACGGCGCGCACCATGCTCGGCTGCAGCAGAATCAAGAAGTGCATGGAAGATGACCGTCTTGATATAAGCGGGCATCAACGAATCAAGTACCTGAGAAGCAGATGGCGAGAAGTGATATTCACTCTTGTTATATGTCTTCACCTGTGAGAGGGCTTCTTCGGTACGTGGTTTATTAGGAATCGTGAGTTTCTCGCGCGAAATAGGAAGAAGTTGCTCTGTAACCTGCTCTTGGTCAACACGGTTCTTTGCATGCCAGTACTTAATTACAACACGATCAATCTTACCCTTTATATAGCTATCCATGATGTAGGAAGCGATACGATCAGCCTGGTCTGCTGTAGGCTCAGAGGAAATGCCTACATAAGACATGGTGGGCTTGATATTTCTGTACGTAAAGTACTCAGTTGGCTTGCGTCCGCAAGTAATTATCTCGGAAGATACACCCTTAGCCTTAAGACGTGCCATCTCATGCTCAACCTCGCGCTGAGGAAGGATGTTAAATCCGCCTGCAAGTCCGCGGTCAGATGCGATGACTAAGAACAGTACGTTCTTCTCGACTTTGTGCGTAGCAAGAAGAGGCTGTTTCTTAGGATTAAAGCTAGCGCTTGCAACATTTGCAAGCATAAGGGTAATAGCTTCCTTATATGGCGAAGCAGCCTCGGCCCTATCAAGTGCCTTGCGGACACGCGCTGTCGAAATCATCGACATGGTGCGCGTAATCTGCATGGTGCTCCTGATGGAGCTCATACGCCTCGATATTTCGTGAAGGTTCGCCATTGATAATTACTCCTGCAATGAACCCTGGGTTACTGCGTCAAAAGAGCCTGGTGTATCTGAATTAGCTTCTGCTTCATCCACAACCTTGTTTGGATGCTCTTCCAAGAACTTAGCCTTGAAGTGCTTAATATGATCACTCAAGCGCTCTGCCTGCTCATCAGAAATCTTTCCGTTGCGCAGAGAGTTGCGGAGCTGTGGGTGATACTCACTCATGTACTGAGCAAGGCCATCACGGAAAAGGGCAACGTTCTCAAGATCAACGTCATCAATGAAGTTCTCTTTTGCAGCGTAAATTGCGCAAATCTGGTCAACTACGTCCAGAGCTGAGTAACGTGGCTGCTTGAGAAGCTCCATCATATGAGCACCATGGTTGAGCTGGTACTGCGTAGTTGCATCCAAGTCGGATCCGAACTGCGAGAATGCCTGCTTCTCACGGTAACTTGCAAGGTCCAGACGAAGTGTACCTGCAACCTGCTTCATAGCCTTGACCTGAGCATCGCCGCCGACGCGAGATACGGAAATACCTACGTCGACTGCTGGGCGCTGGCCCTGGAAGAAGAGGTTGGACTGCAGATAAATCTGGCCGTCTGTAATGGAAATGACGTTTGTAGGAATGTATGCAGAAACGTCGCCTTCCTGCGTCTCAATAATTGGAAGTGCTGTAAGAGAACCTGCTCCGTTTTCATCGGAGAGCTTACATGCACGCTCCAGCAAGCGTGAGTGCAGGTAGAAAATATCACCAGGATATGCCTCACGTCCTGGTGGACGGTGAAGCGTCAGTGACATCTGACGGTATGCAACTGCCTGCTTAGAGAGGTCATCGTAAACAACAAGAACGTGTCCGCCTGGATGATCTTTGTCAGCAGGCTTGCCGTCCTTATCGTTATACATAAAGAACTCACCAATAGCAGCGCCTGCCATAGGGGCAATGTACTGCATTGGAGCAGAATCAGCTGCGGTAGCTGCAACAATGACGGTCTTATCAAGAACACCATGGCGGGAAAGAGACTCGCGGATGTTTGCAACCGTAGATGCCTTCTGACCGATAGCGACATAGATACAAACCATGTCGGTGTTCTTCTGGTTTACGATAGCGTCAATTGCAATAGCGGTCTTACCGGTCTTACGGTCACCAATGATCAACTCACGCTGACCACGGCCGACAGGAACCATAGCGTCAATTGCAAGAAGGCCAGTCTGAACTGGCTCGCAGACAGGCTGACGCTGCATGATGCCAGGAGCCTTGAACTCAATAGGACGGCGATGTGTAGCGTGGATAGCGCCAAGTCCATCAATAGGCTGGCCCAGTGGGTTAACAACACGACCAAGCATGTCAAAACCAGCTGGAATATCCATGACGCGGCCGGTTGTACGGCACTCGTCGCCTTCCTTAATCTCAGAAACTTCGCCGAACAAAACAGCGCCGACTGAAGTTTCATCAAGGTTCTGAGCAAGACCGAATACGCTGTGGCCAGTAACGGAGCTGGTAAACTCCAGCAGCTCGCCTGCCATAGCGCTACGTAGGCCAGCAACGCGAGCAATACCGTCTGCTACCTCAGTAACAGCAGAAACCTCTTGCTGGGATACGGTTGAATTGACCTTAGAAAGGCGCTCTCTAAGCTGTGCCATGACGGCATCTGAGCTCAGCGTTCCTTCCTGTATGGTGGTCTTATCAGTCATTACAATTCACTTTCAACGTGATCTGAAGAGAGCCTACTCTTAATGTGAGTGAGCTGTGTCTTTACCGATGCATCATAACGATGATCACGTGCCTCAACAACAATGCCGCCCAAAATCTTAGGATTAACACGCTCAATGAGATACACCTGAGTATTGAAGTTCTTCTCGAGCTTCTCGGTGACCTTTGCACGTAACTCATCATCAAGAGGCATTGTAGTAGTTACCGTTACTGTAAGTGTCTTGTCTTCTTCTTCAAGAAGCTCCTGGAACGTAGCGGCAACATCATTGATAAGGTTGACATCCTCACTCGCCTGCATAGCACCAAGAGTCTCAAGAACTTCTGGAGAGAACTTCTTTGCATGCTGAACCTGCACGAGGTCTGCAGTTGCACGACCCTCAGCGCGGCCAGCCTCCAGGAGTGCCCTGGTATAGCCCTCTACTTTTCTGTCTTGATCGTCTTTATTAGTGCTCATTTGGAGTACCTACTTCCGCAAGGTACTTTTCGGCAAGAGCACGCTGCTGCTCTACTGAGAGCTCGTTGCCAATAATCTTTCCGGCGATATCGACGGCAAGATCAACAACGGAATCAGAAAGCTCAGCCATAGCGTGACGACGCTCAGACTCTACAACGCCCTTACCCTTAGTAACAATCTCGGCAGCCTCTACCTTTGCCTGCTCAATAATACGAGCACGCTCTTCTTCACCCTCGCGCTTAGCAGCAGAAACAATCTCATCTGCTTGCTGCTTAGCTGCATCGATACCAGCTGCTGCGATTTCACGATCCTTGTTGGCTTCCTCGCGAGACTTTGCTGCAGCGTCCAGATCGCCTTGGATCTTCTCTTGACGCTTGTCAAGCATACGTAGAACGGAAGGCCACACAAACTTTGCTACAACAGCAAAGATGATCAGAAACGCAATCAGAGCAGGAACAAACTCAGCGGGCTTTGGAAGAAGAATATCGGCACCACTTGCACCCTCTTCGGCAAGTGCGACTGAGGGAGCCATTGCCACAAGTAGTGCAGCAGTTGCGCCTACTGTGCTGGCCTTTCTTGCTCCCTTACAAATCGTATTCATGCATTCCTCCAACGTAGCGATTTCGCTGTTACGTACTGTTATTTACTTAACCATCAGGGTAACAACGAAGCCAATCAGGGTAAGAGCCTCAATAAATGCGCAGCCCAGAATAAAGACTGTGAAGAGACGACCCTGAACCTCTGGCTGACGAGCCATGTTGTTAGCGGCGGTCATTGCTACGGCGCTAATACAACCTGCTGCTGCGATAACGCAAATAGCATATCCGAAAATACCCACGATTCCTCCTTTTTCGTTCGCCCCTCTCAAGGCGACCAATATTCATACCTATCATCAACTGAGCGTGGACTCAGATGACTTCATCTTTTGTGCCGTTTGGCACCAGTGTGGCAATGCCACCAACTAAGCGTTTTGCTTAGTGCTCAGACTCTACCAGCTGGATGTAGACAGTGGAGAGCAGGGTAAAAACGTATGCCTGAATGAAGGCAACAATAGTTTCTACCAAATAAATAATAATCAACAGCAGAACCCAGAAGATTGAAAAGCCTGCCTGAGCAGCTGTTGATGCGGAGAAGTTCTCAATAGCTGGCATAAAGTACATAGATGCAAGAATTGCAAATGTACCCATAACGATGTGACCTGCATACATGTTGCAGAACAGACGGACGGCCAGAGTAACCAGACGAAGGAATGTTGAGAAGACCTCAATAACCCAGATAACTGCTGCAATAACAGGGTTAACGCCCTTTGGTGCAAGGCTCAAGATGTAGCCAATAACACCCATCTTTTTTGCACCTACATACATAAAGTATCCAAGGGAGCAAAGACCAAGAGCGGCAGTAACGCCAATAGTACCGGTGCCTGGGTGTGCGCCAGGAATAAGACCAATAATGTTGTTAATCAGGATGAACATAAACATAGTGATCAAGAATGGGAAGTGAGTGCGCCAAGTTTCTCCAAGAGAAGCCTTGCAGACGTCATCTCTAATGTACTCAATCAGATACTCAACGCCATTAACAAAGCGTCCCTGAGGGACAATGCTCTCTGCCTGCTTCTTCTTAAACCTAAAGCAGACAATCAGAAAAATCACAGCAGCGATCAAGAAATAGAAAATGTAGTTCGTGAAACCAAAGGTGGTGTTACCAACCAATGCGTGTGGCAAAAAACTTTCGAGCAGCTCGGCCATCTCTGCTGGCAACTGCGCAAGAACATCCACTCTGTCTCAACCTCCCCATACAATCTGCAACCATTTCAGATTGCCCGTCACTGCTCAGCATACTTGAAACGCAACGTAAGATGCCAAGAATATGCCACTTGGAGTATATTATCTACCACTCGGCGTGCATATTTGCGACGAACGGCGATACTAGCACTAAATGAATGCATAGTCACGATTACAAAATCAAATAATTGACTTATGCTCAAACTCTCACATTACTGACACATTTCGTGTTAGCTGCCGTTATTGTTCTACTCAACTATAACACT
>CAUTMX010000028.1:0-14210 GCA_963539685.1 uncultured Atopobiaceae bacterium | reverse complement strand
ATACGCATAAAAAGCCTCCCATTTCTTATGTCCAAGAAATGGGAGGCAGTTCAATTGTATCTGCCGGCTTTTTCTTTAAACCATATGCCTCAAGAAAACTCTGAGACACTAATCCTTCAGCGCCAAGTGCTTACTCCCCCAGTGCCCACGTTAAGAATCGCGAGAAACCCGCCTGATCGTTAGTGAGTGTGATATAGGTTGCTGCCTCAAAATCTTCACGACGAGCGTTAGCAACTGCCGTGCCCATTCCCGCCGCAGAAAGCATGGCGACATCATTGAGCGAGTCACCAAAAGCTGCGGCGTTCTCTGTAGAGAGGCCAAGATAGTTGCAGAGCCACTGAAGCGCTGCGCCCTTAGAAGTCCCTTCAGCCAGGATTTCCATTCCCATACTCATGGAAGCTGTGCCACTGAGTCCCTTTACCGAAGCTACAGCATCTGCTACAAGTGCCTGATACTTCTCGCCTTCCGCAACAGACCAGTAGGAACCAAGACGCTCAATGGTAGTAACGCCTTCAATAAACTCCTCAACACTTTGATCAAAGGGTGTACGAGAACGCTGCATAAATGCTGCATGATCTGCGGGAATACCCAACTGAGAGATAAGATTGTGCCTTGAACGCTCCAGATAAACACCACCGTCTGCAAAAATATCAAAAGTGACAGGAAGGTCTGCAAGCTTTTGATACAACTCAAGCGCCTGCTCCTTGGTAACAGTAGACTCGTGCAGTACCGTCTGGGTAGAAAGATCTCTAATGATGGCGCCATCGCAGGACACCACGTACTTAGAAGCAGGATGGTTCACAACTTCTTTTGGCAGCACGTTAAACGCGCGTCCGGAACAAAGTACAAAAGGAATACCTAGCTCAGCCAGGCGATCCAGCATTGCCATGTTGTTATCATCAAGAGATTTATCGGTATGGAGAAATGTCTCATCCATATCGGAAAAGACAATATCTACTTTCAGATTTGATACATCTTGAGTGAGCCAAGACTGCTTTTGAGCAATGAGTTCTTCAGTTGAAAGCTCTGACAAAACACTACCTCTTTATGGACGATACATAAACGTGAAGACCTCTTCACGCTGCATGTTAACCTGTACACCAAGCTTTTCTGAGACGGCATCAAGACGCTCTTTGAGGCTCAAGAAAGACTCGGCATCCTGAAGTTCAACCAGCATGGTCATGGTAAAAATACCAGATAGAATAGTCTGTGCAATATCAAGGATATTTGCATTTGATTCAGCCAAAGTGGTAGAAATTGCTGCAACAATTCCTGGAGCATCGCTGCCCAAAACAGTAACAACAGCACGATTTGCAGATGTTTCTGAAGCCATAATTTCCCATCTCTTGAACGGATGGGTTAATTATAAGCTACGCTTTTCCAATTTCTACGCCATAGCGCGAACTAAACACCTTTTGAATCTCATCGACGGTACAATTAAGTGCCGTAATAAGCTCGTAAAGACCGCGATTACTGGCCATCTTAAAAATTCTCTCGTGAGAAACAGGTGGTTTCTTGTTGAGCGAACGCGCCTTATCAATACGAGCTCTAAATGTTTTAGCAATACTAATGGAGTCTTTACAAGAACCTTCTCTGATGGCATGTCTAAAGTGAGATTCTTCAAGAGAGGCGTTGTGGATGTGAAAGGTAATGAGTTCAATTTGAGGATACATATCAACAAGATCTGTAGCCTCATCACGCGTCATAAGATCGCGGAGTCTAAATTCTTGATCAAGAGGAAATACAATCTGAACAGGATGTTTTTGCCCAATAGGAGACAAAACGTAGGCCGGAGTAGGCTCCGAAACTACATTTTCAACAAGACATACGCCCTGACCTGGGTGAACGCAAAACTCGCCAACAGCCCGCATAACACCACTCCTCTCGGATAACAATAGTATATCATGAGAGGCCTGTTATACGCTAATGACCTGCAACTTTATAACTTGTCGCAGGTCATTCAATAACATAACAATATTTTATATAAGGAATCTAATCAATCATTGTGATGGACTCAATGACTGGCTGCTCTGAAGCAGGGATAGTTCCATTTGAATCGGTTGGGGTTACGCCTTTACAAATTGCATCGACAACGTCCATTCCACTTGTTACCGTGCCAAATGCAGCGTAATTTCCATTCAGAGTTGAGTTGTCGGCCTGCATGATAAAGAACTGTGAGCTTGCCGAGTTTGGATCTTGGGCGCGTGCCATGGAAATAGTTCCACGTGTATGCGAGATGTTATTCTCGACACCGTTTTTGGTGAACTCGCCCTTGATTTTATTCTCGGATCCACCCGAGCCATTGCCCTTAGGATCTCCACCTTGAATCATGAAGCCGTCAATAATGCGATGGAACGTAAGGCCATTATAGAAGCCTGACTCGGCAAGATGAGCAAAATTAGAAACCGTAATAGGCGCAACGTTTGCATTAAGAGTTGCCTCGATAGTGCCGTAATCCTTCACCACAATGCGAACATGGTGAATGCCCTTTGCATACGGGTCATCCGCTGCTACAGAATCAATGTAGCCCTTATTTTGTGAGCTCTGAGACTGCGTCTGTTGCGTCTGTTGCGTCTGTTGCGTCTGTTGTGATTGCGAGCTTGCTTGTGACTGAGACTTATCAGCACCCCTCATAAGAGAGAAGAATATTGCTCCTACCGCAAGCACAACAATAACAACAACACCATACAGTCGGCGGTTCTTTGTTTGAAACACGCTATGCCCTCCTCTTTAAGCAGACGCGCACGAAACAATCCAAGACACCAGGTTGGCAGTTGCATTACCTGTTCTCTCGGCAAGAACGTGGCCCTTATCCCAAACAAGCGTGTAATCAACACTGCTCACGCCCGAAAAATGCTTTAGAGACAGACCCAAATTGAACGAGGTGCAGATTGAAGTATCAGTATTCTGAGCGCCCTCATTAATACGCCAATAAGGAGCAACCGATGCTGTCTGATAGCCTTTGTAAGATGCGCTGGTAAAGTACAGCGGATTGAACATATCAACACGAGTTGGAATGTCATTCTCCAGCGTATCAGCCTTATTCAGATCAGAGGTCCAATCATTAGCGTAGCTGGACTTCCAATCGGCAAGCTTCATGTAAGTATCAAGGTTCTTTTTAATGAGGTCAGCAGTCTGCTCATCAAAATGCAGCGTACTTTGCTCGCCAACACCAAAAAGCTGATTAGCGCGGGTGCTTCTATCAGGAGCGTCAAAAGCTCCAACTGGAAGCGACGCGCCTCTTAAAGCTCGCGAGAAACCCCTCAAATTCTCAAGCTCAACGCTCTGACGACGAAGGTTATATACAACCCAAATAGATTCTGAGTTCAGAGAGCCAAAATAGTGCTCAGCAGTATCGTAGATAGTAGATTGAACCTGCTGAGTAGCAGGAGCTGCATTATCTGTACCACGAACCGTTGCGAGATTTGGATCACCTGGGAACGTAGGCTCTTCCAATCGCTGAGGCGTAGAGGTGTATGGGAATGCGTTGTCCCTAACAAAGTTATTCGCAGAAGTCTTGAGCTCGTTGATAAGAAGGTCTGCATATGATCCAGCGGTATAGACGCCAGAGTTAGTCTCATCAAGACTGACCTTGCTGTCATTGCTGTCGAGAAGATCCATGTTGTTGACAAATGAAGCATATGCACCAGCAAGATCTTGTGAGAGAGGTTGGGTCCATACACCCTCAGCACGAGAGTCTGTTGCATCTGCATACTGACCAGCTGACCACTCATACGCTGCGTCTGCAAGGTCGTATGAAGTTGCAGGACACCATGAAGCGCTGCCGTAAATAGAGTCTGAAAGTTGCTCGCCCTTCTCACTATGTGTAGCAGCGCCAACCGCCTTAAGATATGGCGTATAGAGCGGAGAGTCTCCTGAGGTACCCAGCACCGCACTGAGGCCACCGCCAGCTGCAAAGCCAAACACAAAAATCTTTGATGTATTGCATGGGAGCAGCTCGTTGTTGTAGCGCAAATACCTGATAGCAGCCTTGAAATCTACTGCTGGCCAAGGAGATCCACCAGCGTAAAGCTCGTCCGAGCCTGTAGTTGAATCGTAACCGGCACTTCTACCGCGGAAACCTGCGTATACGTACACAAAGCCAGCCTCAAGGTACGGTGCGAGGCCTTCGTATGCGTAGCTTGTAGGAGCGCTCTGAGGGAACAGCGTTGCTGTATTAATAGGCATAACAATAGGTGCGGTACGTGCGGTGAAGCTGCCTACAACGGCTTTCTCGCTTACTTCGCACTCGTACGTCGAGCCCTTCTTGGTTCCCGAGAAATACTTACCAGGCACAAAAACTGAGAGAGTGTTTACCGACTTGCTTGCAGGCTTAGTGCAGTACTGAATGCCCAGCTGATAGTAGCAGTCGTTATCCTCATCATAGCTCCACTGGGTCATGTCCAGCTTAAGCGACTTGAACTCTTCAAGGTCCACGTTAGATGCAGGCTGATTTGTATCCTCAGATGTCCTTGCCTGTGGAGTACATGCAGCCAAGGTGCCTGCAGCTCCTAAAGCAGAAAGGGACAAGAATTCTTTTCTCGTAAAGGCCATAATTTCCCCTCGAATAGTTTATTCAGTGGAGGCAGCAACGACCGCTGACCTAATTCAAGCTAGTCATCTATTGTACCAATTTGCAAACGTGTATGCTTAAGAGCAAGCGTTTAGAGAAACGAGTTAGCATGCCAAAAGTTGTCAACTTCTTTGACCTCATTCATCTCAATGAAAGGCTTGCTCAGCAGGGCCTTTTAAGTAAAGTTCACCTGCGCGATGCATGTGGCAAGCAGTCTCTTTGGATAGAACTCCCCTCTGGCGAGAAAACCGATGAGCGCGAGAAAATCGACGGTCAAGAGCTTGAGAAAACAAAGGAGCAAATTGAGGCGTTTTTTGCAATAAAAGGCATGACCGTTGAATTTGACCTCACTGGCGGAAAAAATTTCTGGATTGTATAAATTGCCCGCTTGACGAAGCGCTTGAGTCTGTTATAGTAAATAAGCTTTTCGAAGCACCAATGGCTGGGTAGCTCAGTTGGTAGAGCAGGGGACTGAAAATCCCCGTGTCAGGGGTTCGATTCCCTTCCCCGCCACCACGACTTGAATCGGCTCAGAGAGAAATCTCTGAGCCGTTTTCTTTTATCTTTTGATGTTGACGCGGCAAGTAATAAACAGTAAAGGACGTGCCTCTTTTAAGAAGCACGTCCCACATAAGGTTTCTTATATTAAAAAGTAATCTAAAGCTATCTAAAGCTATCTAAAGCTATCGATACGTACGCAACGCTTCGATAAGTTCGGAAGCTTCTATACCTAAGGCTTCGGCAAAAGAAAAAACTTCTCCGAGCTTAACGCCACGCTCACCTGATTCAACCTTTGATATGAATGCTTGATCTCCAGCAAGGTGCTCAGCAACCGCCTCTTGAGTAAGACGTTGCTTCTTTCGCAAATCGCGAAGGCACTGGCCCACTAATCTGTTAGATATCTGCTCCATAAGTGCAGCGTAAAACTATCAACTCAAATATGCCAAAATAGCATATTTTCTAAAAAAGAAATTCTCCCCGGTTAGTTCACGGGGAGAATTAAGACCTTTAAACGTTGCTTCTTGCAGTGTTTATTGAAGCGTTTATGGCGTTAAAAACCGCCACCGCCACCGCCACCGCCGAAGCCGCCGCCTCCTCCGCCGGAGAAACCGCCACCAAAACCGCCACCAGAACTTGAGTTGGAAGAAGCGAGCGCTGCCGTGGAGACAGAGTGAGCAGCTGTAACACTCTTGGTTACGCTTTCAATCGCATTGGTTCGCATGCCATTTCCATAGTAATACCAGCTATAAACAGGCATAAACTGAGGATCTTTGAGCATCTCTGGCATTGCAACTTTCAGCTGCTCGATAACCTTATCCGCAACACCAAGCGCAACTGCCATAACCAGAAGCCTATTCCAGAGAATGACATCGGTTGGAATTGCTTCGTGCAGATTGGTGAACTCAGTAAGCCACTTTCTTAGCGCACGAGTCTTAGCGAGAGTCTCAACACCTTCTCTGTTCATTAAATCGAAAGAGCCAATGTTTACAAGTGCAACCAGACCGGCAATGACAAGAATAAACAGATGTAGTAGTAGATTGGCGAATGAAACATCAGCCATAACACCCATCATGAATGCAGCAGCGGCAACAAGAACATCGACAGCAATCAGAGCACCAAGAATTCCCTTACCGTGGAATGGAATCTTATTTGTTCCATACTTAGCAGCATAGCTAAGCTTGATGGGGCTCTCCCAAGACTCATATGCCTTATTAAAATCTTCTGGATGTGATGAAGCATACTTACCAATTTGTTTCATGGTAACAGTAGTATTTACCGCTCCAGATTCTCCAGCCTTATCAAAGATTAGCCTCATTGCCATACTGTCAATCTTATTTGACAGTGAACTGCCAGGGTAGAAAGGCTGCTGGTTTTCTGAAAGGTCTTGAACCTTTGTAAGACAATAATCAGACTTCTCCATACCAAGGAAGTTTGTACTAACCGTCTTATTCAAGCTAATGTACTTTGAATCAGAAAGGTGCATAAGGGTTGCTGTCAGGGCGTCTCCCTTAATTAGCTCACCGTTGTAAAGCATAGAAAGAACTGCCGGATGATCATCGGATGGAACATCTCTGTAGTAAAGGTCATTAAACTGAGGGGTCATAACCTTTTTGTATTTAATACGCAGCAAGATTGCTGCTACAACGGTGATAGCTGCAAGTACTAATGGTGCATAAAGAATAAGAGCTACCTGAGTTTTTGCAATATCACGCTTGTGATTTGCTTCATCCGCCCACGCTTGTTCCTCAGACAAGATGCTACTCAGCTTATTCTGCTGAATAGGAGCTAGCCCAGAAACCCAATCGGTTGGGAACGTAATACGAGCTTCCGCAAACTCATCTGTTCCTACACCAGGGACTTTGTAGACGACCGCATTATTGGTAATTTCTACATTTGCGTCCAGCGGACCATGTCCCCAAGCACGAACTGTATCTCCAGCCACAATTGACTGTCCTGAAGGAACAGGAAGATGGATAGTAGCCGTTACATTACGAGACTCTGAATCCCAGCCATCAGATACAAACTTCCAGTACAACTCTGCAGTGTCAGACCAGTTTGTTACAACATTAGTAATGTCATACTCGATGGTTATATGTGCATACTCATCATCATGTGCTGAATAAATCTTCAAGTTCAACATATTGCCTGATAGAGTGGGAACATAATACTCGTCTGAGCTGGCACTATTTCCATTTGAGTCTTTGCTGTAAAGCTGACGCGTTCCCTGCTTATCCTGAACGGTAACTGAAGTAATGTTTACTTCAACGTTCTGCCCATTATATTTATTCTTTCCAACGGGGAGATTCCAATAGACACCGTGAAAGCTTCCTCTGAAATAGAATGTACGAGTTTCTACGACATGCAACGTTCCGTCCTTTTGAACCGTCGCATCAATATTTACCGTATCTATTGAAAGGTCACGTGCAAATGCTTTTGCCGGTGCAATTAGAAACGCAACAGCCAAAAGCATTACGCAAAGCGCAATCCTTACAAACTGGCTCTTTTTAGAAGAGCGAAGCGAAACTTTATACATGAAAACTCCTTTATGTTACTTTCGCAACTCTTCCTAAAAGGATACCACGTACTAATTAATCTGCTGGTGAATATGAGTTATCCAATTCAAACAAAGCAGGTGGCAGTCCTTTATCCCACTCCTCTCCTACTTCCTCAGAAAGCAAATACTCATCAGTTTCTATAAAAGGAAGACTAGCAATTCTTTTATTTCTTGATGTTTCGAGATTGCATACAAGCGAGCTTGGGCCGCTGAAGTCTAGAAGACACCCGTAACAAATTCTCATGTCCTGAAATAACTTTTCTCCGCATCTGGGGCAAATTTTGACGGAGTAGTTTTCTATAGCCATAGCGACTCCTTCTTTCAACATTGCTTTCCTCGGTACTTATTTCTTGAATGAGCACTTTCTGTCCCACTTCAAACCATGGGAAGTCATCAACTGATGGTCTTTCAAATGTGCAATAGGCGCCCGCGCAGCTATGAATTTGTTTAGGCTGTACTCGTCTCCGAATTTTTAAAATTTCTCCATGATCATCTGCAAATGCAATATCAATCGGATACGTCATTCCAAAAGTATGAACTGAAGAACACCTCAGAAGTAATACTGGAGGAGCTGTTATCTCGGTACCCAAAAGCCCAACGAACTTTTCGAAGCCCCCTTGTAACAATTCAAAAATCTGTTCAGAATTAGGGACTTCTTCTATCGAAACCTGTACATTCATTTTCAAATCACTACTCCCGACTTATAGGGACTAACAACAATTGAGGTTGTATGAGTAAGACATAGAGGAGACTCTAGTGACACTAAAGGGAGACGCAGGGTATGTGGCCAAGGCTTGTACTTAAGAGTTACTTGGTATTTAGGAAAAACAGAAACCATGTTCCCAATCCCCTCACTTTCTCCCTCCAATGAGACAACAATGTCGCAATTGTCATCGCAATTAAGAGCAGTTCTTATTCTTTGAGCTAGGTTTTCTGGAGCATCTTCATTTGCAGAGTGACTAGAAGAAATTCCATGAGCAATAATTTGATCAACTGCAACACGATCAAACTTTGAGCACATATCTGCAAACTTAAATAAATTGATTGCAATTAAAGCTACTACCAATACAACCGGAAGAACCAATGCAGTCTCAACAAACATCTGCCCTTTCTGGCAACAAAGAAATTTCAATTTTCTCATGTGCCACCAAACACTTTCTTAACATCAATTTCTAAAGGAATCTCAATATCAAGAACAGGAATAGTCAATTTTGCAATTGTTATTTTGTCAGGTAAATACTGGAGAGAAAACGCACCAAGTGAACGAGCTAAAGCAATCGGGTCTGATGTATTGGGTATTTTCTGAACTAGCTCACGAATCGTTGATTCTTTCTCGAAGCCAGCTTGTTTCAAAATTCTTTCTGTATTAACAAGAACAGGTTTCATTTGTCTTAAATCGCTTGGCTCTAATCCGGCATCAACAACTATTTGTTTTAAGGCCCTCTGTAATTTGGAACCAATACTTCCGCCTGTTATTCCATCAATGTCATCAAGAAATTCTAATAGCTTTGAAGACCAAGAAGTTACGCCATCCCCATATGAGATTAAAAGAGACCCCCACAAACTCATTACTTTATCTATAGCCTGTCCGATAAACCCTCCCCTCCTTTCAACCTGGTCAAAAAAGCTTGAAAGAACGTTATCTATGGATGAGCTATCTGGGGCAAGAACTGCACCAGATATTGCATATCCTTCTGGGAGAAAAACCGACTGCTCAAGCGTTCCCAAACTTCCTTGGAATTCTGGAGATGAGCCGCCTCTTCTCACAAATGAAATACAGCCCCAAGCACCTGGTGGACATAATCTGGGTCTAGCAACCTTCAGAGCATCAAGTGCTTTTTGAAATAAACCTGTTGATTTATCTGCAGCTTCAGACAACTCCTTTTGTAAATCTTTTATTTGTTGTCGCGATGATTCATAAACTTCAGACTCTTCAACTACGATCTTCCAGTAATACTCAAACCCGTTATCAATATTTGTTGAGGCAGATGCCACTCTTCCTACATCGCCACTAGTAAAATGACAATGTTGACACTCACGGACCGCTCCAGAGTCTAAATCTTGTAACGATGCAAATCCCGCGTTTTCTCCAGTTGCGCCCGGACAGGACATATGAGCATGAATGGTTTTCTCGCCGTTTTCATAAGTACAAGGCCAAATAGGTTTTAGATACAGGTCTGTTTTCTTTGTCTCCTCTAAGTTATGTGGCAATCGAGGTAAATTCATATCGATCTCACCATCAGCTGTTTCTTTATAAAATCCTTTAGAAAGTTCCTGGTGTGCAAAGTTATAAAAAGCTTTTCGTATGGCTGAATCACGCAATTCTTCTGCGGTACTTCCATTGACAATTTCTTGATTATATCGAGCTCTGTAGTATGCTCTGGATCGCTTTAAAGCAATACCGAACGTCCAAGAAGTTGGTGACGGGATAAATGGATTTATATCCCCAGAAAGGCCAGCAAGGTGCTCCGCTCTCTCACGCATAGAATACGGACCTCCACCGCAGTCTGCCTCCCACGCCCTCTTTTTAGATGACTCTGCTCTACTCTGCAACTCTTCAATTTTTCTTGCTATTTCCTGTAATAGCTCGCTCTGCTCTTTTAATTCATCTGCTGAAACATCGCTATTTAAGTGTCCAAAATTAGATTGCGATTGAGCGGGAAATAAAAGTGCTGATCCTATAAAGTTTCCAGTATCAGTAGAGTTCTTTTGTATACAAGAACTCGCTGCCATTGCTGCAAAAACTGGAAGCATTTTTTCGGTTGTCTCTAAACCCTCACAGGCTGAGGTAGCAAATTTCTTACGAGCTTCAAGTGTCTTAAAACCCACATCACACAATTTGGAGCCCGCTGACGCTAAACCTGGAACACACGAAGCCACCAATCCAGCACCAACACACAACAAACCCGACAATCCAAGACTTAAGATGCTCGCATCAATTACCTGCGCAATAGCTGTGTATTTAGCTACGACATTTTCTCCTGCCATAGAAGCAGCATCTGCTATTGACTGAGTTTTGTATGCCCTCGATGAGACCCATGCAACTGATACCAACGCAAATACAAGAGCTAGACATACCAAAAGAGCGCTTGCAAAAGCGATTGACGTAATACCGCCTGTATCGTCTATAAACATGGAAAGTCCAAGCTTAATTCTCTTATGCTTGTCCTTTCCAAAAGGTAATCCAATCTGCATAAGAACCCTCAATCCAATCTGGATACGTGCTAGCAGATAAACTAGATCTCAAAACAATTCCTTGATCATCCGTCTGCCCTGCAAGGAATAAACACCAGCCTATTGGCGGCATTGCTGCCACATGACCCGTAATTTCAATCAGGACATCTTTTTCTTTTTTATCAATAGAGATATTCCAGTCCTCATCTCCACCCTTATGGAATAGAGGTATCTCCGGTATAGCCTTAAGTCTGCGTTTGATATAGGACTCTATTAACTCAGTATCAGAAGACGTTGTTGCTACTCTTAATCCTTCTGCACAGGCTCCATCCATAACTGTCTTTGTATAGAGAATGCAGATAGGTTCTACAAGCAATGCAATAATCATCAGAATAACTGGAAATAACAGCGCCGCTTCTACTGACGCTTGACCAGTATTCTGTTTAAAACGAGAGAACATCTTTTGCTAAATCTAAAAGAGAGTCATGCATAGTATGTGAAGCAGCTTGAGTAGCCAGTTGAACAACTGCTCCATTTTGCACAAAGTGATATATCACACCAAGAGACGTAATGACAATCAAGCACGAAAATAAAACTAAGGCATATTCAAGCGTTGCTTGTCCTTGTGTATTTTTAACCCCTAGTTTGATTCTTCTAATAGATTCTTTACATCTTGAGTAGAGATATGACATGTTGAGACCCTCCTTATCTCTCCCTGATCAGAAATAGTCACAAGCTCCGACCAATTTCCACCATTAACCAAACAGCTCCATACATTGCCAGCTAGATCTATATATCCGGAATAAACAAGTACACAATCAGCTCTTTGTTGATAGCTCTCTAAAACACTTTGTGCTTCGTCTTGAATGGTTTCTTTACTATCTCTTTGTACGGAATTCTGCTCAAACAAATCTTTTGCAGCTTCATATGAGATTGGCTGTTCATCAGATCTTTTTTCTACTCTATATTTCTGAGTTTGTGCGTAATCTGAGTTTGTATTTAATGAATCAGTCTGTTTTCTTGGTAAGAAAAGAAACGCAGAAACTAGCAAATATACAGTGGCAATAATAAACACAGAATAAGCAGCAGTACTCTTTCTGCTCATAGAGAATTAATTCCAGAAGTAATTGCTTCCCAAAGTTCAGAAACTTTACCCTTAAAAGCAATGATTGCGACAATTGCAATAACTACAAGTACACCGACTAGAATTGCATACTCTGTAGTTCCTTGTCCGGATTCATCCTCTTTTAAGTCTCGAAGATACCTAAAAAATTGATATAAATACATCATCGTCTTTCCTTTCTTCTAAGAAGAAAATGCAGGCCCAAGCAAAGGACCTAAAATTGCAAGTAACATTGCTGGAACAATTAGCGTTCCCAGAGGAATGAGCATTTTAATTGGAATTTTTTCGATTTCCGTTTCCAGTAAAGAACGTTGTTCATCTCGAAGAACTGAAGCCTGTCTATCTAATATTTCTGCAAGAGGAGTTCCAAAAGTAAGCGCCTCATTTACAACAGTCGCAAAGCTTTTAAGTGAAGGAACTCCCACTCTGGCAGCCATCTGATTGAGAGCTTCTTCACGAGTAGTAGCACCAAGCTTCCAAGTCATATGCGCATTTGAAAGCTCTTTTGATAGCTCGCCTGATTCTCGTAAACAATACAAATCTAGTGCCGAATCAAAAGATAGCCCTGACGACAGTCCAAGAATCAAAATATCAATCATTTCTGGCATCTCGCGTAGACATGATTTTCTTGTAAACTCTAACTTTGCTCGACGACTCACTTTCCTGTGACCTTTTACATCTCTCATAATTTGCTGACAATAACGATGAAAATCAAATTGATTCAAATTTACGGGCATAACCAAAACGAGAATGGCTATGCATAACGCAAACACTAAAGAGCAAGTTAGATCTATCACTTCATTACTCCTTTCATAATGCTTCGAATAATCAAAAGAGCAATACAGTCCATGACCATTGCAATCACTGTGCATATAACGCCTGATGGCGTAAATAAACCCTTTTGAAAGTCTGGTGATAAAAGCGACAAAATAATCAACAGAACAACGGGGAGAAGACATACAATTCGAGCAGATAATCTAACTTGAGCAGTCTTTGTTGCTATAAGTCTTTGATTCTTCTCTTGTAATTCAACTAACTCGGCAGTTTTTTGTAACAGACTCTTAAGTGGAGAGCCTGTTCTGTGTGAAATTACTAAAGCGCTAGCCAACAAATTAACACCCGGAGCATCCAGCCTCTCCGCCAAGTCTTCAATAGCTTCTTCAATAGGAAAACCGCACTTAATCTGCATATCTGCAATACAAAAATTTTCTGATACAACACCTTCTGTATGTTTACTGACATATTCAATGGATTGTGAAAGTGTGAGACCTGACCCAAGAGCAACAGCAATAGTTCTAAAAATTGAAGGCATCATATGGGCAATTTCTAAAGCAGTCTGATGCTTAGCGTGTTCATAGAAAAAATAAGGACCTAGAAATAACAAGAGAAGACCGCAAAACAGACCAATTACAGACTCAAATAAAATACCAAACAGAATCGATGCAGCTATATCACTAATAAAAAACAGGACGAAGGCATCACTAACTAAGGTGATTCCATATTTGTAAAGAAAGCGATTACGTAGCTGTATTGATACATAAGAAAAAGGCTCCCATTTGAGCAGGTACTGCACAAAAATACTATTGCGTGCAAATTGAAAAAAGTAACCCGCATAACCTGTTATTCGTGCACTTATTTGAGAGGCAATTTTTCCTTCACCGTTACATATAAAAAAATAAATAATTACTCCAAAAGCACCTCCTGTGATCGTGGAAGTAATGACATCCATGAAGTAACCTCCTTTTTATTGAGTAATCCATCTTTTATGGCGCGATTGATAAAAGAAGGGATTTTTACAAAAAGCCAACTTCTTTTCTGCACGTCAAACGACACCACCTCTTGTACTTCGATTGATCCTGACGAAGACAAAGAAATTTCTGAAACGCTGGTTACATATCGCTTTCCATCGGGAAATCTTTGAGACATAACTATCAAATCAAGTGCAGTTGCTATCTGCTGTTCTATAATTTCTGCAGGTAAGTCCATGCCAAAACGAGCCATTAACACCAGGCGTAATATTGCCTCTTGAGCAGTTCCAGCATGCAGCGTGGTCAGTGAACCATCGTGACCTGTATTCATAGCCTGCAACATATCAATGCACTCTTCACCTCTTACCTCTCCGACTACAATGCGGTCTGGCCTCATTCGAAGCGCATTTCTCACCAATAATCTAATGGTTATTTCTCCTGTTCCTTCTATCGAAGCAGGACGAGCCTCTAGCCTGACAACGTTTGGATGTGAATCAAACTTAAGCTCCGCTGAGTCCTCAATAGTGACAATTCTTT
>CAUTMX010000027.1:0-14440 GCA_963539685.1 uncultured Atopobiaceae bacterium | reverse complement strand
CATTCAAATTTTTTAGTTAAATCGTAATTTCAATTTGATTGTCTTCAAGGGCAATAATGCAACTTTCATAATAGCCATCTCCGGTTGTTCTTGGTCCGCTGATGACTTCATAGCCGTCTGCTTTCAACTCTGCAGTGAGGGTATCTACCTTTTCTTTACTTCCGATACTAAATGCAATATGAGCGTATCCCGTGCGGTTGATCTCTTTTGGTAAATCTGTCATTTTAGGTTTGTTCATGATTTCAAGTCGTGCGCCTTTATCGAAGGAAAGGAAGTATGAGCGAAAATCCGTTTGAGGATTATGATAGCCATCGTTAGATGTCGCTCCAAAGTACTTTACAAAAAACCGTCGAGCACTCTCTAAATCGTTTACATACAGTGCGATATGTTCAATTCTCATGGCTGTCTCCGAAAATCTATGACTGCATTTTGTTCTTCTAGTCAATAACGCCCAGCGTAATCACTCTTTGCTACAGCAGTCCATTTTCTGATGAATTTTGTTTTAGCTTCTGTATAAGCATCTCTATTGTGTTCAAATTGTTTCCATAAACCCAATTTCAACGTTTCGTATTCTTTTGCAATCTGTGGATGGTCTTTCAGGTAATCTCGAAAATACAGTTCATCGTTATCTCCGACATATCGGAGATGAATGTGAAAGACCTTATCGGCAAACCCATTTTTAGTATAACCAGAGTTCAAAGATATTCTGCGATCTTCCGTTGACATTTGCAGAAGTCCACTGCGTTCGATAAGTTGCGCAATACATTCGATATTAGAATCTGTTGAAATTTCAACAAGAACGTCGACTATATCTTTTGCCCATATTCCAGGAACTGCGGTACTACCAATATGACTAATCCTCTTTATAGAGTGTTTAGGTAAATTATATTGTAGCTTGGCTTCCATTTCACTATAAAATGCATCCCATTTGTCATTGTGCTCGACAAGAAATATTGGGAAAAGTTCCCATAATTCGTTCAGAGACATTTCTGACAGTTCTTTTTCTACTTTCATAGTTTTCTTTCTTTGATAGTCTCCTAAATTTGTCTTGATATATTACTTTTTCCTCGCCACAAAGTAGTATCGATGAATTTTTCCCTTGATTACGCCATCTTGCTCAATAATTTTCTGAGCTTTAAAGAGGTTCTCTTGGTATTTTTTGACTTCAAAGTATGGAAATTCCCAGTCAATGATTCTTGCAAACCAAACAAGAGCACCTACATCATAAAATTCTATTGGCCTATAGGCTTCAGCTTCCTCAATAATGTCAAATCCATTATTTATTAATTCTTGTCTGGCAATACTTAAATAAGCTTTAGGAAAGGGAAGCTCGATATCTCCTAGTAGAAGCTCTACCAGGTCCCTGTCATTCTCAGCGCCAACCTGTTGCGTAAGAAACATACCTCCACTTTTAAGAATTCTTTTTAGTTCTTGTATGTTGTATTTACCGTGTCTGTTGGTAACAAGATCAAAGTAATCATCTTCAAACGGAAGCTCATCTCCTCCGTCAGCTGCCTTAAAGTCTATCCCTAAAGGAAGGAGTCTCTCTTCACACAGTTTGATGTTTGGAGCATAACCTTCAATTGCTGCAGTCTGTTTAGGATTGGTGAGAAAAGACAAAAGAAATTCTCCACCACCCGTTTCCATATCTAATAGATAATCAGTATCGTGTAGATAGGATTTGATGATACTTCCAAAGTCCCATGGAAGATCATCCTCTTCTTTATATCTGTTCCTAATATGGGAGAAATCCCATCCCTTGATATGAGCAATTTCTTGTTCATGAAGCCATTGGGCGAGAAGTGCTTGTTTTTCCATAGTATGTTTCCTTAAGACCGTGATTTTCGGATGTACAATTATTATATATTGTTTGACTGTATAGAAGAATTTTTACCTAATCTACCTGCCTATTTATTATATTTATGCAGGTAGATTGCTTATTTGATATATAAAAGGGGAGTAAAAGGTCAAAAGCATACAATGAAGTATGATGCGGTGTAATTTTGTATCATCAATACATTGATTATATAAAGCTCTGTTATTAAATTATTCCAAGATGATTTATCAATATGTATAACTATAAAAACGTTCAGTTCTAAAAATTAGTTTTAGAGAGAGATACAAAGAAAGTCATTTTATAAATAAAAGATTCAGTATTGTCGCCAACTTATCAAATTGAATAATCATCAAATTTATCATGTCATCAAATATAGTTTATAGAGCTGTAGGTGTAATTACTCATAAGTAATTAATATCGTGGCTTAGAAAGGCTCTCAGAGGCTCATTTTCTGGGTAATAATAATGTGATTGAAACTCTGTATACTATTGCAGTCGATACTATTAATATAATAGTATATAAAAGTCTGATAATCGATATTATGTAAACTAATGAATTAGAGAAAAAGGAGAAGGATTTTTGACCCCTCTCCTTTACGGTAACGCGTGTGACAGTGATGAGTGCTACACCGATGAGTCAGTCATGACATTTAATTTAATCATGACGTCACTCTCATACATCTCATCAAAAATGACAAGAATCTTATCAAGCGCCATCAGTTCAGTTTGGCCGGTTGGAATAATCTCCAGGCCCGCACGATCAATAGTTACAACCCTCACTTTGTCTGGCCATGGGATGTCTTGGAGCAATTTGCCCTCTACAGGACTTCCTTGACCAATGGTGAACTCATGAAGGATTTTCTCGCCAGAATCAAGTGTTGGTTTAGACTCCCCTTGCTGAGAAGCCAAGAATTCTGCAAGTAAGTGCTCGTAGAATGGGTCAACACGCAGGATGTTTGCGGTTACATAGGACACGATTGCAACTGCTGACATGGCCATAAGAGCCTCTAGAGAGCCTGTGAGCTCAAATATGAGCACTACTCCAGTGACGGGCGCTCTAACCGCTCCGGCAAAAATGCCTGCAACACCCATTGCAATAAAGTTTGGTGCATATGCCATGGGGATGCCAAAAACATGGGTTGCTACCAGGGCAAACAGTGTTCCAACGAGTGTTCCCATGACAACCATTGGAAAGAGAGTTCCGCCAGGCGTTCCAGCAGCAAAACATGTTGTGGTAAAGAAGTATTTTCCCAGCAAAAGCGCTATAACCATGAGTTCAGTGAGCGTTGCTGGCTCTTTGATTTTCTCGATAATGGCGTCGCCGCCACAAAGAAGATCTGGCCAGATAAAAGCCATAATTCCAGCTAGCATGAATGGAATAATGAGCCTCGAGAAAGGCACAAACTTAGTTATCTTTTTGTACAGCCCCTGGGCAAAGAACATTCCCTTATTGTGGAGCGCTCCTAATAAACCACAGATAAAACCGACGATAAGAACAAATGCAAAGTCGACATGAGGTAATGGTGCTACGTAAGGAAGCTGAAGGACAGGCTTCATACCAAGGACGTTAGAAACCAGGAAGTCAGCGCCTACTGATGCGGTCATTGCCGAGATAATCAGTGGAGCATGAAACTCTTTCTGAATCTCTTCGATAGCAAAAAGTGTGCCGGTGAGAGGGGCATGAAAAGCGGCTGACATACCCGCAGCTGCGCCACAGGTTACCAGAAGACGTTCTTCTCCCCTTTTGCGTTTAAGGAATTTTGAGACCGCTTTACCAGAAACAGCGCCTAACTGGACTGCTGGGCCTTCTCGTCCCATAGAAAGGCCACCAAAGGCAACTAGAACGCCCTGGATAAACTTAACAGGAAGAACTCGATACCAAGGCATATCGGCAGATCCCATGACTTCAGCATTGGTCTGAGGGATTCCAGAGCCAGCGGTGTAGGGCTCAAACTTCATAAGCAGACAAACAGCCACCATAAGGATGAGCAGAACACCAAACCAAAGAGCCATATAAGGCCAATTGCCTGCGATTGATTGAGTAATAGAGCGCATTTGAGCTTCTGCAAAAGAAAGACAAAGGCGATACAGTGTGACTACGCCGCCACCCAAAAGGCCAACAAGCAGGCCTTCTCCAATGAGAGCTACCTGAAACCTACGAGAAAAATGACGCTCAATAACGTTTGTCTTATGTTTGAGATGAAACGCCACAATCTCCCCTAGCTATTGTATGTGAGTAAAAGAAAAGCACGTAAAGCGTACTTGGATATTGTACGACTTTACGTGCGTGAGTTAAAACTTTGTACAGAAATTGTACGTTAGCCGGAGAATGGTCCTCCACCATAGCAAGCGTAAACAGGACCCTCAATAACACCGACGGACTCGTTAGCTGCGTGAATCATGCGGCCACCACCGATGTAGATGCCAACGTGCTCGTAGCCTGCGCGGGTAAAGATGATGTCACCATAGTTGAGCTCATCCATGGAATCATGCCAGTTACCAGCAGCGCGAATAGCACGACCAATGGTTCCTGCGGTACCTGCACGGTAGCCGAGGAAGCAGTAGTAAACCAGGCCACCACAGTCAAAGCCAGAAGCAGGAGAAGCTCCGCCCCAAACGTATGGATAGCCAATGCAAGCATAAGCCGTAGCAACGCCGCCGCCTGCAGCTGGGTAGCCACCGCCACCACCGGAGTAAGATCCGCCGCCAGAGTTAGAGCTGCTGCTAGAACTACTGCTAGAGCTGCTCGAGCTGCTTGAACTAGAGCTTGAAGAGCTGGAGCTAGAATCATTGGAAGAGCTGTCGTTTGACTCAGAGCTGGCAGATGGAGTCTCACGGGTAACAGTCTCAATTGCATAAGCAACGTTGTTGTTAGCCGATGCAGCCTCCTGAGCAGCAAGCTGCGCCTTTACCTCTGCATCAAGGGAGTCGTAGTAAGCCTTAGCCTCTGCAACCTGGCTCTGAAGACCATCTGCAGTTGTCTTCATCTCAGCGACCTGAGCCTGGAGATTCTCCTGCTCTGCCTGGAGCTCAAGCTGCTGAGCCTGAAGCTGATCGCCAAGAGCCTTGACGGTATTGATGGAGTCAGCCTCCTGCTTGCTGGTGCGGTCCATATAGTAGACACGGCTGACAAAGTCCTCTGGGCTGGATGCTCCAAGGAGGAAATCCAAAGTCTCCTGTGGGCCTGCCTTATAAGCACTTTTCATAGCTGCAGAAAGGACAAGACGCTGCTTATTGAGCTGGTCTGTAGTCTCTGCAATCTGCTCCTGAACCTCACCAATCTTGTTGTTGGTGGCGTCAAGTGCATAGGTTTTCTCGTTAAGGTTATCCATGGCCTCTGCAAGAGCTGCACCAAGTGAGTCTAGCTGGGCAGATGCGGCCTCAAGATCGCTTTGTGGGTCTGCGAATAGCCTGGCTGGGGTAAGCAGCGTAGCAGCTACACCAAGACCTGCAAATAAGAGAGCGTCTCGTCTTGTGAAAGATTGGCGCTGTGACATATAAGCTCCTTCCGCAAAGCACGAAATCAATTGGGCAACGTGTTGCTTTGCTTTGCCATCTAGGATAGCTCATTTGATAAAAAATCAAAGTCAACTCGCCGATTTCTTGGCGAGAAACCCGTGTAAACAGGAAGCTACCCTATCGAGTATTTGAATAGTTTACCCCGAAAATGTCATCTCATACAAATTTCAAAGAACATTTATGCAGCTATTTGATGTGGAATAGGTAAATATCATTGCATAATTTTGTATTTGACCTGCAATTATGGAGAAATTCTATGTATTGCAAACAAGTTTACGTTGATTAACAAATTGCTTAGGTAAATAAGACAAATGGCTGACAAGCACGTAGTCTTGTCAGCCAAAATTGTCAGGTTAAAGAAGGTCCAAAGTAAGCGGTGAGGCTTATTGAACCTTAATAAGGGTGTAGACCTCTTGATCAAAGCACTTGCCAATAATCTCTCTTGGGTGGAGGTAGCAAAGCTCAAGCGCAAACGCAAAACCAGCTACTTTTGCACCGGCCTTCTCGGCAAGTTGCGCACAAGCAACGCAGGTGCCACCAGTAGCAACCAGATCATCAGCAATAAGAACCACGTCATCTGGGGTAAGTGCATCAGTGTGAATCTGAAGTTCGCTGGTGCCGTACTCAAGGTCATATGCCTGAGCATATACCTCGCGAGGCAGCTTACCTGGCTTACGAGCTGGAACAAAGCCTGCACCAAGCTTGTAGGCTACAGGGGTTCCAACAAGAAAACCACGAGCCTCAGCACCAATAACCTTGGTGATTCCTGCATCAGCAAAGTGCTCTGCAATGTCATCAACAACTGCGTGGAAGCACTCAGGATCTTTAAAAAGTGGAGTTACATCTTTAAAGATAACGCCTGGCTCTGGATAATCAGGAATGCTAATGATATGACTTTCATAATCATACGTAGACACAATGTCCTCACATTCAAATCAAAATCAGTGAATAGTTATATATACCTAGATTACTCGTCTAGATGCATATCCTTAAAAGATTCACGAACTAATTTAGTGATAAGTTCATTTCTGACCGCATTGGTAAGGCCTAACATACGGGTTAAAGCAGCCATAAACTTCTGGCGAGTCTCGTCAGTATGGTCAACTTCAACTCCCCCACCTTTTTTAGCGTATACGACAAGTGACTTTGCAAACATACTAGACTCTCGGTTTGCAGCCATAACGTATTGACGCAGGTTCTTGGGCTCAAAACCAAAGTGACGAAGTTCGCTACAAAGGCGAATCAGCGTTAAATCCTTGCCATCTACAAGGTCTCTACCATGTGGAGAGCGCTTTAAAGTAATGACGCCTGCTTCAGAAAGCTGACGAACAAAGCCTACAGAGCATCCCACAATTTCTGGGATGCGATCAATAGCGTGATATTTCTGAACAACCTCAGGATCATCTACAGGCACAACAATGGCATCAGCGTGCGTTGCGCCAAGAATTGCCTGAGATACTTGCTTTCCATCAAGCTGAGGTTGAGCCTGGCGAGAAGAACTTTGAGCTTCAGCTGTAGCCTGAGCATCAGATACGCTAGCCTCGTCAGTCTGACTCTGGACCTGTTGTTCAGCTTCAGGGTTTTTATCTTGCCTATCAAGCTCTTCTCTAATAACTGAGAGTGGCATAAAACGGCTTTTCTGCAGATACAGAATAGTCTCAAGTCGCTTAACGTCTTTTTGGGAATACAGACGATAGCCACCAGCAGTTCTGGTAGGAGTAAGTAAACCCTCATCCTGCAGATATCTGACTTTAGAAACACTCAAGTCAGGATAGAGAGTCTGTAATTTCTTGACTACTTTACCAATGGTAAGAAAGCCTGAATCAGCCATAAAGCTATCCTTTAACCTTAAGCTGAAACTCTGCTGGTATGGAAGACCATGCGGAAGGTGCCAATCTGAATAGTTGAGCCATCGCGCAGGGTAGCCTTGTTAATGATGGCGCCATCAACCCAGGTACCATTGAGAGAATCAAGGTCCTCAATAGTTGCGTAACCAAGCGCAAGATTTGAAAGGTCAATGGTGGCATGATTTCTAGAAACTGTCATGTCATTCAAGAAAACGCTGCTCTTTGGGTCTCTACCAAGAGAAATCTGTGGGAGATTGAGCTCAAAAGTTTGACCAGTCTGTGGTCCCTTAACAATAGTAAGGACGGGATGAGCTGGTTTTTGTTGAGCCATAAGGTCTGGAACCGTAGCGTCAGCTGATGGCATGCGGAAAATCTCTGTTGAGTCTGGTGACTGCTGTTTGATGTCGTCAGTTGACATGGTTTCTCCTTAATTTGGTTACATCATAATAATAACGCTTAACGACACGCAATGCAGTCCATTTCGATGAGAGCACCAAGTGGCAACGCAGAAACTTCAACAACTGCTCGACCAGGTGCAGGAAGAACAAAGTACTGCCTATAAATCTCATTAACCTTAGGTAAATCGTTGATATCAGCAAGGTAGACAGTTGTTTGAGCAACATCAGAAAGCGTGCAACCAGCTTCAGCCAGAATTGACTGAGCAAGATGGATGACACGGGTAGTTTGCTCTTCAATTCCACCGTCAATAAGCCTCTTTGGGTCTTCTGCAGAAACTGCAATTTGTCCAGTTACAAAGACTAATCTTCCCGCGGTAGTACCCTGCGAGTATGGTCCCATAGGAGCTGGAACACCTACTGCATTGATTGCATATTTCATAGAAGATCTCCCCTTGCACCAATGAAATCAGCAGAGGCTCTGAGCAAACCCCAACCTTCAAGTTTATCTTTAGCTAATACTACTTTAGTGTTAGTTGCAAGTTCTGAAAACCATGGAAGATATGTTGTAAGTCCTTCAATGAGCTGCTTATGTCCAAGAGGATGAACCATCTCAAAAGAGAGCAGACTCCTAAAAAGAATTACTGTATGTACTGGTGGAACCATAGCCAGGTATGCAGGAACTTTTTTGGTTGAAACATTGGCTATAAGTGCAGGAATTGTTTGGTCAAGCATAAGGTTACATAGTTTTGAGTCTTCTGGGAGTTGTTGTTCACCCAGATAATCCATGAGCACCTTTTTTGCCTTTTTACCAGCAAGAAGAAGTGGCGTGAGTAGCGGAGTTGCATCGTCTAACGACACCTCAGCATAAGGAGCTACGCCGTTTTGCTCGACAGAAGCAATGATAGAAAGCCACTCTTCTAGAACAAGTGAGCGCTCAGACGCGTCAAGTACCACGTACTCGTTTTGTCCAGATCTGGTGAGAAGACCGATGGAAGACAAAGATCCGTCTCCTGTGAGAGCGCACTCAAACGAGGTCTCTCCCACCTCAAGATGTTTACCTGCAAAGACGGCTTCAACAAAATTTTGAGCCACCGCTCCGCTAATAAGCGTGTAGCTGATACCGCTCAGGTCAACAAGAGCACAGTCTTTGAGAGCCTCCTCAAGGGGTTTCTCGCCATAGAAAGATTGGGCTAAGTTGAAGCCTTCAGTTGAGGTTGAGAATTGTGCTCCAAGATACTCAAGCTCGGTATGAAGGATAGAGCGTTTCTGCTCAGACATTAGTTTCTCCCAAAGAGATACGGAGCAACCGAATACAGGTCAAAGAGGTTGTAGGCAGGAATAGTCCAAAGCGTAAGGTGTGCCTGCGTCATGGTGATGCCTACCTGCGCGGAATCCTGAGACCAGTCAGTTGAAGAAATTAGCTGGTTGTTGGCTACAGGATAGTTAGGTGAAAGCATGGACGTCTGGTAGGTAAAGTCTTTAGATCCAGGCCAAGCCATATACGTGGTAGAAGTTGATGGCTTAACTACTGCAGAAAGCAAGAAGTTGTCCTCGCTCGTGCGGATCTGAACAATTTGGTCAGCACGTTGAATACTCACGCGATTGTAATTGCGATAAGCCCAGTTCATTAGAATGGCTGTATCGTCAAAACGACCTTGTGTAGTCTCGCAACCAAGTACGCAGGTATACAGCGTAATGTTTCCGCGCTTGGAAGCGCCCAAGAAGGCGGTACCAGAGTCCTCTGCACCTGTTTTAATGCCGAGAAGACCGCGGTAGGAGTCCATAAGGTCATCGGTTGAGTGGAACGTACGCTGCTCCCCTCCTACCGTTGTAGTGTATGACCTGGTGTGCACTGCGCTTGCGATGAGTGGATAGTGCTCGCGCGCATAACGGCCCATCAGAGCAAGGTCTCGCGCCGTTGAATAGTGACCATCAGCATCGAGGCCATGTGGGTTCTGAAATTGCGTGTGAGTCATGCCAATTTCAGCGGCTTTCTTGTTCATTTGATCAACAAAGGCCTGCTGAGAGCCAGATACGTTAATGGCAATGTTATAAGCCGCATCGTTTGCCGAATACACCAGCATCATCATAATGAGCTGTCTAAGTGTTGGAGTATCGTCCGAGGTCAAGCCCGCTACTTGCGATCCCTCTTCAAGATCTGGAACGGAGATCTTGCAGGGCTCATCAAGATTGACGCCCGAATCAAGCGCAACAATTGCGGTCATAACCTTGGTAATGGATGCCATAGGAAGCTCTTGATCTGGATTTTTGCTCCAGAGAACGTTTCCTTGAGCGTCAGTAACAATGGCGGTAGTTGCCTCGGTAAGTTTTGGCTCATCCGTTACAGAAGACTTGTGAGAAGAGGTATTTTCAGCCAAAACCGTAGTTGCAGGAGCAAAAGGAGCAGCTAAAACAAAAACAAGCAGCAAGCTAACAAGAAAAGCCAGCGTCTTATAAGAGAGCTGGCGCAAAGAAACATGGTTGTGCTTAAGGAAAGTCATAAACAACCTAACTTATGCTTGAGTGTTTTTACTATCTTTAACTATTTTAGCCGCTTCACCAGTATAAACAACTGCAGTAATTGCCGAGAAAACAATTCCTATATACACAAAGAAGATACCGAGCGCGCTGCTCTCAGAGTTAAGACCTGGAAGCCAACTGACGTTGACCAGGCCAAGGCCGGATACAACTGGAATGCCCAGAAGAAGAAGACTAAAACCAGTCATCAAAAAGGCAGTTGCAGCTTTACCTACAAAGACAACATCAATAGGACGCCTGCGGAATTTGCGTACAGCAAGTGCGCCAAAAGTAAGGTAAACATCTCGACCAATAACAAACAGCGGAATCCAGAGAGGGAGCTCACCAATAATCAAGAGGCCAAGAACGCCTGTGATAAGAAGAACTCGGTCCATGATAGGATCCATGATTTTTCCTAGCCAGCTTACGGTTTGTGTCCTACGAGCAATCTGGCCATCAAGGAAGTCAGTAACAGCTGCAGTTACATAGCAGCCAAGTGCTACCCAACGATTTCCACCTGTTGAGAAGAGCACAAGAAAGATAATCGTAAGAATCAATCTGCAAAAAGTAATGACGTTTGCAACAGTAAAAATTGCATTGGAAGGGTTGTTAGAACTACCAACTGGATCAGTAATAGTTCCCTCTGCCTGCGCCTTTGCTGCATCGGCGTCTGCTGCTTCTTTAATTTGGGATGCTACTTGATTAGCTAGCTGCTGCCTAGTTTGCAACGTTTCTCTCCCCTTTTTGTAGAACATAACATGCGTCTATTTTAACGTAAGTTGCGCGATAGCAAATTATTCGCACATTTGTTTAACAAAGGACACAAGAACACGGACGCCCTGAGCATACACGCGTTTCTCGATACGTTCATCGATGCCATGAACGCCGTTTGCCTCATCTTCTGGCGTTGGCCTAAAAGGACAAATGCGCAGAATAGAATCACAAATTCCCTCGTAGCGGACAGAATCGGTGCCACCACACACAAAGGACGGAACAAAGGTAACACCTGGATGGTAGTGCTCCATAATGGCTTTGAGCTCATGATAGCCAGCACCAGTCGGAGAATCAATTCTTCCCGCAGGAGTGGAATGCAAAGCCTCAACCTTAATGGAAGGGTCAACCTGAGCTACCACCTGTGTAATGTGTTCAACGGTTTTTTCAACACTCACACCAGGGAGCAGCCTGATGTTGATAGTTGCGCTGACATTACCAGGCATTACGTTAGCTGCACTACTTGAACCCTCAAGCATGTTAAACGCGTACGTAGTTGTGACAAATGGATAAAGCTCTTTGATTTGAGCTGCTACAAGAGCAATTTTATCTGCATTTGCATCTACGTTTTCTACCAAGGAAGCAAAAGGCTCTTCTGTAATTTCTGGCGCCAGGACCTTGAAGGTTTCTTTAACAATATCGTTAAGCTCAGGTTGAGGTTTAGCCTCAGAAAGCACGGCAAGTACGCGGCTCAAATGCTCAAGCGAAGTTCCACCAAATGGATTTGAGGAATGTCCGCCATGGCCAGGTGCAGTGAGCTTAACATTTAAGAAGCCCTTTTGCGAGATGCAGATGTCGGCCACGGTAGCCTTGGGCGCACCGTAAGCGCTGCCGTCAAAAAACGTAGTTGTGCCCTCGTCCAGGAGACAAGCTGCACGCATTTCTCGCGAGGCCATGACCTCTGCAAGCCTAGTGGCGCCGTGGCTCAAGACCTCCTCGTCCTCGCCAAATGCCAGGTAGATAGAGCGGCTTGGCGAGAAACCCTGTGAAAGCAGATACTCAAGTGCCTCAAGCTCGCCCATGAGCATGTCTTTGATATCAAGTGCACCACGTCCCCAAACGTAGGTGTCGTCGACATCTCCACCAAAGGGATCGTGCGTCCATGCGTCTTCTGTACCAGGGACAACAGGAACAACATCTTGATGAGCAATTAGCATTAATGCAGGAAGCTTAGAATTGGATCCTGGAATCTCAATGAGGAGCGAGTGACCAACCACTTCAACGTTAGAGGCCGCTGTCATAACATACGGGAAGCTATCAACAATGTGCTGTTGAAGGGCATCAAACTGAGACCAATCGGTTGTCTCTGCGTCGGTATACACCGTCTTAAAAGACAGTGCCTTTGCAAGGCGCTCAGACATTGCCTCTATGTTGAGCTCAGGATATTCATCCTCGTGAGCAAAGTGGTCGTAAATATTCATGGACCCTCTACCGTCTCGTAGCATTATTTCAATAACGTAATAATAACGGCTATTTTTACGCATTCCCCTACTCTTGCTGGTAGAATTAACAAAACACTCATTTAGCACACGTATCTTGGGAGCCCTGATGATTAAGCTTGTTCTTTCCGATATGGACCAAACGTTAAAACCCGCTGACACTCCGGCTATTTCAGAAAGAACCCATCAGGCAATTAATAATCTTAAAGCCGCAGGTATCGCGTTTGGTCTTTCTACGGGAAGGCCAGTTTATGATGCACTTTCTTATCTCAAATCAGATGTTTCTCTAACTGATACTGGCGTGTTTTCAAGTGGAAAGATTCTCTACTTTAATGGCAAGCTCATTTTCACAAAAAAATTTACTTACGAGATGATGGAGAAGATCTACGAGGTCATTTCTCCAATGCAGGATTGCCTGCTTACCTATTACGCAGAAGGTCCGCTTGAGCAGCCTCTTGACACGTCATTTACCTCTTGTTGGAAAATAGTTGACACTACTCAAGAGGTGGTAGATCATCTTGCGGCCTCATTTAACACTTTTGTACCAGGGCTTGGACCACAGTCCGTTCCAAGAGATGTCCCTATGTATGCGGGAGGTCTGCTTTTCCCTCAAGATGAAAAGCGCCAGCAAGAAATCTATGAGGCTGTTACCAGCGCAGTTCCAGAAGTTGAACTGGTTTCTCCCTATATTGGTTGGTTTGACATCAATTATCGTGGCTGGAATAAGGCACAGGGATTCGAGAAGCTCATTGAGACTATAGGTCTTAAGCCAGAAGAAGTTATTGTGTGCGGCGATTCCGAAAACGATCTAGATCTTCTTAAGATTGCTCATCACTCATGCTGCATGGAAAACGGCACTGACGAGGCTAAGGCTGTCTCTAAGTATCTTTTGCCTAACGTGTATGAGGAAGGCGTAGCTCAGCTCTTAGAGGCGCTCACAGAGGCTCAGGGAGACTTTGATTCTGAGGTTGTCCAGGCTGTCCTGAAGAGAACTTTATAGGATTAAAACTTGATGCAGAGCGTGGCTATATAGTCATTTCCATACTGTGATAATCGATTCCTTTTGTCACACGACTCATAAAAATCAATCATCGCAAGACCATTTATCAGTTGGCCTCTAATCTGAGCTTCTAAGGTATGACTAAATTCATATCCATATTCTGGATCTATGGTTATTTTGCCCTGCTCTTCAAGCTCTCTTGAATTAAAAGGAATTGAATACTTTAAAAGTAATTCCTCATCGGGTCTGTCCCATACAACGTCAGCGTCATACATGTACGTCCAAGGATTCATAAACCCGACCATTAGCAGGCCACCCTTTTTCAACACGCGAGCGGCTTCTTTATACATGTTTTCTAGATCTTCTATATATACGTTTGAAACCGGGTTAAAAATAATGTCAAAAGTTTCATCCTCGAAGGGAAATGTTTTTGTCATATCGGCTTGAACGGTATTGATTTTTAAACCTTCTCTTGTGGCAACCATCTCATCTTTTTGTAATTGTGATTGAGAAAAATCCATTATGGTTACGTCATAACCTTTTGCAGCAAAAACGGGTCCCTGCTGTCCGCCACCACAAGCCAAGCCTAATATCTTTTTTCCGTTGGTCTTTTCAAACCATTCTGTTGGAACTTTTTTGCCAACAGTTAATGCAACTGCAATTGGATTATTTCTAGCCTCTTCTAATTCTTCATGCGTCAATGGCTGGGTATAGTCATTGTTTACCTTATTCCATCTATCTTTATTAAGTTTTAGATAGTCATTCATCTTATAGTCTCCTCAAAATACCATTGTATTTCGATGTAAATTTTATATCTGAACCGTAAAAAAGTGGCTGCATTTGACGTATTGTCTGCAGCCACTTTTGCATTACTCGTACATGTCAGTGTGCTTACGCTTTAATTGCGCCAAACTGCTTGTTCTTCTTGCTCCTACTTAATCAGTCCGCTGTTCCTTAGAAGCAGCTCAATATCGGTGCCCTTAACAGCTTTAAGAGCTACCTTCAAAAGCATCTTCTCTTTGAATGAGAGTGGAGCCTTATCAAGCGTTTTCTTATCTAGAGCATAGTAGGTTGCCCTTAGAAGCTCTCTGATGTCGTACTGAGAACCCCAAA
>CAUTMX010000026.1:0-16826 GCA_963539685.1 uncultured Atopobiaceae bacterium | reverse complement strand
ATTCTTCGGCAGAACCTACCAAAGCTGCGCTATTTTGTGGGCCAGGCCTAAAAGCTGACGCTAACACGCTGCAGAATCATAATCACCCGCATATGAACTGCCTCTCATTTCTTATGTCCAAGAAATGGGAGGCAGTTCTCGACTGGCGAGAAGGACCTTTTACATGCAGATGCTTTGATAAGTCCACTATGACATCTCTCGAGGTAAAACGATGGTAAAACGTGTGCCTACACCTTCGCGTGAAAGTACCTCAATAGAGCCGTCATGGTTATCGACAATCCATTTAGCAATGGATAAGCCAAGTCCAGAACCTTCGTTGCTTTCAATTCGTGCGTTATCAGCTCTCCAGAACCTTTCAAAAATATGAGCAGCTGCTGCCTCGGACATGCCCATACCTTCATCTTCGATTGAAACTTGAACGGCTTTCTCGTCATACGTGACATTAAAAGAGATGGTAGTTTGAGCGGCAGAATATCGAGCAGCGTTTTGAACGATAATGCGGATAGACTGTTTAATCATGGCGGTATCGGCAAGCACCTGATAGCGGTTGTCTGTCAGTGCACTCTGATCAAACTTAAGGGTATAACGATGATCAGGATCAATCATTTCCGACTCTTCACAGACCTCAGAAGTTATCTGTGCAAGATTAAGCTTAGTCTTTGTGAGGGTATTTCTTCCTGCGTCTCCGCGTGCTAAGAAGAGGAGCTGCTCGACAAGGTCATGCATGTGCTCACTCTCTGATTTGAGGGCGGCAATAGACTCATCAAGTACGGCCTCGTCTGTTTTGCCCCAGCGATCAAGCATGTCGGTATAGCCTCGAATAACTGCAATAGGTGTGCGAAGTTCATGGCTGGCATCGTTGACAAAGCGCATCTGTTGCAATTTTGCTTCTTGCATACGTTGAAGCAGTTTATTCAAGGCAATCTCAATACTTGCCAGGTCTTGGTCACCTGTTTGAATCTTTGGCGCGTTGATATTGGCTTCTTCAATTGCCTGTTCAAGACTTCTTATTTTCTCGCTTTTGACCAGGACGTCATTTGTTGTAGCTTCGGTAGAGAGAACATCACTATTTACTAGTTGGTCGGCTTTAAGTGCAAGTGTATTGAGGGGCTGAAGAGCTCTTCTGACACGACGCATATCACCGAAGAATGACAACAAATCAATGATTTCCCAGACAAGAATTGCAATATACATGGGCCAGAAGCGTGCTAACTCTTCGCCTAAATCAAATATTTTTGCGCCAAAAGTAGGGCCATGAACAATGTATTTTAGGCTTGAGAGTCCGTGTAAGAAACTGAATCCAGTAAGAGAAATAGAGTGAGACTCAGTAGGGAAAAAACCTAGGTAAAAAGTACCTTGCGGAACATGCTGGTTATACATATAAATAAAAATCAGAGCAATAGTTACCAGTAAAAAGAGATCAAATCCGACGTAGTTCATCAGCTTACGCCACCAAAATCCCCAGGTAATTACTCCAGCTGTCGACGAATCAGAGGGAGTAAAGAAAGGCTTTTTATGCTCTTGTATGGTGGACTGGTTATGCTTCTCTGATGACATATCCGACTCCACGAACGGTAGTAATTAGCTTGATGTTGTAACGATCATCAATTTTTGCACGTAGATGAGCAATATGAACATCTACGTTATTTGTTTCTCCAGCAAACTCATATCCTAGGGCTTCAGATGCAATACGCTCACGGCTCATAACAACACCAGCGTGTTCCATGAGCATACGAAGCACTTCAAATTCCTTAGTAGTGAGTTCGATTGAATCGTTCTTGACGCAGACTTCTCTACGATCAACATCAAGCGAGACACCTTTAAGCGTAAAAGTGTTAGCAGCCGCTGCTTGTGGAATTACTTGAGAGTTTGTGTTGTCTGCCTCGTGATGCTTGAGGGCCACTCGAATGCGGGCGAGAAGCTCCTCTATTGCAAAAGGCTTGGTGAGGTAGTCATCTGCACCTGCATCAAGACCAGCCACTTTATCCATGACCGAATCGCGAGCAGTGAGCATGATAGTTGGCGTGTTTTTCTCGCGACGAATTCTCCTAAGAACTTCTAGACCGTTAAGCTGGGGGAGAAGTACATCAAGCAAGATAAGGTCGTAATCATTTGACAACGCTTTTTCAGCTCCGGTTCTTCCGTCAAGAGCTTTGTCTACCTCATAGCCCTCATGTTTAAGCTCGAGTTCTATAAAGCGCGCAATTTTTTCTTCGTCTTCAACGATAAGAACCTTAATCATTTTCTCGCCTAAATATCGGAGTCTTCTATTTTAGGTTTGGGATCAATCGCAATTTACTTTTTGTCGATGACGTCTTTTTTGATGGAGCCCGCTGCATCTGCAGCCTTATCCATAGCCTCATTTACATCAACAACAATAGGATAAGCTCCCTGGATGTGATAACGCATCTCAAAGAAGAGGCCAATGATGAGGAGCCAGAATGTAGCACCCCAGAGGAACAGACCAACAATTGGAATAATCACTGGCATGGCCATAAACTGTTCGCCGCGACGAGTAACAATAAATTTTGACTCAACGCTTTTACTAAACAACTCTTTGCACTTCTCCCAAAGAGAGGACATGTTCTCTGAGAAATCAGACTTCTTACTTGATTCTTGGTAGGCAATTTGAGCCGCTTCCATCTCTGGAGAAACTTCTGACTGTGAGGCAGACTCAGTAGTATAGCTTGCTGACTGCTTGGTAGACTTACCCTGCTTTTCAAGCCAAATAATTGCATCAAGAACATTGTCATCACAAGCGTCAAGTGCTGCCTTAGCGTCTTCGTAGCTTACGCCGCACTTCTCGCGAATTACTTCAACCTTTTCGAGCTTTTCCATGATCAGCTTCCTTTCGGGATGTTCAAGACGCCTCTCGTCTTCGTGATACATGGTCTCTTATAAAGATTAACCAATTATTGAGGTTAGATTAAGCTTTCATAAGTATTTTAATGAGATTGTTTACACGTCTCAATTACAGGTAGCGCGCTTACCACTTACCGATTACTTATAAAACTAGCTTGTTTTAGCTATTCAGCAGTTTGAAACTATTAAATAGTTATATATAGCTAACTTATGGCAGTTGAAGTCTTGCTTTCTCTGTCAAAGCCAGCCTGAATAACAGACACTACATTGTGAGTTTGTGGCAGGAGGCGGTGTGGGTATGGCAAATCGTCAGAACCAAAGTGTTCAAGCTACTGAGTGCAACCAAAATACAAAACAGGATCCTCAGCAATCTGAAGTAAATCCTGTTGCAGTATTGCTCGAGTGGTCAGACAGAAAAAGTATGTACGCGCTCTCTGTCATCCTTGCCATTATTGGTGTTTTGGGAGGAATGGTTCCCTATGTTGCCGCGGGTAACATGGTGGTTGGTATCTTTAATGGGATTCAAGAATGGCCGTTTTACCTGCATTGGGGACTTATAGCAGGTTTCAGCTACTTGATAAAGATTATCTTCCACCACCTTTCAACTATCGTTTCTCATAAGGCAACGTTTGCAACAATTGCAAACATGCGCACCCGAGTGGCAAAGAAGCTAACAACTATCCCCATGGGATATGTGCTTGATACGCCTTCCGGCTCTCTCAAACGCTTGTTAGTCGAGAAAATCGATAGCATTGAAACTACACTTGCTCATGCGGTTCCAGAGCTTACTTCAAACCTTACCGCTGCATTTGCAGTCTTTGTTTATCTGCTTGTCTTGGATTGGCGCCTTGCCCTTGCCGCATTACTGACCATAATCGTGGGACTTGCTTGTTTATCAGGCATGATGAAAGACTATGAGTACTGGTATCAGAATACTATCGTAACCGGCAAAGAGATGAATAATGCCTCAGTTGAGTACGTGTCAGGAATTGAGGTAATTAAGGCTTTTGGACAGTCGGCAAGTTCTTACGAGAAGTTCTCTAAAGCTGTTTACGCTTCTGCTCATGCTTTTATAGATTGGATGCGTCACTGTCAAATCTGGCAAGACGCCATGCTTTCAATTGCTCCTGCAACGTTAGTAACGGTATTACCCCTAGGATGCTTGTTTGTGCTTCAGGGAACACTTTCTCCGTCAACTTTTGTCATGTGTGCGGTTCTCTCCCTAGGTATTTTTCAGCCGCTCTTTGAAGCAATGAGCTTTATGGATTCTCTTGCACAGGTTGGCTCTGTAGTTAAAGAAATCTCTGAGGTTTTGAACTATCCAGATCAGGATAGGGCTGAGGCTCCTTGCACGCTTAAGGGGACTGAAATTAAGCTAAGCAATGTTCGTTTTTCGTACGGAACTAATGAGGTCATCCACGGGATTACTTTAGACATTGAGCCAAGACAAGTTACGGCACTTGTTGGTCCAAGTGGATCAGGTAAATCTACTGTTGCACGGCTTATTGCAGGTTTCTGGGATCCAAATGAAGGATTTGTTTCTATTGGAGGACAAGATATTCGTTCCTGCACTCCATCTCAACTTGCAAACCTTGTAGCTTATGTTGACCAAGATAGTTACCTTTTTGATGAAACCATTATGGAAAACATCAGGATGGGCAAAAAAGACGCTACCGATGAAGAGGTAATTGCCTGTGCAAAAGCTTCTGGCTGTCATAACTTTATTCAATCGCTTCCTCATGGTTATCAAACGGTTGTAGGAGGCTCAGGTGGGCACCTTTCTGGTGGAGAGCGTCAGCGCGTAGCAATTGCTCGAGCTATGCTCAAAAACGCGCCGATCATTATGCTTGATGAAGCAACAGCCTACGCAGATCCAGAATCAGAAGCAGAGGTTGAATCTGCGGTTGCAAAGTTGGTAGCTGGCAAAACGTTGGTAGTTATCGCGCACCGTCTTTCTACCGTACAAAATGCCGACAAAATTGTTGTTGTTAATGATGGCTCTATTGAAGCTGAGGGTACTCACGAGCAGCTTATGGAGACATGTCCGCTCTATGCAACCATGTATCGCGCTCATATCGGCGCACTTGATGAGGCTTAAGGAGGGGAGTAGCAATGTTATCTGTCTTAAAAATGTACTTTCAGTTTGGAAGTTCTTATCGCCAGAAACTCTATAAGGGCCTTTTCTTTACCATTCTTGGCTGCCTCTTTGAAGGCGTACAAATAACGGCGCTTTGGATTGTTTTTACTGCTCTTACTACGGATACACTCTCAACTCAGACGATATTTTCTTCGCTGGGAGTTATGCTTCTGAGCATTATAGGAGCGTTCATTTGCGCTCATTTTAAGAGTGAGAATTTCTGTGATGCTAATTTTAGTATGGCTGGTGCCAAGCGCGCGGAAATTGGAGATACCCTGCGCCGCCTTCCTATGGGTTATTTTAACGAGAATAGCCTTGGAGGAGTAACAGCTGTTATGACCAATCAGCTAGATGTAATGCAAAATCTCGGTGGCCTACTTTATATGATGGTTGTTGGAGGATTAGCTTTAACCGCAATTATTGTTGCGTTCTTGTTTGTGTTTTGTTGGCAACTAGGCCTTATAACTGCAGCTACGTTTGTTCTTTTCTGTATTACTATGGAGCTGCTCCAGGCTTACGTGCGCAATGTATCAGATAAGTATGTAGCAGCTAATACCACCTTAATCAGCTCTGTTCTTGAATATGTCCGTGGCATCAGTGTAGTAAGGGCGTTTTCTCTTATTGATGATGCTGAAGGAAAATATGCCAAAGCAGTTGACGATTGTCGCGTTCAAGCGCTTAACCTCGAGCTTAAGGCGCTTCATTTCTCAGTTTTGCAAATGGTCATCTCCAAGGCTACCAGCATTATCATGTGCCTGGTATCAGTTGGTCTATGGCTCTCTGGAACACTTGATACAGCTGCTTGTTTAACAGTAGTAGTTATGTCATTTATGCTGTTTAGTCGTCTAGAATCTGCTGGTCGTTTCTCAACTATTCTACGCAATCTTGAAATTGCAATGGAACAAACAAATGCTATTCTCGCCACTCCCGCAATGGACGAGGGAGAAGGTTTGGAGAAAGCGGATTCTTACGATGTTGAGCTTTCTCATGTATCGTTTGGCTACGATGATAGGCAAATTCTTGAAGATGTGAGTCTATCTATTCCCGCAGGCACCTCCTGTGCCATTGTGGGTCCTAGTGGATCAGGTAAGACAACGCTTGTCCGCTTGATTGAACGTTTCTGGGATGTGAATGCGGGCCACGTAACACTTGGTGGACGCGATGTGTGCGACTATAAAGTTGACGCCCTGCTCCAAAATTTCTCCACCGTATTTCAGGGAGTATTCCTTTTTGATGACACTATTGAGAACAACATCAAATTCGGTAATCCAAGTGCAACTCATGAGCAAGTAGTTGACGCAGCTAAGCGTGCCTGCTGTGAAGAGTTTATCCAGGCGTTACCTGACGGATATGAAACACGCTTAGGAGAAGGCGGCTCAATGCTCTCTGGTGGTGAGCGGCAGCGTCTTTCTATTGCGCGCGCTATCTTAAAAGATGCGCCAATCGTGGTGCTTGATGAGGCTACGGCTAATGTTGATCCAGAAAACGAGCTTGAACTCCAGCGTGCAATCGCCGAGCTCACAAAGTCTAAGACTGTCATCATGATTGCCCATCGCTTAAAAACGGTGCGTAATGCAAATCAGATACTTGTCCTGGATAAGGGCCGTATTGTGCAAAGAGGTACTCACGAATCATTAATGGCTGAAGGCGGCATCTACGCTGATTTTGTTAACATGCGCGAGAAAACCGTCGGCTGGAAAATTGCGTAACTACTGGCAAGCCACTGAGAAATATCACACGTAAAAAATATGCACCCAAGCAAGCGCTTGGGTGCATATAACGTTAAAGCTGAAATGCGGTTTACTGAACCTGGCAAATCATAGCAACATTAGTTGAAGTGGTGTAGTCACCAAGACGTGGGCTGGTATGAGGATCGCCAGCAGTCAGAACAACAATATCGCCAGTCTCTACAACGCCAACTTCCTTTGCAACGTTTAGAGCATTGTACATGGTGTTAGAAAGTGTGCCCTGCTCAGAGGTCTTGAATGCATAGACGCCCCAATAGAAGCAAGTGCGACGAACTGCCTCATCGGATGGAGACATTGCATACAGAGGACGCTTTGGACGGAAGTTAGAAACAAGGCGAGCGGTACGGCCAGAGTGTGTTGGGCAGATGATGCACTTAGCGTCAACACGGATTGCCATATCAACTGCAGCAAAGCCAGTAGCGCCGTTGACGTTCTTAAGGCCCTCACGCTGGTGATAGACATCCTTGACTGGCAGGTACTTCTCGGTCTCCTTGCAGATGGAAGCCATAGTCTTTACTGCCTCAACAGGGTACTTACCAGCTGCGGACTCACCAGAAAGCATGACGCAGTCAGTGCCGTCGTAGATTGCGTTAGCAACGTCGGTAACCTCTGCACGGGTTGGGCGAGGGTTACGAATCATAGAATCAAGCATCTGAGTTGCGGTGATGACAGGCTTGTAGGCATCGTTGCACTTCTTGATGACAGTCTTCTGGATGTGAGGAACCTCAGCTGCAGGAACCTCAACACCAAGGTCACCACGGGCAACCATGATGCCATTAGAAGCTGCAAGAATCTCGTCGAAGTTCTTTACGCCAAGAGCAGACTCAATCTTAGGGAAGATCTGTACGTTAGGAGTACCCATCTCACGGCAGATGTTACGAATCTCTTCAACTGCAGCACCATCACGGATGAAGGAAGCAGCAATTGCATCAATACCAAGCTCGCAACCAAACATGATGTCTGCGCGGTCCTGCTCAGTGACGGAAGGAAGGCCAATGTTAACGTTAGGAACGTTTACACCCTTCTTCTCGCCAAGCTCACCACCGTTGATAATCTTGCAGTGCATGTCGGTGCCCTCAACGTGATCAACCTCAAGACCAATGAGGCCGTCATCAATAAGGATGATAGAGCCTTTCTTGACCTCTTTTGGAAGATTCTTGTAGTCAAGCGAGAAGCGCTGAGCATTACCAATGACATCATCATCGGTGGTTACAATGACGGACTCACCAGTAGTAAGGGTGACCTTCTTGCCATCCTCGAGAAGACCGGTACGAACCTCAGGACCCTTTGTATCAAGCATGATAGCAATAGGAATACCAAGCTCATCAGAGATAGAACGAACGCGACCAATCATAGTGCGGTGATACTCATGGCTACCGTGCGAGAAGTTAAAACGTGCGACGTTCATGCCAGCAAGAATGAGCTCACGAAGAACCTCATCACTTTCTGTAGCAGGACCCATAGTACAAACAATCTTGGTCTTTTTGCGAGCCATATCTCTCCTTTTCATAGGAATTGAAATCACATTCAGATATCAATAGTAACCGTTTTTGAAGCGATTGTTTCTCTGGCGCTTAGCAAACCACACTTTTATCAACGTAGTCAGTGCCCTCAGCAAAAGCAGTTGCGTTATCAAGCGTAACCTGAGCAATTTGTGAGAGAGCCTCATGAGTAAAGAATGCCTGGTGGCTTGTCATGACTACGTTAGGGAAGGAGCAAAGGGTAGAAGTAACTGAGTCAAAGACCTCAGCACCACGGTCCTTATAAACGTTTGGATTTTCTTCTTCATAAACGTCAAGGCCACAAGCACCAATCTTGCCAGAAAGAATGCCGCGAATAAGAGCCTTGGTGTCAATAAGTCCTCCGCGACCAGTATTAACGAGAATGACGCCATCTTTCATCTTTCCGATGGTCTTATCGTTAATCATGTGATAGCTCTCATCATTCAAGAAAGCGTGGAGTGAAATAAAGTCCGAACGCTCCCAGAGCTCATCGTAGCTGACATATTCATCAACAACGTGTTCGTCATTGACAAGGCTCATATTTGGATAGAGATCTGCGCCAAGGACGTGCATGCCAAAGCCTTTGCAGATACGGCAAAGTGCTGCGCCAATACGACCAGTTCCAACAATGCCAGCGGTTTTACCGTGTAGTGTATCGCCAACAAGGCCAACAAGCGAGAAGTTATTCTCGCGAATTCTGATGTAGCCACGGTGAATACGACGGTTAGCGGCAAGCGCAAGACCCATTGCGTGCTCTGCGATTGCCTCAGGGGAGTAAGCAGGTACGCGTGTAACGGTAATGCCAAGGTCTTTAGCAGCGTTAACGTCAACAGCATCAAAGCCAGCGCAGCGCATAAGCAGAAGCTTAACGTCAAAACCGGCAAGAATCTCAAGGGTCAGAATTGAGGCGTCTGCGTTAACAAAAGCGCAGACAGCGTCATAACCCTTGGCAAAGCCCGCGGTCATAGGCGTAAGGTTTGACTCAATGTAGTCGATTGAGATGTCTGGATACTTTGGAAGCTCAAGGTTGAAAGAATCCTTGTCGTAACTTTGAGCACCATAAAACAGGATTTTCATAACTGCCTCCTTGCCAAAACTAACGTTTGGCTTATGTTGTTATGTTCTGCGCTTATTGTACCCCTTAGATAACAATTATTTGCCACATAACAGGAGTTTTAAGAAATATTTATGAGGTTTGAAAAAAGAGAGAATACGGTAAAATGATAGGGCATTGTAAGGTCCTATGATAGGACGTTGTAAGGTCCTGACACGGCAACCTTGGTGAGCCCTTGCCCCTCTCCTGGGGAATTATGATCGGGCATCAATCTGTCAGGTAGAAACCCAGGAGGAACTTTGAAAGAGTATCTTTCAAGTGCGGCTGATGTAATCAGTGCGCAAAAAACTGATGCTGAAGTTGGTCTGTCTGATGCAGAAGCAGCTTCACGTCTTGAGGCTCATGGCCTCAATAAGCTAAAAGAAGCTCCAAAAGAATCAATTATTAAAAGGTTCTTTGCGCAGATGGCGGATCCTATGGTCATCATGCTTCTTGTTGCTGCTGCTATTTCTGCTGCTGAAGGTATTTATACCGGAGAAGGCGGAGTTGCAGACGTCGTCATTATTCTGTTTGTTGTTGTCATCAATTCCGTTCTTGGTGTGGTCCAGGAGGGCAAAGCTGAAGAGGCTCTTGCTGCTCTGCAAGAGATGAGTGCAGCTCAGAGCAAGGTTATCAGAGACGGTCGTCTTGAGATTGTTGCCTCAACCGAGCTTGTGGTGGGCGATATCATCCTGCTTGAGGCAGGTGACTCTATCCCAGCTGACTGCCGCATTCTAGAAAGCGCTTCCATGAAGGTAGAGGAATCTGCGCTCACAGGTGAATCAGTTCCTGTCGAGAAACACGCAGAGACCCTCAGTCTTGCTGAAGGTACAGATGATATTCCTTTGGGTGACCGAAAGAATATGTGCTACTCCGGATCTATTGTGGTCTATGGACGCGGTCGTGCGGTTGTTGTTGCTACCGGTATGGGTACCGAGATGGGTAAGATTGCAGATGCAATTTCCCAGGCAGAGGATGGACAGACTCCACTTCAGATTGCCCTTGATAAGCTTTCACACACACTTACCATCCTTGTTGTTGTCATCTCACTGCTTGTTTTTGCAACAGGCTTTATCAAGCACGGTGCCGAGATGCTTGGCAACTTTGACCTTGTCCTAAGCACGTTTATGGTTGCAGTATCTCTTGCAGTAGCTGCAATTCCAGAGGGTCTTGTTGCTGTTGTTACTATCGTTCTTTCTATGGGCGTTACCAGAATGAGTGAACGTCACGCCATCGTTCGTCGTCTTACCGCAGTTGAAACTCTTGGTTGTACTCAGGTTATCTGCTCTGATAAGACCGGCACTTTGACTCAGAACAAGATGACTGTTGTTCGTCACGAGACAGAAAACCTTGATGCACACGTGCGTACCATGGCGCTGTGCTCTGATGCTACCTGGGATGATATTGAGCAGGTGGCAAAGGGTGAGCCAACTGAGGCAGCTCTTGTTGCAGATGCTGCAAAACTTGGTTACACCACAAGTGATCTTGCTTCTTCTCGCCCTCGTATTGGTGAGGCGCCCTTTGATTCTTCTCGTAAGATGATGTCTGTTGTGGTACGTACCCGTTCTGGCAAAGTTGTACAGCACACCAAGGGTGCGCCTGATGAGGTACTTGCTCGCTGCGCCAAGATCATGACAAGCGATGGCATTATTGACCTCACAGATGATGCTCGCTCTGAGATTTTGGCTCAGAACAAGTCTATGGCTGACCAGGCTCTTCGTGTTATTGCATCTGCTCGTCGCGATTGGGGAACAGAAGCTCCTTTGAGCTATGACCCAGCTAACCTTGAGCACGACATGGTCTTTGTTGGACTTTCCGGCATGATTGACCCAGTTCGTCCTGAGGTTAAGGGTGCTGTTGCAGAGGCGCATAGCGCTGGTATGCGTACTGTTATGATTACAGGTGACCATATTGATACAGCCGTTGCTATTGCAATTGAGCTGGGCATTATTACTGATCGCTCTCAGGCAATTACCGGTGCACAGCTTGATAAGATCTCCGATGAAGAGTTTGAGCAGCGCATTGAGACAATTGGCGTTTATGCACGCGTTCAGCCTGAGCACAAGGTTCGCATTGTTGATACCTGGCGCAAGAAGGGCATGGTCACAGCCATGACGGGTGACGGCGTTAACGATGCGCCTTCCATTAAGCGCGCTGATATTGGTATCGGTATGGGCATTACTGGTACCGACGTTACCAAGGGCGTTGCAGATATGGTTTTGGCTGACGATAACTTTGCCACCATTATTAGCGCCTGCGAAGAGGGAAGACGCATCTACGACAACATTCGTAAGTGCATCCAGTTCCTCTTGAGCTCCAACCTTGCTGAGGTAATTTCCGTCTTTATTGCGTCTCTGGTTGGCTTTACTATTCTTCAGCCTACCCACCTTCTGTGGATTAACCTAATCACCGACTCTCTGCCAGCTCTTGCTATGGCTACCGAGAAGGCTGAGCCAGGCATTATGAAGCGTAAGCCTCGTAACCCTAAGGACGGCATCTTTGCAGGTGGCGTTGGTTTTGACTGTCTTGTTCAGGGCTCTATCATTGCTCTTCTCACCCTTGTCAGCTATTTCATTGGTCATTACTTTGAGTATGGAACTTTTGATATTTCGCAGGTTATTGCAAATCCTGAAGCTGGCGTTGAAGGCATGACCATGGCATTCTTGACGCTTTCTATGGTTGAGATGTTCCACTCCTTTAACATGCGTTCTTTGCGCGGTTCCATCTTCAAGCTAACCAGCCAAAACATTTGGCTGTGGGGCTCTTTTGTAATGTCTCTGGTCCTTACCTTTGTAGTTATTGAGACACCACTTTCTCAGGCATTTGGTTTTGCCGAGATTGGCTTTGAAGAGTACGCAGCGGCAATGCTTCTAGCTGCATCAATCATTCCTTTGATGGAGCTCTATAAGGCTGTTATGCGTTCTGTACAAAAGAACAAGGCATAAGGTAGAGGAGTATTCTTGTCCGCTAAGCGTACAAAAAGTTCCAGAAAAGTAGGAGCCGGCAGGACTCAAGGGTCTCTGCCGGCCCTTTCTTCATTGCTGGACGTTCCAGCATTTGAACAGCTGACACCATCGTCGGCTCAGACGCAAGCTTATACAGACGTCGTATCTGAGCTTGAAGCTCAAGGGGTTTCTCGCCAGATGATGACTATGGCCTGCGTGGTACGCTTGGATAGGGGATTTCCTGCGATTGTTTCAGAGCAGGGAGTGTTTCGCGCCGAGTTTGCTGCGCGCGTGACCAAGGGCCAGAACTCCACGGTGGCCGTTGGTGACTGGGTGTGTGCACGCATTCCGGACTCGCACGATATGGGCATCATTGAGGCGATTCTACCGAGAGAGACCGATATTGCTCGCTGGAAGGGTGGCGCTCGCGGTCAAAAGCAGACCTTGGCCGCAAACGTTGACCTTGTGCTTGTGGTACAGGCTTTGGATGGCGAGGCTATCTCGGTTGATCGTATTGTGCGCTCGGCAGTCATTTCTAAAGATTGTGGAGCAACCTGTGCCGTGGTGCTTACTAAGTCAGATGTAGCTGGACCAGAGCTTTTGGCTCAAGAGATTTCTTCTATCACCGCAGCTCTTGGTTCTACGGTAAAGATTGTTGCAACGGCTTCAAAGCTTGAGGGCGAGAAACCCGAGGCACTTGCAAATCTTGCGCAGACCGCCCAAGATCTTGGAGCTGCGTGGGGAATCGATGCGGTTCGACGCCTTGTTCCTTACGGTTCCATAGCCATCGTGCTTGGTGAATCAGGTGCTGGTAAATCTACGCTTCTTAACGCACTTTTGGGGCATGAAGCACTTGAAACGGGAGAAGTTCGAGAGTCTGATAAGGCGGGACGTCATACAACGGTTGCTCGCCGTATGGTAGCGCTTCCTGACGCTGGCGTTATTGTGGACGAACCTGGACTTAGAAGTTTACCTATTGTGGGTCATGAGAGGGGATTACAGAAGATATTCCCTCACATCTCTGAAGCTGCTCAGACGTGTAAGTTTAGGGATTGCACCCATACTCACGAGCCAGGATGTAGCGTTCAAGACGCTCTGCATGAGGGCAAGATTACAGAACCCCAGTTAAAGGCTTATTTATCTCTGGCAAAAGAAATGCGAGAAAGCCAGCAATTGCTTGACCCTGATGTTGTGCTTTAAGCTTTAACAGCGTAAATCCTCTAAGCACCCTGGCTTGACTAGGGTGCTTTTTTGTCAAACCAGCAGGAAATATGCTATATTGAGACTAACGAGGGTTGGTCCCGCCCAGCTAATTGGGGAGGGTCAACCCTTGTTCATGAGTCAGGTAAATCACTTAGAAAATCATTCATTACAATCCCTCTAAAAATGTAGCAGTTATGACGTTCTAAAAATTTTTATATATCAAATTAGATAAAAATTTAAATTACCTATTTTTCATTGCGTCGTTGCAGCCTGTGGATACATTACTTTGTGTCAGATTCACGTCAGCTATCTGACATATTTGTGCAGGTAAATCTTTTGTTTTTGTCCTCCTTCTCTCAACCCGAGCGCACAATCGGTATATCGCAAATGGAGGGAGGACAAAAAGTGACTAAGAAAACAAGAATTTTGATTTCTGTATTGAGTGCACTTCTCGCTAGTTTTTGTTTCTTTGCATATGTACAAAGTGTCCGTGCAGATGCAGAGAAATCACGAGCAGAGGCAATACAAAAATACGGCGGAGAACTTACTTCAATTTTGGTGGCCACAAAACAAATAGAGCCTGGAGAAACTCTCTCATCTTCTAATACCCAGGTAAAAAGCTGGATTTCTGATCTGATTCCCGAGGGTGCAATTACTAATCCAGAAAGTGTTATGGGTCGAACGGTTTCATCTGTTATTGGAGTTGGCATGCCTGTTGTTTCTCTTCATCTGCGATCTGTTGCCTCTCAGATTTCTATTCCAGAAAATCTTGTTGGTCTCACTATTTCTCATGGCGAGAAGTACGGATTAGCTGAGAGGCTTAGTGCTGGTACAAAACTTGCAGCGTATGAGGTCACCGATTCTCTTATTACCTGTATTGCCTCGGATATTGCGGTATTGTCAGATGATACCGAGGGTACTCTTTACACCTCTTCTTCTGTAACGCTTGGATTAACTCCTGAACAGGTTCCTGCTGTGCTTTCTGCATATGCTCGAGGAACACTCCGCTTTACTCTTCCGGGATCAAAGATTAATGCTCAGGACTTACTACACAACAATTCTTACGTTGAAGAAGAAAACCCAAAAGATTTATCTGACACAACAAATCAATCAAGCCCATCATCGGCAAGTGAAGATGTGCAGCCAGAGAACCCTGTTTCTCCAACAGCCGACCAAAACAGCAACAGTGCGTCACAAGCAGATTCATCTACTAATCCAGGAGGTGAAGCGTGATGTTAGAAAAGTGGATCTCATACGTAGGTCTTGACGCACGCGTTGAGATTGGAGCCATTCTTACGTACTTAGGTATCAGTAATAGGTGTGAGTTTACAGATTCGGCAGCATCTCTTAGATCAATTGTTGCTCGTTCAACTCCTCAGGATTATTCAGTCTTAATTGGTAATACCGGCTCCGATGTTTCGGATATAAATCTAGCAGCCGCGATTGTAAAAGACGGAAATGCACGTTGCGTAGTATTGGTAAGGTCTGGAGCTTCTGGATCACTTCGTTCTAGAGCAGCTAGAGCAGGAGTTGATTTAGTTATTGACCCTATGGAATTGGGGGATCTGGTAAAGGTTGGAAGAGGATATCAATCATATGGGGCTGACAGGCTTTCTCAGCCTTTACCAGAAGCTTCAGATTATGTTGCCAGTATCCAAGAGCTAAATACCTATCTACAATCCCTTATTCCTCTTGATAAGACTTTAAAAGCTCCGATTCTGACGTTCACTTCTGGAAGAGGAGGAGTGGGAAAGACCACGCTTGTTTCTTCAATGGCTCTGATTGCTTCTTCTTGGGGTTTAAAAGTTGCATTAGTTGATTTTGATCTGTCTTATGGAAATGCTTTTGAGAAGCTTGGAATTAGGCAGCCAAAAGACTTCTCTGATCTTGTTGTTGATGTACCTTCAGAAAAAGAGAGCCTTCTAGAAAAGGCAACTTGTGTCCATAAAAATTTGTATCTTTTTGGTCCTTGTGTAAAACCTGAAATGGCAGAGCTTCTATTTCCTTGCGTGAATCATTTTCTTCAAGCTGTTTCTGGTTTGGTTGATTTGGTGCTCGTAGACACTACGACGGCATCAACAGATTGCTATGCTCAGGCAGCACAATGCGCAGATAGGCTGGTTATTGTTTCAGAGAACCCTCTTACGTGCATTAACTCTTTAGCAAAGGTAAGTGGACTCGCAGTGCGCCTTGGAGTGGCAAGAACTCGCATTATCCGACTTGAAAATAAAGCAAATCCAAGGGTTAAACAAGACTTTTCTGTTGGAAAAGCAGAGGTTGGTCTTGAAGCAGCAAAGATGTTTAGGATTTTTGAAGGCGGACCAGGGTTTCAAGAGCTTATTCAGCAAGGAAAGCTTTCTGTGCTGTTACAAGAGGAAACTTCATTTGTACTGTCGGTTTCTTTTGTACTTGCGCATTTCCTTAACGAGTTAGGTATTCTTCCACAACTGCGCGAGGCTCAAATTGCCCTGCAAGCAACTCCTGAGAAAAAGCCATTTAGTTTGTTTAACAGGAAGAAGGAAGTGGGTTAATGCTTGTCTTTGAACGCGTTGCTAAGCAAATTGAGGCGCAAGAAGAAAATGACTCACAACTTCAAAAAGAACTATTTCTGAAGACTAGAAAGAAGTTAAAAGAAAAACTTGTTTCTCGATTAGGACTCTCTACAGTTTCTTCTCTCATTACAGGCAGTGATATTGATCGAGTAAGAGATGAACTAAGAGTTACCTGTGAAGCAATTGTTAATGAAGAGAAGGATGAGCTTTTTAGTTCAGTTAACTATGAGGGAATAATCGAGCAAGTAATTAATGAGGTGTGTGGTCTTGGTCCAATTCAGCCACTACTAAATGATAAAGATGTTACTGAAATCATGATTAACGGCTGCAACAATTTGTTCTACGAGAAAAACGGCGAGCTATTTGAATCAAAAACGGTCTTTGACTCAGAAGAGCAGATTTTGATTGTTATGGATCGCATTTTGTCTCCATTAGGAAGAAGACTGGATAGAGTAAGTCCTATTGTTGATGCTCGTCTTGAGAATGGGGACCGTGTCAATGCAGTTGCAAGCCCTGTTGCGGTGAATGGTACCTCAGTAACTATTCGAAGATTTACCGGAAAAATTACTTCTTTGGACCGACTAGTGGAAATGAAATCACTGCCTCAATGGCTTGCAAGATTTTTGTCTTGGGCTGTGAAATGCAGACAGGGAATCGCGGTTGTTGGAGGAACGGGATCAGGCAAGACTACGCTTTTAAATGCACTTTCATGTGAAATTTCAAAGTCAGAAAGAATTGTCACTATTGAGGACTCAGCGGAGCTTAAGTTTGATTCACATCCAAA
>CAUTMX010000025.1:0-17135 GCA_963539685.1 uncultured Atopobiaceae bacterium | reverse complement strand
TCGTAAAAATAATTTAAATGGTGGTGTTTCCGCAAAAAGCTTATTCGATTCCATACTTCTCCTCGATTAGTGGTGGAACATGTCAGACAAACTCGTGGTGTGGACATGTGACACGCTCACGAGAAGATTAAAAAAGCATCGAACAAGCCTCCTTACATACTTGCAGGTACACGGACAGTTGCAAATAGTAACACAGCGAAGTAACTGATGCTATGATTTATTTGAACATTTTGGACGAGTGCAAGGATTTTTTGTGTCAATGGAACAGAAAAATGACATCGGTTCTGAAATTGCCAAGTTAGCTGAAAATTCAAAGGTAGAAGAGCTCTCTAAAAAGGTCACTGAGGTATCCTCTGAGCTGACAAAAAACGTTTCTGAAGTAACAGAGCGTGCCGAGAAACTCCTTATAGTAGACGAGAATGAACCATTGGACCGTCCTGCGTCTGACCGAGTTAAGGCTACAGTTCCAAGAACTCCTGCTCAACATGTTTTACGCATCGTCTCAATTGTTTTGATTATTTTGGGTGTGGCAGATGTTTTGACTACGTCAGCGTCTCTTTTTGCAACTGTTATGGGCTTGCAGCCTGCGGTTCCTTTGGAGCAACTTGAGTTTAGCGGCGTGTATTTTACGTTCAGTAATAACATACTTCTTGGCTATGTATTTGTATTACTTATTGGTGCGTTGCAAGTTGTCACCTCGTTATTTGGATTACGCGCAGCCAAGGATTCATCAAAAGTTGAACCCTACAGATTCCTTTGCTATTTGATTGGTCTGATTATTCTGTTAGGAATTTTGTGGGCTTGGGGTAGAGGAGAGTTGATTATTCTTGATCCCTTTGTTCAGCTTAACACCATTGTTTATGTTGTAATTTGCTCTAATCTTGCGGATAAAGTAAAGAAGGAGCATGACCAGGGCATTGTAGGAACTACGTATTGGCGCTCTCGTCATCAGCGTGTGCTCCATTTCTTTGCGCTGATCTCTATTACATTGAGTGGTATTGCGCTTTTTCTGATTCTAATTCTGCTTGGATTGCATGACCTTTCTAGGGTTGTAAATCAACCGTCCTTGGCAACAGTTAATCAATTCTTTGAGCAGCAGGGTGTTCTTACCATTTTTTTGGTGACAGTTGGTGCAGTATTTTCTCTTATTGCAGGTCTTTTAGCTCTTAAAGGTTCAAATGATGCTCGATTTATTAGGCCGTATATTCTTGCAGTAGCCGTTATTGTTCTGTTTGATGTAGCAAGAATTATTTTTACGTCATTAACACAGGGAATTCCTAGCGTGAATAGCCAAGACATTTTTGAGTTGGTTTATAACGCCACGGGATTGTATTTGGCTATTCGTATTGAGGCAGAATTGCCAAATAGCTATGGGTTGCGCTTGTGGAAGAAGATTCACTCTGAGACCTAGTGTTAAAACTAGCCGTATGCAAAAAGTCCCTGTATTCAAATGAAATACAGGGACTTTGTTTGTATTTCTGCTTGATAGCTTTACAGATCAAGCTGCATGAGGCGAGCAATACTGACAATGTAAATCTTGAGTGCGCGCTTGAGCCACTCCTCAGAAACTCCCTCGTCAGGGCCGTGCTCCATACCAACCCACTCAGGTAGGTCTTTTGCAGCTTTGCTGTCATAAGGACCAAAGGCAACGGCACGCTTAAAGTGACGTGCATAGGTGCCGCCACCAATAACAAACGCCTGCTCATTGCTTCCTGTGTACTCATGGAACGTATCAAGAAGGGTAGTAATCTCAGGAGAGCTTGGGTCAATGTAGAAAGGAACTGCATCAGAGAGTACCTCAAAGGTGCAGCCATGCTCAGCACCTAGCTCAGTCATACGAGCAGTAATTGCCTCGCCAGTAGTGGAAGTAGGATAGCGAGAGTCAACAGTCTGTACGTACACATCACCCTTAGTACGGATGGTACCAGAGATGCAGGTCAGAGGACCAAACTTGTCGTCAGCGCTCTGGATGTCCGTGCCGGAGCCATCGGTGGTTGAGCACAGCTGCTTCGAGAAGGTCAGGAAATCGCGCTCAGTCTCACCGCAGAGATTGTTATCAAGCAGGTAAGCTACAAGCAAGCCAATTGCGTTAACAGTGCCTGCAGGCATGGAAGCATGTCCGCCCTTACCTGTTGCATTAATGCGAGCTAGCTTGGTGCCATCATCCTCAACACCTGCGTCCTCAACCTTGATGGAATCAGTATCAGCCAAGGTAGAAACGTCAGCGCGAACAAGTGCGCTTGCAAGTCCTGGAATTGCGTTAGGTACAGTGCCACCGTCAAGCTCAACGATCTTCTCGCTGTTTGCACCAGCAATCTTTGGAGAAGTGAACTGAGCGTGGTACACGCCCTTCTCGCCGCAAATAAGAGGGAACTCAGCATCAGGAGTAAAGCAGAATGCTGGCTCTGGATACTTGGAGAGGTAGTAAGGGACGTCGCCCATGCCGGTCTCTTCGTTGTTACCAACAATGGCGCGCAAGGTGTAAGGAAGCTTCTCGCCAGTCTTTTTAACCTGTTCAACAAAGTAGTGAGCTGCCCAGAGGGAGAGGGCCAGAGGACCTTTGTCGTCCAGAACGCCGCGACCCAGAATAAAGCCCTCGCGGCGGGTAACATCAAGTGGATCTACCGTCCATCCCTTACCAAGAGGAACAATATCGGAGTGAGCGATAGTGGCAAGGTACTTTTCGGACTCACCAGGAAGGTCACCAAAGCCCAGGTAGCCGTCTACGTCTGTGGTCTCAAGGCCTAGGCGCTCTGCAATCTCAAGGCCACGGCGAAGTGCCTCGTAAGACTTTGGGCCCCAAGGTTTACCTGGCTCTGCAAGAGACAGATCCTCAACGGACTCTACCTGCACAAGGTAGCGGATATCCTCAATAATCTCTTCCCAGTGCTCGTTTACAAACGCCTCAGCGCTTGCTTTGAGTTCTGCATCAGTCATGAAAAACTCCTCTAATTCAAACGTTTGACCCGGAGACATATGGAGAGCAGCGGTTTTAGCGACATCTCGCGTATGAAACAGCCAAGGTCGGGAACAAGGTACTAGTTACACTATACTTAATACCCCTTATCAAAGGAGTTAACTATGACGAAAAAGACTTTTCTTGGTAACGCATCATTTCTTGGCGTTTTAACGGTTTTGGGAATTGTTTTGATGGTTCTTAGGCAAACGCTGCCTCAAGACCCTTCAACACCGCTGTTCTATTCCTATTTTGTTGCGCCAATCATGCTGTATTTTGGCATTGCTGGCCTGGTAGGTTTACTTATTGCACGCAATACAGGTTTCTCGTTGACTAAGACAGTGGCAGTTGTACTGCGCACGCTTGCAGCAATCCTCTTTGTACTGCCATTCTTTTTCTTCCTGATTGTGGTGCTCCCTTGGACTCTTCTCCGAGGACTTTTTGCCCTCTTGATGGTTGTCATGCTCTATGCGCCATGGTTCTGGATGCTCTTTGGCTTGTTCTATGGCTTAAGCTGGGCTCAGCAGAAGGTTATTGAAGACATTACCGCTGACCCATTTGCAGAAGATGCAGCTGCACAGAAAGCTGCTGGCGAGAAGACCGATGTAGCTGACACCGATACAGCCGACGGAGATGCAATCAACTAACGGCACAGCTTCGCGTTCCAGATAGCCCAACAAGAAAGAAGTAACTTGTGCTTGAGCTCAACGGTATTTCAAAGCGTTACAACACTGGTGGATTTGAACAAACTGCAATGGATCACATTTCCGTTGCGTTTAGGGATAACGAGTTTGTGGCAATCCTTGGTCCTTCGGGCTCAGGTAAGACCACTATGCTCAATGTCATTGGTGGCCTTGATCGCTTTGACTCAGGAGATTTGCTGGTAGATGGTATTTCTACCAAGAAGTTCAAAGAACGTGACTGGGATACGTATAGAAACAACCGCATTGGTTTTGTGTTCCAGAGCTATAACCTTATTCCGCACCAAAGTGTAGTCAGCAATGTTGAGCTTGCATTGACGCTTTCTGGTGTTCCTAAGGCAGAGCGTCACGAACGCGCACTTGAAGCGCTTGATAAGGTTGGTCTCAAGGCACACGCAAACAAGCGACCAAATCAGCTTTCTGGCGGACAGATGCAGCGCGTGGCTATTGCTCGTGCCCTGGTAAATGACCCAGAGATTCTACTGGCAGATGAGCCAACAGGCGCGCTTGACTCTTCAACCTCTGTACAAGTTATGGACCTGCTTAAAGAGGTGGCCAAAGACCGTCTGGTCATTATGGTTACGCATAACCCAGAGCTTGCCCACCAGTATGCAACGCGTATCGTAGAGCTGGCAGATGGTCGGGTAACTGCGGATTCAGATCCATTTGACGTTGCAAGTGTTGCTCGCCGAGAAGCTAAGCCTTCTCGTAAGACCTCTATGTCGCTTCTGACTGCACTGGGTCTCTCGTTTAATAACCTCATGACCAAAAAGGGCCGCACGCTTATGACAGCGTTTGCAGGCTCTATTGGCATTATTGGTATTGCGGCAATTCTGGCGCTGGCAAATGGCACAAACGAGTACATTAAGAAGGTTGAGGAGGATACGCTTTCAATGTATCCACTCACCATCTCTGAGCAGTCCGTTAATATTTCTTCCTTTATTTCTGGAAGTGGTAGCAGTTCTGACTCAGCTGATTCTCAAACGCAAGACGCACAAAGTGAGATGACGCAAAACCAGAAAAACGCAGAAGCTGCAAAGCTAGAAAATCAGCCTGCCGAGGGCGCCATTCCTACCAATAATAGGTTGGGGATGCAGGCAGAAAGTATCGGGTCCAATGATCTGACCAGCTTGAAGGCGTTTCTCGACAATAATGGTGGCGGCATTAACACGTATGCCAGCGCTATTACGTATGGCTATTCCGTAAGCCCCTTTATCTACCTGCCAGCAGGCGCGGACTCTGGCTCTTCTAATCCTGTTCAGGTGCAGCCAGACGTTACCTTCTCTAAGGTGTCGCCTAAGATTCCGTCATATAGTCCGCTTGCTTCATTTGCAAGCACTACGCTGTTTAGTGAGCTTCCAGGAAATCCTTCCATTTACGAGGACCGTTATACGGTTCGTGCTGGCAGATGGCCTACTGCTTGGAATGAGGCTGTTCTGGTACTGCGTCCAAACGGCACTATGGATGACTTTTTGGAGTATACGCTTGGCCTGCGTGATTACGCTGGCCTGCGCTCTACCGTTGATAAAATTGCAAGTGGAGAATCTGGCACTATCGAAGAGTCTCATAATACATACACCTACGACCAGCTGATGTCTCCAACCTTTAAGCTGGTTATGCCTTATCAGCGCTATGTATGGGACGGAAATCTTGGTGTCTGGACAGACAAATCCGATGACCAGTCATACATGAATGACCTCATTGCTAACGCACCCGACCTGCATATTGTTGGTGTTGTTCAGGCAAAAGACCCAACTACCACAGGAGCGCTTTCTGAAGGCATTTACTACACACCTCAACTGACTCAGAAGATGATTTCTGATGCAGAGGCTTCTCCTATTGTTCAGGACCAGATGAATCGTCCGGACGTTGACGTTTTCACTGGTAAAACCTTTGAGGACGAGAAGAACGGTCAGACTTCAGAGGGACTTTCTATCAGCTCTCTCATTTCCGTTGATTCTAACGTGCTGTCTTCGGCGTTTAACTTTAATCCACAGGCACTGAACTTCTCGTCAATTAATTTGTCTGGGCTGGATATGTCCTCGCTTGACCTTTCTGACGTGCAGCTACCAGCTTTTGATCCCTCTCAGCTTAATCTGTCTGACAGCAATATATTGTCTTCTGTTACGTCTTCGCTTGATCCAGCTGCGCTGGCAGCGGCTTTCCCTGAACTTTCTGCAGCAGACATTCAGCAGATTCTTTCTGGCATTACCGTTAATTTCAAACCAGGAGGACAAGCTGCTATTTCTTCGCTTATGGGCAACATTGCTCTGGGATGGAACTCTTGGAGTGCTGCTAATCCCGGCAAGACCATGGCAGACTACCTTGCAACAGATCAGGTGCGTACGCAGATTGTGACTACAGTTTCTTCTGCGGTTGATACCGATGACCTGCAGCAACAGCTGGTTAGTGCTCTGGCAAATAAGCTGGGAACCAATCCAGATCTTCCAAGCGTCCAGGCTGAGGTTTCTCAGAGGCTTATGAGTGCTTATCAATCACAGATTGCAAGTGCTCTTTCTGCAGCTATTACGCGTGCTATGAGTGCTTACGTGCAGTCTGCGCTAACCAGCGTAATGACGCAGGTTGCTTCCAGGATGCAAAATCAGATTGCAGGCGCTCTCAATACAGCTATGCAGGGCGTTGCGGCAAATATGTCCAATGCTATGCAGATAGATCAAGCAACGCTTGCAAGCGCCTTTAAGCTCAATGCTGACCCATCGCAGCTAGCAGCTATTGCCGCGTCAATGCTAAGGGCAACGCCGGCAACGTATGAATCAAATCTTTCTAAGATGGGATACGCGGACCTTAATAAGCCCACGTCAATCAATATTTATCCTAAAGACTTTGCAAGCAAAGAGAAGATTGTTGAAATTCTTAATACGTACAACGCTGATGCAAAGGCTGCAGGTGAAGAGTCTAAGGTAGTTACGTATACCGATATTGTTGGTGCACTAATGAGTTCTGTCACGCTAATTGTTGATATGATCTCGGCGATGCTGATTGCGTTTGTATCTATTTCGCTTGTTGTTTCCAGCATTATGATTGGCATCATTACGTTTATCTCGGTACTTGAGCGCAAAAAGGAGATTGGTATCCTGCGCTCCATTGGTGCTTCCAGGCGAGACATTGCCAACGTATTTAATGCAGAGACGTTTATTGAAGGACTTATCTCTGGTGTTATGGGCATTGGCATTACACAACTGCTTATTTTGCCCGCAAATGCTGTTGTCAAAGCCATGTTTAACGTGGACAATTTGGTGATCTTGCCGATAAACGGAGCACTTATTTTGATTTTGATTAGCGTTGTCCTGACGCTTCTTGCAGGTCTTATCCCTGCAGGTAGAGCGGCTAAGTCCGATCCAGTTCAGGCGTTGAGAAGCGAGTAACGCGCTGCCTGCGCGCGTTCTTGGCGAGAAGAACGTCTGGCTTCGTGCATTGCCTCACAAGAAAAGCCCTGTCATGCGCGTGCATGACAGGGCTTTTTGCGTTTTGTTACAGCTACCAGGCCTAGTTCTCCTGGCCACCAAAGAGGTCGACAACCTCAAGATCAAGCTCGGAGGCTTCAATGGCCTCCTTGGCGCCAAAGACAACAACCGAGAGGTCGTTATAGCTTTGAGGCATGGTGCTTCCCAGTTCTTTGATGTCTTCAACCTGGGCGTGAAGGATCTTCTCGCGAAGCTTAAGAAGACGCTCTGGATCACGGTGGTTGAAGTACTCAATGTCTTGTCTGCGAGCAAGCATTCGAGCGGGAACAGGGGCGTCAACACCTGCTACAGAGGCAACTACGTAGCCCTCAAACTCGTCAGCGTCTGGAGTCCACTCAGAGAGCCAGCTACCTGCGCCAACATAGCGGTCAAGGGTTGCGTCAAGTGCTGGGTCTCGGTAGGAGACAAAGCTCTGCAGGCCAGCGATGGAGTTTCTGAACATAACGCCATAAGCGCCACCCTTGACGCGGACCTCGTTCCAGAGATAGTCAAGACCCAGAACTCTGGTGGCAATGAGCCAGTTACCCTGCTGTTCATTGGTTGCATGGGCAACGTTTGGATAGGAGAGGCCAACGTAGGAAACGTTTGACGGAATGATATACGCCACGCGCTGCAGCTTACCCTCAGGGACAACAAGCGTTGGCGTTGCGTTGTCTACCTGCGATTCATTGCCATTGGTAAGGCCAAGGTCTCCCGCTGCTTGCCAGAATGCCTCGCGGCTCTGAGCGGAGCCAGTAAAGCTAACCGTAACGTTGTCTGCACGGAACATCTTGCGAGTGAGCGTATCCAAGTCTTTTGCAAGTTGAGAAGCGCGCTCATCCCAGTTGGCAAGCAGGTTCTTTAGGTACTCATAGAAGCCAACGCCTGCTAGTGCATCGTTTACACGGCTAGCTGCAGAGTAGGCGGTCAAAGCCTTATTCTGCGCTGCAGTATGACCAGCACCAACAAAGTACTGCTCCTGCGCAATGCGACGCTGAATCAAGATGTTCTTTAAGCGGCTCAAATCATCAAAGCGCGTGCTAGACCAAACCTCGGAAGGAATGCTTGCAAGTCCCTGGGTTTTCTCGGCAAGGGCACTTGCGGCAACAATGAAGGCGGGATGTGCCTGGTCAAGCGTGTCTTGGTCGTAGATATCAGTGAAGAACGAGAGGTGACCAAGGTTGCTCTCAATAAGGATATCCAGCTCAGAGGCGGTGTGTGATGCTGTATCAAGCTTGCCGAGCGCCTCAGCAAGAATGCCCACAAGCGGCAGCTCTTCAAAGGTAACCGCACGGGTCAGATCAAAGTAATGGTAGACATAGTCAATGCCGTGAGTGTCCAGCTCATGCGCAATGCATGGCAGGGGAGCCTCAACCTCAAAGCCAGCAGGACGCTCTCTACCTGCACCGATATCACTGAGCGAGAGGGACGGCAGCTTGGCTAAGTCTTCTGGAGCGTCAGGTGTTTCTTGCTCCAAACGGAGTGCCTCAACTTCTGCACGGATCTTCTCGACATCCTCATCGGTGAGCGTAGAGCGAAGTTGCTCCAGCTCAGCAGCCTCTTCTTGAGCGTCTCCCTCGTCTGTGGGGACCAGCTCAACCTGAGCTGCGTGTTTGCTGTTGCAAATGAGCTCCAGCAGCAGCTTCTCAAAGCCCTTCTGAGCTGCAAGTTCTTTGACGTAGGCAATGGCGTCCTCGTAGCGGATGTAGTCCAGAGGGCGTGCGTCGTCGTAGAGCCAGCTTGAGAGCGAACGCAGCGTGTACTCAATACCGTTTGAGTAAGGCTGGTCATTTTCGCGCAGGTTAAACTCTGCAAGTGCAATGGACGCGTTGAGCTTCTTTGGATCAATGCCCTCGGTAGCAATCTTCTGGCAGGTGGTCTCTACCAAGTCACGGAACTTCTGAGCTGCTCCTTCTTTGAGACCCTTGAGCTGCAAGAAGAGCATTGGTTGTGCAAGGTCATCGGAGAGATAGTAGCTAAAGTCATCACCCAGCTCTGCGTCAAGAATTGCACGCTTGAGCGGGGACTCATTGGAGCCCATGAGGGTGTCAAACAAGATATCTGCTGCCATCATCTTGTTGCGCTGATCAGGTGTTCCAAGCACGTAACCCAGGCCAACGCTGGAGTTGTCGGCTGTGGTGTTCATACGGACCTGGCAAGGCTCGGGCAACACGGGTGCCTGCAGGTTAAGCGGATTGGGGGCACCTGCATCGCGTTTCTCGGCAGCCGCAAACCTCTGGGCAATAAAGGAGAGCTCACGCTCGCAATCAAGGTCGCCGTAGAGGAAGGTGTAGCTGTTAGAGAGGTCGTAGTGGCGAGCGTGGGTGTCCAGGAAGTTCTCGTAGGTGAGCTCAGGGATTGCGCGAGGCTTGCCGCCAGACTCTTTGCCGTAGGCGGTATCAGGGAAGAGGGCCTCGCTGACAGAATCGTAGAGTACGCGATCTGGATCAGAGAGGGCGCCCTTCATCTCGTTGAAGACAACACCGTTGTAGCTAAGATTGCCCTGCTCGTCAGCTTCTAGGTGCCAGCCTTCCTGCTCAAAGATGCGCTTACGCTTATAGATTGCAGGATGCAAGACAGCGTCAAGGTACACGCTCATGAGGTTTTCCAAGTCAGCTACGTTAGTGCTGGCCACAGGGTACACCGTTTTGTCAGGGTAGGTCATTGCATTCAAGAACGTCTGCATAGAGGTCTTGAGCAGGTTAACAAACGGCTCCTTAACAGGATAGACATCGGAGCCACAGAGAACTGAGTGCTCCAGGATGTGGAAGACGCCGGTGTGATCTACAGGAGGTGTCTTAAAAGCAATGGCAAACGAGCGGTTGTCATCGTCGCAGGAAAACCACATAAGGCGGGCACCTGTGGGAATGTGCTTGAAGATGTACGCGTAACCAGAAATCTCGTTAACCCACTCAGCCGAGATTACCTCAAAGCTTTTGTCTTCTGCGTGAAGCGTGCCAACAGAAAACGCGCTGTCCATCTGCGAATACTTAGACGTCATAAGCTGCCAATCTATACGAAAACTTACGTGAGCATCATTGCCGTTTTTGGGACCATCTTGCCCTAACTGAGCCGTTTAGAGACCTAAGGCTCTGCACGGAGCAGGGAAAGGTGGATTTTTGTTATTGTGATACTACCGCGTCAAAGAAAAAGTGACACTTGTATCCGTATTTTGTAATGAAAGATTTATACCCAGATGAATGATTTCATTTCTAATAAGAGTGATGTGGAGTCTTCTAAGACTGCAGACGTTATAGATACTCCAGTAGAAGAGGAAGCACTTGGTAGCGACGACGCTGAAATAACCCCTGATAATAAGAAGAAAATCTATCGAGGAATGCTGTTTGTCTTGATTGGCGGAGCTTCCTGGGGCGCATTTGGAACCGCCGCAAAATACCTGCTCGATACCTATCATGTTGATCCCATGTGGCTGATTGATATTCGCGAGCTTTGTGCCTGCTGGTTATTCTTGGGAACTGCTTTTGCGTTTGATAGAAAAAATCTCACAACCGTCATTAAGCAGCCAAAAGAGTTGGTAAAGATTTTTGTAGTCAGTTTGTTTGCCATTCTATTCTCGCAAGTTGCTTACATTTACGCAGTTAATGCTACTAATTCTGGAACTGCAACCATCATGCAGTCGTTAGGTATGTTGGGCGTTTTGGCCTTTGTGTGCGCGGTTGGTAGGCGCTGGCCTCGCCGCCGCGAGATTCTTGGCATTGTTTTGGCGCTTATTGGCACATATCTCTTGGTAACAGGAGGAAATCCCGGCACGCTTAACCTGCCAACATCAGGTGTTTTCTGGTGCGTTATGTGTGCATTTGCTCAGGCGGCCCTCTCCATTTTGCCCAAGCCTTTGATGGAAAAGTGGGGAAGCTTTACCGTAAACGGACTTGCGTTTTTGTTCTCTGGCACGCTCATTGCCGTGTTTTATCAACCTTGGAATCACATGCCTCAGCTGGACGCCTTTGGTGTTTTGCTGGTAGTCATTGGCGTGCTGGTGGGAACATTCTTGGCGTACGGCCTTTACCTGCAGGGCGTTAAGGACGCAGGCTCACTCAGGGCTGTTCTTCTGGGTACTATCGAGCCCGTTATGGCAACCATCACCACCGTACTGGTGCTAGGAATCACCTTTAGCGTTGCCGACCTCATCGGCTTTGCCCTCATCCTCGCCATGGTCGTGCTCACCGCGTAGCCGCGCCCGGAAGCGCCCTCGCACCCGCACTACTCGCGCCCACCCGTCATCTGGCGAGAAACCCGTCCACTCCAAGCTCAACTCAACCTACCATCACCTCTGCACCCGACAACAAAAACCCCGCAGGTAAACTGCGGGGTTTTAACGTTCTCTAAAGGTTATGTGGCCAGAAGCTTAGATGAGCTCCATCTGCGTAAGAACTGCCGAGTACCAACCATTTGGATTTGCTGGGTTGTACTTTGCAGCGCCAGAAACAGAAAGCCTTCCGCCGTAGCCAGCGGCAAGACCAGCTGTATGATCCCAGATAGCCTCTTCCCAGCTACCCCAGCTAGCAGAACCCCAACCCCATGCGTTGTAGGGGAGGAAGTTATACCTACCCTTTGTACTCTCAACTGCAGAAATAGCAGGCGAGAGACGCGGATCAACGCCGTAGGCCCATGCAGCCTCAGCAAAGGTTGAGCCGTAGCCGGCAAGAGGGGAACCAGCAAGATACGCATCAATTCGAGTACCCCAGCTGCTTACAAAGTTGGTCTTATCGCTTGACCAGTCAACATTTTGAGCCGAAGGAGTTGATGGGGTAGTGACCTCAGTGGTATTACCAGAAGCGTTGGTAAAGGTGGCCTCAGTAGAAGCCTCTTTTAGTGCTTCTTCTGCAGCAGCTGCTTCTGCTGCTGCCTGCTGAGCTTGTTCTGCCTGCAATTGCTCTCTTGTTGCAATTGCTGTATTCATAGCATCCTCAGCAGCCTTCTTCTGCTCCTCTGCTTCTGCCATCTGCGCATTTAAAGATGACTGAGTCTCAGAAAGTTCTTTGCTAAGATCAACCAGGTGGTTGATAGCATCTGAATTTTTGTTCTGGATAATCTCAAGATACTGAACAACAGCAATCAAATCATTAAAGTTATCTGCCGATAAAAGCAAATCAATAATTCCCATGGAGCCCTGCTGCATGCGATACATTGCTCTAATAGACTCTGCAGCTTTTAGGCGCTGCTCTGGGAGTTGCTGTTCAATCTCTGCAATACGCGCCTCATTATCTGCAATCTGTTTTTGCAGCTCAGCTACGCGCTGATTGGCGGCATCGTAATCAGAATTGGTTTGCTCTACCTTGGCCTGGAGCTCTTCAAGAGTCTCTGCCTGAGCTCTTGAGACGCCAAACAAAAAGGTATTAACAACAAGCACTGCTGCAAGGAGTGCTGTCATAAGGGTAGAGCATGAAGGTAAGCGTCTATGACGCATATATTTGTTCAAATCGACCTCCGCGATTGGGGCTTCCGATTAGTGCGCAGTTAGTGCCATCCGCTCATTACTGGCTTCAAGCGCAAGGTCAGATAACACTTGACCTCAAAAATACGCATAATCGCTTCTCTCCGCTCGTGCGAGGGTGTCAATTCTACTTGTTTTTGGCTCCAAATGCCAACTTTGCAGAAAACAAGGCACTTTTAAAGTAGTAAAGTCGTTAGGTAAAACCGTGAACGGTAGGAAAAGAAAGGGCGAACGGATTGCGTACAATAGGTTCGTAATCAGTCCCCAAGGAGGTTTTAGTGGAGTCGGCAATTTTGTGGATTGAAGCGCTCAAATCAGCGTTATTTGGCGTAGTTGAGGGTATTACCGAGTGGTTACCTATCTCATCAACAGGTCATATGCTGTTGCTCAATCAGTTTTTACCACTCAATGTCTCTGAAGACTTTTGGAATATGTTCCTAGTAGTTATTCAGCTTGGCGCAATTCTTGCAGTATGCGTGGGATTTTTCCACAAGCTCAATCCCTTCTCGCCAAAGAAATCCAAAGACGAGAAGCGCTCCACCTGGAAGCTCTGGGCAAAAGTGGTAGTCAGCTGTGTTCCTGCTGCAGCAATTGGCCTGCCGCTCAATGACTTCATTGAAGAGCATCTTGGAAGCCCCTTTGTTATTGCCGCAACTCTTATTTTCTATGGCATCATCTTCATTCTGCTTGAGCTTCATCGCGAGAAGATCGCTGCAGCAGTAAAGGTTGAGCTGCCCCGAGGCAAGCACATGAGCCCAGATGCTGCAGCATCCCTTAAGGCCCCCTCTGCCGACAACCTGGCCCGCGTACAAGACATTGACAACCTGGACTGGAAGACCGCGCTTGGAATTGGCGTTTTCCAGGTACTTGCAATTGTTCCAGGTACTTCAAGATCTGGTGCAACCATCCTGGGCGGTTTAGCACTTGGTTGCTCGAGGGCAGTGGCTGCTGAGTTTACGTTCTTCCTGGCTATTCCTACTATGGCCGGCGCTTCTGCATTGAGACTTGTACGCTACTTTATGAAGGGCAATACCTTTACCATTCCCGAGGCAGTTATTCTGGGTGTAGGTTGCCTGGTAGCCTTTATTGTTTCGCTGGTTATGGTTCGTGCGCTTATGGGCTACGTCCGCAAGCATGATTTCAAGCCTTTTGGTGTGTACCGTATTATTTTGGGTATTGCTGTTATTGCATACTTCCTGCTTGTTAAGTAGGTTTCTAACGCAAGTACCTCTTGGTTTGTGGTTGCAAAACCAGAAGCTACGTTTTGAAGTTTTTTGTACTGAGATAAGCGTTTAAGCGCGGTGGGTTTCTCACCGCGCTTTTTTGTACGCATAACATGTGAAAAAAGCATGAAAAACCTGTGAAAGAAATATGTAATCCCTCCGGTTACATTTACGGTGAACCGCTCTGCCCTTTATGCTCTTACAGCTGAATTTTGACCGTACTAGCAACTAGTTGATTGAATTTGTACTAAGGAGGTTTCATGCGTCACATTAAGACACTTCAGAGAATTGTGTGTGTGGCAGCGCTTGCATTTGTTGCAGTTCTTGCTGTTGCTACTCCAAAGCTTGCATTTGCAGACCCTATTGATACTTCTACACCAGGTGTAAAGGTTTCAATTTTCTCTGCTGATGGCAATGCTGATACATCGAGGTTCCTCACCGACAATCCACAGCGCACGGGTCACCAGACTCCTGTTCCTGGTCAGTATGGTGAGATTGTCGTTCGCGTTGGTCAGACCATTAGAGACACCGGAGCGTATTCTCACTACACCACTACTCGTCCTGGTTTTGCTCCTTTTGGTGTAACCACTACTCTGGTAACTGCAGGTGCTTATCCTGAGCTTCCTGCCACTGACTACGACTTTACCTATGCTTTCTACGGAAACAGCAATACCGTTACTAACAACGGTGGCCAGTTCTATTTTGAGTTCACTGGTCGTAAGGTAACTCCTGCTAACCAGCCTGTTACCGCATTCTTCCTTGTTACCATGCAGGGAGATTCAACGGACCCTGCTAACGTTGGTGGCAACACCACTCACCTCATGTGGGTTGGCTATCACATCCACGTTATTCCTGCAGAGACCACCCCAACTCCTACACCTTCTCCAACACCATCTGCAGTTAACCAGCTCATTTATGATGCAAATGGCGGCACCATCTACGGCAACGCAACTTATACAGAGTCCAAGACTCCAAATAACCCTCGCACTTACGGCTTTGCTGAGTACAACATCATTGAGGACCTGCCTGTTCGCGATGGCTATAAGTTTGAGTTCTGGAAGCGTTCTTACGTTGATAACCACTTCCGCTATGTTGGTGCTTCTGCTGTTCCTGCAGATGCAAACAACAACCCGGCTGGCGATAAGCGCTATGTTTCTGAGACTACGGTCTTTAACATGAGAAGCCCTTATACCCTGACTGCTGTTTGGAACCAGGAGTATGAGCTCAGCTACGACGCAAACGGCGGTACTGGAGCTCCTGCAGCACAGAGCGGTTACTTTGGTATTGATAGCAACACCGCTGACTCGCTCACTGATCCTAAGAACGAGACTGTTTCTGCTACCGTCCCAACTCGTGAGGGCTACATTTTCAAGGGCTGGAAGCTTGACGGTACTACCTACCAGGCAGGAGACCAGGTAACTCTTACTACCACCACTCCTAAGGTTGTTCTTGTTGCAGAGTGGGAGCCAGAGCCAGTTGCTCCTGTTACCCCAGAGAACCCTGCTACTCCAGAAAATCCAACTACCCCAGAAAATCCAACTACCCCAGAAAATCCAACTACCCCAGAAAATCCAACTACCCCAGAAAATCCTGGCGGTCCTCTGACGCCAAGCTTCCCAGGAGCTCCAAATCCTGCAGCTATTCCATATTATGGTGGCTCAGCTCTTCCATATACTGGTGACGAGAACCACACACTCAGCGCCATTGTTATGGCATGTGTCGCAGGTGGCGTGATTGCACTGGCTGTTGTTGCTCGCGCAAAGCGCCGTCAGGAAAACTCAACAAACTAAGTATGCGTTTGGAGTAGATGATCTTCTCGCCATACGTGCACAGAAGTTCATTAGCAACATTTTTGCAGATAAACCGGTCTTCTTTTGAGGGCCGGTTTTTTAATTGTGGAGTGAGGGCAAAGTGGCGCAATTAATGTCCGGTTATCGGGGTACACTTTTAGTCTAAGAATGATTGACACAAGGACGGCGTAATGCAGATTGATCTTGAAGGTTTAAATCCTGCCCAGCATCAGGCGGTTATGACAACTCAGGGACCTCTGTTGGTTCTTGCAGGAGCTGGTTCGGGTAAGACGCGTGTTTTGACGTTTAGAATTGCGCACATGATTGCTGACGAGGGAGTTCGTCCTTGGCAGATTCTGGCTATCACGTTTACCAACAAGGCTGCAGCGGAGATGCGCGAGCGTCTTGAGGCGCTGCTTCCTAACAATATTCGCGGCATGTGGGTCTGTACGTTCCACGCTATGTGTGTTCGTCTTCTCAGAGAAGATGGTGAGCGTCTTGGTTATGGCTCCAATTTTGCCATCTATGATGATGACGATTCAAAGCGCCTGGTAAAGACCATTCTGTCTGATTTAGATATTGATGTTCGTCAGTTCCCGCTCAATTCCATTCGCTCTAAGATTTCTGCTGCTAAGAACGCACTTCTGTATCCTGATGATGTAGAAGCGCAGGCAGCAAGTCCTATGGATCACGTGGTGGCTCGCGTGTATCGCGCGCTTCAGACGCGTTTGGATAAAGCTAACGCTATGGACTTTGACGATCTTCTCATCAAGGCGTTTGAACTGCTCTCCAAGTACCCAGACGTGCTTGCTAAGTACCAGGAGCGTTTCCGTTATATCAACGTTGACGAGTATCAAGATACCAACGGCGTTCAGTATGCAATTACCAAGCTCCTGGCTTCTAAGTATCGTAACCTTATGGTTGTTGGTGATGATGACCAGTCCATTTATTCATGGCGTGGCGCAGACATTAAAAATATCTTGGCGTTCGAGAAGGACTATGAAGACGCTGTTGTAGTCAAACTGGAGCAAAATTACCGCTCAACGGGCCATATTTTGGCTGCTGCTAACGCGGTTGTTGCGCATAACTCTCACCGCAAGCCAAAGCGTCTTTTTACCGATGAGGGGGATGGCGAGAAAATCCAGGTGTATCAGGCATCTGATGAGCGTGATGAGGGCGCGTGGATTGGCTCCGAGATAGAAAAACTGCACGATAAGGGTACATCGTACGACAACATAGCCGTGTTCTATCGCACCAACGCCCAGTCTCGTATTCTCGAAGATATGTTGCTCAGAGCTGGTGTTCCTTACAAGATTGTTGGCGGTACTCGATTCTTTGATCGCGCAGAAATCAGAGATGTCATGGCGTACCTCAAAGTTGTCGTCAATCCAGATGATGATATGGCTGCGCTGCGCGTCATTAACACGCCTCGCCGCGGTATTGGTGCAACCAGTATTCAGAAGATTCAGACATATGCACTGTATAACGGTTTGTCGTTCTTCTCGGCATGTGAAGCATGTGTGATGGAGGAGAGCCTTCTTACCGC
>CAUTMX010000024.1:0-22607 GCA_963539685.1 uncultured Atopobiaceae bacterium | reverse complement strand
ATTCTTCGGCAGAACCTACCAAAGCTGCGCTATTTTGTGGGCCAGGCCTAAAAGCCGACGCTAACATGCTGCAGAATCATAATCCCCCGCACAGAAATCGTACGGGGGATTTGCATTCAATAGGCAAAGTGGACGTATAAGCCGGGTTCTGTCGCGGACAACCATTTATCTACTACCAGCATTGCTGCTGGTCTCTAGCGCGCAACCCGAGCGCAGTGCGGGCCACACCATAGCGCTCCTATTTGCGTTTGCTCCGGATGGGGTTTACCAAGCCATGCTGTTGCCAGCATGCTGGTAGTCTCTTACACTACCGTTTCAGCTTTTCTCTTTACGCGAATGCGCAGGTGAGAGTCTTCTTTTCTGCGGCACTTTCCGTCGGGTCACCCCGCCTGGCCGTTAGCCAGCATCCTGCCCTGTGGAGCCCGGACTTTCCTCATAGCACCCCTCCAATGAGCTGGACGGGCACTCCGCGGTTGTCTGGTCCACTTTGCATGGGCGATTGTATCACGTTCATAAGGCTAGAAGCTCCGAAGTCAAACAATCTCCAAGTAAATGAGATGTTGCAAGGGCGCGGGTTTCTCGCCGTATGTCCAGCGAAGCGAGGCGGAGAAGGCGGAGAAGAGCGCAAATTGGCACGCTGTGTTCATGAAAAGCAACGGTAGCCACTTTAAATGCTGCTATGATAAATAGGCTTAAACACGAAAGGACTACCATGGGACTCTTTGATCTTTTCAAGAAATCTTCCGAGGCAGCTGCACCAGAGGCTCTTGTTGTTTCTGATTACACTGCTAAAACAATTTATGCACCAGCAAGCGGAAAAGTTGTTGCGCTAGAGAACGTTCCTGATCCTGTTTTTGCAGGTGGCATGCTTGGTCAGGGCCTGGGTATCTGGCCCTCTGAGGGCGTTGTGTACGCGCCAGTCTCGGGCACTATTACCGCAACTACTCCAACTGTTCACGCATTTGGAATCACTGCCGATTCTGGAGAAGAGGTCTTGATTCACGTGGGCGTTGATACCGTTGAGATGAAGGGCGACGGCTTTACCGCTCTTGTCGAGCAGGATCAGCGCGTTGAGGTTGGTCAGCCGCTCATGACGTTTGACCTGGATAAGGTTAAGGATGCGGGCCATCCCGAGGTAGTCATTCTTGCTGTCACCAATTCTAGCGAGTACAGCAATGTAGAGATTTTTGCCGCAGCAGACCAGCTGGTTTCTGCTGGCGAGAAGGTCTGTGTGCTCGCATAACTGCGGCACGCAGTTGCTCTATGCCTGACACATCTTATAAGACACTCAAGCTGGACTTTGTTGCGGAAGGTCTTTTTGAAGACAGAAAAAGCCGCTTCATAGCCCAGCTTTGTCATGTAGAGACAGAGGCAGAAGCACAAGAGTTTCTCGCCAGGGTGAGAGCGAAGCACTACAACGCTCGCCATAACGTGCCTGCGTGGATATTGGAGGACGGTACAGAGCGTGCCTCCGACGACGGAGAGCCTTCCAGAACGGCGGGAATGCCGGTGCTGGAGGTATTGCGCGGAGCGGGGCTTAAGAACGTCTGCTGCGTTGTCACGCGCTACTTTGGCGGAACGCTTTTGGGCCCTGGTGGACTTGTTCGTGCGTATACGGCAGCAACTCAAGAGGCTTTGGCTGCTGCTGAGGAAGCATCTGCTGTTCAGGAAATGCTACAGGTTGTGAGGGTGGAGTTGTCGGCCTCGTATAACCTGTATGAGCAGATTCAGCGCCTGGTCTCAGATACCGGCGGCAAGGTTATAACGGCAGAGTTTGGAGCGGACGTTTTTCTCGCCATAGACTTTAGGTGCGGAGAAGAAGCGGCGTTTACGGATGCGCTGACAGAACTCAGCGCCGGAAAGATTACAGCCGAGGTCTCCGCGGCACGCTTTGATCTGTTCTAGTTGGTTTAATAAATTTAGCCTCGATAAACCAAAAAATACCAAATAAAAGAATGGTTAGGATTGCGTAGCCATTTTCTGGAAGCATGCCTCTAGAATCGCAATACCAGATCAATAAAAAGAGCACCAAGATAGTGGCTCGTAAAATGACACGCTCTTTTGAAATTGCTCTCATGAGAGCCTCCAGATAATAAGCTTGAGCTTTTTTCAGTATAGACCAATATGGCCAGCACAGAAAATTCTGTACCGGCCATAGGTGCTTTTATGTGCGTGCTTAGTAGGCTGTGGTTGCGCGTGCTTTACTTGCGGTTACGACCACCAAGGGAGTAGCCGAGGTTCTCCCAGAAATCAATCTGGACATCTTCGCCCTCGTCCCAGACCTTGAGCAGGTCCTCTGGAACGTACTGACGACGAACATCAGCCTCGCCACCGTAGAGGCGGAACCAGTCTGCGCTCATGATGAGGTAGCCGTCCTTACCGGAGTCCTTGCCCCAGCTGTTCTCAATGCGCCACTGCTTAGCCTTGCCATCCTTATCAAGCTCAACGCCCTGGAAGGTCATTGCGTGGGTAAGAGAAGTCTCATAGTTCTCAATCATTGCAGCACGATCCATGTCAAAATCAACGCCAAAGAGGCCGTTGTAATCCATGGTGTCGGTTGAGAGAACGTAGTTGAAGTCCTCATTGTGACGAGGGAACTCCTGCATAACGTCGCAGGCCATGCAGACAGGGTTGCCATCCTTCAAAGAAGCAATGGTGGCTGCCTCAAGAACCTCTGGCTCAACGTTCAAGAAGCGAGTCTTAATGCCGCCCAAAACGGTATCGATGAAGGTTGGGTGATACACCTTGCCGTAAGGATATTTCTTGCTTGGAACAGAGATGAGCTGGACAAAGCCGCGAGGATCAACGCCACAATAGCGCTTAGCAAACTCAAGAGGAGTAATGCCAAAGTCGCGAAGAATCTGAGTGCCTTCCTCGTCCTTCTCGCCGTCCTTCTTGTCCTTGTTGTCAGAAGCCTTACTTGGCTCAACAGGGGAGAGCTTTGCCTTATCCACCTGTGCGTTTTTGCCAACCTTGCACTCAAAATCAAAGGTCAGAGGTGGCTCGCCAAGGCAGACGGAAAGAATCTGGTGGAAGCCCTTGAGTTGCTCCTGCTTAAGCGCACGGAGCTCATCAAGAGATTTGCCAGCCGCGTATGCTGCGCGAAGCTCGCCAGCGCTCTTTCTGAACAGGCGATCAATGCGCTCATCCATCTGAGTGGAGTTCTTGGAGCAGGCAGTCTCTGGCATGGCATCCTTAGGAACCAGGCCGTACTTCTCAACCAAGCTCATGGCAAATGAGTAGTAGCCGCCGTCACCAATACCCTCGGTCAGAAGCGTGTGGACAACACGAGAATCGGTTGGCTGGTCAGCGGTCTGAATGATGTACTCAAGTGCAGAGTTAGCCTTCTCAAGTTTGTCGTAGAACATGCCGTATGCCTGGCTGAATTCAAACGTATCAACGTCAAGCTTCTTGATTGCCTCCTGGCGAAGCACGTTGAAAGAAGAGAACATCCAGCAGCGACCACTCTGACGCTGGTTGGTGACGTCACCAGTCTTTGCAACAGCAACACCGTAGGTATCAGCGTACGTACGCATGGTAGTGATGTCGCGAGCAGCTGCGGAAACGCCCATAGAGGTTACGGAGTTGCGGGCAACGCGGTTAGCGCGGTCTGCGCTAAAAGCAGCAGTTTCCTCGTTTGCCCACTGTGGATTTACGGTCTGATCAGCCATTATGGCTCCTTTTGTTTGTAGCGTTTAGAAAAACCTGGCGAGAAGACCGATCTTCTCGCCAGATGGTTTGTACCTTAGCGAAGTGTTGCAAGAGAGCCCATTGGGTCCCATGGCTCGAGGACGGTTGCTTCCTCGGTCTCAAAGGTCTTGAGCTGCTCAGGAGTGAGGTACTTCTTGTCAACAACAATCTGGTAGACGTACTCGTCAAACCAAGGGTCAGAGATGGTGTCAAAGCCATCGCGGCCGTGGTCTTTACCCCAGCTGTTCTCAACCTTCCAAAGAGTAGTGTTGCCCTCTGCGTCAAAGTTAACACCTTCAAGAACCATTGCGTGAGTCATCAGAGACTCGCCGTAGTCAAGGCGCTCAGCACGGTCAAGTGCACCCTCAACAGGGAAGCCAAAGAGGCCGTCAACGTCAAGCGCACGGGTGTCCATGATGCCCTCTTCGCGAAGGTAGGACTGAGCAACATCGCAACCAAACCAGACAGGCAGGTTGTCCTTGAGCTGGGCCACAGCAAGGCGCTTGAGTTCAGGGATCTCAAGGTTGAGGTAACGAACGCCGCCACCCTCAACAACGTTGCCCAAGCGAGAAACGGTGTAGGTGTGGTTGAAAGGCTTGTCAGCAGTAGGAGCAGAGATGATTGAGATGTAATCATCAAGATTCATGTCAACAGTCTCAGCGAAGAACTCTTGAGGGGTAAAAGTGCCAGAAAGAGCGAGGTTATCGTCTTTATCGCGCAGGCGTGCCTCAAAAGATACAGGAGGCTGACCCAGGCAGGTTACCAGCAGGGTGTAGACGTCCTCCATCATTTCTTTCTTCATTTCACGTAGAGACTCAAGAGATTCGCCAGCCTTTGCGGTCTCACGAAGACGCTTTGCAGCACTACGAAGATAACGGGTGAGATATGCGTCCATCTCGTGGGTATTGCAAGAGTTAGCAGTCTCTGGCATAGCGCTCTTTGGTACAACGCCGTACTTCTTAACAAGGCTCTTAAACATATCCCACTGGCCACCGTCGCCAATTGGGTCGGTAAGCAGGAAAGAAACAAGGCGGCCGTTTAGAGGCTCATCAAGGGTGTCCAGAATGTTCTCAAGGAACCAGTTGGACTTCTCCATCTTGTCCCAGAACAGTGGATATGCCTGAGAAAGCTCAAAGGTAGAGAGGTTATATTTCTTGATAATGCGGTATCTAAAGGTATTGAGTGAAGCAAACATCCAGCAACGACCAGAACGCTTCTGATTAGTGCGGTCACCCTGCTTTACTTCAACATCAAAGGTAAGAGGATTAAGGGCAACGCCTTCTGGTACGCGAGCTGCTTTTCTAACACCAGCGCTGGTAGCAGCATTCTTAGCTACTGTGTGAGCGCGGTCGGACTCAAAGTTCTTCTGAGCCGCTGCAATGTCGTCAAAGGAAATGCTTTTCATCTGATCCATGTGATCTCCTTAACTAGAATAGGTAATACAAAAACTATATTCCCAATTAAGGGGTCCCTAGTCTAAGAGTTACCAGTTTGAAACTTTTATTTTTGAGAAGTTTTTTGGTCAAACGGTTTTTGCAAATTCAGCGAGATTTTGTGACGTTATTACATTGGCGAGAAAATATTTTCATCCAATTTACCAGCGGCAATAGAAGTATTAGCACATAGAACATATGTTTGTATTAGTAGTTATTGTCTGGCGAATCGGCTACACTATACAAAGAAATTAAGAGCCCTTGGTAAAAGAACAAATTTTGAAGCACAAAGAGAAGAGCGTAGAAAAAGATGGCATTTGTTCACCTCCACAACCACTCAGATTTTTCCATTCTTGATGGAGCTAGCCGTGTCCCAGACATGGTTAGTAAAGCTGTAGAGTTTGGTATGCCAGCACTTGCTCTTACTGATCATGGGTATCTCTTTGGAATTCCAGATTTTGACCTTGCATGCCGTAAGTACAATGAGGCGCTTAAAGACTTTGGCCAGTGGTGCCACGATGTGGAATGTTTTGAAAAGGGCTGGGATCTAGAAGAGCCTCCCGCAGATGACCCAAATGCTGGTGAGCATGATAAAGTTCATGCTCAATGGGCTTCTGACGTTCAAATTTGGAATCAAACGCATGACATTGAGGCGATAAAAGCAAATAAACCATCTCCACTTATCAAGCCAATATTTGGCTGTGAAGCTTATTTCATTCTTGATGATTGTATTGAGAAGGGCACTAAGCAGGTACGTTATCACCTTATCCTGCTTGCTAAAAATGAGACCGGCTATGTCAACCTGATGAAGATGATGTCAGAAGCTGGCTCAAAAGATATGTTCTATTACAAGCCCCGTACCACGCTTGAGATGCTCAAGCGTTACCACGAGGGTATTATCTGCACTTCAGCTTGTGTATCTGGCATCATCCCTCGTATGTTGTTTGAAGGTCGTCCAGAAGAGGCGGAACGTTGGGCAAAAATCTATCAAGACATCTTTGGGGATGATTTCTACCTAGAGATTCAAGACCACGGCTTATCTGATCCAAGCTGGGGCGGATATACCGATAGAACCCTTGCTGAGCGCATTGTAAAGATGGGTCATGACCTTGGTATTAAGGTAGTTGCCACCAACGATAACCACTATCTCACTAAAGAAGACGCAAGCGTTCAAGACATTGCTTCCTGCATTGGCTCCGGCGCTCGTGTAGATGATGAGAACCGCAAACGCATGACTGGCAGTGAGTTCTATCTCAAGAATGAGCAAGAAATGCGCCAGCTTTTCTCGTGGTGTCCTGAAGCTATCGAGAACACCATTGAGGTTGCAAATAAATGCAACTATGAACTGGACTGGACCCATATGTACCTGCCAAAGTTTCCAGATTTGGCAGAAGGGGAGACCTCAGAGGAGCGGTTTAGAAAAGAGTGCGAGCTTGGTCTTGCAAAACGTTATGGAGATGATTGGCAAAACGTTGTCATCAATGAGATTAACGTTAAAGATCGTTTTGAGTATGAGTACGACATTATCTGCAAAAAGGGCTTTGCTGATTACTTCTTAATTGTTCAGGAATATGTTCGCTGGGCAAAAGAAAATGGCATTGGTGTAGGTCCTGGTCGTGGATCTGCAGCGGGCGCTATTGTTGCATATGCCATGGATATTACCTCGTTTGACCCTCTTGAGAATGGCCTCATGTTTGAGAGATTCTTGTCTCCTCAACGTTCAGAGATGCCAGATATTGATATGGACTTCGACGATGAGCGTCGTCTTGAGGTTGTAGAGCATGTCCGTCAGATTTATGGATCTGATCGTGTTTCTCACGTTATTACGTACTCAACCATCAAGGCTAAACAGGCAATTAACGATGCTTGTCGTGTTCTAGGATATCCCGTTTATATGGGACAGCGTCTTTCTAAGATGATCCCTGGTGATCCTAACGCTCACCTAAAATTTGTTCTTCATAAAGCTCAAGAAGGCCAAAAGGGTGCCGATCAGTATTCTGCTGACTTTGAAGATGCATACGAGAATGACCCTGATGCAAGAAGAATTATTGATGCTGCTCTATCTATTGAAGGCTTGCATCGTGGTGAGGGCGTACATGCTTGCGCAGTTTTGATTGCTCCAACGCCTGTTAATGACCACGTTCCTACTAAGGTTGATACCAAAGGTGGCGTAGAGATTACACAGTACGAGGGACACTCTGTCGCAGACATGGGCCTTCTTAAGATGGACTTCCTGGGACTGAGAACCCTAACAGTTATTTCTCGTGCAATTAAGAACGTGAAGGATAACTACGGTATTGATATCGATGTAGATAACATTCCGTTTACCGACCCAGAAATTTATAGACTTCTTCGAGAAGGACGAACCGCTGGCGTTTTCCAGGTTGAGTCTGCAGGTATGACTGCAACCATTAAGGGCATGAGACCAACAGAGTATAAGCACATCGTCGCACTTATCGCTCTGTATCGTCCTGGTCCTCTTAACGCAGGCATGGTTACCAGTTATATCAACCGTATGAACGGTAGAGAAGAAGTCAAAGATTACGATCTACGTCTTCATGACATCTTGGAAGAAACCTACGGAACCATGGTCTACCAAGAGCAGGTTATGCAGATTTCTATGAAGATGTCTGGCTTTACCGCGGGCGAGTCTGACAAGGTAAGAAAAGCAGTAGCAAAAAAGAAGATCAAGCTCATGCAGGAGGTTGTCCAGCACTGGGACGACGGTACTGATGAGACCATGGAAGCTCACTGGAAAAACGGTGCAGTTCGTAATGGATTTGATCGCTCGGTTGCAGAAAGCATTTGGGACGATGTTCTTGAGTTTGCATCTTATGCATTCAACAAATCTCACTCTGCTGGCTATGCAATTCTTGTTATGCAGACCGCATGGATTAAAGCGCATTATCCACATGAGTTTATGGCAGCAGTTCTTACCTCGTACATGGGCAAGACAGATAAGATTGTTCACTACGTAAGCGCTTGCCGTCATGAGGGCATTAAGATTCTTCCACCAGACATCAACGAGTCCGGTAAAGACTTTACGGCTACTAAAGAGGGTATTCGTTTTGGCTTTGCGGGAATTCGCGGCGTAGGAGCTGGTGTTGGTGAAGCCATTATGCTTGAGCGCCAAAAAGGTGGTCCTTTTGCCAACATTCATGATTTTGTTGATCGTGTTGATGCAAGTCAGGCAAAGCGCAACGTTGTTGAGGCTCTTATCAAAGCAGGAGCTTTTGATTCAACAGGCTATACCCGTATGCAGATGATGAGCTTTGTGGATAAGAACAACCCACAAAACATCATTGATGCTGCTACTAAGCGTCAAAAAGATAAGGCTGTTGGCCAGTTCTCTATGTTTGATATGTTTGCAGAGGTAGAGGGTTCTGGTTTTAGTGATATTGTCCCAGAGCCAGATGGTGTTGAGTGGGATAGGCGATTCAAGCTTACTAAAGAGTATGAGGTCTTAGGCATTTATGTCTCTGATCATCCGCTTCGTCCATACGAGTACGCCCTCGCTAAGAGCAGAGATTATGCCCTTGCAGAAATTGAAGAGAATGTAGAGGTTCAGCTTCCTAACGGTGCTATGTCTCAGCAGTTCAAAGTTCCAGAAGGTAAACCTATTCGCTTTGCGGGCATGGTTACTAATGTTATGAAACGCACTACTAAAAACGGCGATCCAATGGCAATTGTTACGCTTGAAGACATGGAGGGTAGCGTCACCATTGTCATGTTCCCTAAGCTCTACAAGAAGGCTGCAAGACTTTTGGCTGGCGATGTTGACCCAGAGACCGGTGAGAGCCAGAGTGACATCTTCATTTCCGTTCTTGGAAAGCTTGAGCGCTCTGATAGAGGAGACCAAGTTATTGCGCAAGAAGTTAATCCTATTGAGCTTAACAGCGTCAATAACACACCAAAGACACTCGTCATTCATATGCCTGCTTCTCAACTTCAAAGACAGGCTATCGAGACACTTGGACAGATCTTCTCGCGCTATCCTGGTATGGACTGCATCGAGATTAGGGTAGAAACAGATATGGGCGATGTCATGCGTATGGAAATTCCCACCAGAATTGATGGACGTAGCATGGTTCTTTTGACTGAGCTTAAAGATTTTATTGGTCAAAGCGGATACGCACAGATTGTTTAGATTTTATCGATTCTAAATTTGCAGGTTACTCTTAAGTAATAACTGTTACTATTTAAGTAGCACTTGCTAAGAAATTCTGACATCTTAGGATGTCGTGAGAGGAGAAAAAATGATCGACGCAAAGTTTTATCGTAACAAGGAGACAGGCGCTGTTGTTTACGGTGTCGCAGGCAACGTAGAGGCAGCAGACCTCGAGCTTCTCCAGGCTGGCGTTACTGATGGTGCAGCTGAGAAGCACGTTCCATTTGTTACTCGTGAGGGCAACACCGTTACCGTCCGTGTTGGCGAGGTTGCTCATCCAATGCTCGAAGAGCACTACATTGAGTTCATCGCTCTTGTTTCTGAGAACGGCGCTCAGTTCGCACAGCTTAAGCCTGGCCAGGAGCCAGTTGCTACCTTCACCCTTGAGGAGGGCGTTGAGGCTGAGGCTTATGAGTACTGCAACCTTCACGGTCTTTGGAAGGTTTCCCTCTAAGACTGGTTGCATATTTAACAAGCTAAGCTTATCTGTGAATCTGAACGGAGCTGCTACCTGCGGCTCCGTTTCTTATTACTACACCTGTTTGTTTTTGGGTAAAAACAAACTAAGCACTTCATGATAGGAATGGTATGCGCATAGCAGTTGCACAAATGAACACTCAGGCTGGTGATTTTGAGTTTACCGCTCAGACCATGCTGGAATATGCTCTGAGAGCCCAACAACAAGGCGCTGAGCTAGTCATTTATCCTGCGCCAACCCTTACGGGACTGCTAAGCGTGCCAGAGGCTGACATAGAAGGGCTTTTTGCAGACCTCTCGGAGATTATCAATTCGCTTTCAGAAAAGCTTCCAATTGCGGCCCTTATTCCTGTTGTAACAGAGTTTGATGGAAGTGCAGCTAGCGAGGCTCTTCTCGTTAGAAACGGAGCCGTAACCCCGCTCAAATTGACTGCCCAGATAGCGCACATGAGCGCTCTTGCTCGTTCTGCTAGCTCTGCACAAACATCTGGCGAGAATACCTTTGAACTCGCAAAATTTGAAGCGGGTGGCCTTACGTTTGGCGTTGCATTTACCTACGACGATCTTGACGCGTGGCAAGATGTCGACGACTCGTTAGATGCTGTCATTTACCTGCCGTATTTTGGCTTTGCTGTTGATGATTCGTCGTCCGCCATGGGCATGGCGGTGGCAGAAAGCCGCTATCTGGGAGATGTTGAGGAGTTTGATAGCTGGCTTATCGCTGCAAACGCTGTTGGCGCCTATGGTAACCAGGTGTTTTGTGGTTCAAGCTTCTTCTTGTCTCCTTCAGGAGATTTGGTCAAACAAGCAGCCTCATTCTCAGAAGATATGGTTGTCTGCGAGGTTGACCAAGATACTATCGAAAACTTTGATAGAGAAGATACTGCGGGTGTCTATAACAGCGCGCTTACTACCTGGGGCGTATTGGCTACAGGAGTGCGAGACTACACGGTAAAGTCTGGGTTTAACGGTGCTTTTATTGCGGTTGATGGTTCGCTTAACTCACTTGTTACTTTGGCACTTGCTTCAGACGCTTTAGGTCCTATGCGCGTCCACGTACTGTTGCTTCCAAATAAAGATTCTCGAGCAACAAGCGCTGCGGAGTTGCTTACTGCAAGACTTCGGGTTAATAAAGTTACTGTGGATAGCGCGGTTTTCTCGACATTGACCGATACAAAATTGGTGAGTGCATATGGCTATGCATACGCTGACCAGTACAATTACTTGACGCTTGAGACTGCCGATAAGACCATCCTTGCGCTCAAGGGAACAGAGATTTCTAGTGCGCATTCTCTGTGGCCTTTAGGAGATATGTATCATGCAGATATTGTTGACCTTGCAAGGGTAAGAAATACCTTCTCGCCAGCTATTGACCATGCAGTCCTCGAGAATATCTCTGAGGTTGTAACTGATGGGTTGGAGAATGCTGCGCCAACGCCTCAAGAACGCATCGAGTTTGTTGATTACGTGCTTACCAGCTACCTTGAGTGGAATAAGAGTATTTCTGCCATTGTGGAAGAAATGGGAAAGGTTGACGAGGTCAAAACTATTATTTCTATGCTTCACGCTCGCCAAAAAGACCGCAGAAACACCACTGAGGTTCTAGAAATGTCTTCAAAGAGCCTCACAAACGCTCAAATTCCACACGCGTCAGTCTGGCAAGACAGAATTAGAGATACAAAGGCTTCCGAATCTGACCTGGTAGAGTCCTTGCGAAATTCTTTGCGAGAAATTCAGGGAGCTTCTATGCATCTGCCTGAGTTGTCAGTTGATCCAGCGGAGGCTCAGGAGGGCTTTAAGGATATGCTGGAGCTTTTAAAAGAGCTGGCACAAGAATCTGATGCACAAATTGGCATGGTTGACCCCAAAATGTGGAGAGGTCCCTTCTCAGAAAATTAGTTGCATCGTTTGCGCATACTCTGTGATAATATAGAACGAACGTTCTATATTAGGAGGTGCAATGGTAATTCTTGGAATAGACCCTGGTCTTGCTCACACTGGATGGGGAATTGTAGAGACAAGGGGTTCTGAATGCCGTGCACGCGCCTATGGATGCATTACTACAACCGCAGATGAACCAATAGATATGCGCTTGGGAAGAATCTATAACCAGATCGTTGAGGTTATAGATAAGTTCTCACCAGAAGCTCTTTCTATCGAGAGCATTTACTTTGGACAAAACGTTAAATCAGCTATTCCTACTGCACATGCTCGCGGTGCCGCTATTGTCGCTTGTTCTAAAGCAGGTCTTACAGTTGGAGAATATACTCCAATGCAGATAAAGCAGGCTGTTGTTGGTACAGGAGCTGCTGATAAACAGCAGGTTATGTATATGGTTCAAAACATATTGTGCTTGGACCATCAACCTCATCCAGATCACGCAGCAGATGCTTTAGCTGCCGCGGTTTGCCACGCTAATCTTGTAAGAACCACCTCGCTTGGAAAGGGAAGAATACAACTATGATTGTCCAGCTTACGGGCACGCTTGTATCCGTTACTCCTTCAGTTGCTGTTCTCGACGTTAACGGCGTTGGGTATGAGCTGGGTATCTCAGCTTCAACAGCTGCTGCGCTTCCACAAGCGGGCGAGGCGGGCGTTACCGTTTTAACTCGTATGGTAGTCAGAGAAGATTCAATGGAACTCTTTGGTTTTGCTTCGCGAGAAGAGCGTGCGCTCTTTGATCGTCTGCGCGCAATTTCTGGAGTTGGTCCTAAACTGGCTCTTTCTGTGCTTTCTACGTTTACGCCACAGCAACTTGCGGTAATTGTGGCTACCAATGACGGAAATCGTCTTAAGAGTGTCTCTGGCCTTGGTAAAAAGAAGGCAGAGCGTTTAGTAATTGAACTTTCTGATGTGTTTGCAAAAGATGCAGAGCTTAAGCAGCTTGTTGGTCTTACGTCTCCTGCAGACTTTGCTGCTATTCCAAAACCTGCTGTAACCTCTGTAGAATCAGAGGCTATTGAGGCTCTTCTTGGAATGGGCTTTACTTCTCAGGAAGCAACACTTGCTCTTGAGGGGTATGAAGAGGCTGGTGCTATTACAATTGAAGCTGCTATTGGATATGCACTAAGGCGTTTGGGAAGTGGTAATTAATGTGGGAAGCAGATGCAGATAACTTATTTGAGTCGTCGTCTACTCCAGCTCCATTTCCTGGACACACTTCTCAGCGTGTAGTTTCTAGTGGACTTCAGGCAGAAGACCTGGAGCAAGATAGAAACTTGCGACCAAAAACTCTTGATGAGTATCTTGGTCAAGAGCGCGTTAAATCAAATCTCCGTGTTCTTATTGAGGCTGCAAAAAGTCGTAATGAGCCGCTTGATCACGTTATTTTTTCTGGCCCTCCAGGCCTTGGTAAAACAACGCTTGCAGGTGTTTTAGCAGGAGAAATGGGCTCAAAGCTTCATACAACCTCTGGCCCTGCAATTGAGCGAGCAGGAGATTTAGCGGCTATCCTCACCAATCTTGAAGAGGGAGATATCCTCTTTGTAGATGAGATCCATAGACTTAATCACCAGGTTGAAGAAATTTTGTATCCAGCAATGGAAGATTTTTTCTTAGATATTGTTATTGGCAAAGGTCCTGCGGCTAGGTCAATCAGGCTTGATATTCCACGCTTTACTCTTGTAGCTGCAACAACAAGAACCGGACTTCTAACTGGTCCTTTGCGTGATCGTTTTGGTATCTCTTATCGTCTTGACTACTACACTGTTCCTGAGCTTCAGACTATTGTCATGCGCTCGGCAAACATCCTTGATGTAGAAGTTGATGAGCAGGGAGCTGCTGAAATTGCTTCTCGATCAAGAGGTACACCGCGTTTGGCAAACCGTCTGTTAAAACGCGTACGAGATTACGCACAAGTTAAAGCTGAAGGTACTATTACCTGGCAGGTAGCCTCAGAAGCGCTTTCATTCTTTGAGATTGATGAGCTTGGTCTAGATGTAATGGATGTGCGTGTTTTACGTGCGCTTTGTGAGACGTTCAGAGGTCGTCCGGTTGGTCTCACAACCATTGCAAGTGCAGTCTCAGAGGATCCGTCTACACTTGAAGATGTTTACGAGCCATATCTTTTGCAGCAAGGGCTTATTATTAGAACACCTCAAGGTAGACAGGCAACGCATGCTGCATTTGATCACTTACGTATTCCTGTTCCTACTAACTAGTAGATTGGAACAAAATGCTTCAACGAGATTACATTTTGGAAGTAATCGATGACTTTACTTCAACGGTCACAGCAGGTTTGGGAAATGCTTTAGAGACTCAAACTGAAGAGTCACTCGATGGGGTAGAGGCAGCTGTTGCAGAGCTCATTGATTTGAGCCCAGAGACTGCTCTTGCGCTTTCGCCAGACTCTCTTGTAACTATGATGTTGCTCTCCGGCGTAGCTGATTCAGTTGCAGAGTATGTGGTGTATGCCCTCGACAGGCTCTCTCACGTTTATGAGCAACTAGGAGACGAGGATAAGGCTGGTCTCAGAAGACAGCAGGCCGTAGCGGTTGCACAGTCCTTCTCGGTAGATCAAAACGCTACTCCAGAGCAATTTAAGGATTTTGAAGCAAAGTATTTTGCGTAACCACATTTTATAAGCTAACAAATAAACCCCAGCTCAATATGAGTTGGGGTTTATTGCTATAGAGCGATGTAACTAGTTGGATTACCAAATGACAATCTTAGTTCCATAAGGGATGTTGTCATAAACCCACTTAGCATTTTCTGTTGCAAGACGTACGCAACCGTGGGAACCGTTGTATCCAAGCCTACCATCACGGACGGTATAACCGTCGGAGTTATAGAGAATGGAGTGAATAAGATACTCACCAGAAATGGTCGTGTAATACCAGCATCTAAAGCCAGAGCCAAAGTAGAGACCCTTGTTACCTACGGTAAATTGACCATGAGGAGTCCACATGCCTGGCGCTCCTGTGGTGCACTGCCATTCGTACCAAACAACCCAGTTTCCGTGTGAGCCCCTATATACAGCAAAGCGATTACCAGTAGTATCAATCTGGATGAGCCAGTTAGTAGCACTATAGTAGTTTTGAGCGTAACGGTACATATCAGGGTAGTAGCAAGGCTGCTCCTCCATGGCGCCATCAGCAGCTGACCAATACAGTTTTCCACCCCAGGTTACATAACCAGTTTGCATGGAACCATTATTACTGAGATAGTAGTCCTTGCCATTATCTTTAATCCATCCGGTTTTCATCTTGCCGTCAGAATCAAGGAAGTACCAACTGCCCTTTGAATTAATCCAACCAGTTTGTTTTTCTCCATTGGAACTAAAATAGTACCAAGTTCCATGAATATTAAGCCATCCATCTGCGGGTGCACCATTAGAAAGATAGTAAAAATCTTTATTGTTTTCTTTTATCCAACCTGTCTTAATTTTATGGTCAGAGCCAACGTTTACAGTCAAGCCAGGAAGATGTATCGTTCCTGTTGGCTGTGAACCGTCATCTGTAGAGAAGACCCCTTCGGGAGAAATGAATCCAGTTAGTACTCCGTCTGGACCTGCCCAACGTTTTACACCATTTGAAAGAGTAACCCATTCATTTTTTGCTAGACCATAGTTTTTATCAAAGTAGTAATTCTTTCCATCGATAGAATGCTCTCCAACATACGCCGCATGATCGATTGAAGATGGATTAAAATACCAGGTCTTATTGCCAGGAGTAGTAAACCATCCAGAGACAAGAGAGCCGTCAGATTGAGCCCAGGAAAAATTTCCGTCTGGTAGGGACACCCAATTACTAGCAGTCATACCAGCATTTTCATCAACGTAATATGAACCGCTAGGAAGTTGGAAAAGTCCAGTTTTCATGCGATGGATTGAGTCTTCTGGATCAAAGTAAAACCATTTACCATCTGGGAAATGTTTCCAACCTGAATAGAATGAGCCATAAGTATCTACCCAAGACCATGAACCATCATCATTGTGAGTCCAACTATTTCTAAGGATTCCATAGTTTTCATCGAAATGATAATATGTGCCGTCAATTTCGACATTGCCAATAAGCGCTGGATGCTGTGGAACAGATGGATCAAAGTACCAAGTTCTACCATTTGGTGTGTTAAACCAACCAGAGGCAAGAGCGCCATTTTTTTGAGCCCAAGCCCACTCACGAGTTGGTAGTTGAATCCAACTGTTAGAAATCATACCTGCATATTCATCAATGTAATATGAGGTACCAGAAACCTGAATTGTTCCAATTAACATACGATGACGAGGTTCTTCTGGATCAAAATAGAACCACTTGCCGTTAGGCATATGCTTCCATCCAGAATAGTAAGTACCATCTTCAGTTGCCCATGACCAAGAACTTGCTGAACGATATACCCATCCATTTGTTACAAGTCCGTTTGTTGAATCAAAGTAGTAAAACTTACCATCAATTTCAACTTCACCGAAGATTGCCTTATGCTGCGGGTCAGTTGGATCAAAATACCAAGTTTTTCCATTAGGTGTTGTGTACAAACCCTTGACTGCATTACCAGCAGCGTCTACATAGTGCCAACCAGAATCATCTTTGATCCACTGGCTTGTGACAAGTGTTCCATCTTCTTTGTAATAGTGGAATTGGCCGTTTTCTTGTCTCCATCCAGAAGACTGAGGGGTTGGCGAAGTATTCTCTGTTGGAACAGCGGGTGTCTGGTCTGTTGTTGGAGTTGTTGTTGGCGCTGCAGGTGAGGTAGGCTGAGAGTTTTCAGGTGCTGTAGGAGAAGTATTTTCAGATGTTGCAGTAGTTTCAGTTGTTACAGCAGGAGCATTTACTGCGGATGTATCAGCAGTCTCTGCAAAAGCAGGAGCAGCGTGGAGTCCGCAAAGTAGAGCTGTACTCAACGAAGCAATCGCAATAAGCTTCTGTGTAGAAGGTCTGTAGGAAAAACGCATCTTCTTCTCCATTGTTTTAACTCCAATAAATCCAGGTAATAAAGAGCAGTTCAAACTGATTTAGCGCTTGTATTCAGTAAGTACACCGTCTGGTCCAGCCCAGCGTCTTACGCCATCGGAACGGGTAATCCACTGATTGCGAGCAAGGCCATATCCAGCATCAAAGTAATAGTCTTTACCATCAATAGTGTGTTCTCCAGTATAAGCAGGATGGCTTGGTTTTGCTGAATCAAAGTACCAAGTCTTGCCATTTGGCGTGGTATACCAACCAGAAGCAAATGCGCCACTTGACTGTGCCCAAGCCCAACCGCCTTCTGGGAGCTGTACCCAACTGTTAGCGGTCATACCAGCGGATTCGTCAATGTAGTAGGTTCCACTAGAAATTTGGACGACACCTACAAGCATACGGTGCTTGGAATCTTTGGTATCAAAGTAGAACCACTTGCCATTAGGCATATGCTTCCAACCTGATTGAAGCGCCCCACTCTCTCCAGCCCAAGACCAAGAACCATCAGCTCTATGAACCCATCCATTTTTCAGAAGACCATAGCCTGAATCAAAATAATATGATTGACCGTTAATTTCAGTCTCACCAATTATTGCAGGATGCTGTGGATCTGATGGATCAAAATACCAAGTTTTGCCATTTGGCGTGGTGTACCAACCAGAAGCAAATGCACCACTTGACTGTGCCCAAGCCCAACCGCCATTAGGGAGCTGCACCCAATCGTTAGCGGTCATTCCATTATTTACGTCAACGTAATAAGTTCCGCTAGAAATAGTGAAGACACCTTTCTTAAGCAAAGGAAATTCTCCATTTTCATCAAAATAGAACCACTTACCATTTGGCATGTGTTTCCAGCCAGAATAAACAGAGCCAACTGTTTCAATCCAAGCCCATTCACCATCATCCTCAATCCAACCATGGGTAACAAGGCCATTACTGTGATCAAAGAAATAATATTTACCATCAATATCTATTCCGCCCATTACTACTGTATTGTAATGTTCTGGGTCGGCATACCAAGTTTTGCCATCTGGAGTTTTAAACCAGCCAGAGATAGCAGCGCCATCTGGACCAGCCCAATACCAAGCTTCTACACCATGGCCCAAATTTACCCAAGAATTTCGTAAAAGTCCTGTCGAAGTATCAAAGAAGTACAGCTTTCCATCGACCGGAACTGATTTAGCAATAACCGGAACACCCGAACCAATTTCACTAGTTAAATACCAGGTTTTACCATTAGGAGCAGTAAACCATCCTTCAGTAAAACGACCATCAGCGCCTGCCCAGCTCCAACCCTTATCTGTTTTAACCCAATTGTTTTTTATCAAGCCGTTATCTTTATCTACGTAGTAGTAAGTGTAGTGATAATTAGGAGTATTTTTATTTTCGAGAATATAAAATAAGCCATATCTAGCGTGCGGTAGCCATGTCTCTGGCTCAAAATACCAGGTTTTGCCATCAGGTGTAGTATAGAAACCAGATGCTGCTGCACCTGTTTCATCTACATAGTATTGATGACTGTCATAAGTAATCCACTGACTTTTTAGAATAGTTCCATCTTCAGTATAAAAATATACCTTTCCATCAACTTTTTTCCACTTTGGATAATAGGATTTAGAAGTTGATTCAGGAGCACTTACTGTGGAAGTATCAGTAGTCTCTGCAAGAGCAGGAGTAGCGTGGAGTCCGCAAAGTAGAGCTGCACTCAACGAAGCAACTGCAATGAGCTTTTGCATTGAAGGCCTGCTGGACAAACATGTCTTCTTTTTCATGGGCATATCCTTTTTTGAAGGGATAACTTTCTATATAAATAATAGTTTGATATGTCTGTTATTGTTCCCGTAAATTAATCCTATACAAATTCTCTATCTTCTATGAAAAAATGCTCAACTAATGAGATAAAAAACGTTTAATAGCAGATATATCCATAAATAAATGCTGGAAAACAGCTTGATTACCTGTGGCTCTTCCGGTAGATGGTGTGAAAATCTCCATGAGTGGTTTCTCGCCACATAAGTTGTTGATTAAGGTTATTATATTCCACGTGGCGAAACGTCACGGTATCGCGCTCCACAGGCGCAGTTTTGCCCTGCGGGGCTAAGAAAGAAAGGCACGAAATGGCTCAGGGTACTGTAAAGTGGTTTAATCCAGACAAGGGTTACGGCTTCATCTCTCGTGAGGATGGCGACGATCTGTTCGTACACTTCTCCGAGATTCAGATGGACGGTTTCAAGACTCTCGATGAGGGTCAGCCTGTCGAGTTTGAGATTACCACCGGCCAGAACGGTAAGCTCCAGGCTTCTAGCGTCCACAAGATCTAGTACTTGCGAACACTACCATCAAAAGGAGACCTTCGGGTCTCCTTTTTTGTTACATCGCTATTTTTACAGTTACAGTTACCAAGAGCTTTAATACCAATGCTTGATGGTAAGGTCGGCAAGTTCAGAGAGTTTCTCGATATCTTGATGCTCATCATCACAATTAACAGCACAGGTGATAAGGCCAACAGAATTTCCTGTCTGAAGAGCCAATGGAATATCTTCAAACAGTATTGTTTTCTCGGCTGGAGTATTAAGGCGTTTAAGCACCTCAAGATACAGATGAGGCTCATCTTTTGCAGATCCAACATCTGCTGCAAACACCTGAGTATCAAACAGAGTGGATAGATGTAAACGAGGTTCAAGGAGAGCAAGAAGCTCCGGCTCGTTGACAGTTGCCAATGCAGTAGGGATGTCTTTTTCTTGTAACTTGCCAATAAAATCAACAACACCAGGTCTAAGCTGCACGGAGTTTACAAAGAAGCTTTTACTAAGCTCTTTCCACTCGGCAACAATCTCTTCTGGATCCTCCTTTAGCCCATAGGTGGCAATTGCCCATTCGGCTCCCTTTTCAAATCCAAGAGGGGAGAGAATCTTGCCAATTTCTGGAGTGTAAGGGATTCCTCGCGACTCAAAAAACTCCTGGTCAACAAGCTTCCAAATATGGTGCGTATGAGCAATAGTGCCATCAAAATCAAAGATTGCTGCTTCAAAATCGGTTGCAAGAATATCTTCAAGTGTCGAGAAAATCACAGAGTTCCAATCAAGTTGCGGTGAGCTTGTGTTTTTTATTGTTGACGTGCCAGTCTAGTGTAAACTTTTAACAAGTATGAAGAGGAGTAAACCAATACTTTTCGGAGGACCGCATGAAACGCAGCTTATTTAATACTCGCGGTAAATTGCTTGCTGTTTTGTTCTTTGTTGTCATGGCACTGTTTGCAACAACAGTTCAAAGCGCATATGCAACTACCTACACCACAATGGATGCCCAAGGAAACATTATCCAGAGTGAATCACTAAAAGATGCCGTAGCACTTGCTCGTGCAACTGGCAGACCTATTGCGCTTGACCCAGGTCACAGTGATGGCCTTGAAGGCAGAGATCCAGGTGCTACCTACTTTGGACTCAAAGAGGGAGATCTGGCTTGGGCAACTGCCATGTACGCCAAGAAGTATCTGGAAAAATGGGGTGTACAGGTTGTTGTTGTTCGTGGAGAACACGAGGATCCATCGATCAAGACGCGCGTACAGCGTGCTGTTGACGCAAACGCTTGTGCCATCATCTCGCTTCACTACAATGCCGGCCCTGCATCTGCAACGGGCTCAGAGGTACTTGTTCCTCATAAGGTAAGCTACAACTACGATCTTTATTTCTCCGGTCAAATTTTTGCCGGTAAGGTTAACTATTACCTCAGAAACAAAGCAGGCATTGTCACCCGCGGTGATGGCGCTACTGAGCGTGGCTACAACGACCAATACGGAACAGACTATTACGAGAATGGCGATGAGTCCGATTATTACGGTATTGTCCGCTATGCTCGCCAAAAGGGAATTCTTGGCGTAATTATTGAGCATCAATTCATCTCTAATCCAGCACATGCTGCTGAGTTTAAAGACCTTGGCGATAATTCCAAGGTTGACTACATTGGCTGGGCAGATGCATGGGCAATTTGGGAAATGTATAGCTCTGATACCTGGTGGAGCATGAGTAGTGTTTCAGTAGCTCAAAAGGATAGTGACATTACTCTAAAGCCAGTTCTTACTGGCGTAGTTACTGACGCAACATTTACTTATAGCTATGTTGGTCCAGACGGAACAAAAGTAACGGTTGCATCTAACACTACGGCAACTTCGTCTACCTTTACACTTCCTGCTAGCGGCCGTTACACCCTGTATATCACAGCAAGATCTTCTGACGGTCAAGAAGTAACCCGACAGACAAACTATGACGCTAAGATTAAAGAATCCTATGGCTGGCGCAGAGCTGCTGAAGGATGGATGTATTCCGACGACAACGGCACTGCTTACGTAAGCAGATGGCTTAAAGACGATGATGGCTGGCATTATTTTGATGCCAGGGGAATTGCTGTTTCTGGCTGGTTTACTACGCCAAATGGTAAGGTTTGGTACTTTGACGCAGCTGCAACTCATAACGCTGCCGCTCTTGGCCAGAGGACTATTTCAGGTAAGTCTTATTACTTTGATGAAGTGAATGGCCTTGTAAAGAATAATTGGATTCACTGGCCTGACGATTCTTGGTCATGGGCAACAGAAGATGGTTCATTGCAAGCCGGTTGGAAACGTATGCCTAACGGCAAATGGTTCTACTTTGATAGTAATAACAACTATCGCGCTACCTTTGGTTTGATGTCCGATGGCTATCAGAAGTACTACATTGATGTTACTCATGGTCTTCTTTATGGCGGCTGGATTAGCCTTGCTGATGGTAATTGGGCATGGGCAAATTCAGATGGCTCTCTTTATGCTGGCTGGAAGTATATGCCTAACGGTAAGTGGTTCTACTTTGATGAGAATGCAACTTACCCACTTATGAAGACCGGCGTTTTTTCGACTTCTAGTGGCTCGTATTATGTCGACGTAAACAATGGCATGACCTCTAATGGTTGGATTGCGTTGCCTAACAATATTTGGGCTTGGGCTCAATCAAGCGGTGCTTTGGCATCTGGTTGGTTTAATACTCCAAATGGAAAGACCTGGTATTTTGATCCAACTACTACTGAGCACGGCGCCCTCTTTGGTCTGCAATCAATCAATGGTTCATATTATTACTTTGACGAGAATAATGGCCTGCTCCGTAACCAAGACATCACGCTTTCAGATGGTCGTGTTGTACACGCAGATACATATGGTGTTCTCAACATTAAGCCTACTGATACCAATAACGGTAGAGGTGGAAACGTTGACAGCGATAACGGTGGAGATAATAGAGACGCTAACAACACTCCAGCTGATGACGGTTCTCCAATTGAGCCAACTCGTGGTAATTTCTCTGATCGCACCAGCGTTCTTGGAGCACCTCTTGTCACTAAAGAGGATCTTCAGCGAGATTTCAATAAGCGCGTAGGTTCTGCTTATCCAGCTGTCTATGCCGAGAAGGGCGCTGCAACAGGAACTGATTTTGTAAACCAGCTATGGCAGGCTGCAATTGACGAGGGAGTTCGTCCAGAGCTTCTCTATGCGCAGGTCATGATTGAGACAGGTAACCTTCGCTTTGGTGGCGATGTTCTTCCTGAGCAGTGCAACTTTGGTGGTATGGGTGCAACTGGAGACGGAGAGCGTGGTCTCTCATTTGATACCGTTCTTAAGGGACTCCGCGCGCAGGCTTTGCACCTTCGTGCATACGCAGGCTATGAGCCACTGACCGTTGATCCAAGCAAAGCTCGAGAGGTTGACCAGCGCTACGGAGCATGGATTCTTGCTAAGAAAGCTAACATTATCCGCAAGCTTGCTGGAACGTGGGCAATGGATAAGAACTATGCGGTAAAGCTTGTTCGCGTAATGAATGAGCTGTAAAAGCCACAGCACATTGTGCAAAAGGAGTTCCGAGAAATGATGTGACCCCCAAAAGTTAGACTTTTTTAGCGTAGCAGTTTATATGGCTGCTA
>CAUTMX010000023.1:0-24359 GCA_963539685.1 uncultured Atopobiaceae bacterium | reverse complement strand
ATGGAAAATAAACAGAAAAAACAATTCAAGAATGAAGCTCTTTATAGTTATTTAATTTTGGTTTTTATAATTTTCATTGCATCGTTAGAATATAAATACAATGCGAATTTGTTTGAAAATAGTTACATTAGTAAAATAGCTTTTAGTATGGTCATTTCAATTTATCCTGAATATATAACCATAAAACATTACAGTAATATTATTGCTAAAAGTTTCAAACCTGTTAATATAGCCACTTTATTGTTCATTTCATTTATTCCTGTTCTTTTTTCTCAAGAAAATTATATTGATAGAATTTACACTTGGGTTCACTATTTATTTTTAGTGGCACTTCCTGAGGAATTTTTCTTCCGTGTTTATCTAACCGAACAATTTAATGAAGGTTTATTAAGATATTGGAAGATCACTAATGTATCAGCATATATTATAGGTTCATTATTCGCTAACGTATTGTGGGGGGTAACTCATATAATCTTTCCGCTTGTAAATAATGTTAATAATCTTGAACCTCTTTGGTCTTATATTACCTTTGGTATTGGAAATGGTTTGTTATACACAGCTTTATTTTTAATATTTCGAAAGAATGTCTTGGCTCCTGTTCTCTTTCACGCAGTTATAGATATGTGCAATAAACTCTTATAAAAATTTTAAGATTGTGAATACCGGATTTTCATTAAAGGTTTTTGATAGTCAGACAAGTTATTTATATTCTATATTGTGTTCAGTTTATGAAGTATAGATACGCCCGGCACAGTGGCTTGTTGACATGTGGCTTTCATCAGCGTAAAGTACTTCCCTGCGTAATTCCAAGGGGACAGTGCTGTGTCGCCTTTCGAATATGTAAAACTGCAGGTAGATAGGTATAAGAAGGAGAAGATCTTGCCTACTATTAACCAGCTCGTACGTAAGGGCCGCGTGAGCGTCAAGTCAAAGTCTAAGAACGCCGCTCTTCAGCACAACCCACAGAAGCGTGGTGTTTGCACCCGCGTTTTCACCACTACGCCAAAGAAGCCTAACTCAGCACTCCGTAAGGTTGCTCGTGTTCGTCTTGTTAATGGCATTGAGGTAACCGCTTACATTCCTGGTGAGGGCCACAACCTCCAGGAGCACTCCATTGTTCTGGTTCGTGGCGGCCGTGTCCGTGACCTTCCTGGTGTTCGTTACAAGGTTGTTCGCGGTGCATTCGACTGCGCAGCAGTTCAGAATCGTGCTCAGGGCCGTTCCCGTTACGGCACTAAGCGTGCTAAGTAATCACGTCCACTACTCGAACTAGTTCTTAGGAGATTAATATGCCGCGTCGCGCAGCAGCAGTACGTCGTGAGGTTATGCCTGACGCCGTCTACAACAATCGTCTGGTAACCCAGCTTATTAACAAGGTCCTTCTCGACGGTAAGAAAGCAACCGCAGAGCGCATTGTCTACGGTGCATTTGACATCGTCGCAGAGAAGACTGGCGAGGATGCCCTCACTGTCTTCAAGAAGGCTATGGATAACATTCGCCCAACACTTGAGGTTAAGCCTAAGCGTGTTGGTGGCGCTACTTACCAGGTTCCAATGGAGGTTAACTCCCGTCGTGCAACTACTCTTGCTATTCGCTGGATGGTTACTTTCAGCCGTAGCCGTAAAGAGAAGACCATGGCAGAGCGTCTTGCAAACGAGATCATCGACGCAACTAATGGCGTAGGTGCATCCGTCAAGCGCCGTGAGGACCTGTACAAGATGGCTGAGGCCAACCGCGCCTTCTCCCACTACCGCTTCTAGTCGGAATTCAGGAGTAGCAAACAAATGGCTAAGACTAAGTACAATCTTAAAGACCTCCGCAACATCGGTATCATGGCCCACATCGATGCTGGTAAGACCACCACTACGGAGCGTATTCTTTACTACACCGGTAAGACCCACAAGATTGGTGAGGTCCACGACGGTGCAGCAACCATGGACTGGATGGTTCAGGAGCAGGAGCGCGGCGTAACCATTACTTCCGCAGCTACCACTTGCTTCTGGAAAGACCATGTCATCCAGATCATCGACACCCCAGGCCACGTTGACTTTACCGCTGAGGTTGAGCGTTCTCTTCGTGTTCTGGACGGCGCAGTTGCAGTCTTCGACGCAGTTGCAGGCGTTCAGCCACAGTCCGAGACCGTTTGGCGTCAGGCAACCAAGTACGGCGTACCTCGTATTGCATTCATCAACAAGTTTGACCGCGTAGGCGCAGACTTCTTCCGTGCAATCCAGACCATGCGTGACCGCCTTGGCGCAAACGCAATTGCAGCTCAGGTCCCAATGGGTGCTGAGTCCAACTTCTGGGGTCTTATCGACCTTGTCACCAACACTGCATGGGACTTCAAAGAGGATGCTAAGGGCATGATTTACCCTGAGCCACTCGACGAGATTCCTGCTGAGTTTGTAGAGATTGCAGCTGAGAAGCGTGAAGAGCTTCTTGAGGCAGCTTCTGACTTCTCTGAGGAGCTCATGATGGCTGTTCTCGAGGGTGAAGAGGTTGACGTTGAGACCCTTAAGGGTGCTCTTCGTGCTGGCGTTCTTGCTGGTCAGATTAACCCTGTCTTTGTTGGTTCCGCTTACAAGAACAAGGGTATTCAGGAGCTTCTGGACGCAGTTATCGACTTCCTTCCAAGCCCTCTGGATGTTCCAGAGATTGATGGCGTCACTCCTAAGGGTGACGAGGCTGTCCGTCATGCAGACGTTAAGGAGCCATTCTCCGCTCTTGCATTCAAGATCATGACTGACCCTTATGTTGGTAAGCTTACCTACATTCGTGTTTACTCTGGTCAGGCTGAGGCAGGTTCTTACGTCTACAACTCCGTCAAGGACAACCGTGAGCGCTTTGGCCGCATCCTTGAGATGAACGCAAACGACCGTGTTGACCGTGAAGAGTGCTCCGCAGGCGACATCGTTGCATGCGTTGGTCTCAAGAACACCACTACTGGTGACACCCTTTGTGACGAGAAGAACCCAATCATCCTTGAGTCCATCAGCTTCGCAGATCCTGTTATCGACGTTGCTGTTGAGCCTAAGACCAAGGCTGAACAGGAGAAGATGTCCATCGGCCTTTCTAAGCTGGCTGAAGAGGACCCAACCTTCCAGGTTCACACTGATCACGAGACCGGCCAGACCATCATTGCTGGTATGGGCGAGCTTCACCTTGAGATTATTGTTGACCGTCTCCGTCGTGAATTTAAGGTTGACTGCAACGTTGGTAAGCCACAGGTTGCTTACCGCGAGACTGCTGGTAAGGCAGTAAGCCACGCTGAGGGCAAGTTTGTCCGTCAGTCCGGTGGTAAGGGTCAGTATGGCCACGCAGTCATCGACCTTGAGCCACAGGAAGAGGGCAAGGGTTACGAGTTTGTCAACGCTATCGTCGGTGGTGTTATTCCTAAGGAGTACATCCCATCTATCGATAAGGGCATTCGTGAGGCTCTTGAGAACGGTGTCATTGCTGGTTACCCAGTAGTCGACATCAAGGTCACCCTTGTTGACGGTTCTTACCACGAGGTCGACTCTTCTGAGGCAGCATTCAAGATTGCTGGTTCTATGGCAATTAAGGATGCTCTCAAGAAGTCCAACCCAGTCCTTCTCGAGCCAGTTGAGTCTGTTGAGGTTGAGACACCTGAGCAGTACATGGGCGACGTTATGGGCAACCTTTCTTCCCGTCGTGGCAAGATTGAGGGTATGGACGATCGTATGGACGCCAAGGTCATCCGCGCTAAGGTGCCTCTTGGTGAGATGTTCGGTTACGCAACCGACCTTCGTTCCCAGACCCAGGGCCGCGCGAGCTACACCATGCAGTTCGATTCTTACGAGCCCGTTCCTAACGCTGTACGCGAAGAGATTGTCGCCAAAAACGGCGGCTCTGCATCCTAAGTAAACGACCACGAGCTCTAGCTCATGTATGGAGGTACCCAAAGTGTCAAGCCAGAAGATCAGGATTCGCCTCAAGGGCTATGATCACGAGGTCATTGATCAGTCCGCTAAGCTGATTGTTGACACCGCACAGAAGACAGGTGCGCGTGTTTCCGGTCCTATCCCTCTGCCAACCGAGCGTAACCTTTACACGGTTATCCGCTCCCCACACAAGGATAAGGATTCCCGTGATCAGTTTGAGATGCGTACTCACAAGCGTCTCATCGATATTCTCGACCCAAGCGCTTCTACCGTTGATTCGCTTATGCGTCTCGACCTTCCAGCTGGTGTCGATATCGAGATCAAGCTCTAAGCATACGGCTTAATCCAACTTGCAAACCCTCCTGCGCATCTTCGCGCGGGAGGGTTTTTGCGTGAGTGGCGTTGAACCACGTGCGAAGGATCACGCGTGAACCAAGTGCGGAGACCGTGCGAACACGGGTCGCAAGCGATTTCAACCCGGTATCCACTTCGTGTGGGTACCGGGTTTTCTTGTGCGCATATGCTGGAAGTGGACGGGTTTCTCGCCAGGTGGGCGGCGCGAGCCTGACGTGCGCCTGATTTCTCCAAAGAATCTGTAAATTTTGCCTAAATACATCAAAGAATCTGTGGATTTGCCTGATTTTGTTAAAGAATCGGTGGCGGAAATACAGATTCTTTGTACTTTTCAGGCAGACTTTTCTAGACGTAACTCACATCTGCACTTGGCGAGAAACCCGTAGAATAGGGAAGCGAATACTTTTACAGCGCACAGGAGAAGAGATGCAGGAAAGCTCGCAGAACATAAGTGGTCAGCAGAATGCAAGTAGCCAGCTAAACACCGACTGCTCGGTAAACGCTCGGCCAAATTACTCCTGCATGACAAGAATCCTTTTTGTGTGTCACGGTAATATCTGCAGGTCAACGATGGCACAGTACGTCATGCAAGATCTTGTCGAGAAAAACGGTCTCGCAGACTCGTTTGTCATTGACTCAGCCGCAACCTCTACAGAGGAGATTGGTAATCCAGTTGATCCTCGTACGCGATGCAAGCTTCAGCAAGAGGGAATTCATTGTGGCAATCATCGTGCGAGGCAGATGACTCGTGCAGATTACGATAACTTTGATTACCTCATAGGCATGGACCACAATAACCTGCGCAACATGATGCGCATACTAAAGGATGATCCGCTTGGAAAGGTTTCGCTGCTCCTTGACTGGACAGAGAAGCCTCGTGACATTGCGGACCCATGGTACTCAGGAAATTTTGATCTGACGTATGAGGATGTTACTGAGGGCTGCGAAGCATTGCTCAAGAAACTTTTGGCTGCCTGGTCTTAGTTGCCTAGCTTTAGCTGCTTAGTCTTGGCAGCCTGATTTTGGCAAAGTTGTTATCGCGGATTGTTTTTACAAAATTTTTTGAAAAAACTTTTCAAAATTCCTTGGGTTTCTCGCCAATGGATACGCCCGGGTCAGCGGTTTGACCTCGTAAAATGAGAGAGAAGAAAGATCTCGCAGCTAGAAGGTATCAAACGCTCTTCACAAAGCGTTCATCTTTTAGAGATTTTAGGCTTGTTTCTTGTCAAAAATGAGTGTAAAGTAGACGGGCTGCTCAAACAGGACAATTATGTCTAAAGGCAGTATGTACAGGACGTGGTCCGCTGGGGAAGAGTACCCGATGTGCTCTCAAGGTCCCATGACCACCGAAGGTTAGGAAAGAGCATGGTTAATACCATCCTCGGCCGCAAGCTGGGCATGACCCAGGTATGGGACGAGAACGACAACGTCGTTCCTGTTACCGTCGTTCTTGCTGGCCCCTGCACCGTTTCACAGGTAAAGACTGTTGAGACGGACGGCTACAATGCCGTACAGATTGGCTTCGGCGACATCTCTGAGAAGCACGTCAACAAGCCAATGGCTGGTCATTTCAAGGCACAGGGCGTCGAGCCAATGCGTTACCTCCGCGAGGTTCGCGTTGAGGATGCTTCTGAGCACAAGACCGGCGATGTTGTCACAGTTGCTGACTTCTCCGAGGTCACCGCTGTTGACGTAACAGGCACTTCTAAGGGTAAGGGTTTCCAGGGTACCGTTAAGCGCTGGAACTTCTCTCGCGGTCCAATGACTCACGGTTCTCGTAACCAGCGTCGTCCAGGTTCCATTGGTCAGTGCGCATACCCTGCACGCGTTCGTAAGGGCCTTCACATGTATGGTCACATGGGCGCAGAGCGCGTTACGGTCAAGAACCTTAAGCTTGTCCGCGTTGATGCTGAGCAGAACCTCATGCTTATCAAGGGTGCTGTTCCTGGCGGCAAGAATGCCCTCGTCCAGGTCCGCATGGCCTAAGGGCCTTTAGGCAAACACTTAGGCTAACAAGGAGACAACATGTCCAAGTATGAGATTAAGAACGTAGAGGGAAAGAAGGTCGGCGACGCCGAGCTCTCCTCTGACGTCTATGGCATTGAGCCAAACATCCCTGTTGTGCACCAGGTTGTAGTCTGCCAGGACGCATCCGCACGTCAGGGTACCCACTCTACAAAGAACCGTCACGAGGTATCCGGCGGTGGCGTTAAGCCTTACCGTCAGAAGGGTACTGGTCGTGCTCGCCAGGGTTCTATTCGTGCTGGTCAGTGGACTGGTGGTGGCGTCATCTTTGGACCTACCCCTCGTTCACACGCACGTCGTATTAACAACAAGATGGTCAAGCTTGCTATGAGGTCCGTCCTCTCCGGCAAGGTTGCAGACTCCGAGCTTGTCCTCGTTGACTCTCTTGAGTTTGCTCAACCTTCCACTAAGCAGGCAAAGGCTGCACTTCAGAACCTCGGTATTGAGGGTAAGCGCGTTACCGTCATTGTCCCAGACGACGACGTCAACACCTACCTCTCTTTCCGTAACCTTCCTAAGGTTTCGGTCTTCGGCGTTTCTGAGGTTACTACTCGTTTCCTGATCGACAACGGCGCACTTGTTATGTCCGCTGATGTTGCTAAGCAGCTTGGGGAGGTGCTCGCATAATGAACTCTCCTTATGAGGTCATCATTCGTCCTATCGTTTCAGAGCGTGCTTTCGATCTGATGGAGCAGGGCAAGTACACTTTTGAGGTTGCTCGTAACGCAGGTAAAGAAGAGATTGCTGCAGCTGTAGAGAAGCTCTTCTCTGTACACGTCACCAAGGTAAACACACTTTCTGTTAAGCCAAAGAACAAGCGTGTACGTTATCAGCAGGCAGGCAAGACCCGCCAGTGGAAGAAGGCTATTGTTACCCTCGCTGCTGGTGAGACTATCGAGATCTTCGGTAATAACTCTGCTGAGTAAGGTTTTTCTCCCGTGCCTCTTTTGAGGTACGGGTTCGTATGCCGCGCATAGTAGATACGCGCGGTACCGTGGTAATCCGGTGTTAGCTCGACTTTCCCTTAAGCGGGCTAGCCAACGGAGAAGAAAGGGATACTGTTTATGGCAGTTAGGCATCTAAAGCCAACAAGCGCAGGCAGGCGCTTCCAGACAATCTCAGACTTTGCTGAGATTACAACTGATAAGCCCGAGAAGTCCCTTCTCGAGCCTCTGCCAAAGAAGGCTGGCCGCAACAACAATGGCCGCATCACTACCCGTCACCAGGGTGGTGGCCACAAGCGCCAGTACCGTCGTATCGACTTCAAGCGTCGCAAGGATGATATCCCAGCTAAAGTCGCTACCGTTGAGTACGATCCTAACCGTTCCGCTCGTATTGCTCTTCTGCACTATGCAGACGGTGCAAAGGCATACATCCTTTGCCCAGAGGGCCTGAGCGTCGGTGACACTGTTCTTTCTGGTACCAAGGACGTCGACATCAAGCCTGGTAACTGCACCACTCTTGAGCAGATTCCAGTAGGTACTCTTGTTCACGCAGTTGAGTTCCAGCCTGGCAAGGGTGCTGCAATGGCACGTGCTGCTGGTACTTCCGTCCAGCTCATGGGTAAGGACAACGGCTATGCAGTTCTGCGTATGCCTTCCTCCGAGCTCCGTCGTGTTCTTCTGACCTGCCGTGCAACCATCGGTGAGGTTGGCAACGCTGAGCACTCCAACATTGTTGTTGGTAAGGCTGGTCGTTCCCGCTGGGCAGGCGTCCGTCCTACCGTCCGTGGTACTGTCATGAACCCTGTTGACCACCCACACGGCGGTGGTGAAGGTAAGAACCACACTTCTGGTCGTCCTTCCGTCACCCCATGGGGTAAGCCAACCAAGGGTTATAAGACCCGCGACCCGAAGAAGGCTTCTAACCGCCTGATCATTCGCCGTCGTAAGTCCAAGTAAGACACGAGTAGGAGTAGATAAATGAGCAGAAGTCTCAAAAAAGGCCCCTTTGTGGAGACTCGCCTCCTTGCGCGTGTCGCTGCAATGAACGAGGCTGGCAAGAAGGACGTTATCAAGACTTGGTCACGTTCCTCAACCATCTTCCCTGAGATGGTCGGTCACACCATCGCTGTTCACGATGGTCGTAAGCATGTACCTGTGTACGTCACTGAGTCCATGGTTGGTCACAAGTTGGGCGAGTTCTCCCCATCCCGTACCTTCCGCGGTCACAAGGCCAAATAGGGGGAGTGTAGTAAATGGCTAAGAACACCGATTCTATTGAGGTTCGCGCAACAGCTAAGTATGTTCGCGTTGCTCCTCGTAAGGCTCGCGCAGTTGTCGCGCTTGTCCGCGGTAAGTCTGTCGAGAAGGCCCTTGAGGTTCTTCAGTTCTCGACTCGCGCTGCCGCTACTGATGTTGCTAAGGTTCTGCGCTCTGCAGTTGCTAACGCCGAGAACAACAATGGTCTCCGTGCTAACAACCTGGTAGTCAAGACCGCTTTTGTTGACGAAGGCCCAACGCTTAAGCGTATTCGCCCTCGTGCAAAAGGTTCGGCTTCCCGCATTAACAAGCGCATGAGCCACATTACCGTTGTCGTTGCACCTCGAAAGGAGGCGTAGGAATGGGTCAGAAAGTACAGCCTACAGGCTTCCGTCTTGGTGTAACCGAGAGCTGGCGTTCTCGTTGGTACGCCGATAAGGACTACGCCGAGCAGCTCGGCAACGATCTTGCTATCCGCAAGTATCTCGAGAAGCGCCTTGAGAAGGCAGCTGTTGCTCGTATTGATATCGAGCGCGCTGGCGATAAGGTCAAGGTAACTATTTTCTCCGCACGTCCTGGTATTGTCATTGGCAAGAAGGGTGCAGAGATTGACGGCCTCCGTGCAGATCTTGAGCGTGTTGCTAAGGTCGGCAAGGGTCAGGTCAACGTTGACGTCGTCGAGGTTAAGCGTCCTGAGCTTGACGCAAACCTCGTTGCTCAGTCCATCGCAGAGCAGCTCGAGCAGCGTGTCGCTTTCCGTCGCGCTATGCGTAAGGCTGTTCAGTCCGCTCGTAAGGCTGGCGCTAAGGGTATTCGTATCCAGTGCTCTGGTCGTCTGAACGGCGCTGAGATGGGCCGTCGTGAGTGGTACCGTGAGGGTCGCGTGCCTCTGCACACCCTTCGTGCTGCAATCGGCTATGGTACTGCAACAGGCCGCACCACCATGGGCGCTGTTGGTATCAAGGTATGGATTTATTACGGCGAGAAGATGCCTGGACAGCCAACACCTAACCCAGCTCTTGAGGGCTCCGCTCGTCCTCGTCGTGCTCGCAATGAGAGGAGGGGCCGTTAATGCTTGCTCCAAAGCGTGTATTGCACCGTAAGGTACAGCGCGGTTCCATGAAGGGCCAGGCAAAGGGTAATACCCAGCTGCATTTTGGTTCCTGGGGCATCCGTGCAGAGGAGGCTCACTGGATTACTAACCGCCAGATTGAGGCTGCTCGTATTGCTCTCACCCGTGAGATGAAGCGTGGCGGTAAGGTTTGGATTACTATCTTCCCAGATAAGCCAATCACCAAGAAGCCTGCAGAGACTCGCATGGGTTCCGGTAAGGGTAACCCAGAAGAGTGGGTAGCAGTTGTTAAGCCTGGTCGTATCATGTTTGAGATTGATGGCGTACCAGAGGAAGTTGCTCGTGAGGCTCTTCGTCTTGCTCAGCACAAGCTTCCAATTAAGACCAAGATTGTCTCCAAGGCCGATCAGGACGGTGAGAACTAATGAAGTACACCGAAATCAAGGCTATGAGCGATGCAGACCTCGCTAAGAAACTCGAGGAAGGCCGCGCAGAGCTCTTTAATCTTCGTTTCCAGATGGCAACCAGCCAGCTGGACAACACCGCTCGCGTCAAGGCAGTTAAGCGCGACATTGCTCGCGTTCAGACCGAGATGCGCACCCGTCAAATTGCTGCGGAAGCATCCGCAGAGCAGAACTAGATCGCAGGAGATAAGTTATGGCAGAGACCGAAAGCAGAAATGCGCGTAAGGTTCGTACCGGACTCGTCGTCTCCATCTCTGGCGAGAAGACGATTACGGTAGAGATTACGTACCGTAAGCACCACCCTAAGTATGGCAAGATGATGACCATCGGCAAGAAGCTTCACGTTCACGATGAGAACAACGAGGCTGGTCTGGGCGATACCGTCCGTGTCATGGAGACTCGTCCTCTTTCCAAGACCAAGCGTTGGCGTCTCGCAGAGATCGTTGAGCGCGCTAAGTAATTAGCACCTAGGAAACAGCTTTTAGCTCAACCTAGTTTTGTATCTATCATTATTTCTCATGTGCGCAAATACGCGCACCTCTGAGAAATTAGGTTCCGGAGGAACGTCACATGATTCAGATGGAGACCATTCTCAACGTCGCTGACAACAGCGGCGCAAGGCGCGTAAAGTGCGTCAAGGTCCTTGGTGGCTCCAAGCGTCGTTACGCCGGCCTTGCCGACGTCATCATTGGCGCTGTCCAGGAGGCTACTCCAGGTGGTTCGGTGAAGAAGGGCGACATTGTTCGCTGCGTCATCGTTCGTACCGCTAAGGACACCCGTCGCAAGGACGGTAGCTACATCCGCTTTGACCAGAACGCATGCGTTCTTGTTAACAAAGAGGGTGAGCCCAAGGGTACTCGTATCTTTGGACCAGTCGCTCGCGAGCTGCGCGACCACAAGTACATGAAGATTGTCTCACTTGCACCTGAGACCCTTTAAGGAGGAACGACATGCCTAAGATGAAGATCAAGAAGGGCGACAAGGTCGAGGTCCTCACTGGTAAGGACAAGGGTAAGCGCGGCGAGGTACTTCGCGTATATCCAGAGAAGAACAAGGTTGTCGTTGAGGGCGTTGCAATTGCTAAGCGCCATGTCAAGCCAAACGCAGCTAACCAGCAGGGTGGCATCGTTGAGGCAGAGGCAGCAATCGACGCTTCCAATGTTGCTCTTATCGACCCTAAGACCGACAAGCCAACCCGTGTTGGCTACCTGATCAAGGAGGACGGCACTAAGGTCCGCGTCTCCAAGAAGTCAGGCGCAGAGCTCTAAGTTACACGTGTTTCTCGCTTTGTAGAAACATCTAAGAGCTACCACAAACCCCGTTATCGTCAGATAGCGGGGTTTTCTTTTGGGCGAGAAGTACGGGTTCGTGTGGAAGTCGTGTGATGACACGAAAAAATATCAGCTAGCTTGAAATTCTCGTCCCATTTTTGCTCAATAAGGTCTAATATTGTTCATTGCGTCTTTCTATGGGACACGTATGTCTCGAGGACGCAGATGGCTCCTAGTTCGCCAAACTAGGAGGTGCGAGGCGATCCCCGCACTTAAAACCCCAAGAGTTAAGGAGAAACCATGGCAGACGAGAAGTACACACCTCGCCTTAAAGAGCTTTACTACGCATCTGTGCGTGATGCTCTGAAGGAGAAATTTGGTTACACCAACGTTAACCAGATTCCTAAGTTTGAGAAGATCGTTGTCAACATGGGTGTTGGCGAGGCAGCTACAGACGCTAAGGCAATTGACGGCGCTGTAAACGACCTCCGTACCATTACTGGTCAGCAGCCACTTGTTACACACGCTCGTAAGTCTATCGCAACCTTTAAGCTTCGCCAGGGTATGCCAATCGGCGCTAAAGTTACCCTTCGTGGCGATCGTATGTGGGAGTTCCTGGATCGTCTGATCGCAGTTGCAATTCCTCGTATTCGCGACTTCCGTGGTATCTCTGCTAAGAGCTTCGACGGCCGTGGTAACTTCTCCATGGGCGTAACCGAGCAGCTCATCTTCCCAGAGATTGACTTTGACAAGATGGACCACACCCGCGGTATGGACATCACCATTGTCACCACTGCTAAGACCAATGAGGAGGGCAAGGCACTTCTCGACGCCTTCCACTTCCCATTCAAGCAGGACTAACTTTTATCTGCGCTTAATTTAAGCGCATTCCTGTTGGCATCATTGATGCCGGGTGACATAGTCACCAGCACTATTGTTTGAAGTCATCTTGGCGTTCGCCAAGTTGCATTTTGAAGGAGGATTTGTGGCTAAGACTTCGATGATCGTCAAAGCCTCGCGTGAGCCGAAGTACTCTACGCGTACACAGAACCGTTGCCAGCGTTGTGGACGTCCCCACTCCGTTTACCGCAAGTTTGGTCTGTGCCGTGTGTGCTTCCGTGAGCTAGCGAGCAAGGGCGAGCTTCCTGGTGTCCGCAAGGCAAGCTGGTAGGACTCAGGGCTCTGGCGTCAAGGCATCTGCGCCACGGGTGTAGATGAACCAGACACGCAGTTTCATCATTAACGAAGGAGAAGGATCAAATGAAAATTACCGATCCCATTTCAGACATGCTGACGCGTATTCGTAACGCAAACTCAGCTGGCAAGGATTCCGTATCCATGCCATCGAGCAAGGTGCTCGTTGAGATTGCTCGCGTCATCACCGAAGAGGGCTATGTCGAGGGTTACACCGTTGAGGATACTAAGCCTCAGAAGACTCTTCACATCACCCTTAAGTATGGTAAGAAGCGCGCTAAGGTTATCCGCGGCATCCGTCGTATTTCCAAGCCTGGTCTGCGCATTTACTCCACCGCTGAGAAGCTCCCACGCGTTCTTGGTGGTCTTGGTACTGCAGTGGTTTCCACTTCTAAGGGCATGATGTGCGACCGCGACGCTCGTAAGAACGGCGTTGGCGGCGAGGTCATCGCTTACGTTTGGTAAATCTGACAGGAATGAAAGGAGACAGCCGTGTCTCGTATTGGTAAGAAGCCTGTCCAGATTCCTGCTGGAGTCACTGTGACAGTTGATAACACCACCGTTACCGTTAAGGGTTCTAAGGGCGAGCTGACTCGTACTTTCTCTGAGCTGGTTGCTATCGCTCAGGAGGGCGAGGAGATTCTTGTTACTCGCGTTGACGAGTCCACTGAGTCCAATGCTCAGCAGGGTCTTGTCCGTACCCTTATCCACAACATGGTTGTTGGTGTCTCTGAGGGCTTCGAGAAGAAGCTTGAGCTCACCGGCGTTGGTTACCGTGTAGCACTTAAGGGCAAGGATCTTGACCTTTCCCTTGGTTATTCTCACCCAGTTCTCTATGTTGCACCTGAGGGCATTAGCTTTGAGGTACCTGATAACACTCACCTTACCGTTAAGGGTATTTCTAAAGAGAAGGTCGGCCAGGTTGCAGCTGAGATTCGTATGAAGCGTCCACCAGAGCCTTACAAGGGCAAGGGCATTCACTACGAAGGTGAGCACATCCGCAGGAAGCTCGGTAAGGCTGCTAAGTAAAGCAACCCTACTTTTAGGCTAAAAGACCATCACCCCGTTAGGTGATGGCATGTCTCTAAGGAGAAGGAATGAACAAGCAGCAGGCGAAAAAGGCGGGTCTTGAACGCCGCAAGCGCCGCGTACGTGCCAAGGTCTTTGGTACACCTGAGCGTCCGCGTCTTGCAGTTCACCGCACAAACGCAAACATTTATGCACAGCTTATTGACGACGCTTCTGGAAGAACTCTCTGCTCTGCCTCTACGCTTGACCCAGAGTTCCGTTCTACTGGCAAGGTTGGCTCCAACAAGGAGGCAGCTGAGTTCGTAGGTGAGCTTATCGGTAAGCGCGCTGCCGAGAAGAACGTCACTGAGGTCACTTTTGACCGTGGTGGCCGTCTCTATCACGGCCGCGTCAAGGCTTTGGCAGATGGCGCCCGCAACGCGGGCCTGAAGTTCTAGGAGGATTCAATGGCACGTGATCGTAAGCGCCAGCAGGATACGGATCTTCAGGAGCGCGTCGTTTATATTCACCGCGTTTCCAAGACCGTTAAGGGTGGCCGCCGTATGTCACTCGTTGCTCTGGTAGTCGTTGGTGACGGTAAGGGTAACGTTGGTATTGGCCAGGGTCGTTCCGCTGAGGTACCTCTGGCAATTCAGAAGGGCGTCGAGGACGCAAAGAGGAACATGTTCAAGGTCCCACTGACCGAGACTGGTTCCGTACCACACGCAGTCACTGGTCACTACGGTGCAGGCTCTGTTCTTATTAAGCCTGCATTCGAGGGTACTGGTGTTATTGCTGGCGGTCCTATTCGTCCACTCTTCGAGCTTGCAGGTATCACCAATGTACTTTCTAAGTCCCTTGGTACCGACAACGCTCTGAACATGATTAAGGCAGCAGCTGAGGGTCTGAAGGAGCTTTCCAGCCCAGAAGAAGCAGCTGAGCGTCGTGGCCTAACCGTCGGCGATATGTTCGTCGGAAAGGAGAACTAACGATGGCTAAGAACCTTAGCATCAAGCTTGTCCGTGGCGCCGTTGCAGGCGTCAAGAAGGACCAGACTGCTACGGTGAAGGCCCTCGGCCTCCACAAGATCGGCGATACCGTCGAGCAGCCTGACAACCCAAGCATTCGTGGAATGATCTTCAAGGTTAAGCACCTTGTCGAGGTTGAAGAGAACTAGAGGTAGTAATAATGCAGCTCAATGATCTTCGCCCCGCAGTGGGTTCGCGCAAAAATCGTAAGCGCGTAGGTCGCGGTAATTCTTCAGGCAATGGTACTTTTGCCGGCCGCGGTATGAATGGTCAGCTCTCCCGCTCTGGTGGCGGTAAGGGCGCTGGCTTCGAGGGTGGACAGCAGCCACTGGCTATGCGTCTTCCTAAGCTTCCTGGTTTCACTAACCACAACCGTGTTGAGTACGCTCCAGTCAACGTTGCTCGTCTGAACGCTCTCTTTGCAGACGGCGAGACCGTAGACGCAGAGGCTCTGGTTGCTAAGGGAGTTATTAAGTACAACTTCATCCCAGTCAAGGTTCTGGGTGATGGCGAGCTTTCTAAGAAGCTCACTGTTAAGGTCGACAAGGTTTCCGCCTCCGCAAAGGCTAAGATCGAGGCGGCCGGTGGAAAGGTTGAGGCCGAGTAGTGAGTAAAGGAATCGCCAACGCATTTCGTGTTCCGGAACTAAGGGGAAAGATTCTCCTTACGGTACTGATTCTTCTTCTGTACCGTTTTGGTGCGTATCTTCCTGTGCCCGGTGCTCCATTCCAGCAGATGCTTTCTGTTTATCAGAATGGTCTTGCTAAGAATGGCGCAATGGCCGTGCTTAACCTATTTTCGGGTGGCGCTCTTTCTCGCATGTCTGTTTTCAGTCTGGGCATCATGCCTTACATTACGGCTCAGATCATCTTCCAGATGATGCAGTCCGTTATTCCATCTCTTGGCGAGCTTGCTAAAGATGGTGAGAGCGGCCAGCGTAAGATTACGCAGTACACGCGTTATCTTACGGTTGGCTTAGCTCTGCTCAATGCAGTTGGTTACCTGTTCTTGTTTAAGAGCTATGGTGTATCTTTTGCATCTATGGAGGGCGTGCCTGAGGCACTTGAAAACTTCCTGGTAGTCTTTACCATGCTAGTTGGTGCCATCATTATTATGTGGCTCGGTGAGGTTATTACTCAGCAGGGTGTTGGCAATGGAATGAGTCTTATCATCTTTGCAAACATCATGGCTGGACTTCCAACAGCCCTTATTTCTTCAGTAGCTACTCGTGGAAACATTATTCTTACCGTTGTTACTGTTGTGGTTATGCTCGCTATTATTCCGCTCATTGTTTATATTGAGCGTGGTCAGCGTCGTATTCCTATCAACTATGCCAAGCGCGTTGTTGGTCGTCGTATGATGGGTGGTCAGTCAACGTACCTTCCAATTAAGGTAAACACTGCAGGCGTTGTACCAATCATCTTTGCATCTGCAATCCTGTACCTTCCTGCTCAGGTTGCTGTGTTCTTCCCAGGAGTAGAGTGGATTCAAAATCTTGCTACTTCACTTTCTTCTGGATGGGTTAACTGGGTTCTCTCAGTTATGTTCATTGTCTTCTTTGCATACTTCTACACCTCAATGGTGTTCAATCCAGAGGAGACAGCAGACCAGCTTAAGAAGCAGGGTGGCTTTATTCCTGGTGTTCGTCCAGGTACTGCTACTTCAACGTATATCAAGACTGTTATTGACAGAGTCACCCTCCCCGGTGCTATCTTTATGGCAGTTCTTGCAATCGTCCCAACCATCATTTTCTGGTTCACGGGAGATTCGTTGATACAGGCGTTTGGTGGAACTTCCGTCCTGATCATGGTCGGTGTTGCGATGGATACACTCTCTTCCATTGAGTCCCACCTTAAGATGCACAACTATGAGGGCTTCTTTAAGTAGTTCTTAATACGTAGCATAAAGGGGCCTGGAAACAGGCCCCTTTTATTATTTGAAAGGAAGGCGAAGCATGAACATTGTTCTTCTCGGCGCACCTGGCGCTGGCAAGGGTACACAGGCTCAGAAGCTCGTTGCAGAGTATGGACTTGCTCACATCTCAACCGGTGACCTTCTTCGTGCTGCTGTTAAAGCTCAGTCTGAGCTTGGCGTTAAGGCTAAAGAGTATATGGATGCTGGTCAGCTTGTTCCAGATCAGCTTGTCATTGACCTGGTAAAAGAGCGTCTTTCTGCAGATGACGCAAAAGCAGGCTTCATTCTTGACGGCTTCCCACGCAACACCGCTCAGGCAGTAACTCTTGATTCTGAGCTTCAGAACATGGGCCTCAAGCTTGATGCAGCTCTACTTGTTGCTGTTGAGCCAGAAGTTATTGTTGAGCGTCTTTCTTCTCGTCGTACCTGCAAAGAGTGTGGTTACACCGCACCAGCTGGTACAGAGACTTGCCCAAATTGCTCTGGTGAGATGTATCAGCGTGATGACGATAAGCCAGAAACTATTCGTAAGCGTCTTGATGTATACGAGAACCAGACTTCTCCTTTGATCGAGTACTACAAGGGTCATGGAATTCTGAAGGAGGTCAACGGAGATCGTCCTGTTGACGAGGTATTCGCCGACGTTAAGACGCTCCTCGCACTATGATTACCATAAAAACACCTGAACAAATCGAGGCAATGAAGGTGTCGGGCGCCCTTTCTAAGGCTGCCCTTCGCCGTGCTGGATCCATGATTAGACCTGGTGTTTCAACGCTTGAGATTGACCGCGCTGTAGAAGCTTTTATTAGGCTTCATGGCGGAACCCCTACTTTTAAGGGCTACGGTGGATTCCCTGGATCTGTCTGTTCTTCCATTAACGAGCAGATTGTTCATGGTATTCCATCAGCTAACGTCATTTTGCAAGATGGCGATATTCTGACCATTGATACAGGTGCTACCGTTAACGGTTGGGCAGGAGATAACGCTTGGACGTTTTACTGCGGAACAGTTGACGAGAAAACCCAGGCACTTTGTGAGGTTACGCGCGACTGCCTTAAGGCAGGTATTGCAGCTGCAGTTCCTGGTGCTCGCCTTGGCGATGTTGGACATGCAGTTCAGAAGCTTGCTGAGGATAATGGCTACGGTGTCATTCGTGATTTTGTTGGCCATGGTATTGGTCGCAATCTTCACGAGGATCCAGAGGTTAGAAACTACGGTCGTGCAGGCAACGGCATTGTTCTTCGTGAGGGAATGGTAATTGCAATTGAGCCTATGATTGCTATGGGTACCTACGATTGCACCGTTCTTGAAAATGGTTGGACCGTTGTTACAGATGATGGCCTGCCATCAGCACATTATGAGAACACGGTTGCTATTACTGCCGATGGTCCCGTTATCGTTTCAGAAGATGAAGTTGGTCCATGGTGTGAGATGCAAGGCGGTCTTGAGTAACACATATATTGTTCTTCTCGCTATCTAATTGTGTTGAAAAAATAAGTGATAGACGAGTGGCACATTTTTATGTATTATTGATAACCGCTGTCGATGTGTCGAGAGGATGAAAGTTGGCTAAACAAGACGCGATTGAGCTTGAAGGCAAGGTGCTAGAACCCCTGCCAAACGCTATGTTTAACGTTGAGTTAGAGAACGGCAAGACCATCCTTTGCACCATCTCAGGTAAGATTCGAATGAACTACATTCGAATTCTCCCTGGTGACAAGGTTGTAGTAGAGATTTCTCCTTACGATCTTACCAGGGGTCGCATTACTTACCGTTACAAGTAAGTAGTGTCCAGCCTTGTGCCATGCATGAGGCTATCTGTGTCTTTGCGCATGTCGCAAGGGCATATGTACGCAAGTACAGTCGGTATTTCACGCCAGCGGCTGGGCGAGTATATAGTTCGTATCAGCAGAACCGAAAGGAAGACACATGAAGGTACGTCCTTCGGTAAAGAAGATGTGCGACAAGTGCAAAGTCATCCGTCGCCACGGTAAGGTTTACGTGATTTGCGAGAACCCGCGCCACAAACAGCGTCAGGGCTAAGGAAGGAGCACCAAGTTGGCCCGTATTAACGGCGTCGACCTGCCACGCGATAAGCGTGTTGAGGTCGGACTCACCTATCTTTACGGCATTGGTCAGACTCGTGCAACCAAGATTTGCAACGAGACTGGTATCGATGTAAATACTCGCGTCAAGGACCTCACAGAGGAAGAAGTCACCAAGATTCGTGACTTTATTGACGCTAACTACACCACCGAGGGCGATCTTCGCCGCGAGGTGCGTCAGAATGTTGCCCGCCTGATGGAGATTGGCTGCTACCGCGGCCTCCGTCACCGCAAGGGCCTCCCTGTCCACGGTCAGCGTACCCACACTAACGCTCGTACTCGTAAGGGTAAGAAGCGTCAGGTGGGCGGCAAGAAGAAGTAGGCGAGGAGTAGCTAATGGCACAGAAAAAGAACGCTCGCACTACACGCGTCCGCCGCTCCGAGCGTAAAAACATTGCAGTGGGCCAGGCCCACATCAAGAGCACATTCAATAACACGATTGTCTCTATTTCCGATCCCCAGGGTAATGTAATTTCCTGGCAGTCCGGTGGTACCGTCGGCTTCAAGGGCTCTCGTAAGTCCACTCCTTTTGCTGCACAGCTTGCAGCAGAGGCAGCAGCAAAGGCAGCAATGGAGCACGGTCTCCACAAGGTAGCTGTTTTTGTTAAGGGCCCAGGCTCTGGTCGCGAGACCGCAATCCGTTCCCTTCAGGCAGCAGGCCTTGAGGTTTCGGGTATTCAGGATAAGACACCTATTGCACACAACGGCTGCCGTCCTAAAAAGCGCCGTCGCAACTAGCACGAAAGGACAAGCAAATGGCAATTGATAGGACCCCGGTCCTTAAAAGATGTCGTCAGCTTGGCATCGATCCCGTTGTGATGGGGATCAATAAGACTTCTAACCGTGAGCCACGTCGCCGTCGTCGCCAGGAGAGCGAGTACGGTATGCAGCTCCGTGAGAAGCAGAAGGCTAAGTTCATTTACGGCGTCCTTGAGAACCAGTTCCACGGCTACTATGAGATGGCTAAGAAGAACCCAGGCATTACTGGTGACAACCTGATGAGCATCCTTGAGACTCGTCTTGACAACGTCATCTTCCGCCTCGGCTTTGCTCGTACACGTAAAGAGGCTCGTCAGACTGTCCGTCACGGTCACATCACCGTTAACGGTCAGCGTGTTGACATTCCTTCTTATCGCGTAAAGAGCGGCGATGTTATCGCTGTTGCTTCCAAGGCAAAGGATCTTCTTCCAATCAAGGAAGCTCTCATTTCCTCCGAGCACATGGCAGTTCCTGCATGGCTTGAGGTTGACATTGAGAAGCTGCAGGGCACTGTTCTTCAGCTTCCAACCCGCGATCAGATCGACCTTGAGATTGACGCACAGCTGATCGTCGAGCTCTACTCCAAGTAAGCCCGACCCGTTTTGGAGGTAGCAATGTCCGAATTTATCCGACCAAACGTGTCGGTAGATGAAATCGGCGCAAACGTCGCTCGTGTGAGCGTAGAGCCGCTTGAGCGTGGCTATGGTGACACGCTTGGCAACTCCCTCCGCCGCGTACTGCTTTCCTCTCTTGAGGGAGCTGCGGTTGAGGCCATCCAGATTGATGGCGTTCAGCATGAGTTCACTACGGTTGAAGGCGTCTATGAGGACGTTACTGACATCGTTCTGAACGTTAAGGGCCTAGTTTTCCGCAACACCAACAACTCTGATGAAGCTGAGGCTTCTATCTCTGTTGATGGCCCTTGCACAGTCACTGGTGCTGATCTTGATGTTCCTATGGGCTATGAGCTGGTTAACCCAGCTCAGCACATTTGCACTCTTGCTGAGGGAGCTCATCTTTCCATGAGACTTCGCCTTGGTAATGGTCGCGGTTATGTTTCCGGTGAGGATAACGAGCGTGAGAGCGATCCAATTGGATTCATTCACGTTGACTCGATCTTCTCGCCAGTTCGCCGCTGCGCTAAGGCTGTTGAGCCTTGCCGTGTTGGCCGTCACACCGACTATGATCGTCTGGTGCTTGAGGTTGAGACCAATGGTGCAATCAGCCCTCGCGAGGCTGTCGTTGAGGCTGCAAACATCATTAACCAGCACATGAGCGCATTCATGGGACTTACTGATTTTGACGAGACTCAGGAAGAGGCTTCGATTTTTGCTAAGGCAGACGTCGAGGACGATTCCGAGCTTGAGAAGCAGGTTGAGGATCTGGACCTTTCTGTCCGTTCTTACAACTGCCTCAAGCGTGCAGGAATTCACTCTGTCCGTCAGCTCGTTGATTTCTCTGAGAACGATCTTCTCAACATCAGAAACTTTGGTGTTAAGTCTATTGAAGAAGTCAAGGAAAAGCTCGAGAGCATGGGCCTGTCCCTTAAGGCTTAGTCGCGCCTTGTCACGCATAGGAGAATGTAAATTATGAGGCACAATAAGAAGAGGGGCATGAAGCTTGGTACTGATGCTAGCCACACCAAGGCCATCAAGAAGAGCCTGATCCAAGCCCTTTTCACTAACGATCGTATTAAGACTCTTGACGTCCGCGCTAAGGCAGTTCGCGGCGAGGTCGACAAGGTCATCACTTGGGCAAAGCGCGGCGACCTTCACGCTCGTCGTCTTGCTATGGCCAAGGTTGGTAACGCAGAGCTTGTCCGTGAGGTATTTGACAAGGCTGCTCAGGGTATGTGGGCTGACCGCAACGGCGGTTACACCCGTATCATGAAGCTTGGTCCTCGTAAGGGCGACGCTTCTGAGGTTGTTATCCTTGAGCTTGTTACCGAGCCAGTTCAGCCAAAGGCTTCTAACAAGAAGGCTAAGGCAACCAAGGTTGCTCCTGCTCCTGTAAAGGAAGAGGAGACCGAGACTCCAGCAGAGGAGACCGAGCAGACCGAAGAGGCTGCAGAGTAACTTCTGTCAAAGTGAATCTAAAGAGGTCCTGGCTTTTTGCTGGGACCTCTTTTTCAAATGAAGGAGGGTTGTCATGATTGAGTTCAAAAGCGTATCTTTCGCATACGGTACGTTAGCTGCTGCTCAATCTATGACCGACTCTGCTTCTAAAGACTCCATAGGAGCCACTGAGAGCGTTTCTCAGCCTGAGATGACACCAACCCTGGATAACGTTTCATTTACCCTAAAGCCTGGCTCTAGAACGGTTGTGCTTGGCCATAATGGCTCAGGTAAGTCTACGCTTGCAAATCTTTGTAACGCATCGCTCTTTCCGTTTTCTGGAGAAGTTTTAGTAGACGGCTCCTCAACTGCCGAAGTACCGTCTACTCAGATTTCTTCGCATGTGGGAATGGTTCGTCAAGATCCAACGGCGCAGCTAGTATGTGCAACTGTCTTTGACGAAGTTGCCTTTGGTCCCGCTAATCTGGGACTGCCAAAAGAAGAGATTGTTTCTCGCGTTTCTCAAACACTTGAGCTCTGTGGCATTGCCGATTTGTCCAACGCCCAAATACATACGCTTTCTGGTGGTCAACAGCAGCTTGTTTCTATTGCAGCAGCGCTTTCCCTGCGTCCGTGCTATCTGGTACTTGATGAGGCGTTTGCTCAGCTTGATTCTCGATTCAGAAATCACCTTTCTAAGCTGGTAAATACCCTTGTTGCAAACGGGGTGGGTGTGCTTGAGATTTCTCATTCATTTGAGTCTTTACCTGGAGCTGATCAGGTACTTGTTTTGGAGAAAGGCCAGTTAGTTTGGTCGGGAACTCCCACAGAGTTTCTCTTGGATGCAAATGCAATCGCAAACGCTGGTTTTGATGATGCACTCACAGCAACAGCGCATATAGCTGCACAGGCTGGCTATAAGTTTGATGTGCCTTTTAACGCATCAGAGTTTGTTGCGTTTCTTATTCAGAACAACCTTGCGTTTGATGCTTTGGATACCCTTGTGTATCAGCGTGCCCTTGAGGTGGTGCGAGCAAACAACTATGACGGGATCCAGGCGCTTGGCGAGGAACACGAGCTGGCAGTTTGTGGCGTGTCTCACGCGTTTGACAGGCCCGTTCTGCATGACGTAACACTATCTGCCACAGGGGAGCTTGTTGTTCTGGTAGGCGCTTCTGGCTCTGGAAAAACAACCTGCGCCCGCATAGCCGCTGGCCTCATAGAGGCTGATACCGGGCACGCAACAATCGATGCGCGACTGGTGTGCCCTGGAGATGTCGGCATGTGTTTTCAGCGCCCTCAGGATCAACTCTTTGCCCAAAGTGTTGCTGAAGATATCGCGTTTGGTCCAACTAACAAGGGTTTCTCGCCAGACGATGTTGAGGCGCTTGTCGCGTATGCGGCAGCACGTGTGGGGCTTGACCAGCGGGTCATGGACGCGTCTCCGTTGACGCTTTCTGGTGGCCAGGCTCGTCGCGCAGCGCTTGCAGGAACGCTGGCCTGCGCAACGTACGCGGTAGTGTTTGATGAGGCAACGTCTGGACTTGATGGTGAGGCGCGCTCGCAGGTGCTGCATCTTGCTCGTGAGCTGGCAAACGAAGGCAAAGCGGTTTTTGCAATCACACACGATGTAAGTGAATGGCTTCCTTTTGCTGACAGAGTAGTGTTTCTCGAGAAGGGCTGTGTTGTTGCAGACGTCAACGTACAAGAAGCGCAGACAACCCCAGAGATATACGAGGCTGCGCAGCTTGATTGCCCGCTGTTTGTAAGCGTATTGCATGAGCTTTTGGAGGCCTGCTATGTCTAAGTGCCCCTGTGCTCTGCTTAAGCACTTCTCGCTTGCTTCATTGACAGCGCAGACAAAAATCGTTGCCACTTTTGTAGGTATTGTTGCTCTCTTCTCAGTACAACAGCCACTTGCCTTTGTGGTATTCGCCTTGATTTGCGTGAGCCTTTTGTGGAGTGCTCGTGTAAGCTTGCCGGAGTTTTTGCGCGTAGCAAAGCCTGCAGCGTTCATTTTGCTTATATCATTTGTGGCCAATACGCTGGTATTTATTGGACATCCCGATATTATTTTCTCCGGATCAGTCGGTCTTTCTGTGGTGGGTTTTTACAGAAGCACCGTAGCTATTGCCCGCGTGTTGCTTGTCTTGGCGCTGGTTTTATCGGTTGCGTCAACAACTACACCTACGCAGCTTGCTGATGGCTTTTCTGTACTCTTGCTGCCGCTGCGCATTATTCGTGTTGACGTTGATGGTTTGAGCATTGTGCTCTCAATTGCTCTGAGGGCAATTCCGCTTACTTTAGAAGAACTCGACAGAATTAGAGCAGCTCAGAGGGCACGTGGATTCAATTTTGAATCAGGCGGTATTGTTGAGCGCATCAAAAAGTGGTTTACGCTTTTGGTGCCGCTGACCGTCTCGCTCTTTCAGCGCGCAGATCAGATGGCGCAAACAATGACAGATCGCTGTCTTGGCGCAGCTAAACGTACGCGTATCTCTGCAAAAGTGCAGCTTGTTGATTGGGTAGTGTTGCTGCTGTGGGTTGCACTGTGTCTTGGTCTTACAGCGCTGTAGTGATCTTGCATTGCTGAACAACCTTGCATTGCTGTAGCGGTCTTGTGTCCAGCAGCTACAATACGTGCGTCAACTTTGAGCCTACGATACAATCACTCTAGCGGGCACAAGTCATTTCAGGGAGCTTCATGAACTCAGAAACATCACAAAATATTGCATCAAATTGCAGTTTTGATGCATGCGAGGAGTCTTCGGCTGAGCCTTCAGCTCCTGAGACTCTCGCTGAAGTTCCTTCTGAGCCTGAAGCCACGCTTGTTATCCAGCTAGGTTATCGCGGCGCTGCATTCTGCGGCTTTGCCGAGCAGCCCACCCAGCGCACCGTTGCAGGAGACCTTCGCCGCGCGCTTCAGACCGTTTTGCGCAGAGAGGTCGAACTCACCTGCGCAGGCAGAACCGACGCCGGCGTGCACGCCCAGGCCCAGTACGTGAGCC
>CAUTMX010000022.1:0-24775 GCA_963539685.1 uncultured Atopobiaceae bacterium | reverse complement strand
TCTGGTGTAAATACTGTCGGAGAATTTGATGAATTACTGTTGCCTATTTGATCTAATAGGAGTATACTGTGAAATGCAGCGTGATCCGGAGTCCGGACGCCGTGTGAGCGACTGTACAAGTATAATTAATTAATTTACTGTGGTTATGCATAGCACCCTTGGTCAAAAGCCAGGGGCGCTGTGTTATTATATAGACGCACAGCCAGCCTGCCAAGCTATCTTGGTGAGGGCTGGTTTTTGTTATGTACGTGTATAATGAAAGGTAGAATTAAACGGAGAAAATACTATGACAAAATGGATCAACAATGACGCTTGGAACGCCCTGCTCAATAAGATAAAGACAGCCGATCAGATTTGGTTACTGGAGGATACTCAAAACATTGGATACACTTATAGCGGAATGGAAGCAAAAAAGCTCGGGTCAAAAGCAATGTCGCTCGGCTCTATATCGTTCCCCGGTTCTGGTGAAAAAACCGTGACGCTACCAACTGTGTCTGATATTCCTATAACAAGAAGCGGAACAGTGGCAAATGTGGCTCTCGTTCGTTCAGCTAGCAGCGAGCTATTAATGACCGTTGACGTCGCTACTCAAGCGGTATCTCAAAATGGCAAAGCTGATGTGTCTGGTATTATCTTGAAAGCAGAGGTAGCGTAATATGGCACGAGAAGCAGAGACGGAGAGATTGCGCAAACTTGTAGATATAGCAGAGGATATGGGTTTTCGTGTATGGTTTGATTTTAAGCAGTGTCATATCCACGAGATGTACGGTAGAGAAGTAGCATGGTTCGATCTAGACGATCAAAATAGGTTCTGGGTTGATAGCGTGTTTTTGGTAGCGTCTAGAGACAAGTATTACCATGATATATGTGATATTCTTGGTGTGTTTGTTCAGAATCCTGGTAGGCAGTCACGGGGTACACTTTACGCTATACGCGGGACTATAGACACTTGGTCGGGAGTAAAGGAACTACCCGACGCATCTGGTATTGAGAGAATAGACGGTGAGAGCTTGCGTGCTCTATACACTATCAAGGGGGCTAGGAGGATTGTAAGACGGTATGATATTGGCAAAGCTAATATCGTTGCAGTAGATGATAAAGATTATGAAGGTCTCGGCGCATACAATCATGATGAGTCAAAAGATGATGAAAAACCTAATAGCCCAACAGAAAATAAACCTCAACCGCCGGCCGTGAGGCCAACTCTAGATGAGAATAATAACAACAATTTCTTTAGAACAGACTTTTAGGAGGCTATATGGCAAACAATATGACAATTGGCCTTCTGGCCACTGCTGTAACAGATGAGAATAGCACTATTGACATAGATGCTATATATAACCCGTACTTTTCTAGTGCCCCATTTTATATAACTGTTTCACCAGCGGACGAAGTGCCCACCGCCCTCAACTCAGAGATTATGGTAGTTAGGGCGCGTAATGGCAAAACACTGACCGTGAGTCGCGGGCAGCGTGGTATCGTGGCTAAATCACATAAGAAGGGTGCTATGGTGTATCAAGGTGTCTACTATGAAAACCTTCTTCATGTCGGTGATATTGTGATGACTCTCAATCAAAACCCGATGCCGGGTAGGCTGCTGCTCAATGGGCAGGGTGGGTATAGCAAGTGGGATTACCCACTACTCTATGAACACATAAGGAATAACGCACGCTACGGCACAATCTCAGGTGACACATTTACATTGGCCGATTTTCGCAGTAGATTCCCACTTATAGCTGGCGGGGTTGATTCTGTCGGTGCGTCTGGTGGTAGCAACACCATACGATTAGCGCCCCAAAATTATCAGACTAATACATGGATGAGTGATACTATATCTGTGTCTGGCCCGGTACATGGAGCAGTTAATTCTGGCGGCTCATGGGGTTTTCATGTCCACGCTACGTCACAAACTGCGAGCGATTCATCGAAGAATGTTCCGCTAGAGTGGAGGCCGTCATATATTGCTATGAACTTTGAAATTGTAGCGGGGTAGGGTATGTTAGTATCCGCGAGCTGGCGTGATTTACCTAGTTTGATAATCGAGGACTATTGGCCCAAAACAGATAGTTTATCGCCTGGGCCAGACGGGCTAGTGGCAAACTCGAGTGGGTTTGCGGTGCATTACGCCTCTTTAGAACCAGTTAAAGGGCAGAGTAATGTAGAGCTTCTCGCAAAGGTAAAGATAGACACCCTGGAATATAAACAGGGTTTACTGGTTATCCGAGGGAATATATACTACAACAAAGCCGAAAAGAAAAACAAAGATTCCGGGTATGTGTTGTCCTATCAGCAAGGCGTTGATGGATTGACATATTTGAAAGTAGACTACGCAGACGGTACATTTAATCAGGCTATCAGTGTTAGCAACCCACTAGGATGGAATTGGGTACGCTTTAGCGTGAAGGGGTCAACGATAAAGGCTAAGGTGTGGCAGGATGGACAAGTTGAGCCTGGGTGGCAGATAGTTATTAGTAGCACATATTGGCCAGAGGATAGTAATGGATCAGTAGGTATAGCTCATTTTAGCAGAGGGAATGTTACCTACAACTATATCTCTGCATCAACAGATGATAGGCCAGCACCAAGACCTGGTGAATATGCAGACACATATGTGAACCCTAAGCCAGAACCAGAAATTGGCTATTGGGGCGCGCCAGGATTGAGACCCCTAGGTGCTATCCAGCTACGCAAAAAGGTGTCTGGTAACTATAGTGTTGAAGGTGGAGAGTCGACAGCGAGGATAGCAGCCACAAAACCATCTCTATCTCACAAGTATTCTATTCGTGGTAACAAGGGTTACCCCTGGGTCTCAATCGAGCCACCTGAGGTGGTGTACAAAGAACCTGGCAAACTCTATATTTTGCCATCAACAGAGGTAGCGAGAGTCAAAATAAGCCAGCCGACACTTAATTACAAAGCGCCGCCGAGCACGAGCGTTGTAGGTAAAACAACAACAGCTAGAATCACTACTAATTTGCCGTCTATCACGTTCAGTTCAAAGCACGCCATCATAGCAGATGAGACCATAGCGCGCATCGAACTGCCTCAGCCGACCATTGTGTTTAAAGATGTAGAGCGATATACATTTTATGTAGACCCTGTGACGGCTCGCATCCGTACGACGTTACCCTCTATTCGTTTCAAGCGTGTACAGATCAACCCTGACGTGTGGTCAACACCACAACATCGCATAGAGCAGGAGTGGCGCAAGCTACCCGTCTCTAGCGAGGCTACAGGCGCTTGGAGACAACACGAGTATGTTCGTAGTAATGACCAAGTTTGGCGCGATAGACGGCGCGAGGACGCCTCACAATGGCGAAAACCAGTATCTACCACTAGAGATGAGCAAGAGTGGCGGCGTGTAGTGTATGATTAGAGTAAAGGAGAATAAGACATGCTGACATTTTCGCAACTAAAACAGGACGTAATTAGCCTCATTAACGTCGATGAGGACAATATACAAGAGGTACGCAAGGCTGTCTCGGACATTAACACCGGGATCAAGCTATTCCAAAACGCCGTGAGACGTTATTGGGTGCGCCAGGAGCGTGAGACCAACCTAATTCAGGGTAAATCACTGTATCGCTTCCCGAGGGATATGGTACGGGTTGTAGACGTGCGTATAAAGGACGGTGATAGCTACTATCCTATCACTCCAGTGCACAGTATCGAGGAGTGGCACAAGATTACAGGAGGTCAATCCACCGGGAAGCCTGAATGTTACATTATCAAGAACGGTACAGAGATGGAATTGTACCCAACACCATCAGATGACATACCAAATGGCATGATTGTGACGTTTGAACCTCGTATGCAGGACCTAGGGCTGGCAGATAGGGAGGCTAATGTATCTCTAACAGAGAATAGTCCACGAGTTACAGCTCAGCAAGACTCATTTGTACGCAGTATGGAGAATAACGGGTGGCTACAGGTCACAGACGGCAGTGATGGCAACTGGTATAAGGTAGCTAAGGTCGTAAATGTCCGCGAAATACGCCTTGAGACGCCGTATCAGGGCCTCACAGCGACGACACGAGTCAAAATAGGGCAATGCCCACAATTCCCAGAGGAATATCACCAAGCGCCCGTATATTACGCCGCACAGCAGTACTTTTTGATGCGTAAAGACCTAGACAGCGCCAACATGTATAAGCAACTGTTCGATAACATGGTGCAAGAGTACAAGACAGTCTACGGAATGGCAACAACCTCTGGCTTTATCCAGGGCGGTAGTAGCATGATGGGGCGAGAACGGGTCACTGATCCAGTAAGGAGTATTTGGTAATGGCAGCAGGCAACACAGGCGATACAATCATCAGCCAAACGTCATTTTACGGCGGCTTTGGTACAGACGGTAAGATTGGCATCAAGAATAGCTACGGCGACTCGGAGTGTCTAGATGGTCGCAAGAATCCTAGTAGGCTCTCTGTACTTCCTGGAGCACGCAATCTAGGAGACAATGATATACGCGGCTTGATTGTAAATATGACGCAAACCCCAGACGGGGTAAGATGGGGGATTGACAGGTTTGGCACGCTATACAGGATCGACGTAAACAATGACGTTACGGTTGCAGCTTTTCTCCCAGGCTGGACTAATGGAACGTTTGGTGACCTCACCTACTGGAGGCTAAAGGATGCTATTTACATTACCGGGAATGACCGTATTTACGCGTACACTAACGCCACATCATCAGATCAGTCTTTTATTGATACTATTACGGGCAAGGCCAGCTCGTACCCTACAGTAGCCCAGATCCTCGTGAAAGATCGTGACGGCAAATGGATCGGTGGCGGTACAAATCGGTGGAGTAGTATCAACGGACAAGCTCAGAGCGATGGGCTGCCTACCTCTATTATCGAGAATGAGGAGAACACCTGTATTTTCTTACCTGATCAATCTCCTATGACGCGTATCTCTGTACGATTCCACGCTAAGGGCAGCGGCCAAGTCCACCTTGTCGTGCATGACGCCCAGAACAAAGAGATTGCTCACGCTACCAAAAACGCCAGTGAGGTACAGACGGGGCAGATCACTTACTTCGACTTCCCAGAGACTAAGGTTGGTGACTACGCTAACTTCGGTACGGAGTACCATATCCACATGTATGCTAGCGACGGCAACTGGCGTGTAGAGACGTACGAGCAGGATAAGATGTATGGCCTACACTTCCAGTATTTTGCCTCACTGCTTACCAGTACGACACGCAAGAGTCACCCAATCATCAACTGGGGCGGTAGCAAGCTATTTATTGGTAACGACCAATATCTAGTCGATTGGCTTCCTTCTGGCTTAACACAGGTAGATGAGACTGAATTTAACCGTCACCGTGTGATTGTCGAGAACGGTATGGAGGTGACAACGCTTACCAGTAACGACGAGTATGTCGTGCTAGGCTGTGAGAAGGTGAGTACTGTACCTGGGCGCTCCTTCCAAGAGGGAATGCTCGGCTTCTGGGACGGGTTTGCAGACGGGCTAAACTTTAAGATCGATACACCAATGGGTGAGCCAAAGAGCCTATTCACTTACCAGAACATCACCTACACGATCATCGACGGTGCTATGTATGCCTACACAGGGGCTAAGCAGCTGACCAAGGTGCGTACGCTCAACGATAGCCATAGCGAGTACTCAGAGCGACGAGACACGACTGATATTTATCCGCACTGTATGACAGTACGGCGCGGTATCATGCTGTTTGCCTTCCCAAGCAAAACCAGTCTCTACACGATGAGGCATGGCATCTACTCATGGGGCGCAGTGGATAAGAATTACCCAGAGTCATTCTACTACTCGTACAATATGCCAGAGGCAAGCGGTAATTATAATACCTCTGACGTGACGTATGAGCTTGGTGGGTGCTGGAACTTTGGGGACACATTATACTTTAGCTACAAAGTACAGACAAAAAACGACACACGTTACAATCTAGCTGTTGTAGACAACAACAGTAAGCCAGCCAAAAAATTTAGCTACCAATCTCTCATGTACGACGGTGGTGTGCCATGGGCAGATAAGCAGGCCCTTCGTATGGGAGTGACGTTCCGTGCACTACCTAAGGGCGCTACAATCATCCCTAAGTACAAGATTGACGCCAAGCCATGGGTATACGGCAAGAAAACAGCCACAGAGGGCGACGTGAGTGTACGTATGGAGATAAACAAGCGATTTAAAGAGATTACGTTCGGCTTTGACGGTACGACCACTGACGCCACACCAGAGCCGCCTACAATCGTATCTGTTCAACTTAACGCCCGGACTCTCGGGGAGGAGATGAAACTGTAATGGCAGATTCAGTGTACAACCCTAATACAGCTAGCCTTGAAACGCCGTTTTCTCAGATTAAAGAGACAAAGCTTACTACCAAGTTTGAGGAAATAGACAACACTGTGGTAGGGAATATAGCTCAACAGCAGCAGATTACACCACGCCAGGTACGTACAGGTGAGACACGTGGAGACACACAGCTCCGTGGGCTCATTAAAGCAGAGGATCGATCAGGCCGTATTGTGGCTATGTTTGGGTATTCACAAGGAGCTTTCTAATGGCTCGAGTAGAGCGTAGAGATTATGGCGTAAAGATCGCCATGCCAGGATTTGACGCACAGATAGCGCCAGACAATAAGCTACTCTTTAATTCGTCGTTCCCTATATTGCAGGCAAAGATATTAGCCCCACTCGGTATAGACGCCAGGCAGCCACTACCGGGCGGATTGCAGACAGCAAACTATGGCGGTGAGTTTCTTGAGGCGCGTAACACTGGGTTCTCCACCATCTACTACTTTAGGTGGAGGCATAATCTAGGCTTTGTACCGTTTGTGATGGCCTTGAACCCCACGTTTTACGACCAGCCAGGCACGTGGACGGCAGACCGTGAGTATATCTATTACAAAAACGCCATTCCGCCCTACTATAATGGTACAGACGGGTCACGCTCAGATTTGAATATGGTGTTTGTGAGCCCTACACCTATAGCAGAGGAGGTGGAGTATCCGTATACGGCCTCACCTCTGTCGTTTGATTACGGGACACCTTTGCGCGACTATGGGCTTAAAACATCACGCTATGGTGCTATTAAGAAGGGTGAAACCTCTGACTTTAACGACGTTGGTGTTGACGTACGCCTACAGTCGCAGATAGTGCTTGGCATTAAGAACAATAAGGACTTTGGCAATAAGGCAGGGCTCATCACGTACTGGCTGCCTAATTCTCTCGCTATGACAGACGTTACACCGTGGGCCTTCCAGGAGTATACGGAGACTATAGCAGGCAAACAGGTATCGGCTTACGGGCTAGTAACCAACGCCGGCAACACACCTCGTGTCCAGATGAGCGAAGCAGAAAAGGCGTTTAAATTCACGTATGACACCCAGAACCCTAATGCTAACCGCTCTCTTGTCATTATCCGCTCACCAATGGTATCGCCCTCTAGTGCTACAATATACATATGACAAGAAATGCTCAGGGATATAGCGGCAGAGACTATGGGTTGAAAGTAATCGACCCTGTTACTAAAGAGGAGATATTCAACTCTAAGTACCCTATCTTTGGCTCAGACATTACCAACAAGACACCACAGATCGTTTCTAGGCGAGTAGTGATCAACAATAGTACTCGTATTTTTAGTGAACCTAACAACCCACAGATAAACTGGACGTATGCCTTCGGTTGGGATCGTATACCTATCACACAGTTTCAAGACTTTGATTTTGTCCGCATACCTCATGGGCAGCCACGCAAGCCGTTCTTTATGAGTATGGGGCGTGCTCATATCGTACACCGCATGTACTGCCGTTGGTTTAATGCAGACCAGAATTTTACTGTAGACTTTAACAATATCGTTACGCCTGGTGCTCCTGGTAGTGGCTATTATACGTATGATATTCCGTTTATGCTCACAGAAGGTAGTGCATTATGGAATCCACTCTCATACGGGGCGTTTGATTTTGTCCTTCCATTGCCTAACAACCCGGTGTCGCCTTCTATTTGGCTGCGCAACATGTACACACGCTCTAAAAAGCTCGAGATATTTGCCGACAATACCTATATTTATGTGCGTGGATCACTAGGCTCGTGGCTACAACATCGTTCAGAACGTCTGCCGGGAGGTGGCTATCACCAATTTGCTAAAACATGGGTAGATTTGAGCGGCTCCTGGTTTGATTTTACGTTTTACATATTCCCATACAACCCTAATGAAGATATATTTGTGAGGTAGACATGGATTTTCAACAACGATTAGCAGATGCAACAAGATATAGGGATCAAACACGTGAGTCTTGGCATCGTGCACAGCGTGAAGCAGACGCAGCCAAGGCATCGTACGACGCAGCAACGTCTACAATGCCGAACTTCGGCGATGAGTTTGAGAAACGCCGCAAAGAATACATGGAATCTGACGAGCTACGCAACCTCAAGGCAGATGTAGACGCCTCCAAGGCTAATGTAGACCGCACAAAGACAATGATAGACAAGTTGCCGGAGTCTATTCGGCAACAGTTCGGCGGTACAGCTATCACACAGGCACAGCGAGACCTAGCGAAACAGCAACAGCTCCGCGGCCTCAGCCAGCAGATGGCAGGATACCAGGCTACGTATATGACAACCAACAACACATACAAAAAACGCGTAGAGGACGCTTTCAACCGCTCTATAGACGTAGCAAATAAGCATTATGACTCCATCTGGGATGGTATCAGACGCCGCTACAACGACTGGCAAACCTCACTACAGAATGTGAAGGCTTGGGACAAGATGACAACAGTAGCTAACCGTAATCTCTTGTCTGTTCAATCAGCTATTGATACATACAGGTTTCAGCAGCGCCAGATGGCAGAGGAGAAGGCTCATATCGCTCGGATGAATGCTATCGATAATAGCTATATGTGGCGTGGTATCACGACTCAGCAGCGCCTTATCAACGAGCAGTCCGCCATTAATGAGCGTTACATGCGGGATGAGGCTAATAAAAAGCTGGTTGTCCAGAATTACATGGCTGGCAAGGGCTCGTTTGGCGAATTGGAACGCAAGTACTCGTAACGCCAGGCTTATCTACGCCTAGCGGTGTTAAATTAGAGTAAAGGAGAATTAAATATGGACTTTGGAGCAAGAATAGCAGACGCACAAGGTACAAAAAACGCCAGCAAAGCGGCTTTTAATAATTACCAAGCCCAAGCCGACCAATCAAAGGCTAATTACGACACCCACCTGCAAAACAGGCAGACGTATGGCGATATTTACGACCAAGCGCGCAACAAGTACATGAATACTGACGAGATAAACAAAGCTCGCGGCGTTTACCACACTGCTCGTGACGCAGTAAACCAAATCAATACCACCATCAATAAGCTACCAGAGAGCATCCGGCAGCAGTATGGTGGTACAGGCCTTACAGAGGCGCAGAGGCAGCGTGCATTGCAGGGCCAGCTCGGCAATATGCAGAATACGCAGAACTACCTCAACACTAACTACCAAAACGCATCGACAGACTACAACGAACTAGTCAATCGTGCGATGAATGAGGTGAGCAATGTTGCGGCCGGCAACTACAAGACGCAAGAGGACACCACAAACATCCTACAAGGCATCTGGAACACGTTGCTTGGGCAGCGTAACAGCGCCTACGGCCAGTACCAACAGGATGAAAATGCTCTCGCTAATATCTACGGCGCACGAGACAACTGGGAGCTTAACCAGCAAAAGATGGCCCTTGAGCGATGGAAGGAGCAACAGGCTAACGCACGGCAGGCAGCAGCTAACGCCGCCAACTTCGGACTCCAAAAGTATATGCTTGACCGGCAAGATGCCTCCAACTCATCAGCTCGTGCCTGGCAAGAGAAGCTTGCAGCCGCTCAGAATGCAGCTCGCGCTGAAGCTAGCCGCCTTGGCCGTGTGCAGGCTGATCATAACCGTATTAACAACCATAACTACCTTGGTGACATTGGGCGCAACCTTTCGCAAGGTTTTCAGAACGTAGCTAAATGGGGGCCGCTCGCGCTATTCGGCGGTGGCTCATTATGGGGGAGATAGAGTATGTTTGATTGGTTATTCGGTAAGACAAAGGATCAGGCGCTGGCTAAGTACCAAGATGCCGCTGATCAGCAGCAAATCAACCAGAAGGTTAACGACTTTTATAAGGAGCAGCTCAATGGTATTTACAACGATCCAGCAAACGCTGGGCTGCTTGCAGATATGCGTAAGACTACTCCAGGTTTTGATGATGCTTGGAAAAGCCAAATGTCATCGCTCGACAGTAAGGGCGAGCAGTTAAAAGGAGCGTACAATGACGCTAACACTGAACTTGAAAAGCAGAAAAAGAAACAAAAGTATAATGTATTTGGCGATGGTATTCTTGGCTCTTTTCTCAACCCTGTTGCTCAAACAGTTAGTGCAGTAAGCGACTTGGCTACAGGCAACTACAAAGATCGTGACGTAGGCAGCGACCTTGCTGCTGCAGGTGAGACGCTACTTACCGCTCTACCTGGTATTGGAGCTGCTGCTAAAGCCGCTAAACTGGGCAAGGTGGCAGATGGTCTCGGTAAGGTCAATAAGGCCCTATACACAATTCCTGGCTCAGCCGCAACTGGTGCTGTGATGGGTGGACTCGACAAGGTACGCACAGGCGAGACAGATGACGCACTGAACGGTGCACTGCTCGGTGGAATCATGGGAGGCGCTATACCTGGTGCTATGAAGGTTGGTGGTAACTTCCTCAAGAATCGTGGGGAGAAGGCATTTATCCGCAATTCTATCGGTACTGGTGTTGACCCAAATGTTGCGCTAGAGACAATGCCATCACGGGCGCTGTATCAGGAGGGCTTGCGCAGCCTCATACCTAAGAGTGCGGTAGGTAAGCTCGCTCTCGGGGGTGGTGCTCTATATGGCGGTTCTCAGCTTATGGGGGCTCTTAACCCACAACAGGGAGCACCTGATGAGGATGAGCAAACCAACACACTAAATGAGCTATATAAACGACGACAAGGGGGTATATACTAATGTTCGGCGGAGTATTAAATAAGCTATTCTCTAAGGGGGCAGCTAAGTATGGCGATGACGTTGTCGCCCGGCTTGCTACTAACTATGGTGATGACATTGCCCGTTCAGCTGGCGGTGGTGTGCTCAATAACCTTATGCGGAATGAGGCAGATGATATTGCTGCCAAGGCTGTGGCTAGCGCAGCACCAGAGGTGGTAGAAGCCGCAGTTCCTAAGGTTACTAGTGTGGCTGACGACGTAGTTGAGGCTGCTATTCCGAAGGTGGCGAACGTTGCCGATGACGTTGTAGAAGCTACAACACCAGCTTTGGCTAATGTGGTGGATGACGAGAGTGACGATATTGTCCAGCGGCTTATCAACCGACCAGAGCAAGATCCACGTGCGCGGCAGTTGGCAGAGGGTGTTGATCCTAAGAAAATCGTGAACGAAGCTATCAAAGACAACGATACGATGTACAACGCTACAAACGCTAAGCTTGCCGACAATAACACTGTAGGCGCTAAGCTTAACAATATCGGTCAATCTATCGAGGATGTGGGTACTAATCTGCGAAACAATGAGATTATCGGTGCCGTGAAGGACAAGAAGGTGCTTGAGCGCGCTCCTGATGCTATTAAGTACGCAGAGAAGTATGGCATCCAGCCTAACCAGTATGAGAACTACGCCGGTATCGCAACAGGCAAGGATGGTCTGTTTTCAACGTTCCAAAATAACGCCTTGAAAGACTCTCAGATTAGCGTACTCATGCCAAAGGACGCCAGCACGAAGGCTCTCAAGGCTATTGATGAGTCTATTGCTCTTGAGCCTGCCCAAAAGAAAACACTCAAGAAAATCATCGAGTCTGCAGATCAACAGCCACAGGGTAAAATCCTCGATCGTCTGGCAGAGCGTGGTGAGAACCGTGCCGCAGCTATCGGTGAGGCTGATATTTACGATATGCATAAAGCTATCCAAGAGCTGGAGGGTAAAGCTTACGACATGACTGGCAAGGGCGCTAATGCAGCTCGTAAGATTATCCGCGACTACACAGGTGAGCTTAAGAAAACTATCAATGAGGCATCTGCTGACGTATACAAGGACGCAGACAAGATTGCAGATTTTCTTAAGGCGGCAGAAGGCGCTAACCTTCCACCAAAGATGCTGCAGGACGTAGCTAAGAAGCTACGCGACGGTGTGACTTACTCAGACGTGCGAAGTATGCAAGCTCCGTTTGTTATTATGGGGCAACTAGCTAAGCAGAAAAAGATGGCACCGCTTGCTGGTGGTGTCATGGGTAACGGTAATTTTGGTAATCCAATCCAGCAAGTTGCTCAAGAGGTAATCGGGAAGCCATTAGCATCAACCACGGGTAAACTACTGCAGCGTAGTGGGCGTGCTCTCCAGCTAGCCTCAGACAACCCAGAAGCTCTTGTGGGTGGTGTTGTAGGCAAAGCAAAGAATACAGCCAAAAATGCAGCTCTAGCTGGTGCGGGCCTCCTTGCTTTAGGACAGTTGAACGGGCAAAACGCCGACGCAACACCTCAACTATCCGGAAATTCCGGACAACTCGGAGGTGCGCAAGGTGCTCAGGCTCAACAGAAAGAACTACAGCAAGCTCAACAACTCCAGGCTATGCAGCAGCTTATGCAGCCATCGAAGTTCGCCGGTAAAGATCGCGATCAGATTGAGCAAGCCTACATGGCAGCAGCTGCAGACAACAACCCGAAAGCCGTACAATTCTACGCCTCAATGCTTGAGCAGCTCGACAAGAAAGACGCGATGAACCAGAAACAGCTCGCAGCCCTACAGAAGGCAAGCAGCAGTAAAACGTCCAAAGATGACCAAAAGAAGGCTGACGCAGCCAAGAAGGCGGCTAGTATCGAGACTATGTATAAGCAAGCTGGCGGCGCGCAAGGCCCTGTAGGGGTGCTGAACAACCTCCTGAACAATGCAACGCTCGGTATGTTCAACCCTGGTGCATCAGCGTATGAGGCTAACCAGCAGGCTTTGGCGGTTGCCCTAGCCCGCGCAGCAGGCGACAGTGGTGCTCTGTCTAACCAGGATATTCAAGGCTACAAGTCTATGTTGCCGCTTACTACAGATAGCCCACAGGCCGCAAAGCTGAAATTGCAGAACATTTACGCGCAATTAGGCCAATAATAGCCACGGTTATCGACCAATAGTGTCGTAAAATCAGATTAGTAACAACTATAAGGAGATGGAAGCAATGAAGTTTTCAGAAACAGTGCAAAACATCACAAAGGACGAGTTTCTACCTCGCGTTGTTGACTTTGTTAACAACTCGAACGTTTTGACCGCTCGCGTGATGAGCAACACCAAGAAGTGGACTGGGCCAAAGGTTCAAAGTCCTACACAAACCAAGAACAGTACGACCGGTAAGTCGATTACTGACATGGAGCAGTTCAGCGTGGCTGCTACCGACAACGTCAAGAACCTGAAGTGGGAACCAGCCACTGTCGTTCAGAGCGTTGTTGTGAGCCAGATTGAGAAGGCTGTCAACCAAGCATCGAACGACAACCAGGTTGTCCGCTTGGTGGCTCAAAAGCTTGAGGAAGCTCAAAATAGCCTCGCAAACCTCATCGGTACTCAGCTTTACGGTACTGGTGCTGGTAACGACCTTGACGGTCTTGGCTTGATCGTTGACAACGGTACGGCATCTACCACTTACGCTGGTGTCACCCGTGCTAGCCTGCCTTCGGTCAACGCTGATGTTACCGCTGCTGCTAACGGCCTTCTGACTCTCGGCCTTATGGCTAAAGAGTTTGACGCTGTGTCGGCTGCTGGTAGCGCAAAGCACAGCCCAACGATGATCCTCAGCGACAAGGCAACTTGGAGCCTCTACGAGGAACTGATGGGCGATAAGCTCAGCGTCCAATACAACGCTATGACTGCTCGTGGCTACAACCGTGTTAGCGGTGGTACTCCAATGGGTACATCTGTGCCTGCTAGCGAGTTGCACGGCTCGGCTGGGTTCGTGTCGCTCGACTTTCGTGGCAAGCCATGTGTGGCAGATGACAAAGCTCCTGTGGGCAAGATGTTCTTCCTCAACGAGAACTACCTGGAGTTTCGTGACCTGACCATCCCCGGCCTTGAGCGCGTGAAGCAGAAGCAGGAAGCTATCGACAGCGCTATCAGCGAGGATCAGCCTACCTGGATGCAGTTCCGCGGCTTCGTTGAGCCAACGAACCAGCTCGCAGAGATTGGTGCAATGGTTGTGTCGGGTAACTTTATCTGTACTCAACCTCGCCGCCAAGGTGTTATCACAGGTATCACCAAGATTCGGTAGTCTAACTTTTAGATTATCCAAGAGCCCCACTCCGGTGGGGTTTTCTTGTTGTAAATAAAACTCAGAAAAGTGTTGACTCTACTATCTAGATGGTGTACTATAGAGACATAGCAAACATAAGCAAGAGAGGAGATAATACTTGCATGGCTAAAGAAAGTAAAACCACTAAAAAGAGCCAAGATGTAATTTTTGGTGCGAACGAGGAAATTCGCCGCGCCGTAGACAAACTATACGTAAAGAAAGCGAGCGCCATCATGACAGCTGCAATCTTTGCTGTAATGCTCTCGCTAATCGCTGCCGGTGTAGCCTTCGCTGCAGGCCTTAACACGGGCCGCACACAGGTCGAGAAGTATAACACTATCAAGGTTGTGACGAGCGAAACCGCGGGAAAAGAAAAAGCCCAGTAGCGAAACCGGTTGTTAAAGTAGAGCAGCCTCCAGTAGTAGTAGTGGCGCAGCCAGCTAAAACAGGATGTGACGCCGTGCGTGAGGAGGCCTCAAAATATAGCGGGTGGGACGTAAACACCATGGTTGCCATCGCTACCGCCGAGAGCCATTGTAGGACAGGCGCAAAAGGTGACCAAACACTAACATTTACACAAAACAATAGGGTATACGGGTACAGTCTTGGAGCTTTCCAGGTAAGGATACTACCAGGACGAGAACATTGCGACACGTTCGATGTAGGGACTAACGTAAAATGCGCGTACGATGTGTGGAGGTCACAGGGGTACAGAGCATGGTCTGTCTACTTGAGCGGTAAATATAAAGAGCACCTATAGTGGGTGCTCTTATCTTTTGGTTTTGTCTTTGTTGTTTATATTAGGCCGCGCTTTTTGGCCTCCTCTGGGTAATACTCGATAAAGTCCTCGTTTACCGTCCCGTCTGGATTGTGCGATTGGATCAGGTCTACTGCGTAATCCTCACGCTGTCTGTCTTTACTGTTTGTGTCTGCTATGTCCGCGATAGTGCTTGAGACGCGCTGTGCTTCGTCTTTTGGTGTCTCACGGTAATATATACCATCTATGATCACACCCATCTATTTCACGTCCTTCATAAAGTCTAACGGGTCTTTTTCTGTTTGCCCTGTCTCATCACGCCATTGAGCGTTAATCGTTACAGGGTCTGCGGCTTCAATGATACCGCTCTTTTTGTTTGTGTCTTTGTTTTTGTTTAGGTATTGCTCCTCCGCGCCTGCATATTTCTCTAACCATGATAGCCCCGACCGTCGCGCCGGAGCTGGCGACGACGAGTCACGGCGGACTATTGATAGAGAAACTAGGAGGGAGCAAATTGAAATAACAAGGGCTACAATATCCATTATTCTTGATCCTTCTCAAATGGCAATGCCACATTAATTGATAGGAGTTGCGCAGCGACGCTATGGCTGTTGACAATCGCCTCCTCGATGGATTTAGCGCTATCTACAATACCAGCCTCCAGAACGTTCGTATGATAGGTCTCAGCGTAAATATCGTAGCCAGCCTTTGGTGTGTACGGCTTGTCCTCGGTTGTCTCCTTAGCCATACTGTTTACGAGCATCGTGTAGGGTTGTGTGAGGTAACTCGGCATATTGGTTGTATCAGCCTCGTACGCATCTCGTAGGAACGTACCACCACCAGGGAGCACACCATAGTCCTTTGCGATCTGTGTAGCTGCTACAGCGTCCTCAATACGGAGTTTCAGCTCTTGTCGCTCAACCTGTGTAGCCGCGCCAACGCTAATCTCTACAGTCTTGCCATTGAGGGCGTCACGTCGGTAGTCGTCTTTGATACCTTTGATGTACTGGTCTAGCTTCTCACGGTCGCCAGGGCCGGACAGGATAGTCTTTGTAGTGGTGACGTGGGCGCGCTCAACCTTACCAATGTTAGCGTCTGTAAAGTCTGCTACACGTGGTGAGACAAACACCTCAGCGCCAGCGTAAGCCGCTACATCACGGAGGAACAGCTCACGTGCTTGGCTCGATGGCTCGACTACGACGATATTCAGCTTACCGTTCATCTTGTTGGTTGCGAGAGTCTCTAGCGCTTGGCCTGATACATCAGCTACGAGAACAATACTCTCTGCACCGGCCTTGAGAACAGCATCGATAATAGGCACAATGTCATCGTTCTTGCTGATAAGGCGAGACATAACGATAACAGTTGGGTTGTCGTATTTGGTTTGGATAGACTGCATATCATCTGCGAAGGCGATAGAGGACATACCTTTTTTGAACGTGAATCCTTGGACGATTTTGCTCTCAATCTTATTCTCAGGTGTTTCTACCACTGTTACTGCGCCATTAGCGCCAGCATCGTTGATAGCATCGAACACTAGATGGCCAATAGCTTCGTCGCCAGATGAGGTATGCGCTACGTTGTAGAGTAGGTCATCAGTAGCTTCAATCTTATTGTCCTTGATAGCCTTGATGATAGCCTTCTTATTCTGCTCGATTTGTTTCTGTACAGCTCGTGGCTTGTCCTTGGCCATCTCCTTAAAATAGTTGTAGACAAGGTAAGTCATTACGATAGTAAGGGTTGTAGAGTCACCAGCTGAACGGTTTGTTTTCTCACTAGCTTGGCGCACGAGAGAGATAGCCATGTTCTCTACTGGGTCTGCTACTACGAGACGGCCAATATTAGTGATACCGTCGTGAGATACGAGAGGCTCGCCAAAACGGTGCTCAATCATGATATTGCCGGAGTTTGCGCCGTATGAGGAGTAGGCTACATCGAAAGCTTTCTCGACGCCCGTGTTGATCTTTTCCCGCAGTTCAGCGCCACGGATCACATTACGTACTGATGTTTGTTTAGGCATCCAGCGAACCTCCGTTTACAGCGTCTACAGGCACAAAGATAAACATCTTACCATCTACCTCAATCTCCTCACTGTCATTATACTTCGTAAAATATATTTTATTACCGAGGAATTTTGAGAGAGTTTCCTCTTTGTCTGTGGCCACACCGTCGGGGTGAATATATACAGCCTTTAGTATGCCGCTCGTGTGGCTGCCGTGTTCTCCTTGCGAGATAGACAGGCTCGAGCCATATTTGTTAGTTACCTCTACCAGACAGAACCCTGGCATGACGTGTAACTGTTCGCTCATTGTTGTGCTCCTATTTAGTTGTTGCTTGTGTATCCATTATAGCATTAGGCAAGAAACCAAAAAAGAGGCCGGAGCCTCTCTCTTGGTCTAGACAGTGTAGACTACACTTCGCACCAGAAATAGTGACCAGCTGGCACAGGAATCTTGGCGTAAGCCTTAATACCACTTGTCGTTGTCACCATGTCGTCAAAATCGTTTGGTCGGATCTGCACCGCAGCGTTAGCAGCAACATCCTCAACAAGAGGATCACGCAACGACATAGTTTTGCCGGTAATCCCGTCGTACTCATAGAAACGGTTGTTGAGTAGGATGAGCCCGTCCTCAGACATATCGACAGTCGAAACATCCTTCAGTTCGATAGCACCATCACCAGCTTTAGCAGGCGACGCCAGTTGGGTGTTTTTATTTGCGAGTGAGCTTTTCATACCTGTACCATAGGCAAGGTCTGCACTCCCAGCTTGTGCGTAGCGGAACTGTCGCCCTTCATCAGAAAAAGCAACTTGTCCGAGTGTAGCACGTTTGATCGGAGACGTCTCGTTGGCGTCTTGCCCGACGATTGTGCCAAAATTCGTTAATGCCATATTAATTCTCCTTTAGCATTATATTAATACTACATACAGCATAACATAAGATAAGGGGAGATTGCCCCCCCTATTCTTTCTAGTCTTGTTCTAAAAAATTTGATCGTTTGGTATTTGTTTTTGTCTTTCTTTGTAGTTTGTCATAGTCATGTATTTATCTATTTGGTCTTTCGCGTCGTCAAACCCTACTGCGAAGGTGCAGCGATAGCCTCGCTCACTCAGACGCTTCATGTAGGCGTGTTGCTCTGCAAAGTGTTCGTTCGCCCAGCTTCCATCTTTTTTCATGAGGCGTACTCCTTCACGCTTCAGCTCGAGGTATAACCCGTGATACCACTCACCTGTTAGTTGGGCTGGCTCTGCGATAAACAAATCTGGGTACCCTCTACCCTCTTGTAGAGCCTTGTGCTTGATTGCCTGCCCCATTGTCATCTTAACGCCGGCGCTAAAGTCTGTACGGAATATGACACCCGGGTACTGTATCTTTAAATAGTCCACCACCATCTGGTGGATGGTGGACTCTTTTGCGGTTTTAGCTCTCGCCACGATACATACCTTCTATGATCATGACCTTGAGCGTTTCTAGGACGGCTAAGTCTTTGGTCGCCATCACTCGGCCAGATAGGTCATCTCGCGGCACAGCCTTCTTGATGCGGCCGTTATAGCGTGGAATGACGGAGAGCACCGAACCGTTCATTGTAATCTCGTAGCGGTTCTTTTCCTCTTTTACATCGAACTTTTCATTTTTAAGGAGCACTTGTTGGATGTTGTCTGATGCCGCAAAGGACAATTCTGCGTACGGTGTGGCGCTTCCACCCTTCTTGCCAGCTATTGAGGCGAGCTTGGGGTTCTTGCCAAAGCCTTTCTTTACCTTGGCAGCCCCACCCAGTTTGCCAATCTTTTTATAGTAGTCGTCGCCATGTGTAAGGCGTTTGTCGTATTTACTTTGCTTCATTGCTTCTCCAACTCTTCCTTTTGTATTCTTGCGCTCTCTTTACGTATAAAAGCTATCGCTGACTTGAACCCTTGCTTTAGGTTTATCTTTAATACCTCGTCCATCATAGCGTTGAGCCGATAGTCGATACGGTCATCCACACTATCTACATCGTTGGGTGTCATCACATTTTTACCTGTTTGGTAATCGCGCTGCGCACACCACCCGTGTATTGCTTACTCTGTGCGGCGTCAAGTCGGCGGTTGATAGCGTCCACGATGGCTTCACGGTCGCTAATCTCTGCAAGCATCTGATCCTTGTAGGCTTGCAGCTCCTCCTCCGGTAGGCCATCCACAACCTCTTGCATTTCAAACATTGCTGGTTGGATAGCCTCAGCTTCTGGCGTCTCCCAGTCGTGTGGCTCTACAGTGTTACCCTTGAATACGTCGCGTGGTAATGCCAGTTGGTCTACCATCATGTCATTGTGTTGGCCAATGTGTTTCTTGTATTCTGTCATTGCTTCCTCGCTTTCGTGTTTACAGTTCCCGCGCAAGTGATCACTCAATGTGTCGAACTGCGCCCACTTATCGTTAGTCTCTTGGTTTAGTTTTGGTGTGTTGTAGTTCATTTATTCTCCTTTCTTTTATAATAATCTACTATTCTAGTACCGTTCATTATCTCTCGACGGTCAGGTGGTGTGTTGTTATATACCCCTACTAGCCCCAGTATAATCTCCTTAATGGGATCGAGCATCCTTTCTCCGTTATACACTTTATAGCCTCCATGCACCTCATCTACCAAAACTGTGCCGTCGTGTGTGCGAGAGTAGATGCGCGTAACGTTCGGGTTTAAAATGTCTATTCTATAGCTAAACATTTCAACGGCTTCTTTTAGCTCTATTTGTTTTATGACAACCTCCCCACTTCATCTGCAATGTTTTCTTTTAACATCTCAATCGCTGTGTATACCAGAGCCACGCCACTCTCATCAATCTCGGTAATAGCCGCATGTTTCTCTAGTTCATCTAGGTCGATCTTGGCGTTTTCAACTAGCTCTTGTACTTTGTATTTAGTTAGTAGCATTTATACCCCTTCATAAGTGGCTACCTTCGTCGCCAAGATACCCATACGCTCGCGTGGTGTTAGTCCTCCTCGCATACCGTACTCTACGTCGCCAGTCATCAGCGCATCAGCTAGGCACTCGCCCTTGACCGGACACTCTGCACAAATCTTACGAGCATCATTGTAGTTGTTGTACCCGTTGTACTCATCAGCATACGCTTTGTTTGCTGGAAAGAATGCTTCCGGGTCTGTCTGTGCACATAGTGCGCTGCCTCGCCATTTATTCTCCATTGTCTAACCTCCCAAATAGTTTATTTTCTATCATCGCAACCGCCCAGTCTGTCGCACTGGTTGGTGGTGTGTTGGGGTTCTTGTGCTGTTCCTCCCACATATCGTACTGTGCTTGGATAATCCCCATCTGGATAAGGCCCATAATCTCTTTGGCTTTCATCCCGTTGTTGGTTGATTTGTCTAGAACCTCTAAAATTTTCTGTTTCATAGATTAATCATCCCTGCATGTTACTGCGATTGTGACAAATGAGATTGTCTCGATTGCCTTAGAAACTGTCCAAAGTATCATTACTACAGACAGTAACCCCCACCAAAACCCGCTATCAAATCCTTTCGCACTGAGCAGCCACGCTGTGAGCGCACCTAACACTACCGTGTACATGATGCGTGCGAAAGCAACCACAACCATCGCTGTGTGATAATCTTTATTATTTTGTTGTTCCATGAGTTTCTCCTCTCTTTTGTTTATGTTTCTATTCTAACGGAAGCATTAGCTAAAGTCAACACTTTTGATCGACTTTATTTATCTCGCAATTTCCACCGCCTAATATAGCGCCCGTTCATCTCAAGTCGTGTGCTGCGTCCCCACCCGACACACTCAAAGTCGAGTGTACGGAATACTCCGCCAATAGTGTTGTGGTGCAGAAACTTCGGTAGAGGCTTTTGCTTGAGCACATCCTCAATAGTAATAAACTTCTGGTGTTCGAGGATATGGCGGGCCGTAGCCCGCGCCTCCTCTAGCCATTTGATCTTTTCAGCCTTGAACATATCATTTACTGTGCGTGTCATGTTTATTCTCCTTTCTAGATGTATAGGCCCTGTAGGCGCTGTAATGATTTTGCTGTTGGGTCACTATAGAGTAGATCGCCCTTACCAGTGAGAGACTCAGCCCCTACCTCGTCTAATATGATCTTGCTATTGAGCGAGTTTGTGACGCTAAAAGCAATCTTGGTTGGGATGTTTGCCTTGATGAGCCCTGTCACAACATCTGCTGATGGGCGCTGTGTAGCCAAGATGAGGTGTATTCCAACTGCCCGCGCTTTCTGTGCCAGCCTGATTATAGACTCCTCAGCAGAAGGTGTGCTATTTTCATTCACACGTTTCACGGCCGCTTTGAGGGCTGTTTCAGTTAGCTTGCCGCCTCTTGGTATTACTTCGTCAAGAATTGCCCCTTTAAGCATCTTATAGTCGATATTAGATAACGGGTTTTTCTTGCTTGTCATCATCAAGTCAGCAAACTCGTCAACTACTACTACAATGCGCGGCATCTTGCCATCATAATCAGCAACATCCCGTACGCGTTGCTTGCGCAGTTCTTTGTACCGTCGCCCCATCTCCTCTACAAGCCAATGGAACTTCTCCGAGGCGCTCTTAGGATCAGTGATAATATCACCGTCCAGATGCTCGTCACCTTCATACATAGCAAGCTCAACCTCTTTAGGGTCAATGAGCACAAGTTTCATTTGCTCCGGTGTGAGCTGCTTCGTGAGGCAATCCAGTATAACGTTGATCATAACAGACTTACCTGCGCCAGTCTGGCCAGCGATCAAGAGGTGGGGTGTCTTTACAACGTCACAGTAGTGAACTTTACCGAAGGCGTCCATGCCGATAGGGAATTTGAACGTGCCAGGCTTAAGGTACTCATCTGTAAGAGGAATAACCTTACGATCTTTATTTGGTATTTCAATACCTACGAGGTTTGTACCCGCAATAGGGGCTTCGATACGTACAGACTCGCTTTCGAGGGCGATAGCAAGGTCGCTAGCCTTATCTGCGATGCGCTTCATGCTCACGCCGCGGTTGGGTTGCATTGTGTACTTAATTACCTGTGGGCCTACGTATGTCTCGCCCATCTTGCCACCGATACCAAACTCGATAAGCTTACGGAGGATTTTCTCCTCATCTGTGCCTGTGCCGTCGTCGATAACAACGTTCTGCTGTTCGAAAGTATCAGCCACTCGTACTTGTCGTTTGATCTTGGCGGCGTCAAAGCCTTCTTGCTGGTTGGCGATAATGTCCATGCTGTTCGCGCCGTTCATCCGATCGTTCATGTTGGGGAAGAACTTCGACCGGTCATCGTTCACGTACTCAAATACGTTCGTGATGATTTTCTTTGCGATAGGTGCGAAAGCAAGGACAGACTGGCGATCAAAAGCAACGTCGCGGCACTGTGGCGAACCATCTCGGTTGATCGTTTTCTTTATTTCTTTAAATACTACCTCTGTTACTTCCTGATTATATTCCGCTTCTGCTAATACCAGGTAGATATAAGCTTGCATGAGGTACTTGTAGCTCTCCTCGTCATCCGGGCTGTATGCTGTGACTGTCTTGTAGTCGATGAGGCGCAAGCCATTGTCGCGCACCACCATATCTATCACCCCGACCATTGGCACATTAGCGATGCTAGCCTCGAGTCGCTTCTCAACGTCTACTACTTCATCGTAGTGGGGCGCTTCCTCAAAGTATTTATTTACGAGTCGGGTGTAGTCTTGCATCATTTTTTCACGGCTACCTGTCTTGCCAAAGTCAATCTCGGAGTCACTAACGTAGCTCATCTCCTCTAGGCCGGCCTCAATAGCAGCCTGCACGTTGCCACCATCCTTGCCGTAGAAGGTCTCCATAGCCTTGTGAAAGCTTGTACCTACTACTAATGATGGTGTTTTAGGGTTGTCGTAGATCTTTGCGATGTAGCGCTTCTGAAACTCAACCTGGTTGTTCAAGAATGTTACGATCGCTGAGTACGACAGGTGGTTAACTCTACTCATCGTCACCCTCCTCTCCATTGTTAGCGTTAGCGGTTAATTCCTCCTCTACGTAGATGCCTGCAATGTCAAAGCCTGCACGCAGTGCGTTAGCCTCAGCACACTTGGTGAGCATCACGATAGGCATCGTTCTCCAGTTACTCATTGGCTGCCCTTCACGGTTAGTGCGTACAAACTCATCGTAGTAGGCTGTGTAGCGTGTTACCTCGATTGGTGTGCTCGTGTTGTCCCAGCGGCCAAATACAGGCACTGTAACGCTCAGGAGCTTATCGCCATCTTTCTTAACTTCTGCTGCACCCGTGTGAGTGTATACGCCACCCTTTCGTGCCAACTTGCGCAAGCCATGGATACTCACGATTGGCATCAATTCCTCACCTCGTCGGTTTGAGTCCCAAATGTATGTAGCGTAAATCTCTTTTTTAAACGGGTTGAGGCCATATTGGTTAGCGATAGCCATAAATACCCGTAAGTCACCAATTGGACGCATCTCGCCCGTCTTGGTGAGCCCTAGGACACTTTTATGGAGGGTAGCGATCAAGCTCAGCGTCTGCTTTTCATTCTCAGCGTTGCTGATCATTCCTTTAGCGAGTGGGACGACTGGCTCGTACTGGTTTTTCAGTGCAAGCTGCAACGCCCTCTTCTCATCACGTTTTGTTATTTCTTGTTGTGTCATGCAAATTCTCCTCTCTTTGCTTATGATTCTATTGTAGCTCATATAACAAGCAAAAGCAAGAGGTTTTTTGGAGAATATTCAGAAAGTCTATAGGGCCATCCGTGGCCCGCGTATAGGGCCATTTTGTCCACTAGATAGCGGTCTATAGGGCCATTTTGTCCATTTATAGGGCCATCCGTGGCCCGCATAAGTTAGATACAAGTAGGGCATTATTTAAAGTTTATCAATAAGTTCTCTCGCAAAAATCGACTTTTGCACAAAACATCCTTATTACGCTCCCTGTGCGGGAGCGTGCCAGCAAGCTGGCGGTTTTATAAAAAGATAAGAAAAAAGTATTGATTTAATTGTTTCAGTGCGCTATACTGAATGTAGCATCGGTAGACAATAATTGGGTTAGGAACGTAAACCGCTTACCGCTTATCGATGCAAACCCAATTCGGTAGGCGGTTTTCGTTTCTGGAAAGAACAAAAAACTAATGGAGAGCAACAGCAAATACATCAGGTTTTACCGAACGACATATGCACCACTCGTAAATGCGTATCTAGTAGACGGCAGAACTTGCAACCATACAATCGCAAACCTTTACACCTTAATCGAGCAATTAGCTGAGAAGAAAGGATTTTGCTTTGCCACTAATGAGGCACTGGCAGAAGAGCAGGGGTGTAGTATCCGTACGCTAAAGCGCCATCTGAGCCTTCTGAACAAAGCTGGGTGGGTACATGTAGAGCTTTACGTCAGTAAGGGTATTAGGAAGCGTAAGGGCATCTATCCACTATTAACAGTGGACAAGGATGCCCGCAAAGTTTACAAGCAAGACGGCACAGAGATTGTACCAGTAGAGTGGGGTAAAGCGTTTAGAGAGGACGCCGCCGTCAAAGACGATTACACCTACGAGGATGAGCCCGCTATTATTGACACTCCAGAGGAGCAATTGCTGGACAATAAACTAGATGATAAACCGCTACCGGATACCTGCAAAAACGTAATCAAGAACTACAACAGAGATGAATATGACAAAATGTTTATGAATAGCCCATACGAACTACAACGCGCAAAGATTGATTGCTTACGGAAAAAAGGCGACTTTGCGGCAGCCGCCCGCTTTGAGG
>CAUTMX010000021.1:0-27817 GCA_963539685.1 uncultured Atopobiaceae bacterium | reverse complement strand
TTGAAGCCGCATTGGCTTCTCGCGCCGAGCGCTACATGGATCAGCGCAAACAGCTCTTTGAACTGGAGGAAGAGGGTAGAGTTTTGGTGCTTCTGCCTCCCGAGCCAGTTGAAGTTAAGGTTAACGAGAAGTCCGGTGAAGCCCTGCTGTCTTTGTACCTGACAGGTCGCCAAGTCGCACTTGAGCGCCTCGAAGAGATTAAAAGTTTTATCGAGTAGGGCGAGGGCGGCAGGTACTTGTGTGGCCTGCGCTGGAGTTTGCGTGGACTGCGGTGGATTGCGTGTGGCCTGCGTTGAAGTGCGCCTGATTTTCTCGCCATGTCTGAACTATTTGCCGGAAAAGTGCACCATGTCTGAGTGATTTTGCCGGTTTTTATCGCCATGTCTGAGTAAACTTACTCAGACATGATGCAGTTTTCAGGCTCAAAATTTAGGGCCGCGTAGCCTATCTTTCACGCGCCTGATTTCTGCAAAGATTCTGTAAATTTTGCCTAAAAATGTAAAAGAATCGGTGGATTTGCCTGATTTTGTCAAAGAATCTGTATTCAAAATACAGATTCTTTGCACTTTTTAGGCGCGCATGCTGTTATGGCGCACCTGGCGAGAAACCCCGTGCACCCGCAGCGCTCCGTGCACCCGCAACGCACCCGCGCTCGCATCCCGCGCACTAGCACAGGCGCGTGAGCTGCACTTTCTCGATAAGCGAATCCACAACCGAGCGCTCCGCCGCCTGAGTTCCGCTCTCCATGACGTTTGCGGCGCCCGTGGCCATGGCCAGTCGCAGCGCGTCTTCTGTCGAGAGACCCTGTGCATCTGCAAAGGCAAGCGCCGCCACAACGGAGTCACCGGCACCGACAGTGCTTCCTAACTGGACTTTTACTGGACCTGCATACCAAACTTCGTCGGCCGTAGCGTAGACGGCGCCGTTGCCACCCATGGAAACGCAGACCGTGTTGATGCCGCCAGCAACAATCTCGGATGCGGCAGCGGCAATCGCGTCCACGTCGGCAAGCTCACGGCCCAGCATGGCGGAGAGCTCGTGATCGTTTGGCTTGGTGAAGTATGGCTTCTGCTCAAGGCCAGCTGAGAGGGCTGCGCCGTCAGCGTCCAGGTATACCTTCAACCCGGCGTCGCGCAAAGCACGAGTCCAGCGGCCATACGTATCAGCGGCAGCTCCGCGGGGGAGGCTGCCGGAGAGAACCACAATGTCGCCGACGGAAGTCTTGGCTATCATGTCAGCAAGTGCCTGGTCAAGCACAGTGTCGGTGACCTCGGGGCCGGGCTCGTTGATGTCGGTATTGGTGCCGCCCTCAGTATCAACGACCTTAAGGTTGGTGCGCGTCTCACCAGGAACGGAAATTGCCTGGACTTTGATGTTATTCTCGCCAAGTGTGTCAGCGATCCATTTACCTGTCTGACCTGCAAGAACGGCGATGGCGGTAGACTCTCCGCCCAGCTTAGCAATAACTTTGGAGACATTGATGCCCTTGCCGCCCGCGTCCTGCCTGAGCCATGTGATGCGATTTACCTGGTCAACGGCAAAATTTGGCACCTGGACAGTCTTGTCCAAGGCGGGGTTGAGCGTGACGGTGTAGATGCTGGGCATAGTCGCTCCTCGGTTTGCGGCGCCGCAATCGGCGCTTGAACGGCGCTGCAAGCGGCGCAAGTTATCTACGCTGATAATACTTCAGTTTCGGGAAAAAAGTAACCGCGGACAGCGTTGTTACGCGCATATCCGCGGTCTTTTCTGGCGAGAAACCCGGCGCACTCGCGGCTCGCCCTGGACCCGCGGCCCGGCGGCGCACTTGCGGCTCGCCCTGGACCCGCGGTCCGGCGGCGCACTCGCGGCTCGCCCTGCGCCGCCCCGCGCCGCCCGGTGCCGTCAGCGCTTACTTGCTGTCAGCGCTCTTGAACTGGTCGAGAGCCCAAGCGTACGCAGTTGGAGCAACCCTGGACCAGTACTTCCAGTTGTGGTTGTCGCCGGAGTCGCGCTGATAGTCAACGTTGATACCAGCGTTTTTGAGCTGCTCAACAAAGGCGTCGACGTCAGCAACAGGTACTACGCCGTCGTCGGAAGTTGTTGCCACAAAGAACGAAACCTGGCTTGGATCAACCTCACCAAGATACTGAGTGGGGAACAGCTGCTTGTACAAATCCCATGACCAGCTGGTGGTTCCGTCGCTAAAGGCGTGCTGAGACGTGTAAATAAAGTTGTCGTCAGCAAGTGTGGTCCAAACAGAAGGCGAGAGCAAAATGCCCTTGCTAAAGTAATCGGAGTGGTGCAAAACAAATCGTGCCGCACCATAACCGCCCATAGAAATGCCGCCGATTGCGTGATCCCTGCGATCTTTTGACACGCGATACGTGCTCTCAATGTAAGGTACCAGGTCGTTCATGATGGCAGATTCCATCTTGAGGCCGCGGTCGGCGGAGTCAATGTAGAAGCTGTTAAAGCCGTCGACAAAGACTACGATAGCTCCCTGACCAGCGGTTTGAATAGCCTCGTCAAGCATGGCGGACGAATCAAAGCGCTCCAGCAGATTGCGATGATTGCCATACAGTCCATGCAGCATATATACAACAGGATAGGTCTTATCGGGATTGGACTCGTAGTCTGCAGGCAGGTAGACGTCATAGTTCCAGTCCAGACCAAGGGTTGGCGAGTAGAACGATGTAGCCTTAACCGTACCTTTAGGAGCTTCGTCTTTCTGCGCCTCCGTTTGAGCAGTTGAGCTGCCCTGAGCGTTTTCAGAAGCGGCTGGCGAGCAACCATAAAATGGAATCACCAGCAAAAGCGCCGCAAACAGAGCAAGCGAGGTGCTCAGAACAACATGGATCTTGAAGCGGGTTTTAAGCTGGCCGCCCAGCAACACAATGTTCCGGTGCAAACGTGCGACAAAATCTGTGTCACGCATTGTTTCCTCCTGACGTTGAAGCTTTGACCTTGGTGTAAACATACGAGCACGCCCGCACTTCTCGCCCTATGAAATAAAAAGTCGAAACAAATTGCATCGCACAGCAGGCCAAGTGGTTGTTCTTGTGCTGTGGACGGCTTTGCAATGTGGAGAAACCCGTCAAATTTGAACGAATTGTTGCATTCGTGAAGCGTTCAAAATTCCCGCGTACAACAGCTAAAGAGTGGAGTATACTTTTAAGGCTTTTCCACAGAGCCCCGTAATCTCTGACAAGAAAAAGCATCGATGACCCGTCCAGGGGTTATCAACTCGTAATTCGTAGGAGGAGTCAAGTGAAGAAGTCGACTCAGTTCGCCAAGGCTGGCGAAGTCGAGCGCAAGTGGGTGCTCATCGACGCTGAGGGCGCAACGCTCGGTCGTCTGGCTACAAAGGCTGCCATGATTCTTCGTGGTAAGACCAAGCCACAGTACACCCCAAACGCTGATACTGGTGACTTTGTTGTCATCATCAATGCAGACAAGATCGTCCTTACTGGTGTTAAGGCTGATCACAAGGAGTATTGGCGTCACTCCGGCTACCTTGGTGGCTTGAAGATCACTTCCTTCAAGGAAGAGATGGAGAAGCACCCAGAGCGTGTTGTTGAGCACGCAGTCAAGGGCATGCTTCCTAAGACCACTCTTGGTCGCAAGCAGGGTATGAAGCTTAAGGTTTACGCCGGCGCTGAGCACCCACATGCTGCACAGAATCCCGTCAAGATTGAGCTGGAGGGCTAAACGATGGCAGATAACACCGCTGTTTACACCGGCACCGGCCGTCGTAAAGAGGCCGTCGCTCGTGTTCGTCTTGTTCCTGGAACTGGTAAGGTTACCGTTAACGGCCGCGAGGCAGTCCAGTATTTTGGTCGCCAGCAGCTCGTAGACAACGCAACCGCACCTCTCCGCATTACTGATACTCTTGGTCGTTTCGACGTCCTCGCAAACTGCGATGGCGGCGGCATCAACGGCCAGTCCGGCGCTCTTCGCCTGGGCATTGCTCGCGCTCTTCTCGAGGCTGGCGAGTATCGTGATGACCTTAAGAAGGCCGGCTACCTCACCCGCGATTCCCGTGCGGTCGAGCGTAAGAAGTACGGTCTGAAGAAGGCTCGTAAGCGTCCTCAGTTCTCCAAGCGCTAAGGCCGCTGGACCCAAAAAAGTCCTCACAAAGAGACCTGTTGTATATCGGCAGGTCTCTTTTTTGTATACTTTTAAATGGTTGCATTTTGCATATTTACGCAACTGTTTTAGTCCGCACGTTCTTCTCGCCATCTGGCGAGAAGCCCCACCTGTCGAGTAGTTCGCTGGCGCTTCGCGCGCACGTTGCTCTCCACCCGACAACATTACATTCGCAGCTAGGAGACGCTTATGAAGTACTTTGGAACCGACGGCTTTAGAGGCCGCGCAAACGAGGGTCTGAACGTCGATCACGCGTATAAAATTGGCCGCTTCATTGGCTGGTATTACGGAGCTAAGCAGGCTCGCAAGGCTCGTATCATCATTGGTAAGGATACCCGCAGGTCAAGCTATATGTTTGAGTCCGCGCTTGTCTCGGGCCTGGTTGCTTCTGGCGCCGACGCGTACATGCTGCACGTCATTCCTACGCCTGGCGTTAGCTACGAGGTAGTAGACGGTGCCTTTGACTGCGGCGTCATGATTACTGCGTCCCACAATCCGTTCACCGATAACGGCATCAAGCTGGTCAACAAAGACGGCTACAAGATGGACGAGGACGTCCTTGAGCAGGTAGAGGCCTATATTGACGGCGAGTTTGACGTTCCTCTGGCAACGGGTGACAGCATTGGCCGTACGGTTGATTACATGCAGGGCCGCAACCGCTACATCTCCAGCCTTATTGCTAGCTGCGGTTTTAGCCTTCAAGGCCTGAAGATTGGTCTGGATTGCGCTAACGGCGCAGCTTCTAGTGTTGCTCGCCCTGTCTTTGACGCTCTGGGCGCCGAGACTCATGTTATTAACAACGCTCCAAACGGTCTCAACATCAATGTTGATTGCGGTTCTACCCACATTGACCAGCTGCAGCGTTTTGTGGTTCAGAACGGCCTTGACGTAGGCTTTGCCTACGATGGTGACGCTGACCGCTGCCTGGCAGTTGACGAGCGTGGTCACGTGGTTGACGGAGACCTGATTCTTTACGTCTGCGGCACCTACCTTAACAAGTATGGTCGCCTGGCAAAGCAGACCGTGGTCACTACCGTCATGAGCAACTTTGGCCTGTTCAAAGCATTTGACGACGCTGGCCTCTCTTACGAGAAGACCAACGTGGGCGATAAGTACGTCTACGCTTGCATGAACGAGAACGAGTACAGCCTGGGCGGCGAGCAGAGTGGTCACATCATCTTTGGTGACCTGGCAAAGACCGGCGACGGTATCTTGACCAGCCTCCGTATTATGGAGGTCTTACGAGCAGAGCGCGAGAAACTCTCTGAGCTGACTCGTCCCGTTACACTATATCCACAGCAGTTGGTTAACGTTCGCGTCACCGACAAAGAGGCTGCTATGCAGTCTCCTAAGGTCAACGACGCAGTTGCAGCTGCCGAGAAGTTCCTTGAGGGCAATGGTCGCGTGTTGGTCCGCGCTTCTGGAACAGAGCCTCTGGTGCGCGTTCTTGCAGAAGCTCCAACCGATGAGCTCTGCCAACAGGCAAATCAGATTGTGCTCGACGCTCTTGAGGAGTATAGGCTCAGCGCTTAAGCGCAGATAGATCCAGGAGATACGATGGCACTGGCAGGAATAGGTGTAGATATACTTGAGATTGCCCGCATGCAGCAGGCAATTGAGAGGCGCCCTCACTTTATTCGCCGTATGTTCACCGATGCCGAGCGTGCGTATTGTGAGCGCACTGCTCGTCCCGCGGAGCACTATGCTGCTCGCTTTGCAGCAAGAGAAGCCGTGCTCAAAGCCTTAGGAACGGGTTTCTCGTCTGGTATTGGTTTTCAGGATGTTTCTGTTGAAAGAGATCAGTTGGGCAGGCCACAGGCTCGTCTAGCGGGTAAGGCTGCACAGATTGCGGCTGAGCAGGGCGTGCAGGAGATTGCGCTTTCTATCTCGTACACCAGAGACGTGGCGGTAGCCAATGCGGTTGCGGTAACCAACGCCGTAAAACCCAAGGTAGATCAAAAGGAAGATGCTGCCCAAGAACTGGCACGTTCGTTCAAAGAAGCTCGTTCTGTGTTGGATGAGCTTGAGCGCGTGCAAGAACCTATAATTGAGACAACCTTTGATGATGTTGTTAAATCCGAGGAGTAAGTTATGCAGCCGGTACTAAATGTTGAGGACATCAAGCGTGTAGAGATTGCGCTGACACGCGTGGGCGTGAGCGTTTCCGAGCTCATGCACCGTGCAGGTTACGCTGCTGCTCAAGAGGCCCTTGGCATGGGAGGGGACATCTCTAACGTTGTCATCCTCGTAGGTCTTGGCAATAACGGTGGAGATGGCTGGGTGGCAGCAGAAGCGCTGCGCTCTAGAAACTGCAACGTTAAGGTAGTCACTCCGCTTGAGCCTGATCAGATTTCCGGCGATCTTGCACGTCAGATGGCGCAGCGCGCCGTTCGCGCGGGAGTTTCCGTGCTTGTTGGCCCTTCTCGCCAGGAGCTCATTGACCTGCTGGCAACAGCTGACGTGGTGCTTGATTGCATGTTGGGCACCGGCTTTCACGGCAAAGTTCGTGCTCCGTTTGATATTTGGATTGAGTGCCTGAATCAGTCTGGCGCTCGCGTACTTTCCGTTGACGTTCCAAGTGGTCTTTCTGCGCAGAAGGGCCAGGTAGAAAGCGCATGTGTTGTCGCTGACGTTACGGTTACTATGATTGCGCTAAAGCCCGGCCTCATTGCCGATGCTGGCCGCGACGTCTGCGGCTCCATTGTCGTAGCTCCTCTGGCCGAGCAGACTGAGCGCCTGGTTGTTGAGGCAGATCCTGTTGCCTGGCGCGTTGACCTGGAAGACTATCTGGCTTCTGTTCCTGCTCAGCTTAACGACTGCGATAAGTACTCTCGCGGCTCCGTTCTGGTGGTCGGCGGTTCAAGCCGCTTCCCTGGAGCTGCTGTTTTTGCTGCTAAAGCGGCTGCTCGTGCAGGTGCTGGCTACGTTACGCTGGCAGTTCCTGAGGCCATTGTCAGCTGCGTTCAGATGATGTTGCCAGAGGTTCCTGTTATTGGCCTTCCTTGCGACGCTGAGGGCGTGCTTACCGAGGAAGCAGCTCCTCTGGTGCTGCAGCTTGCTGCCATGCGTACCGTTACGCTGGTTGGCCCTGGCATGCGCGTCTCTGGCGGAACCGTCAAGGTTACCTCCGCGCTGCTTGACTCTGAGCTGCCCGTTATTGTTGATGCCGACGCACTCAACTGCATTGCTCGCCTCACTAATAACAACCTCCCAGATTTCCCCGAGCTCACTCGCCGTACCGCTCCACTCATCATGACTCCACATCGTCGCGAGCTTGGTCGCCTGGTTAACCAGGTGGACAATCCTCCTGCAAGCCTGGTGGCTCAGCTTGAGGCTGCTCGCAAGATTGTTTGGGCAGACGGTGGCTCTGAGCTGGTCATTGTTGCCAAGGGAACCGCTACTGGCTGCGTTGGCGTTCAGAAAGCCGTGCTGCCAAAGCCTGGTCCCGTTACGCTGGCAACCGCTGGTTCTGGCGACGTTCTTGCTGGCACCATTGCTGGTCGCCTGGCTCAGGTTGCCGGTCAAGTTGATGACCTGCCAACCTTCTGCTCGCTTGCGTGCGAGGTTCACGCATACGCGGGTCAGCTAGCTGCCGAGAAGTTCGGTGTACGTGGAGCTATGGCTGGAGACATCTGCGACGTTATTGGCCTTGCTTCTGATGCGCTTGAGGAGCAGATTGCATTTCCTATGGCAGACTTTGAAGAAGCTGCGGAGTAGGTGAGCCTGATGTCGGCATATCCCCAGGATAGATGGGCTTGGATAGAGATTGATCTTTCTGCCGTCCGCCACAACGTAAAGGCGTTTAAGGCCCAGCTTAACCGCGGTGTCAAGATGATGTGCGTGGTTAAGGCTGACGCATACGGTCACGGCGCTGCTCAGTGCGCTAAAGCCATGCAGTCTGTGGGCGCCGACCAGTTTGCTGTTGCAACGGTTGATGAGGGCGTTGAGCTGCGCTGTTCTGGCATTGATAATCCTATCCTGGTGCTTTCCGAGCCGCCAGTTACCTCCATTCCAGACCTCGTGCGCTTTGACATCATGCCTTCCGTTTACACGGTTGACTTCGCGCTTGCCTACGGAGAGGCTGCTGCCGCAGCTAATAAGGTTGGCCGCTATCACCTGGCCATTGATACTGGCATGACCCGCATCGGCGTCAGGCGAGAAGATCTTCTCGAGGTGCGCGGTTCTATCGATTTCCACAGGGGTCTTGAATGCGCTGGCACGTTTACGCATTTTGCTACGGCCGATGTGCTCGACAACTGGGACTTTGACCTGCAGGCTAATCGCTTTATTGAAGCGGTTACTGCGCTCAAAAACGCAGGCTATGAGCTGGGCTTGGTTCACGCCGACAACACTCCTGGCACCGTCCTGCACAAAGACATTCAGTTTGACATGGTCCGCGTGGGCATTGGCCTGTACGGACTTCATCCAAGCAAGCTCACTATTCCCCGCATTGACCTGCAGCCCGTTATGAGTGTGCGTGGTCGTGTGACGCGCGTGGTGTATCCAGCTGTTGGCGACGGCGTTGGCTACGGCATGACGTGGCGCGTTCCTCGCAATAACATCCAGGTAGCTACCGTGCCTATTGGTTATGCCGATGGTCTTGCACGTAGCCTTTCTAACCGCATGGATGTTTTGACGCGCGGAGACCGTGTCCGCCAGGTGGGCAATATCTGCATGGACCAGTTTATGATTGCCGTTGATACCGCAGGTACACACGCTAACAAGCCCGCGCACGAGATTCGCTACGGTGACGTGGTTACTCTCATTGGCAAAGATGGCGATCAAGAAATCACCGCAGATGAGATGGCTGATCTTCGTGAGACTATCAATTACGAGGTAGTTTGCAACTTTGGAGCTCGCCTCGATAAGGTGTACATCTAATGGCAGCTACTCCTGCTTCTCCTAAAAATGCTTTAGGAAGAAAGCGCATTTCAAACGCAGAATATACGAAAATCGCATATTCCAAACAAGCAGGTAAAACGCTTGACGAGATACGTGAGCAGATAGCTGATTGTAAGAAGTGTCCGCTTTGGGAAACGCGCACCAACATTGTGTTTGGTGGTCCAAACCCCACGGCTCGCATCATGATTGTGGGAGAAGCTCCTGGTAAAAACGAGGATCTAAGCGGTCAACCTTTCGTGGGCGTATCGGGCAAAAAGCTTGACGCACTGTTAGAAGAAGTTGGCCTTTCTCGCCAGGATGTTTTTATCTCTAACGTGGTCAAATGCCGACCACCTTCAAACAGAAATCCCAAGGTAGCCGAGGTGGAGGAGTGCTCCCCATACCTTCGCGACCAGATTCGCGCTATTAGGCCAGACGTTATTGTCTGCCTGGGAAATTTTGCAACGCAGTTTGTCATGCATACCGATAAGGGCGTGACGGAGCTGCGCGGCAAGTTTTACCAGATAGGCGCCTTTAGCGTGCTACCTACCATGCACCCCGCGTCAACTATTTACCGCAAGGAGTGGGCGCAGTTCCTCAAAGATGACCTGCGACTTCTTGCTGATTGGCTTGAGGAACACCCTCGAGGAGGCTCTTGTGACTAACCATTCTACCAGCGCAAATCTTGGCTCAAATGACGCTACAGCAAACAATGGCTCTGCAGCAAGCAACACTGTAGCAAACAACCTACCAGAGAAAACTGCGGCTGGCACATATGTCTCTACTACCACAGAACAGACCATTGCTCTTGGTCAGATTCTGGGCAAACTCCTGCAAGCGGGAGACGTTCTGGTGCTTACGGGAGATCTAGGCGCGGGAAAGACCCAGCTCACTAAAGGAATTGCCGCAGGTATGGGTGTCAAGGATGACGTAACCAGCCCAACCTTTACTATCGAGATGGTTTATGAGGGCACGCTTATGCCGCTCTACCACTTTGACTTGTACCGCCTAAACGACCCTGATCAGCTTGAAGATACAGGTCTGTACGATGCGCTTGAGTCTGACGGTCCAACTATCATCGAATGGGGAGAACAATTTGCAGAGCAAATTGGCGAGAGAACCCTTGATGTGTATGTTTCTAGATTGTCTGAGGAAGAGTTGACATCCGACGACGCTGAGCCGCGCCGTGAGATTCGCTTTATCCCACAAAATGCTCGCGGAGAAGAAATCATTCAGTCGCTGTAATTACAGTATCAAAAACGTTTTTATAGCCCAGTTATAGATATTTTAAGAATATCTATAACTGGGTGTTTTGGCAGTATACCTGCGATTTCTTTTCATATATACTTACTAAACCGTTGAAACATGTTCAAAAAAAAATAATTGTTTATCTTGAAACATACGAGTTAAGGAATATGAAATGTCAAAGTATTTGCGCAACAACGTAAAGCTGCTCGCAATTGCCGGCATTATGGCAGGCGTGTTGGTTTTCTCGCCAGTACTTTCTGCGTTGGCTCTTGCTGAGGGTACTGAGGTAGCTGAGGCACGCGCCACAACTGAGGGCACTGCTACAACCGAGGTAACTACAACAACTGAAGCAACTGCTGTTGCTACAGCTACAGATGACGGCAGTGATGCAGAGGCTGTTGGATCTTATATGGGTGCCGATGGCATAATGCGTGAAATCCACGTTTCAGTCTCAACAGATGGCGGCACTTATAACGGAAAAGATTATATTCCACCAACTATTTCAGATGATTTTAAGAGTGTTTCTTTTAGCAGCAATGTTCAGCGTGAGGGATACACACTGGTAGGTTTTTCAACAGGTTATTTTTCGCAAGAGGAAGTGAACAATGCAACACCAGATATGTCGAAACCATATACTATCGATGAGAGTGGCAATGTTCATATGAATTTGGATGATATTGTTGCCTGGAGCATTACCGACAATATTGATACAAACACTATTACGAGTCTCTATCATCTAACTACCTTATGGGCACCAAATCCTGAGCCAGAGTCAGAACCAGAGCCAGAGCCTGAGCCTCAGCCTCAGCCAGAACCAGAGCCCACTCCAGTTGTGCCTGCTTCTGATACAACTCAGCAGCTAGCACCAAGGCGCGAGAAGAGCGTTCTACCTAACACAGGAGATGCAAGCTCTGTAGCAGGTATTGTTGCAGCAGCCGGCACCACTCTTGTTGCGCTTGGCCTGCGCAAGAAACTGCAGTAGTAAATAGTCGTCTCCTAGTAGAAATAAATCCTTATGCCCAAGTATTTTCACAACAGCACAAAGCTCCTTATTCTTTCCGGTGTTCTTGCAGGAGCATTGGTTTTCTCGCCAGTGTTTTCAACGCTTGCTTTTGCGGAGAACGCTGAAGTAGCAGGGACAAACACTACAACTGAGGCCACCACTACGACCGAGGCGGCAACTTCAACTGAAGCTACTTCAACAACAGAGTCCACTGCTACAACTGAGGCGACTTCAACGACTGAAGCAACCGCTACAACCGAAGCGAGCGCTACAAGTGAGGAAGCAACTAGCACCACTAATACAGATGATGAAGGTGCAACAATCGTTCGTTTTTATGACCCTGTAGTTGGTTGGAACACTAGGATTCATCTTGTTGTTGGTGCTGAGGGCACTCAATACAATGGACACTGGTATATTCCTGCAACAATTTCAGACGATCATAAAAGTTTTTCTTTTGATGGAAATATTCATCGTGATGGGTACAGACTAGTGGGTTATTCGTCAGAAATATTTTCAAATGAGCAAAGAGATAACGCTACTCCAGACCAGTCAGCGCCTTATACCGTTGATGCTAACGGATTTGTCCACGTGAATTTTGCTGATATCTCTTCGTGGTCCGTTACTGATGACCTGCGTGATGACACTACAACTTACTATTACTTTTTCGCTCCGCTTTGGACGCCAGGTTCTGAACCTCAGCCTCAGCCAGAACCTGCTTCTGAGCCAGAGCCCCAGCCAGCGCCTGCATCAGTTGCACCTGCTTCTGATGCAACCCAAACTCCTGCGCCTAGGCGCGAGAAGAGCGTTCTGCCTAATACAGGTGATGCAAGCTCTGTAGCAGGTGTTGTCGCAGCAGCCGGCACTACTCTTGTTGCGCTTGGTCTCCGCAAGAGGATGCAGCAGTAAACTGCAGTAAAAGTTTAACTAGAACAAAACGCTCCTAGAAACAGAAGTTCCTAGGAGCGTTCTTTTTAGCAATTTTTAGCTCTGTAATTAGGCGTGTTTGGACACGTTAAAAGATATATCCCTTTGCAACAGCCCAGTTCCAGATGCGGTCAGCCTGTACTTCACAGCGCTGCCTCAGTTCAGCGGTGTTAGAACCAGTGAAGGTAACCTGCTGAACAGAAAGAGGAAGGTTATCTGGTCTAGTAATAGTAAGAGTTGCGCTGTTCATGGCCATGCGAGCTGTCTTGTTAGCGCCAACGCGGACTTTAACAGTAAAGTAACCACGATCAACAGGCCACTCGGTAACTTCTCCGCTATTGGCTGTTCCAGACCTGAATCCGTTTGCATTAGCAATAATGCTATAGCCATTCATAAAGAAACCAGCTGCAATAAGCAGGCCACCAATGGCGCACAAAAGAATTCCTGCAAAAATGGTGCCCTCACCATTTAAATTAAAGAAATTCCAGAGGCCGCCAACAGCAAAAAATGCACCAGTTGCCCAACCAACAAGAGGACTAGCGCCTCCCTGAGGTTTACCAAAATCAATTACATCGTAAGTAAGAGGAATTGGGGAGGTGTCGTTTTTATCGTAAAGATAAACGTTACCTGGAATTTCCTGTTTTTGAGCGGGTTTTTGTGGTGCTTCTGGTGGAGTTGGAAGCGACATAAATCGTCCTCCTTTTAGCTGGTAGAACCGTTCAGGATAAAAGAATTATCCTATTTGAGAGATTTATTGTAACATATTGGATAGTACGGTCTTAAATTTTTTAATTTTGCACCCCACCTATCGAAAGGATGCTTAATGAAAAGACGCCAACTAGCACTGACTTGTGCATTGGTCCTTGCACTTTCATCAGGTGTTGTATTTACTGCGTGTAATTTTAACTTTGGCTTACCATCACCTGAAGAGATTGCAGCTCAGAAGGAAGCAGAAGAGAAGAAAGCTGCTCTTGCTCCTTATGTAGGCATTTGGGAAGCCAAGTCAATTGAGGATGAAAAAAATGGTACAGTCACTGAAGACATGTACAAAGATGTTAGAGATGTTTATCTAGCAATTTATGGTTATGACTTCTCTGACGATGGCACTGGTTTGTTTGTTCGCTTCGGCGCTCAGAAGCCCTTTACCTGGTCTGTTGATGCCGATGGAAAGCTTACTATCACCCTTGCAGGCAATGCCGGAAGCTATACAGCAAGCGTTGATTCCTCAGGTCAGATGACCGTTGAGGGCTCTGATGGTTCTAAAGCTATCCTTACTCAGGTAAGCAAGACCTCAGGTGATTATTCTCATATTAGGTATGAGCCCTTTAATCCATTAACAGGAACGGGCAACATTTCTAAAAACAAGTCATCGCATGAAACTAAACTACGCTTTACTATCACCACTGAGCTTGATCAGGTCATTGTTGATACCGATGAGCTCTATGTAAGGCTTATTGGCATCGCTTCCCTTAAAGACCTTAAGGGTTTTGAAGGCTATGTCTTTGAGGTTATTAATAGAACTCCTTATACAACCGGCTATCAATTTACTATTCAAGATCCAACCGATGGCTATTGGGCTTATGGATTTAACGTGTTAGAGCCAGGTGAGAGAGTCTATGAATATGTTCTTAATAACCAACGTAGAGATAAGTCACTTTCTGAAGTCACGGATGTAAAAGGCACTCTTGAGTATGACCACTCTAGCAATGGCGCCCTTCATAATGACGATAAAACCGTGACGTTTGATTTGCCTACTGGGCAGAGCAAGTAACAGTTAAAAGTTAGTTTTATATCGCTGCACGTATGGGAGGAAGTTTAATGAAAAAGCGTCAAATGCTGTTAGGATGCCTACTCGCGCTGGTGCTTTCTGTAAGTGCAGTGCTTAGTGCATGCTCATCAGGGGATAACAGTCCCGCAGGAAACAAAAAGTCTGCTGGTCAGATCGTAGGTGTTTGGGAAGCTTATGACATCTTTGAACCCGGACTAGGAAATCTGAGTGAGGGAGCTGCCTACGACGATTATAAAGAACAGTTCCATGCAATTTATGCTTTCAGCTTTGCTGAGGATGGAACTGGCTTGTTTACTCGCTTTGGCATAATGAAGCCTTTTACCTGGACTGTTGATGCAGAAGGAAAGATTACCGTTACTCTTGAGGGAACTGCGGGTTATTTTACGGGACAGATTGACGCTGAGACTGGCAGGTTAAGGCTCAAGGGCACAGGTGACGATGAGACTGATGCCGAGCTTAAGCAGATTTCAACTACTGCTGGAGACTATGCAAGTGCTACCTATCAGCCATTTGATCAACTTACCAATAAAGGTACCGTACCAACCATGGTTAGGTATAACGATCTCAAGTTTAAAAATTTTGAAATAACTCGAGAGGTCAATAAAGTTCTTATCGATACGGATAAGCTGTATATGAGTCTGTACGCTATCGCTCAGGTACCGGGAAGCTCTCAAGAAGGTTACGTATTTGAGATTATCAACAAGTGTCCTGACTCATTTTACGGAGAGTTCTCTCTTGGAGATCGAGTTGGTCCTCTGAATGCCTTTGGTCAAGCTTCCTTACAACCTGGTGAGAAGTTCTATTTGTTCGTTCCTAATGTCTCGCAGACACCTGGATCTCTTGTGGCACTTTCCAATCCAAAAGCCACGGTTTCTATTGGTTACAATAACGGAACAACCTATACACCTGTTTCGGAAAGGGAGAAAGTACAGCTTGACCTAAATATCCCTCCTAAGTCTGAGTAACAAAAGAACGCATATCTTCAGCGTGCTCACTACCATTGAAAGGACATTCGATGAAACAACATAAAATACTGCCAGTTCTTGCGCTCATCTTGGCGCTCTCTGCTGGTGTTATGTTTACAGCTTGCACTCCTAACATTGGTGGGCCTTCGGCTGAAGAAATTGCAGCTCAGAAGGAAGCAGAAGAGAAGAAGGCTGCTCTTGCTCCGTTTGTGGGCGTTTGGGAAGCAAAGTCTATTAGTGATCCAAAGAAGGGCGAGATTCCCGAGAGTGTCTATCCAACAGCAAGAGACACATTCCAGGCCATTTACGGCTATGACTTTTCCGACGACGGCACTGGACTATTCATCCGTTTTGGTGCTCAGAAGCCCTTTACCTGGACTGCTGATGCTGATGGCAAGATTACCATCACCCTTGCTGGCAACGCCGGAAGCTATACAGCAACCGTTGATTCCTCAGGCCAGATGACCATTGAGGGCTCTGACGGTTCCAAGGCAGTGCTTACCCAAGTAACTAAAACCTCAGGTGATTACTCTTCTCTTAAATATGCTCCATTTGATGCACTTACGGGTAAGGGAACTATTGGAGGAAATTATTCCTCCCACGATGACTTTTACATGAATTTTAAGGTAGTTACCGAGGTCAACAGGGTTGTTGTTGATAATGACGACATGTACGTCAGATATGTTGGAATCGCCACAACACCAAGCGGTCAAACCGAAGGTTATGTTTTTGAGGTAATCAACAAGTCCGATAAGACGGCCTCATATGATTTTAGAGTGGATAATTCGGATTCCACTGTGTTTGGAACAGCTCTTAATGTTCTTGAGCCTGGTGAGAGATTCTATGAGTTTGTGGTTGATACCTCCAAAGCAGATGTACCTCTGGCTAAGCTTTCTGAAGCTAAGGGAACTTTTAAGTATTCCCATGTTGCAGATGGAAGCAGTCTTGAAGACGAGAAGACCGAGCAGTTTGATTTGACGATTTCGCAGAATAAATAATGCACTCATACGATACCTAGATTGAGCAGAATGAACTTTGCCAAAAAAGTGTCGCTAAGAAAAGACATTGTCAATCTAGAGAGCTTTGGTGTTGGAGGGACTTTCTTGAAACAGCGTAGACTACTTTTTATGCTTGTACTTACACTTGTGCTTTCTACCAGCATTGTGTTTACGGCTTGCACTCCTAACATCGGCGGACCATCTCCTGAAGAGATTGCAGCTCAGAAGGAAGCAGAAGAGAAGAAAGCTGCTCTTGCTCCGTTTGTGGGTGTTTGGGAAGCAAAGTCTATTAGTGATCCTAGCCAGGGAGATATTCCCGAGAGTGTTTACCCAACGGCAGTAGAATCCATGAAGTCAATTTATGGCTATGACTTTGCTGATGATGGCACGGGCAATTTCATCCGTTTTGGTGCTCAGAAGCCCTTTACCTGGTCTGTTGATGCTAATGGAAAGCTCACTATCACCCTTGCAGGTAATGCTGGAAGTTACACGGCAACTGTTGATTCCTCAGGCCAGATGACCGTTGAGGGCTCTGACGGTTCCAAGGCAGTCCTAAAGCAAGTTACTAAAACATCTGGTGATTATTCCAGCTTTAAGTACAAGCCTTTTGACGCAATGGCAGACAAGGGTACCATTGCATATAACTTCTCTTCTACTAAGGGCGAATACAAGATGCGCTTTAAGCTGAAGACTGAGGTTGACAAGGTACTTATCGATAATGACGATCTCTATGTCAGGTATGTTGGTATTGCTAAATCCCCAGATGGTTATTCAGAAGGCTACGTCTTTGAGATTATTAACAAGTCTGAAAACTGGGTTAATTGCACCTTTAAGTTAGATAATTCTGAGGATTCCGTATGGGCTAACGATTCCAACTATCTTGAGAGTGGCGAGAGGGTCTTTGCATTTGTTATTAACGACTCTTATCAGAAAAAACCTCTTGCTGATCAGACTGAGGTAAATGCAGTTGTTGAGTACTACCACATCAAAGGCGGTAAGAGCATGGAAGACACTAAGACAGAAAACGTTGACTTGATAATCTCTCAGAAGAAGTAAGTGTGCCTTTGGTAATGAGACAAGTACATACACATAAAACATTTACATGTTAAACGTGGAATACAGAGACGTCACCTGTACAATGGGTGGCGTCTATTCTTTTACTGACCGCTCTTTAGAGTTTAAGAAAGAAGCGTGATTAATCATGCAGAAGGCTTTGATTTCGATTGATTACACCTATGATTTTGTAGCAGATGACGGAAAGCTGACAGCAGGTAAGCCAGCTCAGGCTATTTCAGACGCAATTTATGAGGCCACAAAGTGCGCTTTTGATCGTGGCGATTATATTTTCTTTGCTATTGACGCTCACGATCCAGAAGACAACTTCCATCCAGAGACTAAGCTTTTCCCACCTCACAATATTATTGGAACAAGTGGTAGAGACCTGTTTGGCCCTCTGAATGATTTCTATCAGCAGCACAAAGATGACAGCCATGTGTTCTGGATGGACAAGCGTCACTACTCGTCCTTCTCGGGAACTGATCTTGATATTCGTCTGAGGGAGCGCGGCATTAACACGGTCATCCTAACCGGCGTTCTTACCGACATCTGCGTGCTGCACACAGCGGTTGACGCTTACAACCTGGGTTATCACATTGAGGTTGTTGAGCCAGCAGTTGCATCGCTGACGCCTGAGAATCATCAGTTTGCGCTTGCGCATTTCAAAAATACCCTTGGGGCAACATTGGTTGATGCAAAACTCAACGAGATTGAGAACTCGTAATGACTCCAGAACAACGAGCAGTTAAATGGTTTGAGAAAGTGCCCGAGGCAGATGATCTTTCATTTGACCAGAGACTTGCTATTTGCAAAAAGACCGGAAATACCATGGCGCTTGTCTTTGTTGTTCTATTTTCGCTTGAGTTGATTCTTGCGTATGTGCTTACCGATGGCTCATTTGTATTCGCTATGACTGATATTTTAAACAGCATACTATCAAGACCTGGTAGAAGAGTTACGGCCCAGGGAGTGGCTGTCGCGGGTATTATTGTGGTTGCGCCACTATTGGTTATTCCTGCAGCTGCTGCGTTTCTTACTCGTTCCATTGTTTTTAAGCAAGAAATTAAGAAGTGCTTACGTAAGTAGTTAAGTAAATAAGCAGCTAAGCAGCTAAGAAAATAAGTTAATTTATTTATAAGACCCAAAAATAAAACTTGGGTCTTTTTTGTTCGAGGCTTTAGCCTGTTGAGCGCGAGAAACGCGCGAAACACAAAATCACCCGCTATGCGGGTGATTATGATTCTGCAGCGTGTTAGCGCTGGCTTTTAGGCCTGGCGCACAAAATAGCGCAGCTTTGGTAGGTTCTGCCGAAGAATCGACATGTTCTTAATCAAGATAGCAGGCAGCTAGGCGGTCGCACTACCCGATATGCATCTCTATGCATAAACTTCATCTAATATGCTAGAAAATGAATAGCGTCATATAAAAGATTTAACTATAGGTAAATTCCGCACCTAAGGAACACACCTAAGTCAGATATTCTGCTCAGATGCGGGCATTTTACACATCTAATGAAGATAATCTGCACGTTTGTGGTAATTTCTGCGTCATGTATACGTCTTTTTAACAGTTTATCCGACTTAGGTGTGTTTTGAACTGCCTCCTATTTCTCGTGTCCAAGAATTGGAGGCAGTTCATCCGCCGGCGCCGATATCGGTGATCGTACCTCCGCAAGGATATGAATAATTCAAAAAATAGTTTGAGCTAGCGCCCATACTTGGCGTTCTCGAATGCAATCTTGAAGTCTTCGAGGAGTTCTCGTGGGACCTTCTCCTGATCTCCGTGATGGAGCTCCTGCATAAAGACATTGCTTATAGCTCCAAAAATCAGGCGAGGAGCAATCTTATCTGCAAGAGGAACAAACTCTAGGACATATCTTTTATCATCAATGGTAAGCCAGGTGACTCTCCAGCTACTGACGGTTCCCTCAATATCTGAAGCATGAGCCGAAGCTAAGACATTTTGATTGTTATCAAAGAGGTACACGACACCATCTGCGTCAACGCCAACAAAACCGTCTGTAGCGCATTGCTCAAAACCAGAAACAATATGCGCACCACTGGTCCAGAACACCCAGTTCTTCTCGCCAGCCATAGACAGACCTTTCTAAAACATCAAAAGTTTCTTGTTTAAATGGTAGTTGGAGAGTGATTTTAGAGCAAGTAAATTTCGGTCAAAAAGTATAGTTTACCTGCGAACTCAACCTGCTGTTGAGTGAGCGGAAACCGTTACGATACCTAACTCAACTGATGCGTTCTTGTTGAACGTATTGTTACGACTCATAGTGAAATCAGCGGCCCGCAAGCTATTTCAGTAATAATGAGTTGAGAAAAGGAGCAACTATGACTACTTCATCTGAGACCCTTGGTCGTCGTATTGCACGTCTTCGTTTGGCTAGAACTGCAACGCAGGAGCGTCTGGCAAAAGAGCTGAACGTGAGTCCGCAGGCGGTGAGCAAGTGGGAGAACGACATTAACTATCCGGATATCTCGCTGTTGCCAGATCTTGCGCGCTTCCTTGGTGTGTCCGTTGACGAGCTTTTGAGCGGCGCAAGTGCTTCTGCTCAGGAGGGTGTTGCTGCCCAAGAGAGCGCTGCTGCCAGGGAGCGCGCTGCTGAAGCCGACGAGCCTGCAGAGATCGTAGAAGAGCCTGTAGAGCAGGAAAACCAGGGCATTGCTACTCAGTCTTCAGGTTTTAGCTTTGGCAAGCTTTTTGGTAAGAGCATGATCAAAGTCGAGAAGAACGACGAGGCTGACGGTAGCAAGAAGAAGGGTGTTCGCCTGGGCAACGGCTCTGCAAAGCACGGCTTGCACTTGTATGTAGTCTCCGATGACGGCGACGTTGTGGATATGTGTGTGCCTTTGGGTCTGGCAAAGTTCGTCTTGAATTCAGGAATTCAGGTCAGCGGAAGCTATCTTAATCAGGAGACTCAGGAACAGCTTTCTAACATCAACCTTGATGCGCTTATGGACGCTGCAAAGACAGGCGAGAGTGGCACACTTGTGGATATTACATCTGCAGACGGTGACGTCGTGAAGATCTGGTTTGACTAAGCGCTAACGATTACATAGCCTGACTAAAAACGAGATACGCCCGTCCAGTTGCTTGGAAGGACACGGTCTTGTTTTTTTGTTGGACTGCTGAATTTGATTTAAAGTTCACTATTCCATGTTATTTCTCATTTGATGTAAAATAATGCTACTAAATTGCGTACTGGATAGTGCGGGCTCAAGAGAGCCAATTATCTTTTTTGGCATCTTCATATTGCATGGAGATGCCATTTTTTTAAAGGAGAATGTAATGGAGCAAATTGCTCTGTTGTTCGAATCTTCTGCAGAGAACCCTAATGTTGTTGATTCTGTTTGGTATAACGAGTGGTCGGCAGCAAAAGAGTTTTCACAGTTTGATGTTCATCTCTTTAATTACGAGGCATATCTTAATGGCGAAGAACTTATTTGTGATATAGCTCCAAAACATGACATGCCAACATTTCTTCGCTGTCATCCAACCTCTAAAGAAAATTACAAACGCCTAGAGCATGATCTTTTATCTTTGGGGTATAGGCTTTTGACTGATTCTTGGCGCGTACTCGGTCCTAAGGAAAGGGGATTAGGAGGATATTCTTTTGTAGGTGATTACGAAATTGAGAATATTAATGTCGGCGCATGTTTTGGTTCAAGTGGTCATGGCTCCTATCCTCCTACTGTCTATGTTGTAAGAGATGCCGATGGTCCTTTTAGTGATTTGAATGAAAGCCTAGCAATAGGATATTTTTCTGGAGATGAGGGCAAAGAACTTGCAAAAAAATTTGAGGAAGCAAAAGGTACTTGCTTTACTGGCGGGGCTTTCTTTGAGGAATATGTAACAAAAGCTACATGTAATGAGATTCCTGTGATTTGGAGAGTTTTTTATTTTGAAGGTAAGGCATTTTTTAAAAGTCCATTAGAACCTGATGCCTTAACAATTTGTCCCAATTTACCCAAACCACCTAAAAAGATTATTGGAGCATTTCAGGATGTTACCTGGAACTTGTTTTATGCTTGCGATTTCATCTTGTTAAAAGAGGATATTTGGAAATGTAATAGGTTTTTTGACGGACAGATGTCTCAGGTCCCGATTGGTGAAGACACTGAAAAATTCTATACAACACTCGCTAGATGTATTAAAAAGACACCTCAAATTCCAGAATGGGTATGGTGTCTTACTGCGGAAGTTAGAGATGAAAATAAGATTGGTAAGGATAAACGCATAGTTCATGGAACACGTCATTTTTCTCCGGGTACAAAAGTTTTTCTTCACCCACCAAATTGGGACGAACGTGTCGCTGCAATAGGCATTCCTCGTTATACAGATAAATATATACGCGTTGTTATGGATGTTAGAAAGCTTGAACATTTCGAATTAGAGAAAGTAAGTGATCCAGAAATTGTAACTGCACTTCAAAATCCTGGTAATATTTGGGCGTTTACCCACATGGCGCCAACTTCAGTTGGACGCGGCTACTGGGATCAAAGCGAGGAATCAAGACAACAGATTCAGGATGAAATAAATTGGTTGTCTAATTTAGATCCAGACGGAAAGCGCTGGTCATAACTTATTTTGTTGACATTTTATTGTAGGAATATAGAATTGCGTTAACGGAAAGTAGCACAGTACGGGGAGTGCCCTTGATGGAGGAGACGTAGGTTCAAATCCTACCGCCGTGATTAGCCGCCTTAGGGCGGCTTTTCGTTTAGTGCGTATTCGATTTACACTCACGTTGTCGACAAAAGCGCCGCAGCTATCACCAATTGGTGTTAACCGGGGCGCTTTTTCTTTACGATAGCACATGCTTGCTGTGAGAAGTCATTCGGCCGTGCAATCTCATCAACTATACTTGTGGCAAATAATTTGACGTAATGCAGCAGCAACACGTTCTTCTCGGCTGGTAGTGGAGATTCTTACATGAAGTCTTTGATTGTGTACTATTCGTATTCCGGCATCACAAGAAGGCTTGCGGAGGATATTGCGCTGATTACTGATGGCGAGTTGCTGGAGCTTAAGCCTCAAGAACCGTATTCTTTCTCGTATAACACGGCGGTAAAAGAGGTTAGGGCTCAGATAGAAAAGGGCGTTTGTCCTGCGCTTATGCAATTCGATATAAACGTTGCTGACTTTGATACTGTTTTTATAGGATCGCCCAACTGGCTAAAAACATTTGCTCCTCCGGTGCTTTCGTTCTTACGGGCAACGGATTTGACTGGAAAAATAGTTATTCCGTTCTGTACGCACGGCGGCGGAGGATTTGGCAACATGATTGAGGAGTACAAGAGAGAGTGTGGTACTTCTCGCGTGATACCAGGATTGGCGGCAAAAGGCACGTATACTTTTGGTGAAGTGCAAAAATGGCTGGAGCCAATGGGGTTAGACGATGCGAGTACTTCTAGCTGAAGATGAGAAGAGAATGGCCACAGCTATCGTGGCTCTATAAAGAAAATGGCGTGCCCTCTCTCTCTGCAGAGCGAGGATGCGCGCCGGTGTTATATGTAATATATCACATTTTGTCTTGGATAAAAGTGCTCTACACAGACGTCTTTCTCGACAAGACGTCTTTTTTATTTATACAGGTAAAAGGGTATGTTACAAAATATACGAAAATCGCATATTTATAGGTTGACGTGCAGTTTTATAAATATTCTAAAATCGCATATTTTTATTTTTATCTGGGATTATTCGGTTGATGCGTCATCGTCATGTACAACCAAGGAGTTGAAGAGCTCGTTGATATCGTTTTGACGCCGGGCTGTCTCTTCCTCAGCAATGGCCCACGAGCCGTCTTGATAGTAAAGCACGTCACCCTGGCAAGCATTGCTCGGCAGCTCGCTGATAGAAACGGTCAGCATATTGCCTGGCTGGTCATCTAGTTCAAGCACGGCAAGATTGTTGTCTTCAAATCGATCAATGATTGCTTTCATTACTTGGACCTCGATGTCGACGACGTGCTAGATTTTTCTTGTGAGGTAGGCGCTACAACAGTGCCGTTTTTCTCGCTAGATATATCAATGGTTGTACCATCGCAGGTAATGGTAATGGTTCCGTTGGCGCCTGTTCCCCAAACCTCTACGGAATGCTTGTGGAGGGCGTTTAGGACCGACTGCATGGGATGGCCGTAGGAGTTTTCCAGGGCGTACGAGACGACGGCGTAGGTGGGCGAGAGCTTGCGAACTAGCTGCTCGGTAGTTCCTGTTCGGGAGCCGTGATGCGAGAGTTTGAGCACGTCAATATGGCCAGGATTGGCGTTCAGGATGGCGTTTGTAGGCGCGTCTCCCGTGAAGAGGAACGTTTTGGCGCCAACGGTCAGCTTGATGATTATCGAGTAATCGTTGGTGTCGGGGAAATTTGCGTCTTTGGTGGGCCAAAGGATTTCTAACTTGTAAGCATCGGTTTGATCGATGATGGTTCCTGCTTCGGCAAGAGTTATTTGCAGGTTATTGTTCTGGATAGCGGTCAGAAACTTTCTGTATGTTGCCGTGTTGTTCGTCTTATTTGGTGCGTAAATGGTTCCGATTTGGGTGCTGGAAATGACGTCCGCCATACCGCCGATGTGATCTTCGTCAGGATGGGTGGCCACCAGGTAATCAATCTTGTCTCGACCAAGTTCTCGGAGGACCTGTTCAATTTTCGGCGCTGAGCCCGTGGGGCCCGCGTCGATGAGCATGGTTTTCTCGGGGAGTGCGATGAGAATAGCCTCTCCTTGGCCTACGTCGATGAACTTGATAGTGACGTTTGTACTGGCCTGTGCGGTAGCAGACGGCACGCTGGAGTCTGATTGGGAGGACCCGCCAGGCGCTTGAACTGCGGTTTGTTGGCCCAAGGATCCCACAGGTGATAGGGTGGTTGGAAGCGGCTGCGTGAGCGCTGCGCTAAAGTAGAGCGCTACCGTCAGCGTGGCGAGCGCGATTCCAGCTTTCTGCTTTCCGGCGTATCGTTTATGTGGTTTGAGCTTGCCTTTTAGGAGCTTTTTGGGAGCACTGGCATCCTCATAGATAAGGTTCAGAGCACTCTCGATAACCGGAAGCGAAAAAATTGCTGGTAGGAGGTAAGAAAGCATCGACGGCGAGGTAAGAGTTTGTGCCAGGGCAAATGCGCCGACAATCAGCGCTGCGTTTATGGCAAGCCTGGTAAGTCCCGATTTCCAGCCTTTAAGATAAAACTGCGGAATACCAAAAATGCCAAATACCAGGGAAAGAATGAGCGCAAATAAGTAGTCAGACTGCTTGCCGGAGGCTGTACCGGGTGATTCAGTTTTGCTGTCAAATTGCTTTGGATTGGGCATAAAACCTCTCTGGACACGTGTGTTCTGAAGAATCTTACCCTATTTGACCAGCCAGTCCAGAGCTTTCTGCATTCTGCCTTCAACGTTTTGGAAGTGATTCCCACGGTTCAGCTCAAACATTGAGGTTAATCCTGCACTCTCAAACCTGCTGGCGAGAAGCTCTGCGTTTTCTCGCACGTGCATTATTTGTGGATTGGGGGTTCGTGCTTCTCGGTCGCCCAAAGAAAGATAAGCGTGTGTGAGGCTGACCGCCCCTCCTCTGAGCTGCTGATCTACGTAGTCCAAAAGCCCTGGGAACCAAAACGATCCGGAGACAGCTCCAATGCGCTGGAAGGTTGGGATAGGCGTGATGCAAGCCTGTGATAAGCCGGCCCAGAGGCTGAACAGGCCAGCAAGCGAGTATCCCACAAGCATCCTATATGCCGGTGGATCGGTAAGCTCCGACTCCGCCCAGGGGATGACCTGGTTGATAAGGGTATCGAGCGTTTTCTGGGCGCCGTCGCCAAAGTTGGGACCCTTGGCAAAAACGCGCGGCGCGCACCAGGGCGAGAAGTTCTCTTCCCACAGGTCAACGCCAACGTTCACTAGGCAGACGCCCTCAGGTACCTGAATGGGGGAGTTGTCGGCCACGTCACCCAAGAGGTAGACAATGGGAGCTCCAGCTACAGAGGACATTTGCGTGTGGACGGAAAGTCCAGAGATGGTCGTTTTTCTCGCCACGGGGCTGGCGGAGTGCAGCGTTGCAGCCGCAACGGGACGTGTAGCCGTGCCGGTGGGGTGTGTATCTGGTGTAGCGTTCATGCTACTCACTCAACGTCATTTGCAGGTAGTAGACGTTTTCGCGCAGGTGAGCGGCTACTTCGCGGTCGATGACACCCTCAAACTGCAGGCGCGAAATCTGGTCCAACTCAATACGCAGGGCGTTTTCTGCCACGTCGTCGGCGTATTTGCGAGCGTCCGCAATCTGCTGCCTAAAGTGAGGCGACATCTTGTGTGAGCTTAGATTGTAAGGCAGCAGGTAGGAGACTTGGGTGGTGCTGGAGTCATGCTCATCATTGATGTTGATGCGTCCCCAAATGGACTCAATTGCTGACTCGTGGTCAATCATCAGATTAGATGCGATGACTGCTAGCTCTTCGTCGTCACCGTTAGCGATGCGTTCCAGGTCATCAAGCTCCGCGTATTCCATCTCAAGCGCGTATAAACACGCCTGGTAGTAGGACTGGTCTGCGTCTTCAAGGTGCCTGATTTCGCCGTCGATGATGCGTTGCGCTGCCAGCTTAAGCTCGTGAAGAGCAACGGTAATACGCGAGCGGTGGTTTGTTGTTGCAGCAATATTTGCAATAGGTCCGTAATAGCCTACTGACCTGCGGATTGAAGTAATGTCATCGACAATTTGATCCCACGGAATGGGGTTGTGCGTTTTAATATGGCGCTCACGTAGCTCCTCGAGGCATTTCTGCTGGACTTCTGTCTCGTGAAGGACCAGCTTTTTGACAAGTTCTCCCGAGCCAGGGACAGTGATGCGAGAGGCAAACAAGCGGTTGGTATAGCGCGTGATAGTCAAACGAAGCGCAGGTAGATACTTTGCTTTGGCATTTTCTGACTGTAACATGCTCCTGAGCTCGCCAAGAGTTGCTTCAAGAACGGCAATCTCTCCCTTGTGAAGACGTTCGGGCAGGTCAGAGTCTGCTTCAGGGGACTTTGATAGCACGGGTAACAGATTGTCCGCTAAAAGCAACGTGGCGAGAATAACGCCGGCAGCGATGGTGATCAGCAAATCCCTCTGCGGAAACGCTGCTCCGGACTGGGTTGTGAGAGGCAAGGTGAGGATAATCGACAACGTTACCGCACCTTTTGCACCTGCAATAGTGGTAACCAGCACGTTCTTGATGAGCTCGGCCGACGTGATTGAGATGGGCTTTATGGCGCACGTGGGTTTGGGCTGCTCAGCGATCTGCTCAGCGATCTGCTCCGAGGTTTGCTCCGAGCCCAGTTCATCGAGCGGCTGGTCGGGTTTCTCGCCGTCGGAGCTGCTACCTGCGTCGGAGCTGCTACCTGCGAGGTCATTCTCGCTGTCGACGGCGTCTTTTCCGGTGCAAAGATGGCCGCCCTTGTGGAGCTTGTAAGTTTCCAGCGCGTAGAGCCATGCAAAGCGGACACCGTGCATGAACAGGGTAATCACGACAACAATTCCTAGAATCTGTAGGATATTGAGGCCGCCGTTGGTGCCAGGAAGCACGGCAAGGGGGAGCTGCATTCCTAGGAAGACAAAGATGGTACCGTTGATGAGGAAGCTGATGACTTTCCACGTGGAATCTGAGACCAATTTTTGCCTTGCAAATAGCGCGTTGTTGCTCTGCCTTCGAGGGAGTGCAATCACCAAGCCAGCTGCTACAACAGCAAGTACGCCAGAAACGTGGAAGGTTTCGGCAAGAAGATAGACAAGAAACGGCGTCAGTACTTCATAGAGAACGTTTGCGACGGTGTCCTCGTAACCCAACCTGCCAAGCATTGCGTTGATGGCAGAGAAGGCAAAGCCAGTGACAATTCCCATTGCCACGCCGCCTACAAAAAGCACCGTGAAAGATCCCGCTGCATCTACCAGCGAGAACGCACCCGTTACGGCCGCAGCTACGGAGAACTGGAATGCAACAACACCGGATGCGTCGTTAATCAAGGACTCTCCCGAGAGAAGCGTTTGCTGGCGATGGGTCAGGTGGATGTTGGACTTAAGCGCGGTGACGGTGGCTGCATCGGTTGGCCCCAGGGCCGAGGCCAGCGCAAACGCCGCAGCTAGAGGAATTGAGGGGACCATGAGGTGGAGGGCGTAGCCGACCGAAAGCACGCTGACAACTACCAGAGCAATCGCCAGCGACAAAATACTGTTCAGGTTGAGGAGAAGTGCACGAATGTTGGTTTCTCTCGTCTCGTTGAACAGGAGTGGGGCAATAAAGAGCAGCATAAAGAGCTCGGATTCCAGGTGAACCTCCTGGACGCTGGGCAGCACGAGCGCAACAAGCAGGCCGATAACAACCTGGATAACGGGGATGGAGACGTTGACAAACTTGTCGATAACCGAGGAAGCCGCGACGCAGGTCAAAACAATGAGCACAAATTCGAATGTCTCCACAGGCTTCCTTCCTGGTCGTAGGTGGCAACGACGGCGAGCCCGCGGCGGGCGTCGAGCAGCGGGTCCGTGACGAGCGGCGGGTCCGTGGCGAGCAGCGGATCCGTGGCGAGCGGCGGGTCCACGAGGGTTCCGAGCACACGGGGCTTCTCGCCAGATAACGCTTCATTCGAGTATATACGGTTTTGCTGCTCTAGCTTGACTTGGCGCAGATAACACATGGTTTCTGTGGTGGTTGGTTACTGTACGCACGTGCTTTTGGTTGCTCACGTGATCCAAAACCGATGCAATTATGTGTGCCTCACTGGTAAATGTAGGTTTTTGGAGCCTTGAATTCTCATTGCTAGTGCAACAACAAAAGAGAAGGTAGTGACCCATGGGTC
>CAUTMX010000020.1:0-28514 GCA_963539685.1 uncultured Atopobiaceae bacterium | reverse complement strand
CGTATAGTGCATGAAATCACCTGCGGAGAAGCTCGTTCTTCTCCGCATTTTGTTTGGCGAGAAACCCGTTGCACCGGCAAATTTCTAAGAAAATCAAAAAAGAGTTTGAAAAATCTGCGTTTCTCGCTTGCATCTTTTTCTGATTCTGTAATAATGATTTAGCTGCGTTTCATGAGGTGGCCAAATGGTGGGAGTAGCTCAGTTGGCAGAGCGACGGACTGTGGCTCCGTAGGTCGAGGGTTCGAGCCCCTTTTCCCACCCCATTCGAAACGTTAATTGGATCGTTAGCTCAGCTGGTAGAGCAGGGGACTCTTAATCCCAAGGTCCAGGGTTCGAACCCCTGACGATCCACCATTTGAATTTCAAACCCCGGCATACGTCGGGGTTTTTATTTTTTGTGAGTCGCTAGTTTCTAATTGTTTGTTGCGGCTGATTGCGTCATACTGAAGTCTCCATGATTTTATTGTAGTTCGGAGGACTCGCTGTGATTTACACAATGACGCTTAATCCCGCGCTCGACTATGTCATGCATCCAAACACATTGGACATGGGCTTTACCAACCGTTCTTCATCAGAAGAGTTGCACTGCGGTGGTAATGGTATTAACGTCTCCACGCTCTTAAAAGAGCTTGATAAGGTCACCGTTGCTATGGGCATTGTCGGTGGCTTTACAGGTGAATATCTGCTGAGTGATCTTCAGCGTCAGGGTATTCCAAGTAACTTCGTCAAGCTGGATTCAGGCTTTACCCGCATTAACGTCAAGCTTAACGGCATTGTTATGACCATGGTCAACGGTAATGGCCCACGCATTCCAGAGAAAAAGGTTGATGAGCTGCTGGAGCGCATGGATGTTGTTGGCGCAGGTGACACCCTGGTTCTTACCGGTTCTATTCCAAGCTCGCTTCCAGAGGATATCTACACTCGCCTTATGGCTCAGCTTGCTGGTCGCGGTATTCAGTTTGTTGTTGACGCTCCTGGTCAGCTGCTTATGGAGGCTATTAAGGCTCAACCATTCCTGATCAAGCCTAACAACCACGAGGTCGGCCGTATCTTTGGCGCAAACCCAGAGACTCCAGAAGAGTGCATTCCATTTGCAAAGAAGCTCCAGGACGGCGGCGCTCGCAACGTTATTGTTTCTTGTGGTGGCGCAGGTTCTCTGCTTCTGGACGAGTACGGCGCTGAGCACATTGTTCCAACTGCAAAGATTCGCCTGGTTAACGCAACCGGTGCTGGTGACTCCATGGTCGCAGGCTTCCTTGCAAAGACTACCGCTGGCTACGATTACGACACTGCGCTTATCTACGCTTCTGCTTGCGGTACGGCAACTGCAGCAAGCCGAGGAATTGCAAAGCGCGCAACCATCGACCGCGTTGTTACTGCTCTCTACAAGAAGATGGGCCGAGAAATGCCTGCCTCTATTGCAGAAGAGATTCAGCTTGCTCGCAAGAAAGAGGAGAGCCGCGAGGGTAAGTCTTCTTGGCTTGCAGATTCTGAGTAGTAATCGCAGCTAGAACACGTAGTTCTTTTGGCGAGAAACCCTCAGATGGTGCACTTTCGTCGCGCAAGAAATACTGAACGCTTTTACTATTGTGAACGTACAAACACTTGGCAAGAAAGATTTTCTTGCCAAGTGTTTTTTATTGAAATTTATTTAACAATACTCACAACGTAACAGGTCAAAAAAATGTTACTCTGTAAAAAGACAGGTTTGTTTCTGCGACTATTGTCCAATGTGGATAGGCTTGCAGAACTAAATACACCGCTTCGCGGACAATGATAGGAGCAAGTATGTTTGAGGGAGTCAATGCGTCCAGTGGAATCGGCATCGGTGCTGCTCAGGTTGCCGTAGATCCAGATCTTACTTTTACTCCACACACTGTTGAAGATACAGCTGCAGAGAAGGCTCGTTACGCAGAGGCTGTAACTAAGTTTATTGCACAGACTAACGCACAGATTGAGCGTATGACTAAGACAGTGGGCGAGGAAGCCGCTGCTATTATGGGTGCCCACATTGAGTTTGCAGAGGATGAGGGCATTAAAGAGGCTGTTAACGCCGCAATTGACGGTGGCACCTGCGTTGAGCAGGCTGTAAGTGACGCATACGACATGTACTACAACATGTTCCTTGGCATGGAGGATGAGCTCTTCCGTGAGCGCGCAGCAGACGTTGCTGACGTAAAGACCGGTCTTCTCGCTGACCTGCTTGGCAAAGAGGTTGTTGACCTTTCCACACTTCCAGAGAACTCCGTTATTGTCTGCCATGAACTGACTCCTTCTATGACCGCAGACATCGATAAGGACCACGTTGCAGGTATTGTTACCGAGACTGGTGGTCGTACTTCTCACTCCGCAATCATTGCGCGCGCTCTTGAGATTCCTGCAGTTCTCTCTGTTCCAAACATCACTTCTGAGGTTGCAACTGGTAACGCCATTGTTGTCGATGGCACCAACGGCAAGGTTGTTGTCAATCCTTCCGAGGCTGAGCTTGCTGAGTACAAGACTCAGGCTGAGGCTTATGCTGCAGAGAAGGCCGCTCTTGAGGCTTATCGTGGCAAGGAGACCGTAACTGCTGACGGCATCAAGGTTCTGCTTGTTGCTAACATCGGCAACCCAGATGACGCCAACGGCGCAGTTGACGCTGACGCTGAAGGCATTGGTCTGTTCCGCTCCGAGTTCCTGTTCATGGACGCAAAGGAGCTTCCAAGCGAGGAAGAGCAGTTTGCTGCTTACCAGAAGGTTGCTCTGCGCTTAAAGGATAAGCCTGTCATCATCCGCACCCTTGATGTCGGCGGTGATAAGGAGATTCCTTACCTCAACATGAAGGCTGAGGAGAACCCATTCATGGGCTTCCGTGCTATTCGTTACTGCCTCAACAATGCTGAGCAGTACAAGGTTCAGCTTCGCGCTCTTCTCCGTGCATCCGCATTTGGCGACATCAAGATTATGCTTCCTCTTGTTACCACTGTTGACGAGGTCCGCCAGGCAAAGGCTCTTGTTGAGGAGTGCAAGCGTGAGCTTGACGCTGAGGGCGTAGCTTACAACAAGGACATTGAGGTCGGCACCATGATTGAGACCCCATCTGCATCTCTGATTGCAGATAAGCTGGCTCGTGAGTGCGACTTCTTCTCTATTGGCACCAACGACCTCATCGGTTACACCATGTGCGCTGACCGCGGCAATGATCGCGTTGCCTACCTCTACGAGGTCTACCAGCCATCCGTTCTCCGTTCTCTCAAGTTCCTCATCGGCGAGGGCAACAAGGAGAAGATTATGGTTGGTATGTGCGGCGAGGCAGCTGCAGATCCACTGCTCATCCCAGTCCTTCTTTCCTTTGGTCTGGACGAGTTCTCCGTCTCTGCACCATCTGTCCTGCGTACCCGCAAGACCATTGCTGCTTGGACAAAGGCTGAGGCAGACGAGCTCACTGCTCGCGTTATGGAGCTTGATACCGCAGCTGAGGTTAAGGCTCTGCTTGAGCGTGAAGCTCGCTAAGTTCTAGTCTCTAAGTCTTAGCTACACAATACAAATTCAGGGGCATCTGCGCTGGCAGGTGCCCCTGTTTCTTTAACGTTAAACCTTTTGGCGAGAAGACCGATCTTCTCGCAATGCGCAACCAGCAAAGCTCGAGCCTCGAGGCGCGACCTACGGCGTAGGAGTCGCTCTGTGCGCTAGGGAACAATCACGGAAAGTGCAGCGGGAATAACCTCAATGACAAACTGTTCTGCAAAAGGAAGCTCTTCTCCGTCTACCTGAATTGGGACAGGCTTGTGGAAAGTTACCACTGCTTGTTTGAGGTGACGCTCCTCAATGATACGGGAGTTGACGTGTTTACCAGCTCTTGCCAGGCCAAACAGAGCCAGCAGGTGAGGAATGATAGGCACTTTAGTGTTGTAGCAGACGGTAAGAAGGCCATCGTCAGGCTGCGCATGCGGACAGACCTTAAAGCCGCCGCCATACGTAGGGCCAATCTGGAAGGCCATGATAAGTGCTTGAAGATCAATGTCCTTCTCGCCATCAAACGAGACGGTGCAAGGGTAACCCTTACTACCTGCAGCCATAAACTTGAGACCTGAGGTTAAGAAGAGCGCCTCGCCCTCGGTAGAGGAGTTGTTCGCGCGGCGCTTTGTGGTGTCGGCTGCAATAGCTGCATCAAGTCCAAACGACATGGTCTCCATGAAGTAGACGTCGTTGATGCGACCAATTTCTAGCTGTTTGACTTTTCCGCGGACCAGCTGTGCAAACGCACCTTCGGGGTCGTTAATTTTCATGCCCAAGGTGCGTGCGTAATCGTTTCCCGAGCCCATAGGGATAATGCCAAGCGCTGGACGCACCTCTGGCGATAAGGTCATGAGGCCGTTGACCACCTCGTGGATGACGCCATCTCCGCCAAGTGCGACAACCGTATCAAAGTCCGCAGCTTCTGCGGCCATGACACGAGCATCTCCCATAGCTGTGGTGAGCTTGAGCTCGTAACCGTCCGTTGCAGCAGAATAGCTGGTTAAAAAGTGGCGAGCAAACTCTGCACCAGCAGCACCTTTACCGCTATGAGCTGCTGGATTAGCAATGATAAGCGTGCGTCCAAGAGGGGATTGAGACATTTTGCACCATTTCTACAAGCGCTGCTGTTGAGCGCGCTGTTACTAAATAGTCTTGTCACCACATATCCAAATAAAATAGTGGAGAAAACAGTTCAACAACGTTTCAAGTTTAAACGGCTTTGTCTGTCTGTGCTAGGATAAACCATACAGAAATCGGTAGAAAAGGATAGCGCGTGAGCGAGTCTTCAACACAAACTAATAATGCGCAGGACACAAGCGTTGTTTCTGCAAATACTAATAGTGCAAGTGCAAGTCTTGTTGCTGTTTCTGCTCGAGATGCATGGTATCCAACACATCAGCGTGACCAGTTCATTTTGCGTCAGCTGGTAAGTAAAGACTTCAAGCTTAAATATCGCCGTTCCATTTTGGGCGTTGTTTGGTCAGTTTTGAACCCACTTTTGATGATGACCGTTATGGCAGTTGTCTTTTCTACTTTTTTAGGCAACCGCGCCGAGGATGTTGTGAACTATCCTTTGTATCTTATTCTGGGTAACACAGCGTTTCAGCTGATGAACGATGCAACCACTATGGGAATGCGCTCAATTATTGATGCATCTAGCCTGCTTAAGAAGGTTCGCATCAATCGTGTTGTTTTCCCTGTTCAGAAGGTGCTTTTTGCGGTTGTAAACTATCTTTTCTCGCTCATTGCTGTTGGCATTGTTATGCTTGTCTTCCGCATTCCGCTGACAATTTATTCATTGCTTACACCTGTTGCTTTGCTGCTTCTGGCTTGTTTTTGCATCGGTCTTGCAATGCTTCTCTCGGCCCTTGCAGTCTTCTTTAGAGACGTTATCCACCTGTGGAGCGTTGTAACCACTGCCTGGATGTATGGTACACCGCTCTTTTACTCCGTTAATATCATGTCGCCTTGGATGCTTCAGATTGAGCGCTTTAATCCAATGTTCCACTTTGTAACATTTATTAGAGACTGCCTTCTTTTCCAGAAGTTTCCTGCAACAAGCACCATTTTAGGCTGCCTTGTTTCTGCAGTTCTTGCCCTCGTAATTGGCTATACTGTCTTCCACAAACTAGAGAAGAAATTTATTCTGCACATTTAACCGCAGGTTATCTCTTTGAAATAACCTTGTAGCAGAACGTTTCTGGATGACTACGAGTTTGTGTGAAGCCAAACATAATGCCTTTTGAGTTGAATGAATGGCTTTCCACCACTGCAACGCAGTTAAAATCTCCAAGCTCTAAATGTTGCTGGTCTTCTTCAGTTGCCAACTCAACACTGATGGTTCTTTTGCTCTTTAGAATTTTCATATGAAGCGTGTTTTCTAGGTATGCATAAATAGACGTTGATGCATCAGCAATGGTTAGATTTCCAACGGCAGATGCTAAAAGGTAGTCGTTGTCTATCTGGCGAGAAGATCCGTCGAGTTTACGGATTCGAACAATGTGGATAAGTTCTTCTCCTGCTTTAAAACCAGTTTGATGAGAAATATCATCTGTGCAAGGAACGTGCTCAAAGACAATGACATTTGTATCAGGTACAAGATTGTTTCTGTGGGCATATTCTTGAAAGGACTCAAGTCCTTCTAATGAGCCAATAACTTCACTTGGCTTTTTCTGCCAAATAACGCGTACGCCCCTACCGTGAATAGGCTGAAGAAAAGCTTCATCGGACAGAAGTGTGAGCGCACGTCGAACGGTGTTTCTGGAGCAGGAATATATCTTAGTAAGCTCCATCTCGGTTGGTAAATAGGACTCATACGGATATGTCCCGCCTAAGATCTTATTTTTTAAATCATGATAAATCGTATTAAACCGTGCGCTTGGCATATTTTTTCCTTAACGTGCTGTTGAAGGTTGGGGTTGCATGTTCAAGTTGCTCTTGATTAGATAGTAGCTTTATAAAATGAAAGTTACATAAAATGATTCCTTTCATACCATTTACCGATAATTTCATACCGCTCGGAAGTGAGTTGTTTAAACAACTCACTAATACTAATATACTTTTATTTTGTAGACATAAGCAAAATTGTTTTGAACGTATATCAAAGCATAGCTTATGAAAATCATGAGAAGAGATGCAACCTAGCAAAGAGTTAGGAGCACTCTCTAAGGAGGAGTCTTATGTCCGGTATTAATCGTAGGCAGTTCGTCACCTTAAGTGCATCAGCTCTTTGCTCACTGGGTCTTGTTGCTTGTGGTGGAAATAACGACAAAAAGCAGGGAGAGTCTGATTCTGCAAACGGTTCAGTTTATTTCCTGAACTTCAAGCCTGAGGCTGATCAGCAGTGGAAAGATCTTGCAGCTAAGTATACTGAGGAAACAAAGGTTCCTGTAAAGGTAGTAACTGCTGCTTCTGATACCTATGCACAGACATTCCAGTCTGAGATTAACAAGGACGCCTCTGTAGCTCCAACATTGTTCCAGACAAATGGTCCTTCTGGTCTTATCGGTGTAAAAGATTACTGCGTTGACCTTAAGGGTGCCAAGATTCTGGATGAGCTCACTAATGACGCTCTTAAGCTTCAGGAGGATGGTGTTGTCTACGGTGTTGATTATGTAGAGGAAGACTACGGCATTATCTACAACAAGAAGCTGCTTGAGAAGGCTGGCTATAAGGGAGACGACATCAAGGACTTTGCTTCACTGAAGAAGGTCGTTGAGGATATTCAGGCTCGCAAAGCAGAGCTTGGCGTAAAGGGCGCATTCACCAGCGCTGGTCTTGATTCCAGTTCTGACTGGCGCTTTACTACACACCTTGCAAATCTTCCTCTGTACTATGAGTTCAAGGATACCGGTAAGCCTGAGGCTAAGGAAATTAAGGGAACGTATCTCCCTAACTACAAGCAGATTTTTGATCTCTATATCAACAATGCTACATGCAGCCCAACTGAGCTTTCTGGCAAGACCGGTGATGACGCTGTCGCAGAGTTTGTCAATGGCGACGCTGTCTTCTACCAGAACGGTACCTGGGCATACAATGACATTAAGAAGCTTGGCGACGATGCTCTTGGTATGATTCCAATTTATATTGGCGTAAAGGGTGAAGAGAAGCAGGGTATGTGCTCTGGTGGCGAGAACTATTGGTGCGTAAGCTCCAAGGCAGATGACGCTTCCCAGAAGGCAACGCTTGACTTTATCTATTGGTGCGTAACTTCTGATACTGCTACCACTGCAATTGCTGAGGAGATGGGCTTCACCATTCCATTCAAGAATGCAAAGGCAACTAAGAACGCCCTTGCAAACATTGCTGCTGAGTATGCAAAGAAGGGTAATGAGTCCGTGGCTTGGGACTTCATCTACATTCCTTCTCAGGAGTGGAAGAACAATCTCTCCAGTGCACTTAAGGGCTATGCAGCAGGAACAGAGGACTGGGATGCTGTTAAGTCCGCATTTGTTGATGGTTGGAAGACTGAAAAAGAGGCTAACGCATAGTAGCCCTTCTAGTAATGCTTTGATTGGTGAGAGACGAGAAGAGAGATCTCTCTTCTCGTCTCTTGTTATTGGAGGGTATCTCTATGGCTAAGATGTTGAAGCGGTGGTGGCCATTATTTGTTCTGCCCACAGCGCTATCTTTTTTGTTTGGCTTTTTGATTCCGTTTGTGCAGGGATTTTATCTCTCGTTTTGTAAATTTATTACCATTAGTGACGCCAAGCCAGTTGGTCTGGATAACTATGTAGCAGCTTTTTCTGACCCACAGTTTGCTCACGCTTTTTGGTATACCGCACTGTTTGCCCTAGTCTCAACAGTTCTTATTAATGTGCTGGCGCTTGCAATTGCACTTGCCTTAACTAGAAAAGATCTTAAGGGTACCAATTCATTTAGAACTGTCTTTTTTATGCCTAATCTTATTGGTGGCATTGTTCTGGGATACATCTGGAATATTTTGATTAACTGCACGCTTTCTATTGTAGGCGAGCAGCTTCTTGCACTTAATAGCACTGCAGGATTTTGGGGAATGATTATTCTTACCTTATGGCAGCAAGTTGGCTACATGATGATTATTTATATTGCTGGCCTGCAATCTATTCCAAGTGATTATCTTGAAGCAGCACGAGTCGATGGAGCAAATGCTTGGCAGACTCTTTGGAAGGTAAAAATTCCAAACCTTATGTCTACCATTACTATTTGTCTTTTCTTAACAGTTACAAATGGCTTTAAATTATTTGATCAGAACCTGGCACTTACTGCAGGTGAGCCTAAGCATTCAACCGAAATGCTCGCTCTTAATATTTACAATACCTTCTACGCTCGACAGGGAGCAAAGTGGATGGGTATCGGCCAGGCTAAAGCTGTTATTTTCTGCATTCTAGTTATTTGTATTGTCATGATTCAGCTGAGAGCCACCAGGTCGAGGGAGGTGCAGCAATAATGAAGCGCGATAAAATCATTAATAGAATTCTTGCTGTATTCTTTACTATTCTTTCTCTTGCATGGATTTATCCAATGGTTATGATCTTGATGAATTCATTCAAGGAAGAAACAACTATTACTACATCTACGGCATTTGATTTTGTAACTTCGGAGAACTCTGCAGGTTTAGCTAACTACATTGCTGCTGTAGAGAAGCAGGGCTTTTTGGCAGCCTTTGGTTATTCTTTAGTAATTACCATCACATCTGTTGCACTGATTTTGGTGTGCTGCTCAATGTGTGCATGGTTTATTGTCCGTGTAAAAAATCGCATTAGCAACATTTTGTACTACCTGTTTGTTTTCTCGATGGTAGTGCCTTTCCAGATGCTTATGTTTACGCTGTCCAATATGGCAAACACGCTTGGATTTAATACTCCTTTCAATATTTGCTTTATTTATTTGGGCTTTGGCGCTGGTCTAGCAGTATTTATGTTTGCTGGATTTGTTAAGACCATTCCACTTGAGATTGAAGAAGCTGCAACTATTGATGGTTGCAACCCACTTCAGACGTTCTTCCATGTTGTTTTGCCTATTATGAAGCCAACGTATATTTCTGTTGGTATTCTCGAAACTATGTGGGTCTGGAATGACTATTTGCTTCCATATCTTGTACTGGATAGGACTAAATACCAAACTATTCCAATTTTGATTCAGTACTTTAGAGGTGGATATGGAAAAGTAGAGATGGGTCCAATGTTTGCCTGCATCATGATGGTTATTATCCCCATTGTCATTATGTATTTGCTGTGCCAGCGCTACATCATCAATGGTGTCATTTCTGGTGCTGTAAAAGGCTAAATCTCACTGTATTGCAGCAAACTATAGGCATTTCTGAAAGGTTTTATCATGGCAGAAATTGTTTTAAAGAATATAAAAAAGATTTATCCAAATGAGAAAAAGCGCAAGTCTCTCTTTGGTAAGAAAACTGAACAGAAAAAGAGCAACCTTGAGGTAACTGAAGAGGGTGTTGTTGCTGTTCAGGATTTCAATCTCACTATTAAAGAGCACGAGTTTGTAGTTCTTGTTGGTCCTTCAGGTTGTGGAAAATCTACTACGCTGCGTATGATTGCAGGTCTAGAAGATATTTCTGCTGGTGAGCTTTATATTGACGGAAAGCTTGTCAATGACGTCGCACCAAAAGACCGCGACATCGCAATGGTCTTCCAAAGCTACGCCTTGTATCCAAATATGACCGTCTACGACAACATGGCGTTTACCCTTAAGCTTAAAAAGGTTGATCCTCAAGTCATTGACGAGAAGGTCCGTGCAGCTGCAGAAACACTGGGCATTACGGCATATCTTGATCGTAAGCCAAAGGCGCTTTCTGGTGGTCAGCGTCAGCGTGTTGCAATTGGCCGCGCAATTGTCCGTGATCCAAAAGTCTTCTTGATGGACGAGCCACTCTCAAACCTTGATGCAAAGCTAAGAAATCAGATGCGTACAGAGATCATTAAGCTTCGTCAAAAGGTCAATGGAACTTTTGTCTATGTTACACATGACCAAACAGAGGCTATGACCTTGGGCGATCGTATTGTCATTATGAAAGATGGCTTTGTGCAGCAAATTGGAACTCCACAAGAAGTGTTCAACAGGCCTGCAAATCTCTTTGTTGCTGGATTTATTGGCATGCCACAAATGAATTTCTTTGACGCACATCTTATCCGTGTGGACAATGAGTTCCATGTAGAGACAGAAAGCATGTCATTTGATATTTCTCCTGAGATGGCAAATCTGTTAGCACAGTCTTGGGTAGCTGCACCTGCAACAGACGTTATTGTTGGCATTAGACCAGAGCAGATTTATCTGACTGAGCCAAATGAAATTGGCGCTTTCAAGGGCAATCTTGAAGTAAGCGAGCTCATGGGTTCCACAGTTCACCTTCATGTTCATACTGATGACGGCAACTTTGTTCTTATCGTTCCTGCAACTGAGCTTGCAAAACGAAACCTCAACATTGGCGACCAGGTATGGTTTAAATTTGAAGATAACGCCGTTCATCTCTTTGATAAGAACACGCAAGATAATCTAGTTAAGTATTAAAGCTTTGTACTGGCTTATCTTGAAAGAGATAAGCCAGTACTCTTTTTGCGAAAGAGGCAACTATGGGACGAGCAAGCGGAGTACTTTTGGCCGTTTCTTCTCTTCCAAATTCATATGGGATTGGCACGTTTGGCAAAGAAGCCTACGATTTTATCGATTTTCTCGTCAGAACTAAACAAAGGTATTGGCAGGTCTTACCTCTTACTACTACAAGTTATGGTGACTCTCCTTACCAGTCGTTTTCTGCAGCAGCAGGAAGTCCTTACTATATTGATCTAAAAGATCTTGAAAAACTTGGATATTTGAAGTCAGATGACTTTGAAGATGTTTCTTTTGGAACTAGTAAAACTTGCATTGATTATGGTGCGCTTTTTGTAAATCATCGTCGCTTGCTTAATCGTGCTTTTGATAGGTTTGTGCAAGATGTACCTGCTGATTTTGAGAAGTTCTGCCACGATCAGGCAGAGTGGCTTGATCCTTACGCGGAGTTCATGTCTTTGAAGGAAGAGTTTGGTCATAAAGCCTACTGGGAGTGGCCAAAACAATACCAGCAAAGAAATAAAACAACTGCACAAGAGATTAAGAAACTGCAAAAGTCAGTTTTGTATCACAAGATGACTCAGTATTTCTTCTTTACTCAATGGGCAAAGGTTAAGTCTTATGCCAATAAAAGGGGAGTACTTATAATCGGTGATCTTCCCATTTATGTCTCGCGCGATTCTGTTGAGATGTGGGCACAGCCAGAATTGTTTAAAACGGATGAGACGGGACAGCCCATTACGGTTGCGGGTACTCCTCCCGATCAATTTTCTTCTACCGGTCAATATTGGGGAAACCCCATTTATAACTGGGAGTATATGAAAAAATCGCACTACGCATGGTGGGTTTGGCGAGTACAGACAAATCTTGAGATGTTTGATGTGCTTCGAATCGATCATTTTAGAGGCTTTGAAGCATACTGGGAGATTCCTTACGGAGCTGCAAATGCCACAGAAGGCAAATGGACTAAAGGTCCAGATATGGAGCTGTTTGAGGAGCTAGAGAAACAGCTTGGAAAGCTTCCCATCATTGCAGAGGACCTAGGTCTGATTACACCAGAGCTTATTGTCATGCGAGAAAAAACTGGTTTCCCAGGAATGAAAATCTTGCAATACGGATTTGACGGAAAGCATGATTCAAGAGACCTTCCTCACAACTACACTGCAAATACCATTGCATATGTAGGAACACATGACAATCCAACGGCTCGTGGTTGGTACGAGACACAGGCTACTGATAGAGAGCGTGAGCAGGCAGATATCTACCTGCATCGCTCAAAAGATGAGTCAATTGGTGAGGCGCTTTCGCGTGGAATTGCAGCTTCTGTGAGCGACACTTGTATTCACACCATGCAAGATCTTCTCGGCTTAGATGATTCTGCACGCATGAATATTCCGGCCACTGTTGGCGGTAACTGGTGTTGGCGTATGAAGCAAGGGGCTATCACGCGTCACACAGAAGATTTCTTAAGAACTATCACTGAGATGTACTTCAGGGTGTACAAAGAGGAGAAGTAATGAACTTAGACACCTTATCTCTTCAACAATTTGGTCAGCCACTGTCTGAAATTACTGACAGTCAGGTTTTTGAATTACTGCTTCAGGTGGTTAAGAGTAAGTCAGACGCTCTACCATTAAACAATGGTAAGAAGAGGCTTTACTACATCTCTGCAGAGTTTCTCATTGGAAAGCTGCTTTCAAATAACCTCATTAATCTGGGAATTTATAACGAGGTAAAAGAGCAGCTCTCTAAAGCAGGTCATTCATTAGAAGATATTGAAGAGCTTGAAGTTGAGCCTTCGCTTGGAAACGGTGGCCTTGGTCGATTGGCAGCTTGCTTTATCGATTCTATGTCCACACTTGGTCTACCAGGCGATGGTGTGGGTCTTAAGTATCATTTTGGCCTCTTCCATCAGAAGTTTTCAGACAGACAGCAAACCGCTGTTCCAGACGCTTGGCTTTCTGATGACAGGTGGCTTGAAGATGAGAAGACGTCATTTACCGTGGAATTTGGGGATTTCTCGGTGACGTCTGAGCTCTATTCCATTGACGTTTTGGGATATGACCGAACAAAGAAAAACAGACTTCGCTTGTTTGACTTGCAAAGCATTGATGACTCATTAGTTTCTGATGACGCTATTGATTTTGATAAGACTGCATTAAAGAAGAATTTAACGCTCTTTTTGTACCCCGATGATTCTGATGAAGATGGCCAGCTTCTTCGTGTTTATCAGCAATATTTTATGGTTTCTAATGCTGCACAGCTGATTGTTAAAGAGGCGGTTGAGCGCGGCAGTAATATTCACGACCTTGCTGACTATGTTGTGATTCAGATTAACGACACGCACCCAACAATGGTAATTCCAGAGCTTATCCGTATCTTGACCGAGAAATACGAAATCTCGTTTGAAGAGTCTGTAGACATTGTTTCTTCACTGGTTGCGTACACAAATCATACGATTTTGGCAGAAGCGCTTGAGAAATGGCCTCTTAAATTTATTGAGGAAGTTTCTCCAAAGATTGCTTCGATTATCAAAAAGCTTGATCAGCGCATCCGCAGTACTGTTGCTAATCCAAGCGTACAAGTCATCATTGATAAGAAAGTTCACATGGCTAACCTTGCCATTCATTACGGCTTTAGTATCAATGGTGTTGCAGCACTTCATACTAAGATTTTGGAAGAGACAGAACTCAAACCATTCTTTGATTTGTATCCAGAAAAGTTCTCAAACAAGACTAATGGAATTACGTTCCGTCGCTGGTTAATGGGTTGTAATCCTGAGCTCGCAGAGTATCTTGATACGTTATTAGGAGATAGTTGGAGAACAACTGCTCATCTCGAGGGACTTTTAGAGTATCGAGACAACGAAGAGGTCCTCAATAAACTACAAGACATTAAGCAAGCTGCTAAAGATCGAATGGTTAAGTTTTTACTGGATAATCAAGATGCAAGGGTCAACGCTGATTCCATTATTGATGTTCAGGTAAAGCGTTTCCACGAATATAAGCGTCAGCAAATGTTGTTGCTCTATTTGATCTGGAAATATTTTGATATTAAGTCCGGACACCTTCCAAAGCATCCTATTACTGTCATTTTTGGTGGTAAGGCTGCACCAGCATACGTGGCTGCTCAAGATATCATTCATGCAATTCTTGTTCTCTCGTCTTTGATTGCAAACGATGCAGCTGTTTCACCATATCTTCAGGTGATAATGATTGAGAATTACAACGTTACTGCCGCTGAGCACGTTATTCCAGCAGCGGATGTCTCAGAGCAGATTTCGTTAGCTTCTAAGGAGGCTTCTGGAACTTCCAACATGAAGTTCATGCTTAACGGCGCCATTACAGTTTGCACTATTGACGGCGCTAATGTAGAAATTGCCGACTTGGTAGGCGAGGAGAATATCTACACGTTTGGCGCGTCAAGCGATGAGGTTGTGGACCTCTATGAGCGCAAAGGGTATAAAGCAAAAGAGTTTTATGAGAAACCTCAGATTAAACCACTTGTTGATTTCTTAATCAGTCCAGAATTTATTTCTCTTGGAAATAAGGAACGCCTGGAGCGACTTCACAAAAACCTGTGCTCAAAAGATTGGTTCATGACACTTCTTGATTTGGAGGCATTCATTTCAACAAAAGAGCGCGTGTTTAATGACTATGAGGATAGGAGAACGTGGCTTCAGAAGTCTCTTGTCAATATTGCTATGGCAGGAACATTCTCATCTGATAGAACTATCGCTGAATACAACGATGAGATTTGGCACCTTACTCCTGACAAGTAATGTAAGCAGTACAGACAAGTAAACCACTGCTTAAGCCTAAGCCAGCGGTCTAATGCAGTCTTAACAAGCAATCTTAACGAACGGCCTAGACTAGTAGTCTAGGCCGTTTGAATGTGTTCCTTTAGCGGTTTAATGCATGGAAAGGGCATTTGATATGTCCTCATCTGCGCAAGAATGTATGAAATGAGCTATGGTATATGCATAAATATTCACCCTTCACGTTGAAAGAAGGATGTATGAACGGGACTTCTGGAAGAAGCGTAAGAAGCGCTTGGTTTTCTCACTTCACGGTTTTAGCAATTTGCATGCTTTTTGTGGGCGCAATTCTGACGTTTGCCCTTCCACGCACGGCATTTGCTGCTGACCCAACAGTTTATTCTGAAGATGTGGATGGCGCTCCGCTGGATGGTACACATACCTCGGCAAATCCATTCCCAGATTTTATCTCTGATGCTGAGATTCAGGCAGAGATTAATGCTCAGGCTGCCAAGCCGCGAGAGGACCGTACAGGTGTTATCGCGCGTTATTACTGGGTAAAGCCTGATGGCACTGCGCTCAAGCTGGACATGGATCCAACTAAATATTCCGTTGCGCAGATGATTGCCGAGGGCGGAGAAATTCGTGCATACTACGTCCTTCTCGGCGATGCAGAGAATTTGATCAACTTCCCACAGAACGATCCAAATGGTTATGGCCTGCGTAAGGTAGCTGTTTCAGCTCATGCTGCCGTTGATACCTACAAGCCAATGGATGCAACTGGCGCGCTTTCAGGCGGTGGTCCAAAGACCAATTTGATGTTCACTGTCAAGGTAAATGGCCAGTCCATTATGGGCGGTTCTTCATATGAGGAGCCTGCTGCTGTATTTACTGCACCAGTTACAGCTCGTCAGTACATTGAGTTCTCCGCACCATTGAACATCTCTGATAGGTCTTATCAGCTGGGAATTCAGGGTGGTATTAAGAAATCTTGGGGAGGCACTCACGCATACACCAAACGTTATCCTGCGCGAGTTATTGATACCGCAACAGCTGTGTATCACTATGTCGATGACCTTGCGTATAGGCAGCTTAACGGCCTTGGCCTCAGTGATCCTATTGCCCAAAGAAATGCTGGTCTTCCTATTTATGGTAACGGCGCAGTGAGCGTTCTTGGTCTTGATGATCTTGCTGCTACGTATACAACTTCTGCAGCGTTTGAGGATCGTCAGGTATCTGCTCGTTACAACACAAAAGGTCATGTCGTGTATATGCCCGAGTATGCTGGCGTTACCGCAGATGACTCCGTTGCTGGCGGAAATAAGTTTGAGACTGATCCTTCAACCAACCTGTTGCTGACTACTGTTCGTAAGTCAGTTGACGAAATTAAGGCTGCGGGACCTGGTGATTCTTACGTCTATATTGCAAACGATATCGACGTTCCAGAGGGAACATCTCTTGCGATTGGCACTTATAATTCCGGTCCTCGCGATAATTCCGTTTTGGCTCCTGGCTTCAATGCAGACGGTTCTGTAAACCGCACCAGGCAGTATTACCTCACGTATCGTGCGGTTCCGTCTCCTTTGAAGCTTGTGAAGACCGACTCTGACGATGCTTCTAAGCCTGTTGCTGGTGCAACTTATAGCCTCTATAAGGCTGATGGAACATTGGTCAAAGAGGGAATCACTACTGGCGCTGATGGTACTTTCACATCCGGTGATATTCTTACAAAGACAGAGCTAACTGCATTGGTTCAGAACACTACAGCAACTGCAGACTTACTGACCAAGGGCATTTATCAGGATGGAGATAAGTTCTACCTGACGCCAGGCGATTATTATCTGGTTGAGACTGCATCTCCAGAGGGATATGAGCTCAATACAAATCAGATTCCATTTACCGTAGCTCCTGCAACGTTTAATGCTGCAGATGAGACTATTGTTCCTGCGGAAGTTACTACAGCTGATAAGCCAATTACTCCTACACCAACTCCAACGCCAGATCCTAGTCCAGAGCCAAAGCCTAAGACTCCTAAGAAGAAGAGGTCTAACCTGCCAGATACTGGCGATGCAATGTCCATTGCAAGCGCACTCGCAGCTGCAGGTATTATTGCTTCTGGCCTTGCGTACTCTGTAAAGGTTCGCCGTTAGTTCTTGGTTTACAGATTACAAGTGCTAAAGAGGCTGTGCTTTGCACAGCCTCTTTTTTGATGCGTGAAGTCTGGCTTAGTTGGACGCTTAGTTGGATGCCGACTTGCACGTTAACCTGTACGCTGACCTGCGTAGTCTGTGCAATTGATGCTGTTTGAGGACAAGCATATCTTGCAAGTGGTAAAAAATGCGTTTAGTTGGGGATTTCATTTTTCTGCATACAACGTTTGCCCAGATAAAAGTTTTTTGCGCGGTAAAAAATCGTCTTAGTTGGGGATAAATCGGCCAAATTTAAGTTTTCATCCCCAACTAAACGGGTTTTTTACCTTTTTCGGCACATAATTTTGAGCTCAAAAATTATGTATTCATGGAAATGAATTTAATTGCATGAATATTCAAATTGATAAATCAAAAGTTGATCACTACAAGTAAAGAGGAAAATTGCTAATAAAATGACTGGGAAAACAGGGGGGGAGAAGTAGAAAAACAGGGGAAGACATAGAAATAGACACTAATGCGCCTAAAAGTCATCAGCGTGCTCATCAAACATACAGCAAGAATAAGCAGAGTGATGCTTAGAGCAGGGAAGTAACGGAAAAATAGGGAATTTTATGGAGCGGCGGACGGGACTCGAACCCGCAACAGTCAGCTTGGAAGGCTGATGCTCTACCAATTGAACTACCGCCGCAAGGGTAAAGCAAAAAGAAAAAATGGTCGGGGTGACTGGATTCGAACCAGCGACCCACTGCTCCCAAAGCAGTTGCGCTACCAAGCTGCGCTACACCCCGAGCCGAGAGAAAAGTATAGGTGACAAATCGCCCGAGAGCAAGAAGAAATTGCAATCTTTTTGAACTAATTTTTCGTCAATTAGAATTTTCAATTTTGTTATGTAATCGAAACAATGGATGACTATGCTATTCGTAACCACTTCGAAAGGGGTTTTATGAGCTACTCATCTAAGGTAATTGCACAGCTTGAAGAGCGTTACGCAGATCAGCCTGAGTTTATCCAGGCAGCAAAAGAAGTTCTTACCACCATCCAGCCCGCACTTGACGCACATCCAGAGTTCGAGAAAGCCGCTTTGCTTGAGCGTCTTGTCGAGCCTGAGCGCACTGTTATGTTCCGCGTCCCATGGATTGATGACGCCGGCAACGTCCAGGTCAATCGCGGATACCGCATCGAGTTCAACTCCGCAATTGGACCTTACAAGGGCGGCCTCCGTCTCCATCCAACCGTTAATCTTTCTATCCTGAAGTTCCTCGGCTTCGAGCAGATCTTCAAGAACTCCCTGACCACGCTTCCAATGGGCGGCGGCAAGGGTGGCTCCGACTTCGATCCAAAGGGCAAGTCCGACCGCGAGATTATGGCGTTCTGCCAGTCCTTCATGACCGAGCTTTCTCGCCACATTGGTCCAAATACCGACGTCCCAGCTGGCGACATCGGCACCGGTGCACGTGAGATCGGCTACATGTTTGGCCAGTACAAGCGCCTCCGCAACGAGTGGACCGGCGTCCTGACCGGCAAAGGCCTGTCCTTCGGCGGCTCCCTTGCTCGCACCGAGGCTACCGGCTACGGCGCGGTTTACTTCCTCACTCACATGCTTGCCGAGAAGAACGATGCGCTCGCAGGTAAAACGGTCTGCATCTCCGGTTCCGGAAACGTTGCTACCTACGCTGCCCAGAAGGCACAGCAGCTGGGAGCAACCGTAGTAACCGTTTCTGACTCCTCAGGTTATGTCTATGATCCAGAGGGCATCGACGTTGAGCTGCTGAAAGACGTCAAGGAGGTCCGCCGCGCACGCATCAAGGAGTACGCTGACGCACGTCCTTCCGCAACTTTCTTCCCAGGTGAGCGTCCTTGGAGCCAGAAGTGCGACATTGCTATGCCATGCGCAACTCAAAACGAGCTCGAGCTCGCTGACGTGCAGAAACTTGTTGCCAACGGCACCAAGTACGTCGTCGAGGGCGCTAACATGCCTACCACCCTCGAGGCAACCAATTACCTCATCGAGAACGGTGTCTTCTTCGCACCTGGCAAGGCTGCAAACGCAGGCGGCGTAGCTGTTTCTGGTCTTGAGATGTCCCAGAACGCCGAGCACCTTTCTTGGACGTTCGAGGAAGTAGACTCCAAGCTTCAGGGAATTATGGAGAGCATTTACACTGCTGCTTCAGAGGCTGCCGCAACGTACGGCCACCCTGGCAACCTAGTCTTTGGCGCAAACATCGCCGGCTTCCTCAAGGTTGCAAATGCAATGATGGCTCAGGGTGTTTGCTAGTTTGCATCGCATTTGGCGAGAAACCCGTTGTTGCAGCACTTGATTGAGTAAGCTACATCATTGGTTTAACGAAATTGTCAAAAAGGACCTTGGTCTCCCAAGGTCCTTTTTGTTCGCGCTCTACGCTCTTGAAACACCCTACGTCCTACGCTCGTGAAACAAACTCGTTTCCTTCGATGAAAAAGCGCTTTGGAGCATCAGCGTTTTTACTGATGCCAACGCGAGGTGAGCGTCCAATCGTTTCTCCTGGTAGCAGGGGAGCAAAGTCCAGCACCAGCGGCTCAGCTGTTAGGTCATGCCCATACAGAGTCTTGTCGATGCCAAGTGCAGCGCACACTTTACCTGGGCCGTTAGTAAGATCGCGCAGCTTGAGCGGGTGCTTGCGCACGCGCCCCGCCTGCGCTTTACCCGCACGCCCCGCCTCGCGGAGCTCGCGCATCACCTCTGCGCCCTCAAGAGGTTCAACCGCGCGCACCAAACATCCGCTGCCAAAACCCTCAGGTCCGCACACCACATTGCAGCAGTGATGCATGCCGTACGAAACGTACACGTACAGGTGGCCTGCAGGTCCAAACATGGCTGCGTTGCGATCGCTAGGGCCGCCAAACGCGTGACTTGCAGGATCGTCTTGGTCGTAAGCCTCGGTCTCCACAATTCTTGCAACTAGTTTGTGTTTCTCGCCATTAAGCGTAATTGTCCTTGTTAGAGTGCATCCCAGAAGCAGCGGCGCGGCCACATCTGAGGGATTCTCTAGAAAATCTGGAAACATGCCATCTCCTTTATTGGTTATGCGCTACAATACTACCAACCTTTAAGGACGGTGCGAGACACCGGCAAGGCCCATAGCGTTGAGTGCGCATGTTCGCTGTTGAGCCTCCACAAGGAGTGCTCTTTTTTTATGGCTCGGCATGCTCGTACGCAGATCGGAGAGTATATGAATCCACTGGCAAGTGCCACCTCGCAGCCTCGCGCGCTGCTTGTTCTCGAAGACGGAACAACCTTCGAGGGGAGGTGCTGTGGTGCTAGCGGAGAGACCTTCGGCGAGATTGTTTTCAACACGTCCATGACGGGCTACCAGGAGATTATCTCCGATCCAAGTTACGCCGGACAGATTGTCACGCTGACCTATCCGCAGGTAGGCAACTACGGCATTGATCCTGCGGTCATGCAGCGAGACACCCTGCACCTGCGTGGCTTTGTCGTGCACGACATGTGCTACGAGCCAAGCAACTGGACATCCAAGCAGAGTCTGCCAGAGTTCCTGCAGGAAAACGGCGTCGTTGCCATCGAGGGCATCGATACCCGCGCGCTGACCATGCACCTGCGCGACTTTGGCGCACAGAAGGCGGCCATCTCCACCGAGGACCTGGACCCCGCCCATCTGCTTGCGCGCGTCCAGGCATCGCCCAGCATCTCCGAGCACAACTTTGTCCCCGACGTCTCCGTCGACGCGCCTCACGTGGTTTCCGCTACGTCTAAGAAGCGCTTCAACGTTGTCGCGTACGACTGTGGCGAGAAGAACGGCATTCTCCAGGGTCTTGCAGCAAACGACTGCGAGGTCACGGTTGTACCGTGGAACACACCTGCTGAGGACGCCTTGGCCTACAACCCAGACGGCATCTTCTTCTCCAACGGCCCTGGTGACCCAGAGCAGGTTGACGCTACGCAGGAGGCCGCTCGTGGCGTTCTGGGCAAGGTTCCCGTCTTTGGTATCTGCCTGGGCAACCAGATGCTCTCCATTGTCGCAGGTGCGGATATCGAGAAACTCAAATTTGGACACCACGGTGGCAACGAACCAGTCATGAATCTTCTAACTGGCAAGGTTGAGATTACTGCTCAAAACCACAACTACGGCCTGGTTTTCCCAAGCCTGGGCAAGCTCATTGCAGAGGAGTCCGGTGGAATCTCCGAGCACTTTGACAACCTCTGCGAGTGGTCCGCAAGGCGTATTGCTCCTGTTGTCCAGACAAAGGAGTTTGGTCGCGTCAGGCTCACCCACGTCAACCTTAACGACGGCACTCCAGAGGGCATCCAATTCCTGGATATTCCAGCGTTTTCCGTTCAGTATCACCCTGAGGCAAGCCCAGGACCTCACGATTCATCTTATTTATTTAAGGCATTTGCTCGTTTGATGGAGGGACAGTCTGACTATCTTGCCATCGACGTTCGTGAGGGGAGGCGCTTCTAATGCCAAAGCGTACTGATATAAAGAAGATCCTAGTCATTGGCTCTGGTCCAATTGTTATTGGTCAGGCTTGCGAGTTTGACTATTCTGGCACGCAAGCATGCCGCGCCCTTCGCAAAGAGGGCTTTGAGGTTGTTCTGGTCAATTCAAATCCAGCAACCATCATGACCGACCCAGAAACTGCAGACAGGACCTACGTTGAGCCAACCACCGTTGAGTCTGTGACCCGCGTCATTGAGCGCGAGCGTCCTGATGCGCTTCTGCCAAACATGGGCGGACAAACCGCTCTGAACTGCACCATCGGCCTTGGCGAGGCTGGAGTTCTTGACAAGTACAACATCGAGGTCATCGGCTGCAACCTGGAGTCCATCCGCACCGGTGAGGACCGAGAGCTCTTCAGCGAGGCAGTCCAGGACATTGGCCTGGAGGTTGCTCGCGCAGATATCGCTCACTCCATGGAAGACGCTCAGCGTATTGTTGCTGAGCTGGGATACCCTGTGGTCATTCGTCCAAGCTTCACCCTTGGTGGCGCGGGCGGTGGCATTGCACATACCCCAGAAGAGCTCGTAGAGATTGTTGAACAGGGTCTCTTGCTTTCTCCAGAGCACGAGGTGCTGGTAGAGGAGTCCATCGAGGGCTGGAAAGAGATTGAGATGGAGGTCATGCGCGATACCGCAGGTAACGGTATTGTTGTCTGCTCCATCGAGAACCTCGATCCAATGGGCGTTCACACGGGAGACTCCATCACCGTTGCTCCAGCTCAGACGCTTACCGATGAAGAGCTCCAGAATCTCCGCGACTACTCCATCGCCATTCTCGAGCGTGTAGGTGTTGCCTGCGGCGGCTCTAACGTTCAGTTTGCGGTCAACCCAACTAACGGCCGCGTCATTGTCATTGAGATGAACCCTCGTGTCAGCCGCTCCTCTGCGCTGGCGTCCAAGGCAACTGGTTTCCCCATTGCAAAGATGGCGGCACTGCTCTCTGTTGGCTACACACTGGATGAGATTACTAACGACATCACCAAGGCAACTCCTGCTGCCTTTGAGCCTTCCATCGACTACTGCGTGGTCAAGGTTCCTCGCTTTGCCTTCGTCAAGTTCAAGGGTACCAGCCGCGTTCTGACCACCCGCATGAAGTCGGTCGGCGAGGCGATGGCCATGGGCAGGACCTTTGAGGAGGCTCTGCAGAAGGCGCTCCGTTCGCTGGAACAAGATCGCGCTGGTCTGGGCGCTGACGGTCACGATGTCTTTGACGAGAAGAACTTTGATGAGCTGGTCAGCAAGCCAACACCAGAGCGTATTTTCTACGTTGCTGAGGCTCTGCGCAGAAACTGGAGCGTTGAGCGCATCCACGATATGACCGGTATCGATCCATGGTACCTGCATCGTATGGCAGGCATCATCAACGCCGAGAAACGCATCAAAGAGCTGGGACTTTCCGGTCTCACCACCGATAACATGCTTGCTGCCAAGCAGCTGGGCTTCTCGGATGAGCAGCTTGCACACCTTACTGGTACCAAGACAGACGTTGTCCGCGCCGTTAGGGAAGTGCTGGGTGTTCGCCCACAAGTCAAGACAGTTGATACCTGCGCAGGAGAGTTTGGTGCAACCACGCAGTACCACTACGTCACGTACGAGAAGGGCAATGCCACAGAGTACGTTGAGGCAGAAAAGCCACGCGTCATGATTCTTTCCGCTGGTCCTAACCGTATTGGTCAGGGCATTGAGTTTGACTACTGCTGCGTACATGCTGCTTACGCTCTTCGCGAGCAGGGCTATGAGACGGTCATGGTCAACTGCAATCCTGAGACGGTTTCCACAGACTATGACACTTCTGATCGCCTGTATTTCCAACCCCTGACCTTTGAAGACGTCATGGATGTCATTGAGGTTGAGAAGCCAGAAGGCGTCATTGTTACCCTTGGTGGCCAGACGCCAATCAAGCTAGCACGCGCCTTGAAGGACGCTGGCGTTCCAATCATGGGCACTCAGCCAGAGGCAATTGACCTGGCAGAAGACCGCGACCGCTTCGCAGCCCTTCTTGACCGCCTGAACATTGCCTGCCCACCATCGGCAGTTGCTTCTACCATGGACGAGGCTCGCGACGCCGCTCGCCGCATTGGCTACCCACTGATTGTCCGCCCAAGCTACGTTCTTGGTGGTCGCGGCATGGCCATTGTCTACGATGACTCCGACCTGGTCACCTACATGGAGTCCGCGACGCACGTCACGCCAGATCGTCCTGTCTACCTGGACGCCTTCCTGGAGGACGCCATTGAGCTGGACGTTGACGCTCTCTGCGACACCGAGGAGTGCTACGTAGGCTCCGTCCTGGAGCACATCGAGGAGTGCGGTATTCACTCTGGCGACTCCGCCTGCTGCTGGCCGCCCTTCTCGCTCTCTGAAAAGATTGTTGACCAGATTAGGGCCATCACCAAAAAGCTGGCACTTGCCTGCGGCATTCGAGGTCTCCTGAACATCCAGTACGCCGTTCGCGATGAGCACGTCTTTGTCATTGAGCTCAACCCTCGCGCTTCTAGAACCGTGCCTTTCTCGTCAAAGGCAACTGGCGTTTCCCTGGCTAAATACGCATCTCGCATTATGGCTGGCGAGAAGATCAGTGAGCTCAGAGCACAAGGCCTGCTTCCAGACGAAAATCGCACCGTCGACTACTACGCGGTCAAAGAAGCGGTTATGCCTTGGTCTAGATTCCCTGGTGCTGACTCAATCCTTGGCCCAGAGATGAAGTCTACCGGTGAGGTCATGGGCATTGCCCGCACCTTCCCAGCAGCATACGCAAAGACTCGCGAAGCAGTTGAGAACAAGCTTCCTGAGCAGGGATCCGTCTTCATTAGTGTGTGCGACCGCGATAAGCGCGCCATTGCTCCTGTTGCTATGGCTCTGGAGAACCTTGGCTACGGCATCTACACCACAGGCGGTACCGCAAAGACGCTGCGTGCGGCCGGAATTGACTGCACTACCGTCAATCGTATTTCCGATGGTCATCCAAACGTTGTTGACCTTATGCGCGATAAGACCGTCAGCTTCATCATCAATACGCCTCACGGTCACGAGGCTCACAGCGACGGCACTAAGATGCGCGCAGAGGCAGTCAGCCAGGGCATTACCTGCGTCACCGCAATGTCTGCAGCTACCGCTCTTATCCAGGCACTTGCTGCTGCAAGAAAGAGTGAGCCCGAGACCTTTGCACTACAAGATCTTTAAAACGTGCTTGGAGAATGAGTTTTTCACTTGAACAAGACCGGTCTTGAAAAAGGCCGGTCTTTTTCGTGAGGGAAGTGTTTAGAATGCGAAGTTCTCCTAGTGAAGAGCGCAAAAGTTTGTTATTATTGCAAGGCTGCATAAATATGCGGGCGTGGCGGAACTGGCAGACGCGCTAGATTTAGGTTCTAGTGGACTAAGTCCGTGGGGGTTCGATTCCCTCCGCCCGCACCATGCAGAAATTTGGTTAAGAGCTGGTACGCCAGCATTTTTTACGAGACACTGGAGGAACGTTGAACATCACCGTTACCGCAGATAAGCCAGTTGACGAGAAACTCACCGTCAAGGTTACAGTTCCTGCTGCAGAGGTAGACGCTGCCATTAAGCAGGCTTACAAGGACATTGCAAACAAGTATTCCTTCCAGGGTTTCCGCAAGGGCCGTGCACCTCGTCCTGTCATTGATGGCATTGTTGGCCGCGAGGCAGTCCTTGCTCAGGCAACCAACGATCTTCTCGGCGCAGCAGAGCCACAGCTCCTTGAGGAGCTTGACCTTGTTCCTGTTGGCCGTGGTGATTACAACCAGGATGCAGACCTTCCTGTTGAGGGCCAGGATTACTCCTATGAGGTAGTCTTCAACGTTCGTCCTGAGGCTAAGCTTGATTCTTACGATGCTCCTGCGATCAACATGCCTCCAAATGAGGCAACTGAGGCTGAGGTTGATCACCAGATCAAGCAGCTTCTTTCTTACCAGGCTAAGTTTGAGAACACCAAGGAAAAGCGCGCTGTTAAAGAGGGCGACACCATTGGCGTAGACATCAAGAACATTGAGGGCGCTGCTCACATGGAGGGCGAGGACCGCGTTCTTACCCTTAACGGCACCCAGGCTCCAAAGGAGCTTGAGGAGGCACTCATCGGCATGAAGCCAGGTGAGGAGAAAGAGGTCAAGTGGACTCACAGCCACACTCACGGCGATGAGGTCCACTCCCACGACTACGATATCAACGTCAAGGTTGTTGCTCACAAGAAGTCCGTCACTCCAGAGCTGACTGACGAGCTTGCAAAGAACACCTTTGGTTATGACACTGTCGAGAAACTCCGTGAGGCTGTTAAGTCTGAGATTGAGTCCGACAAGAAGAATTCTCTTCCAACTCTTAAAGAGGACCGCGTTGTTGAGGCTGTAGGCAAGCGTCTTCAGCTTGAGGAGGTTCCAGAGGAGTACAAGAACGAGGTCTTCAACGAGATTGCTCAGGAGTTCCTGAGTGGTCTTCAGCAGCAGGGTATGACTCTTGATATGTTCCTGGCTGCACGCGGCATCAAGACTGATGATTTCATCTCTGATCTTCGTGTTCAGGCTGAGGAGCGCGCACGTCAGTCCCTGGCTCTTGACGCAGTGGCTGCAGAGCTCAAGCTTGAGGCAACTGAGGATGACATCCGCGCAGAGTTTGAGCGCGCTGGTGTTCCTAACGTTGAGGCTGCAATTGAGGAGTGGCGCAAGGCTGGCCGTCTTCCTGCAATTCGCGAGTCCATTCGTCGCTCTAAGGCTCTTGACTGGCTGCGTGACAACGCAACCGTCACCGTTGTCGACGAGATTGCTGAGGCTGCAAAGGAAGAGCAGAAGGCAGAGAAGAAGCCTGCTAAGAAGGCTCCTGCTAAGAAGAAGGCAGCTAAGAAGGACGAGGACGCAAAGAAGGACGCTGAGTAGTCCGCAACTGGTTGGGTTTCTCGCCAGAAAGACTGCGCCAAAAGTTGCAGTTACTTTGAATTTTTCATACCCCGGGTTAGAGACATGCTTCCCGGGGTATGTTTCTAAGGAAAGACCTTTGAAGGAGGATTATGCATTATCCAACAAACATTCCAACTATTCCGTATGTTATTGAGCAGACTCCTCGTGGTGAGCGTAGCTATGATATCTACTCCAGGCTGCTCAATGATCGTATTGTTTTCTTGGGAGAGCCTGTAACTCGTGATTCTGCAAACCTGGTCATCGCACAGCTTTTGCACCTTGAGAGCCAGGACCCAGACAAGGATATTTCTCTCTACATTGACTCTCCTGGTGGAGACGTTTATGCAGGTCTGGGCATCCTTGATACCATGAACTTCATTAAGCCTGATGTCTCTACCATCTGCGTTGGTATGGCAGCTTCAATGGGCGCAGTTCTTCTTGCAGCTGGTGCAAAGGGTAAGCGTCTTGCGCTTCCTAACTCTATGGTTATGATTCACCAGCCATCTAGCGGTGTTCAGGGCCAGCAGACTGACATCCAGATTGTTGCAGATGAGACAAAGTGGATTCGTCAGCGCATCAATGAGCTGCTTTCGGATTATACTGGACAGCCTATCGAGAAGGTCAATGCAGACACCGAGCGCGATAATTATCTTCGTGCACAGGAGGCTTGTGACTACGGTCTGGTTGACCGCGTTATCTCTTCTCGTAACGATCAATAATTGTTCTCGTATTGAGGGTTTAAGTTATGGCTAATGACCAGAACTTCTCGCCTTTTGGCGGATTAGATGAGATGCACTGTTCTTTCTGCGGAAAAAGCAGGTCGCAGGTAAATAAGCTTATTCAGGGTCCTGGTGGAGTCTGCATTTGTGATGAATGCGTCTCTACCTGCTCGGATATGATCGATGAGTCTCTTGGTTTTGATGAAGAGTCAGAGATTGAGACTCACTCTGATGAGCCTGTTATCAAAGACCTGCCAACTCCACATGAGATTTACGATGAGCTGTCTCAGTACGTAATGGGTCAGGAAGACGCTAAGCGCGCTATGTCGGTTGCAGTGTACAACCACTATCGTCGTATCCTTTCGGGCAATGATGAGCCTCAGGAGGGTCAGGAGGACGTTGAGATTGCAAAGTCCAACATCTTGCTGCTTGGTCCAACTGGTACTGGTAAAACACTGCTTGCTCAGACGCTTGCTCGTTTTCTTGAGGTTCCGTTTGCTATTGCTGACGCAACAACCCTTACCGAGGCTGGCTACGTTGGTGAAGATGTCGAGAATATCCTGCTTAAGCTCATCACTGCTGCTGACGGCGATGTTGAGCGCGCTCAGGTAGGCATTGTCTATATTGACGAGATAGACAAGATTGCTCGCAAGGCCGAGAACCTCTCTATTACTCGTGATGTCTCTGGCGAGGGTGTTCAGCAGGCACTTCTGAAGATTCTTGAGGGCACGGTTGCAAGTGTTCCACCAACAGGTGGCCGCAAGCATCCTCAGCAGGAGCTTATTCACATTGATACCACCAACATCTTGTTCATCTGCGGTGGCGCTTTTGTAGGCCTGGATAAGATTGTTGCTGACCGTATTGGTAAAAAGGGAATTGGCTTTAACTCTGATGTTGCTCAGAATGTCAAAGAAGGTGAGTCTGAGCTTATCTCCAAGGTAATGCCTCAGGACCTGCACAGGTTTGGTATGATTCCAGAGCTTTTGGGCCGTATTCCTGTTATCACTTCTACTCGTGAGCTTGGTGAGGAAGATCTGATGAGTATCCTCACAGATCCAAAGAATGCTCTTACCAAGCAGTACAAGCGCATGTTTGAGCTTGAGGGCGTAGATCTGGAGTTTACTGAGGATTCACTCAGAGAGATTGCTAAGAAGGCTTTGGCTCGTGGTACAGGAGCTCGTGGTCTTCGCGCAATTTGTGAGTCTACGCTGCAAGAGACTATGTTTGACCTGCCATCAGATTTGGATATCACTAAGGTTGTGGTTACTCCAGAAAGTGTTGGCGGAGAAAACGCCCCAGAAATTATCAGGGGTAAAAAGGGCTAGAACCTTAGTAAAAATCAAAAGTCAGCCTATTTAGCGCATCGTTTTGAACTGCCTCCTATTTCTTGGACATAAGAAATGGGAGGCAGTTCATATGCGGGTGATTATGATTCTG
>CAUTMX010000019.1:0-29790 GCA_963539685.1 uncultured Atopobiaceae bacterium | reverse complement strand
GAAGACGTTGCTTTTGTTGATTTAGATAGAAATGATATTGTTCGCCACACGTTGGTTGGTAAGATAGTTGATGCATACACTGCGTATGAGAAAAAACAGCTAGGGGAGTAACGTGGTTAACGAGTACGACATTGTGATCGAAGAGGGCGTCGAGTCGCCAATTTCTGTGGAAGAGATTGAAGCTGATTGCAATCTGGTACTTTCTGAAGAGGGCGTTGAGCGCCCCTGCACGGTCTCCATTTCTGTTGTCAGCGATGAAGAAATTCAGCAAGTTAACCTTGAGTGGCGAGAAAAAAATGTGCCCACTGACGTTATCTCACTTGAGGTAGAACGCCCTGATGATCCAGATTTGGCTCCTGGTGAGATGTGTGAGCTGGGTGATATTATTCTGGCTCCTAATTTTATTTCTCGCCAGGCAAAAGAATATGGCACTACAGAGGCAGATGAGTTTAGGCTTATGCTTGTTCATGCTATGCTTCACCTGCTTGGATATGACCATATTGAAGATGATGAGGCAGAGGTTATGGAGGCTCGTGAAGACGCTCTTGTTGCTCTGCTTTCAACGGATAGGACTATTGAGCCAGTCGTGTTGACTCGCCACCGCGAGGGGATTGACGAGTAATGATTCCGGGATCTAAGGGCAGACATCCAAGCTTTAAGCGCGGCCTTCTCTTTGCACTACAGGGCGCTCGCCAAGCATTTGCTCAGGAAGCAAACTTGCGTCGTATGTCGGTAGCTGCTGTATTGACCGTAGTTGCGGGATTGTTTGTTGGCTTGGATGCCGTAAGCTGGGCACTTGTCCTTGCGTGTATTGGTGCGGTTTTAACTACAGAGCTCATTAACACGGCAATAGAAACTGTAGTGGACCTGGTTTCTCCTGAGTTTCATCCTATGGCTGGTAAAGCAAAAGATATTGCGGCGGCAGCTTCATGCTGCATTAGCATTACCGCAGCTCTTATAGGACTTTTGATTTTCTCGCGTGCAATTTTTCATTGGTAAGTTGGAGGACGTATGACCGCCAATTCAGTTTCTGAAAATACTTCATCTGAGGCCACTCCCTTTAGGAGCGGTTTTGTTGCTTTAGTTGGTCGCCCAAGCGTTGGCAAGTCTACGCTTTTGAACGCTTGTATGGGCCAGAAAGTGGCTATCGCAAGCCCTGTTGCCCAGACTACACGTCGTCGCTTCAGAGCAGTGGTAAACGGAGACAACTCCCAGCTTGTCATTGTAGATACTCCAGGCCTTCATAAGCCTAAAGATGCTCTTGGTAAAGAGCTCAATAAGGCTGCGCTGGGAGAACTCAACGACGCTGACGTAATTGCTTTTTTGATTGACGCCACTAAGCCCGTTGGCCGTGGTGATGAGTGGGTTGCCAATCATGTTGAGCAGGCGCACGCCGCCTTTAAGCTGCTGGTTATTACTAAGGCAGATATTGCAACGCCAGAGCAGGTGTCGGAGCAGCTTGAGGCTGCACAAGCTCTTGCTCACTTTGATGACGTGCTTGTTGTTTCCGCACCAGAAGACTTTAATATTCAGACATTTATTGCGCTTGTTTCTGAGCATCTTCCCGAGGGTCCTATGTGGTTCCCAGAGGATATGGAGACTGACGCCTTGCCAGAAGACCTGGTAGCAGAGTTTGTTCGCGAGAAGCTACTGCTCAACCTTCGTCAGGAAGTTCCTCATTCTGTTGCCGTTGTCTGCGATTCGTATGAGGTGGCAACAGATGGTCACTTATCCATTTCTGCCACCATTTTGGTTGAGCGAGAAGGACAAAAGGGCATCGTTGTTGGCCAGGGCGGCTCCATGATCAAGCGCGTTGGCGTCGAGGCCAGAAAAGACCTGGAGAAGCTGTTTGGTCGCAAGGTTTATCTAGACCTGCAGGTTCGTGTTCAGCCTCTCTGGAGGCGTGATGCCAACGAGATTAAGTGCCTGGGTTACTCAACTGAGGACTAGTTGTGCCTGGTAGAAAGACCACACGTCTTAAAGCAATTGTGCTTGATAGAACAAAACTCGCTGAGCAAGACCTCATTTTAACGATGCTCTCTGATTTGGGAGAAGAACGTCGAGCTGTCGCAAAGGGTGCCAGAAAGCCAGGCGGTCGCTTTGCTGCTCGTGTTGAACTGTTTTGTGAGCTAGACGTGCTGCTGGCAGAAGGTCGCTCGCTTGACATCTTGTCCGAGGCAACCTTACTTGAGCCCCATGCCACACTTCGCGGCGATCTCTCTAAGGTAGCAGCTGCATCAGCTATCTGCGAAGTTGCACGCCTTTCGTGCATTGATGGCATCGAAGACGCGTTTCTCTATCCGCTGCTTTCTCGCGCTCTCAGGGCCTGTGAAGAAGTAGATGACGAGAAACACCTAGATCTTGTTGTTGCTGCTTACGTGTTTAAGGTTTTGGCACACGAAGGCTGGCGTCCTGAGCTGGAATCGTGCATTGCCTGTGGAGATGAAGCCCTGACGTACTTCTCGCCAGCTGCCGGTGGTGCATTGTGTGGAAGTTGTGCGCATGAGATTGAGGGCGCTATTGAGGTAACTCCACTTGAGCTCTCGTGGTTGTCGTCACTTCTCAAACTTACCTTTGACCAGCTTGTTGTTGCAGAAATTGCCCCAGAAACTGCACTCTTTTTGCTTACCAGTGCGCATATTTGGGCGGCTACACACCTTGAAGCACGCCTCAAAGCATTTGAATTTCTACTCAGTATCTAGCTGAAGTGTATTTTTACTAGCAAAGTTCACCAGTAACTGGTATCCTCTTGTAGGTTATTTCCTTGTTCTTAGGGGCTAGTCACTGCCGGCTACCTTCTCAGTACAAGGAGTATTCAACGCGAAAGGCGGTTTATTATGGCAGTAACTAAGGATCGTAAGGCTGAGCTCATCAAGCAGTACGGCAAGGACGAGAAGGACTCCGGTTCCGCACAGGTTCAGGTTGCTCTTCTTACTGAGCGTATTCGTCAGCTCACCGACCACATGAAGTCCCACCAGAAGGACTTCCACACTCGTCGTGGTCTTCTGATGCTCGTTGGTAAGCGTCGTCGTCTTCTTTCTTACATCAAGTCGAACGACATTGAAGAGTACCGTACTCTTATTGCTTCCCTGGGTATCCGCGACAACATCCAGTAAGTTGGCTTTTTAGGGCGCCGTCTGGCGCCCTTTATGTTTGAGGCCCGTTTGCAATGGGGCAAACGGAGATAGAAGAGGAAAGAAATGACTAAAGTAACTCACGAATTTGACCTCTACGGTAAGCACTACACCCTTGAGGCTGGTGAGCTCGCAAAGCAGGCAACCGGTGCCTGTATCGTTAAGTGCGGCGATTCCACCGTACTTCTCACTGCAGTGGTTTCCAAGGAGCGTAAGGATTACGACTTCTTCCCACTGACTGTTGATTTTATTGAGAAAATGTACGCAGTTGGTCGTGTTCCTGGTGGATACCTCAAGCGTGAGGCTCGTCCATCCGAGAAGGCAACCCTTACTGCTCGTATGATTGACCGTCCTCTGCGCCCATCCTTCCCAGATGGCTTCCGTAATGAGGTTCAGATTGTTGCAACTTCCCTTGTTGCTGATCAGGTAAACGCTGTTGATACCATCTCTGTCATGGGCGCTTCTGCTGCTCTGGCCGTTGGTGGCGTTCCTTTTGAGGGACCACTTGCGTGCGTCCGTATTGGTCGCAACGCTGATACCGGCGAGTTCCTGGTTAACCCAACCTATGAAGAGCGCGATCACTCTGACCTTGACCTTGAGCTTGGCGGTTCTTCCACCTTTATTTCCATGCTTGAGGCTGGTGCAGATGAGATTTCCGAAGAGGATATGCTCTCCGCTATGGCATTTGGTCAGGAGGCAATTGCAGCCTTCTGCGAGGAGCAGAAGAAGTTTATTGCTAAGTGGGAAGAGGTTAACGGCCCTATCGTCAAGCGCGAGTACATCCTTGACGAGCCAATCGCTGAGGTCCATGACCGCATCTTTGCTTACTATGACCAGATGAGTGCTGCTCTTAAGGACGCTGACAAGCAGTCCCGTATGCAGAAGGTTGCTGACCTGATGGACGAGATTAAGGCTCAGTTCACCGAGGAGGAGCAGGAGCTTTGGAGCCGCGCTATTGCCGTTGAGCTCAAGGGTCTTGAGAAGCACGCTATGCGCGTCATGGTTGTTGAGACCGGCGAGCGTGTTGACGGCCGTGTTGCAGACGAGATCCGTCCAATCATGGTCAAGCCTGATTACCTGCCACTTGTTCACGGCTCTGGTCTTTTCCAGCGTGGTCAGACTCAGGTTCTCTCCATTTGTACACTTGGCATGCTCAACGAGTGGCAGCGTCTTGACACCATTGAGCCAATGGATGGCAAGCGCTACATTCACCACTACAACTTCCCACCATTCTGCACCGGTGAGACTGGCCGTATGGGCAGTCCAAAGCGCCGTGAGATTGGTCACGGAGCTCTTGCAGAGCGCGCACTTCTTCCTGTCATTCCTTCCGAGGAAGAGTTCCCTTACACCATCCGCGTTGTCTCTGAGGTAATGGAGTCCAATGGTTCTTCTTCCATGGCTTCTACCTGCGGTTCTACGCTTTCCCTTATGGATGCAGGCGTTCCTCTAAAGCGTCCTGTTTCTGGTGTTGCAATGGGTCTTATCCAGGAGAACGGCAAGACTGTTGTTCTTACCGATATCCAGGGTCTTGAGGACTTCCTCGGCGACATGGACTTCAAGGTTTGCGGTACCACCAAGGGTATTACTGCAATGCAGATGGACAACAAGGCAACTGGTCTTACTCCAGAGATTCTGCGCAGCGCACTTCTCCAGGCTCAAGAGGGCCGTATGTTCATTCTGAACAAGATGCTCGAGCAGATTCCTGCACCTCGTACTGAGACCAAAGAGACCGCTCCACAGATCATCTCGCTTTCTATCCCAACCGATAAGATTCGCGACGTCATTGGCTCTGGTGGCAAGGTTATTCGCGGTATCCAGGAGGATACGGGCGCAACCGTTGACATCCAGGAGGATGGCACCGTCTTTATCGCTGGTACTAACGGTGCTGCCGAGGCTGCTGCAGAGCGCATCAAGGCTATTGTTAAGGTTCCAGAGGTAGGTGAGGAGTACACTGGTCGCGTTGTTGGTCTTCAGCCATTCGGTGCCTTTGTTGAGCTCCTTCCTGGCAAGGACGGTCTACTTCATATTTCCCGCGTTGCACAGGGACGTGTCGAGAAGATCGAGGATGTCCTGGCTGTTGGCGACGAGGTTAAGGTTCAGGTCCTTGAGGTAGACGAGAAGGGCAAGATTTCTCTTGACCGCCTTGATAAGCCAGAGGCACCACAGGGTGCTCCAAAGAAGGAGCGCGAGGAGCGTCGTCCACGTCGTCAGAACGACAACGGCAACTCTGAGCGTCGCCAGCCACGTCGTCACCACGACGCATAAGGCACACTCAAACTCAATGGGTTTCTCGCCACGCGAGACCTTATACACATGAGATAGCAAAGAGAGCTTCGATGTATGTCGGAGCTCTCTTGTTATTCTGTTGAGATTTTGATTCTTTGGGAATATATAGGGTAATACGTGCAGATTTTTTATATAATTAAACAACATGTAGATTTTGCAAAAAGTCTTCTAGACGGCCCTTTGGGGTTGCGTCTGTTATAGAAAGTTATTTGAAAGGAAAGCGTTTTAATGCCTAAGAAAGACCCAGCTCTTAAAGTCATTCCTATGGGCGGACTTGATGGCATTGGCAAGAACATGACCGTTTTTGAATACGGTAATGATATGGTGCTTGTTGATGCTGGTTTAATGTTCCCAGATGACGAACAGCCTGGTATTGACCTAGTTTTGCCAGACTACACCTATGTACTTGAAAATGAAGATAAGCTTCGCGGTATTTTGATTACCCACGGTCACGAGGATCACATTGGTGCTCTTCCGTACCTGCTTATGGACCTTACTCGTAAGGTGCCAATCTATTCTAGTAAGCTCTCGCTTGGCTTTATTGAAGGTAAGCTTGCTGAGCACAAGATTGTGGGTACTAAGCTTCGTGAGGTTACTGATGGTTCAAAGGTCCAGCTTGGCGCCTTTGACATCACGTTCTTCTCGATGACTCACTCTATTCCTGCTGCTTTTGGTATTCACATGAAGACCCCTGCAGGAACGCTTATTCACTCCGGTGACTTTAAGCTTGATCAGACTCCAATTGATGGCGTGCGTCCAAATTATTCGGCTATCACCAAGTTTGGCTCCGAGGGCCTTGACCTGCTGTTGTCTGACTCAACAAACGCTAATCGCCCTGGTATGACCCCATCCGAGGCTTCTGTTGGTGCGGCGCTTCGTCACATCATCAAGAATGCAACTGGTCGCGTTTTTGTTGCGTCGTTCTCAAGCCATATTCACCGCCTGCAGCAGGTGTGCGATGCCTCTGTTGCGGTAAAGCGTAAGGTTGTTGTTACCGGTCGCTCTATGATTACCAACACAAAGGTTGCGCGTGAGCTTGGTTACCTCAACATTGCCGATAAAGACATCATTGATGCGTACGATGTTGATAAACTCGCAGATGATCGCATTGTTGTTCTGTGCACCGGTTCCCAGGGAGAGCCTCTGAGCGCTTTGGCGCGCATGGCAAACGGAGAGCACAAGTCGCTTTCCATTCGTCCTCAGGACACCGTAATCATCTCTGCAACTCCTGTTCCAGGTAACGAGAAGAGCGTTCAGTCCATCATTAACGCGCTCTCTAAAATTGGTTGCGAGATTTACGACAAGTCAAAGGCACTTGTCCACGTTTCTGGCCATGGTAGCCAGGAAGAGCTCAAGCTTATGCTTGGTATGGCTCGTCCAAAGAACTTCATGCCTGTTCATGGTGAGGCTGTTCACCTGCGTGCACATGCAGAGCTTGCTCAGCAGATGGGTGTTCCTGCTAATCGCATTTTCATTCTTGATAACGGCGACACGCTTGAGATGAGAAACGGCAAGGTTACTCGTGGTAAGACGGTTGAGTCTGGCGTTGTGTACGTTGACGGCCTCTCTGTTACCGACGCTAACCCTGTTGTTCTTCGTGATCGTCAGCGCCTTTCTCAGGACGGCATTGTTACCGCTGTGGTAACCCTTGTTGGTCGCAACCTTAAGCCAGGTGTTGTTGAGATTTCTGGCCGTGGTGTTTCATTTGCCGACGATGACGAGCTTATGAATGACGCACAGAATCTTGTGAGAAATTCAATCGAGAAGGCCTCTAAGTCCGAAGGTGCAAACATTGAAGCAATGAGAAAGAGCGTTCGTAACGCCCTTTCTAACTTCCTTTGGAGCAAAACTCGTACTCGACCAATGGTTATTCCGGTCATTATGGAGGTATAAGCCCAATGCCCTCTAAACGCACCTCAAACGCAGCAAAAAGAAATTCTAGAAACGCCGCTTCTGCCCAGGCAGTAGGCTTGAGCCCACTGCAGAATGACATCATTGGTGTTGTTCTTGCAGTGGTTGCAATTGCTCTGTTTTTGTCCATTATTGTCCCTTCTAACGCTGTTATTACCAGCGCAATGGGTCATGGGCTCAAGCTCTGTTTTGGTACGGGAGCGCTACTTTTTCCCATTGCAGTATTTGTCTTTGCTATGACCTTCTTTATGCGTGATGATCAGGGAATCTCTACGCGTATTGCTATTGGTCTAACGCTGGACGTTCTTGCTGCCCTTGCTCTTATTTCACTTAACTTCCCAGGTGCCGAGGCTGCTCCAGATATGCTTCTGGGCACAAAAGTCCTAGAGGCTGCCGGAGGTTATGTGGGCGGCGGAATTGCTTGGGTTTTGCTGCGCTTTGTTGGCCGCGTGGTGGGCAATGTCCTTTTGGTTGGCTTTATTATTGCCGGTGTTGTTATCTGCGGCTTCTCCATTTCTGACATGGTTGAGCGCGTAAGCTTCCGCCTGGATGAAGCGCGTGAGAATCATCGCTACCGTAAAGAAGAGCGTGCTCTTGCAAAAGAAGAGGCGCTCTACGCTGCAAATGCTCCACAGCCTGCAAAGAAGCAGGGTAGACGTGGCGCAAACAACCAGTCTTCTCTCTTTGACGAGACCGGTGAAGGGGAGACCACGTATTTGGGCAATCGCAAGACTTCTGTCATTAAGCGTGACGCCCGTCTTTACGAGGAAGAAGAGGCGCAAGAGGACGCAGGAGATGCTCCTACTACGCTCATTGATAAGGCTAAGAATAAGCTGCGCTCTAAGAAGAAGGACCAGCCAGATGATGCAGTTGTCGAGAAAAACGATGCTTCTGCAGCTGATGTTGCTCCTACAACAAAACAGGCTAAACCTAAGAGCAAAGCTAAAACGACACCCGATTTTCTCGCCACACCGGACCAGCTCAAAAGGCCTGGCGATGACGATGAGTCGTATGAGCTGCCACCATTTAGCATCCTGAAGTCAAACAAGAACTCGGCTACTTCTGCCGTAAGCGATGATGAGCTTGAAGCCACTGCACAGAGACTCCAGGCTACGCTTGAGGAGTTTGGCCTCTCGAGCCAGGTGGTTGGCTGGACCGCCGGTCCTTCTGTTACTACGTTTAAGATTTCGATGGGCGAGGGTGAGCGCGTCAACAAGATCACCAATCTTGAGGACGATATTGCGCTTTCACTTGCGGCAAAGTCTGTTCGTATTTTTGCACCAATTCCTGGAACTTCTCTAGTTGGTATTGAGATTCCTAACGAGAAAGCCCAGGCAGTCAACTTGGCTGACGTTCTTCCGTTTGCAAAGGGCGGTCCTCTTGAGTGCGCCTTTGGTCGCGATTCTGAGGGCAAGCCAATTGTTGTTGACCTTGCCAGCCTTCCTCACTTGCTGGTAGCAGGTACTACCGGTTCTGGTAAGTCTGTCCTGCTCAACGCTATTGTCATGTCTATGCTCATGCGAGCAACTCCTGAGCAGGTCCGCCTTATTATGGTTGACCCAAAGCGCGTTGAGTTTACGGGTTACGCTGGTCTTCCTCATCTGTATGTTCCAGTTGTTACTGAGCCAAGGCAGGCAGCAAGTGCGCTTCAGTGGGGCGTCACCGAGATGGAGCGCCGCCTGAAGGTATTTGAGCACTACAAGGTTCGTGACATTAAGACGTACAACAGAAATGTTGATGGCGATAAGTACGCTGACATGGAGAACCCTCCAAAGCACATGCCATACTTTGTTATTGTCATCGACGAGCTTGCTGACCTTATGATGGTTGCGGGCAAAGACGTTGAGTCTTCCATTGTTCGTATTGCTCAGCTTGGTCGTGCTGCAGGTATTCACCTGATTGTTGCAACACAGCGTCCTTCTGCTGACGTTGTAACTGGTCTGATCCGCGCAAACATCGATAACCGCGTTGCACTTTCTGTTGATAACTCTTTGAACTCCCGTATTATTCTGGACCAAAAGGGTGCAGAGCAGCTGCTGGGTAAAGGCGATATGCTGGTTAAGCTTCGTGGTAAGAAGCCAAATCGCGCCCAGGGTTGCTGGGTCTCTGACGAGGAAATCGAGGAAACCGTTAAGTACATTCGTACTCAGCGTACCGCAGAATATCACGACAACATTTTGACTGTTGCAACTCCAACACAGGCCGATGGCGTTGGGGGAGTTGGTGGTATGGCGCAGGCAGACGATCCGCTTATTTGGGAAGCTGCGCGCATAATTGTGGATTCTCAGCTAGGTTCTACATCTAGTTTGCAAAGAGCGCTCTCTGTTGGGTATGCTCGTGCTGGTAGAATTATGGATATGCTTGAGGCAAAGGGTGTTGTTGGCCCTGCTAACGGATCAAAGCCTCGAGAAGTTCTTATTGATAAAGAAGCTCTTGAAGAGCTCAAAGTTCAAGACGCTGCCTATAGGGAGGTAGAGTAAGCATGCCACGCCCTCGTTTTAGTGAGATGCTCGTAGAACGTAGACGTCAACTCGGACTTTCTATCACGCAAGCATCAAAGATTCTTCGCCTCAAAGAGCAGGCACTTATTGCTTTTGAGGAAGGCGATTTTAAGAACATGCCGCAGAGTGGTTATGCTCAGGGCATGCTTTCTTCGTATGCTCGCTATCTAGGACTTAATCCGCGCGAGATCGTAGACCTCTTCCAGGAAGAGAGCTACGAGTTTGAAAACGGCACCTATTCTCATGAGCTGCGCCGTCGTACGCGCGATACCCAGTCTGGCCGTGGCATTGCTGGCTATGACGTTGTAAACGAGTCCGGTAGCAGACCAAAGGCATACGTGCAGTACCACGGTCTTCTCCCCACATCGGGAGGACCAGCTGGCGATATGGGCGCATTTGCAACTACCTCTGGTGTACGCTCTAGACAAACCGGTGTACCTCTGGGTGCTCAGGCATCTGAAGAGGACGCTGGCGGTTACTCATATTCTCGCTACGCCACAGGTCATGCGTATAATGCCGGTATTGAAGAGGCTTCTCGCCAGAAGACCATGGCAAGTCGTACACGTGGTGGCGTTCAGCGCAGACGTGTAGGTATTGCGGGCGTTAGCATGCCAGCTTATAAAGACGATGTAACCAGAAGAACTGTTGCTCCAAGCGATTACACCGATGACCTTCGCTATGACAATGTAACTGATCCTTATGAGCGAGCATCTACTATTTCCGGTCGCCGTGGCTCTAGAAATATTGCGCAGGTAGATAGGCCTAATGTTCGTCGTCGCCAGCCATCTAGCGCCGCCGCTCAACAGCGCCGTGCTCCTCAAAGACCAGGCGTTATGGGAGCGCTTCAGAATTATTTCTCTGATACGGGCCGCACCATTGCCACCGTATTTGCTCTTGTTGTTGTGATCATTACTGCCGTTTTGCTGTTCAGTGTTCGTTCCTGCATGACCGCACGAACCACGCCTACTACAACTAAGACGGTAAGCGTTAATAACTCAACAACTGATTCTTCTAAGAATTCCACTACCACCAGCGGCAACACGGACACCTCTAAGAAGGATTCTACTGATGCTTCTAAGAGCACCACTACAACTGAGCCAAAGAAGGAAGAAACTCCTAAGCAGACTACCGTAGTGGTTACTGTTGCTGATGGTCAGACCAGCTGGGTTGAGATTACGGTTGACGGCAAGAGTGTTGAGGCTGACGCTATTACCGGCCCATGGTCTCAGACATACACCGTCACTGACTCCATGACTGTTCTTGCAGGTACTCCTGGTGCTGTTGCGGTAACCGTTAATGGTACTGCTAAGCCATTTGACGCAAATGCTTCTGGTATTGGCACCTTGACCATTCAGGGTACTAAACCTGCTGACGCTAACGGAGCAAACGCCTCAGGAACTCAAACAAACAGCACGTCAACAAGCACAACCAGCGGAACTACTGGTACAACTAACAACCAGAATTCCAACAGCAATTCAAATAACTAAACGCCATAGGGCGAGAAGTTCTTCTCGCCCAGGTAATACGGAGGGGAAATGGCTAAAGAATCAAGCTTTGACGTTGTGTCTGAAGTAGACATGATGGAAGTTGATAATGCATTTCAGCAGGCAGCTCGTGAGCTTACCCAGCGCTATGATCTAAAAGATTCTGGCGCAACACTTGAGCTCTCTAAGAAAGAGGGTAAGTTCACTATTGAGGCTCCTGCAGATTTTGTTGCATCTCAGGTGAGGGATGTTCTTGGCTCCAAGCTGGTAAAGCGCGGAATTGATCTGACTGCTATTCGTTGGGGGGACCCCATTCCTGCAGCAGGTTCTACCGTGCGTCAGATTGGCTCTATTGTTTCTGGTATTGACCAGGAGACTGCCAAGAAGATTGCTAAAGATATTCGTGATATGAAAGTTAAGGCTAAGGCAACCGTTGAGGGCGATAAGCTGCGTGTTTCTAGCGCTTCTCGCGATGTTCTTCAGTCTGTGATTGCAAGCCTTAAGGAGAAAGACTATGGCCAGCCCCTCCAGTTCAACAACTATCGATAGGGGCTATAACGTCCTATACATCACGTTAGGATGCGCTAAAAACGAGGTTGATACAGACCGCATGCGTGCGCGTCTTTTGGCCTCTGGTTTTGGTGAAGTTGCAGATCCAGAGTCAGCAGACGTTGCAATTATCAATACCTGCTCGTTCTTGGCCTCTGCAACAGAAGAGTCTATTGAGACTACCCTTGAGATTGCCGAGGGCGCTTCTGAGGGAGTGCGTAAGCTGCCCATTATTATGTGTGGCTGCGTGCCTTCTCGTTACGGTGCAGAACTTAATGAGCAGCTTCCTGAGGTTGCTGCTTTTGTTCCCGCAGATCAAGAGGACGGCATTGTCAGCGTTGTTGCGGACGTCCTGAATATTCCTGAACCAACGCAGTCTATTGTTGCTGCTCACGGCATGCTGCGCACCATTGATGGCGCCAGTGCATTTGTCAAGATTTCTGAGGGTTGTGACAGATTCTGCGCTTTCTGCGCTATTCCGTATATTCGTGGCCACTATCACTCAAGACCTGCTGAAGAGATTCTTCAAGAGGTACATGAGCTGATGGAAGGCGGTGTTCGTGAGGTCATTTTGATTGGCCAGGACACCGGCATTTGGGGCTCTGATATGCCTGACACAGAAGACGGTCAGACGCCAACGCTTGCTAAGCTTATGCAGCAGGTTGCTGAGGTTGTCCGTCCCTATAAGGGCTGGATTCGCGTTTTGTATCTGCAGCCAGAAGGTATGACCGATGAGCTTATCAGCACCATTCGTGATACGCCTGAGGTTCTACCTTACATTGACATTCCAATTCAGCACTGCAATGAGCGTATTCTTAAGCGCATGGGTCGCTCCGGCTCTACGCAAGAGCTTCGTGAGCTTTTTGATCGCCTCAGAACAGAGATTCCTGGCATGGTCCTTCGTACCACCGGAATGTGCGGCTTCCCAGGCGAGACCGATGAAGAATCAGACGAGCTCTATGACTTTATTCAGGAGCAGGAGTTTGACTACACGTCTGTCTTTACCTATTCGCCAGAAGAGGGAACTCTAGGCGCAAAGATGTCCGATCAGGTCCCCGATGAGGTAAAGATTGAACGCACGCAGCGTCTGCTTGACCTTGTAGAGCAGCTTGGCTTTGCCGCAACTGCCCGTCACGTTGGTGAGCGCTGTGAGGTCATTATTGACGGAATTGAAGAATCCGACGAGGGTACTGAGCTTATCGGCCACACGTGGTTCCAGGCTCCTGACTGCGATGGCGCTGTTCATATTGCAGAGGGAGAGGCTGCGGTTGGAGATATTGTCCTTTGTGACTTGGTAGATTCTTTCTGCTATGAAATGATTGGCGAGATTGTAGACACTACAGACACGCAGTCTGGCGAGAAAACCGTTTAGTTGGGGATAGGTCATGTCATCAAAGACAATTTGGACACCTGCAAATATTGTTACCTGTGCTCGAGTGGTGCTGGTACCCTTTTGGCTTCTTCTTGCACAGCTTTTAGGCGTATCTCTGGCCGATTCTCTGGCAACACCTGGTTTTAACCTCGGAGCTTTTCTTGTTTTTATCGGCTATGTTGTCATTTCTTTGACCGATAAGCTTGATGGTTACCTTGCCCGTAGTAGAAATGAAGTTACCACCTTTGGCAAGTTCTTAGACCCAATTGCCGATAAACTCGCTGTTGTTGTAGCTCTTTTTGTACTTCTAGAGTGGCATATGGTTTCTCCTTGGGTGCTCTTAGTGATTGTTGCACGTGAGTTTTTGGTATCGGGCCTTAGGATGGTTGTTGCTTCAAAGGGAGTTGTTATTGCAGCTTCTGACTTGGGCAAGTGGAAGACCGCAACAACTATGGTTGCTATCTGCGGTTTACTCTTCTTGCCTAGTATTCCTGGTGGAATGATTCAGGATGTTTTGCTCTTTATCTTCAACGCATCTATGTGGGTTGCAGTAGTTCTAACGGCCTGGTCAGGAATTGACTACTTTGTAAAGTCTTGGCAATACATTGCTGAAGTTTAACAAGATGGCGTCTCTCTGAGGCGCCGCTTTTGTATCAAATCTTATTTAAAGTAAGGAAGACCATGTTCTCTGAAGAAGTTCTCAAAGAAGCTCAAAGTGTTATTTCAGATGCCCTTGCATCAGGTATTACCGTAGCTTCTGCCGAGTCTTGTACGGGAGGACTTGTTGCAGGCGCTCTTACAGCCATCTCTGGATCATCAAGCGTACTTAAGGGCTCTGTTGTAAGCTATACCATTGAGATTAAGCAAAAGGTATTAGGCGTTTCAAAAGACATTTTTGATGAACCGTCTCTTGGCGCTGTTTCTGAGCCCTGCGCAGCACAAATGGCTTCGGGCGTTAGAGACGTTATTGGATCAGATATTGCAGTTTCCGTTACAGGAATAGCAGGACCAACAGGAGAAGAGCCTGGTAAACCAGTTGGAACAGTTTGGTTTGGTATTAACAGCAAAAACTTTACCCATACGGTCTGCAAACACTTTTCTGGTAATAGAGAACAGGTGCGAGAAGCTGCTGTTTTGCAGGCTTTGCAATTAATTCATGAAGCAATTGTGAAGGCTTAAAATTCGATTTTAATAGAGAGGCTCAAAACTAGTTTGTTTTGAGTCTCTTAATTTCTGCGGCTATGCAGGACTTATACAGTCAAATTTGTACTTAAGAAAAAATTAACTGCTCAAGAGCGGAAAAATAAAGGAAAGAATTCAGACAAATTCCCTCTATAGAGTATATGTTTGACGTTGACATAGAACGTCTGTTCTTATATTATTCTAGTAACAAAAAGAGCAAGGAGTACCAATGGCTAAAAAGTCAGTTTCAAAAGAGATTAAAGCTCGTACTACTGGTGATGAGAGAGATGAGGTTATCTCTTCAACCACTGCAGAGATTGAGAAGAAATTTGGTGCAGGCGCTATTATGCGTTTAGGTGAGGGTGGTCCTGCCTTTGATATTCAAGCTATTCCAACTGGCTCACTTGCTCTTGATGCAGCATTGGGTATTGGCGGCGTTCCTCGCGGCCGTATCGTAGAGATTTATGGCCCAGAGTCCTCTGGTAAGACAACACTTTCACTAGAAATTCTTGCAGAAGCTCAGGCGCTAGGTGGTGTTGTTGCCTTTATTGACGCAGAGCACGCACTAGACCCAGGTTATGCGGCTCGTATTGGCGTTGATATTGACGATGTTTTAATTTCTCAGCCAGATACTGGTGAGCAGGCTCTAGAAATTTGTGACATGCTTGTTCGCTCAGGCGCCATTGATGTTGTAGTTGTAGACTCTGTTGCTGCTCTTGTTCCTCGTGCAGAGATTGAGGGAGAAATCGGCGATTCTAGCGTTGGTCTTCAGGCTCGTCTCATGAGTCAAGCTCTCCGTAAGTTAGCCGGCTCTCTTTCAAAGTCTAATACGCTTTGTATTTTCATTAACCAACTTAGAGAGAAGATTGGCGTTATGTTTGGAAGCCCAGAGACCACTTCTGGTGGTAGGGCTCTTAAGTTCTTCTCTACTGTCCGTATGGATATTCGCCGCGTTGACAGCATTAAGGTTAACGGAGAAAACGTTGGTAACCGTGTTCGCGTTAAGGTTGTAAAGAACAAGGTTGCTCCGCCTTTTAAGGTTGCTGAGTTTGACATTATGTACGGTCAAGGCATCTCCAAAGAGGGCTCCATTCTTGATATGGCTGTTGATTTTGAGATTGTCAACAAGTCTGGAGCTTGGTTCACCTATGAGGGTGAGCGTCTTGGCCAGGGTAGAGAAGCAGCTAAATCTTTCCTTACTGCCAATCCAGATCTCATGGAAGAGATTGATCACAAAGTACGAGTTGCTTGTGGCCTTGTATTTGATGAAGATTCTGAAGTTGGCACTCCGGTTGCAACGGAAGATTCTGCTGAATAATGTCAGAAATTTCTTGGACGATTGAGCTTCCAAAAAAGAAACAGGCAGTTCTAGGTCAGGCAAAGCCTAAAGCAAAGATACTTTTAGAAACTGAAATTGGAGGGACGGAGGAATTCTTTGTCCCTCCAACAGTAGCTCGCGCTCTTCAGAACAAAGAGAAAGATGGTGTTTTTATACCTTCTTCTCGCAATGAGTTTCTGTATGAGTTAAAAGAGATTTCAACGCAGTGCATTAAAGCTCGTATTGAGGCTTTGATTGTAAAAAGGGACTACTCTACAGCTGAGCTTCAAAAAAAGCTCATGCTTGATGGCTATCAGAAGAATGTAAGAGACCCTGCAGTGCAGAGGGCTGTTGAAGTTGGTTTGATTAATGACAGTCGTTTTGCAGATGTCTATATACGTTCTAAAATTTCACAAGGCTGGGGTCCTCTTAAAATTAAAACTGAAATTTCTAAAAAAGGGATTGAAGTTGAGACACTCCCTGAATGGCCTGACGCTTATTTTTCTGATGTGGATGAATTTGAAGTTGCGTATTCTTTGGCCCAGAGAAAACACCTGTCGGGAAAAAATGATTATGAGAAGCTTGTCAGGTTTCTCGCCACAAAGGGATATTCATTTTCTATAGCATCATCTGTTGCTAAAAAGATCTTGGATGAAAACGCCACATCTAAATGAATATATTTGCTTAGCTTATAAGTCTGTTGTATTGATGTACTTTACTTTTCCTACCTGCTATTTATTGACAAAAGTTACAATGCTCTATACGATAAATATGCCGTGAATAGGCTCATTTCCGCTGGGCAACCAGCGTCACGTATACAGTAGGTATCTCATACATTTGATCTATCTCTGAATGTGGCATGACCAGCCAATGAACCCTGCTCATGGCGGGTTCTTTAGATACTGTTGTGTCTAAAGTCTCCTGAACACTTTTGTAATCGCCATTTGAGGAGTAGGTATGGAATTAGCAGCAGTAGGCATTGTTTGCCTTCTTGTGGGAGTAGGCCTTGCATACGGCGTACTCTCTAACATTAGTAATTCAAAGATTAAAACTGCAGAACAGCAGTTAAAAGATGCTCAGACTAATGCAGATCGTATTGCTTCTGAAGCAGCTCGCCAGGCAGAAACAGTAAAAAAAGAAGCTGTTCTTGAGGCAAAAGAAGAAGTTCTTCAGCTTAAGCAGGCAGCAGAGGCGGATGAGAAAAAGCGTAAGAGTGAGCTTCGTAGCATGGAGAATCGTATTCTTCAGCGTGAAGAGTCCCTTGATCACCGTACTGATGCACTAGAGAAGCGTGAGCATCAGCTCTCCAGCCTTCAGGGCCAGCTTGATCGTCGTAAGAACGATTTGGATTCTCTTGTTTCTCAGCAGTCTCAAGAGCTTGAGCGCATTGCAGCTCTTACAAAAGATGAGGCTCATGATGAGCTTCTGGCTCGAGTCCGTTCTGAAAGTGTTCGCGATGAGGCTATGATTCTTCGTGAGTCTGAGCAGCGCGTTCGTGCACAGGCAGATAAAACTGCACGTGAGATTATTTCTACCGCTATTCAGCGTGTCGCTGCAGATCAGGCCTCTGAGATTACAGTAACTTCCGTCCATATCCCATCTGATGATCTAAAGGGTAGGATTATTGGACGTGAGGGTAGAAACATTCGTACCTTCGAGCAGGTATCTGGTGTTTCTCTTGTTATTGATGACACTCCAGAGACTGTAGTTCTTTCAAGTTTTGATCCAGTCCGCCGTGAGACCGCTCGTGTTGCACTTGAGAACCTCATTGCAGACGGTCGTATTCATCCAGCACGTATTGAGGAGCTCTACAAGAAGGCTGAAGCCCTTGTTAACGAGCGTGTTCTTGAGGCTGGCGAACAGGCTGCATTTGATTGTGGTATTCACGATCTTCATCCAGAGATCGTAAAGACTCTTGGTAAGCTTCGCTACCGTACTTCTTACGGTCAGAATGTTCTTGCTCACTCTGTTCAGGTTGCAGTACTTTGCGGCATTATGGCTGAAGAGCTTGGCCTTGAGCCTGCTCCAGCTAAGCGCGCTGGTCTGCTTCATGACCTTGGTAAGGCAATTGACCACGAGGTTGAGGGTCCACACGCTGTAATTGGTGCAGATCTTGCTCGTCGTCATGGTGAGCGTCCTGAGATTGTTCACGCCATTGAGGCCCACCATGCAGACATTGAGCCAAATACTGTTCTTGACATGCTTGTTATGGCTGCAGACGCTATTTCTGCTGCTCGTCCTGGCGCTCGTCGTGAGTCTGCTGAGAACTACATCAAGCGTCTTGAGAAGCTTGAGGCTATCTCCAATGCGCACGAGGGTGTTGAGCGTACGTACGCAATGCAGGCTGGCCGTGAGCTTCATGTGATGGTTGAGCCTCAGATGATTAGCGATTCCGAGGCAACTGTTCTTGCTCACGATATTGCTAAGCAAATTGAGGATGAGATGGAATATCCAGGACAGGTCCGCGTTGTTGTTATTCGCGAGTCTCGTGCTGTAGACGTTGCTAAGTAATTTATGGCAGCCACTTCTACTGACTTAACAGGTTTTGTCGCCTCCATGGGAGGTGAGCGCGCACTCCGTGTCGAGGAATCCCTCGGCGCGGGGTACGTTCGTTTACGCGTAGCAGAAGCAGAGCGTAGACAGGCAAAGCATGATATTCGTTCGGTAGAAGATATTGTTATCGAGCTCTTACGTAATTCTCGCGATGCTGGTGCTCGTCACATTTATGTTGCAACCTCAAAAGAGGGTGCGCTCAGAACTATCACCATACTTGATGATGGTCAGGGTATTCCAAAAGACATGCAGGAGAAAATCTTTGAAGCTCGTGTAACTTCAAAGCTTGAGAGCATGCATATGGACCGTTGGGGAATTCATGGCCGAGGCATGGCTCTTTATTCCATCAAAGAAAACTGTGAATCAGCCCAGGTTGTAGCTTCGGCTCCAGGACTTGGCTCTGTTATTCAGATTGTGGTAGACACTACTAAGATTTCCGAGCGAGTAGACCAGTCTACTTGGCCAACCTGTGGTTTGAATGAGGATGGACTCAAGACAACCGTTAAAGGCCCCCATAATATCATTCGTACCTGCTGTGACTTTGCGCTTGAGGTCAAAGGCTCGTGTGAGGTAATGCTGGGCTCTGCTGCAGAGATTGCAGCTACTGCTCGTCGCAGAATTGCACAGACGCTTGATATCGCTGACCTGCTATTTGTTGAAGGCTTTGAAAACGTGCCTGTTCTCGAGCGCTTCAGGGCCGCAGCGGATGCAACAGAGCTTTCTGAGGTTTGTAAGTCTCTTGGTCTTTCAATGTCAGATAGAACTGCTCACAGAATTATTGCTGAGCAGATTAAGCCTTTGCGTAGTGTGTATGCACAGGTCAGCCACACTGTTGAACCTGAAGGGGTTTCTCGCGAAATTGATCTGATGAAAGACCACCGAGGCCTCAAGATGAGTAAGGCTGATATCAGCAGCTTTTCTCGAAAAATGGAGCAGAGTTTTGCTGAGTTGTCCGAGAAATACTACGTTTCTTTGACGTCTGAGCCTCGTGTTCGTGTTAGTAAAAACAAAATCGTTGTGACTTTTGATATTGAGTCGCAAGAGTAAAACAAACGCACAATAATTGGAGCACTCATGGGTTTGCTTAAAGTTTCAAGTAAGTCTTCACCAGCTTCTGTAGCAGGAGCTATTGCGGGACTGGTTAAAGATAACGAGCCTGTTATGCTCCAGTGCATTGGTGCAGGTGCTGTCAACCAGGGCATCAAGGCTGTTGCCATTGCCCGCGGATTCTTGATTCCGTGTGGCTTGGACATTACCTGCGCTCCAACGTTTTCTGATATTGAAATTGCAGGGGAGAGTAGAACTGCAATAAAAATTGCCATTTATGTCCACACATTGTCTGCTCCCGATACGCAGACGCCAGCTGTTAGTCCCACTGAGTATGACGAGGTACTTTAAGTATGATTGAAAATTCCGAGCTCGTAGGAAAAACGTATCACATCAAAACTTTTGGCTGCCAAATGAATCTGCACGATACAGAGCGTGTCTCTGGTCTGCTTGAGGCTTGTGGCTGCAATGAGGTTTCAGATACTGATGACGCTGATATTGTCATCTTCATGACCTGTAGCGTCCGTGAGAACGCCGATCAGCGTCTCTATGGTCAGGCTTCTGCGATGGTGAGTGCTCCAACGCCTCCATCAGGCAAGCGTATTGTTGCTATTGGCGGCTGCATTGCACAGCGTGATGGCGAGAAGCTCCGTGAAAAGGTTCCAGCCGTTGACGTTGTGTTTGGCACCAGCGCACTTGCAAGCCTGCCAGCACTTCTCACCAGTGCATTTAGGGGCGAGAATGACCGTGTAGCCGTAGACACTTCTGAGGAGGGCAAGGGCTTCTCCACAGATCTGCCAAGCAACCGCGCTCAGCAGTATCACGCTTGGGTGCCTATCATGACCGGCTGTAATAATTTCTGCACGTATTGCATTGTTCCTTACGTTCGCGGTCGTGAACGTAGCCGCACCTTTGAGGCTGTTATTGGTGAGTGCGAGCGTCTTGTCGCAGATGGCGTTCGTGAGATTACCCTTCTTGGCCAAAACGTTAACTCATATGGTCGCGACCTCTACGGTAAGCCTCGTTTTGCAGAGCTTTTGCGTGCTGTGGGTCAGACGGGCGTTGAGCGAATCCGTTTTACTTCTTCAAATCCAAAGGATCTGACCGATGAGACTATTGCGGCCATGAAAGAAACGCCAGCTGTAATGCCTCATCTTCATCTTGCGGTTCAAAGTGGCTCTACGCGTGTTCTCAAAAAGATGAACCGCAGCTATACACGAGAAGAGTACTTAGACGTGGTTTCTCGCCTGCGTGCAGCTATTCCAGGATTGGCGCTTTCAACTGACATTATCGTTGGCTTCCCCGGAGAGACTGAGGAAGACTTTGAGGATACGCTTTCTTTGGTCAAAGAAGCTGGGTATTCTTCCGCATATACCTTCATTTACTCTAAGCGTCCAGGCACTCCTGCGGCAAAATACGAAGATAACACGCCTCATGAGGTCATCCAGGAGCGCTTTGATAGGCTTGCAGAGCTTGTGGCTCAGCAGGCGCATGACGCTAACCAGGTAGATCTTAATACTACACAGGCAGTTCTTGTTGAGGGAACTTCCAAGCGTGACAATACCGTTATGGTGGGACATAGCGAGAAGAACCAAACAGTTCACTTCAATCTGCCAGAAGGTTACACGCCAGAAGATCTTATCGGCAAAATTGTTGATGTTCATATTGATGAGGCTCGTACCTGGTATTTGCGCGGAACCATGGAGTCTGATCCTCGATGAGCTCCCATGGCTCGGTTATCTGCATTGTAGGCCCCACGGCTTCGGGCAAAAGCTCCTTGTCTGAGTTGGTAGCCAAGAAGCTTGAGACCTCTGTCATTTCTGTTGATGCAATGCAGGTCTATCGTGGCATGGATATTGGAACCGCTAAAACCCCCGTTGAAGAGCGAGAGGTTCCTCTTCTTATGGTAGATTGTGCCAACATTTCAGAAGAATATTCTGTCCAGATGTTTCAGACGGCAGCTCGTGAAGCAGCTCATAAGCTTATTAATACTGGTAAAACACCTATATTCTGTGGCGGAACGGGTCTTTATCTTGATTCGATTATCGACCAGATGGAGTTTCCCTCAGGGTCAATCGAGTCTCCTGTAAGAACTCGTTATGAAAAGCTTGCTCAAGAGCTTGGTGCTGAGGGTCTGCACGAATTTCTGATCACAAAAGATGCAGCAAGTGCAGAGCTTATCCATCCAAATAACGTACGACGCGTTGTAAGGGCTTTAGAGCTCTTGGAAGAGGGCAAGTCGTATGCTACTCATCATGAGGGTCTAAAGGCTCACACACCGTACTTTGACGCTCAGATATGGGGTCTTACGATGGATCGTCAGCGTCTTTATGAGCGAATAAACCTCCGAGTTGACCTTATGTTTGAGCAAGGACTAGTTGAAGAGGTTCAAACGCTTATTGAGTCTGGTCTCTCTGAAAATTGCACGGCTGGGCAGGCAATTGGCTACAAAGAGTTCTTTGCATACTTTGCTGGAAAGCAATCGCTTGAGCAAACGTGTGAGCTTATTAAGCAACATACCAGGCAGTATGCAAAGCGACAGATTTCTTGGCTTAAACGAGACGGTCGAGTCAGGTGGCTTGATATGGATCAACTCACGCCTGAAGATGCGCTCGAGCTGATTTTTGCGCAGCATGCTGACGTACAATGCCAGTAGGACACATCAAAAACTAACGTATTTACCTTGTCTTAGATGGGGAGTCTATGGGTCGTTTTGTTCCATTTTCAACTGCTCCTAAAGTTGAACGAGCAATTCTTGTAGGCGTTGATTGCGGTAAAAGCGATTGGTCGCTTGAAGAATCAATGGACGAGCTTGAGCGTCTGACGCAAACTGACGGCGCTGAAGTCTTTATGCGTCTTACGCAAAAACTTGATGCACCTATCCCTAAGACTTTCATTGGCAAAGGTAAAACCGAGGAACTTGTTTCTCTGGTAAGAAACACCAATACTGACGTTGTCATCTTCGATGATGAGCTCATGCCTTCTCAGCAATCTAATCTAGAAAAATTACTTGGCGAGCCTGTTAAAGTCATTGACCGCACAGCGCTCATTCTTGATATTTTTGGTATCCACGCACGCACCAAAGAAGGACGACTTCAGGTACAGCTTGCACAGCTTCAGTACGTACTTCCAAGGCTTCGTGGTATGTGGAGTCACCTGGTAGGCGAGCAAACTCGTGGTGGCATTGGTAGCCGATTTGGCCAAGGTGAAAGCCAGCTTGAGGTTGACCGTCGTCTTATTAGAAAGCGCATTTCAACTCTTAAAAATGAACTAAAGCAGCTCAGCCAAAGGCGAGAAGTTCAGTCAAAGTCCAGGTGGAATTCTGGAACGTTTAGTGTCTCACTTGTTGGTTATACCAATGCTGGTAAGTCAACACTTCTGAATCAGCTCACAGGTGCAGATGTTTACGCAAAAGATGAACTCTTTGCAACTCTTGATCCAACTACCAGAGCGCTTTCTCTTGATGAAGGCAGAAAGATTGTTCTTACGGATACTGTTGGATTTATTCAAAAGCTCCCAACTAATCTGATTGAGTCTTTTAAATCTACCTTGGTAGAGGCTCAAGAAGCAGATCTTCTTCTGTTGGTTGCAGATGCAACTGATAAGAATCTTTCTAAAGAAATAGCAGTTGTTCGTAGTATTTTGAAAGACATCGAGGCTGATAAAAGTGATCAGATTCTTGTATTAAACAAGGTTGACCTACTTGATGAACAAGAACTTCAAATGCTCAGGGCGCTCTATCCAGACGCTGTGTTTATTTCTGCTCAGGAAGGCACGGGCATTAACGCTCTTCTTCATAAGATTCAAGAAATAGCTAGCGCCGGCGACAAGGTGATTAGCGCTCTTATCCCATTCAACAAAGGTGCTCTTGTTAAGTCTGTTCACGAGAGGTGCCAGCTTTTGCACGAGCAATACGTTGCTGAAGGTCTTTTGCTATCAGTTAAAGCCGACACCTATATGCAGGCACTTTTAGAGCCTTATGTGGTGTCAGAGGACGATATTCTGACTGACGAATAAGGCAATAAGCAGCAAAATTGGCTGGTGCAAAATATAAATGAGAAGTGAATGTTTTCCCATCTCTGTTATAAGGGGAAGGGAAAATGTTTTCATCCAGTTAGGATAGCCTTCTGCTTTGAGTTGTCTGTTAAACGCAGCTCCACTTAAATATAAAAACAAATAGGGGAGCAATGGATAGTAATCTCCAGATGAAAAAGATGGAGAAGGAAATCCCGCCCAGGCTAAATACGGTGTTTGATATAGCTCTTTAGGTAACGAGAAAATCGTGTTGCCTATACCGATATGACCGGCAGAAATTGGAATGCAGATAACAAACAACAAAAGCAAAAGAATTGCTGCTGCATATCCTTTTGGTTGAACGGCGAAACGTGAAATAAGAGCTTCTACAAAGGTGCATGAGGCCATACAAAAGAAGATTCCAAACGTGATGGGAGTATCAACTTTTGCAAAGGTAGTAGCTGCAAATATTGCAAGAGCGACAAGACCGTATACACCTGCTCGCTTTAAAGCATCTTTAGAAAAGGCGCACATACAACCAGCGATAAAAATAAAAGGATATGAGATTGATGGTATCCAGATTTGCATAAGCAGAGGTGTAAACCATGTAAGCTTTACGTGGGAGATAAAGAACAAATCATAGGTAAAGTGAAACAGAATCATTGAAACTACCGAGATACCTCGTATAGTGTCAAAAAACGTTATTCTCCCTTTGGTTTGTCTTAACTCAGCACCCATAATATGACTATGAAATTGATCTAATAAGTGCAGTAACCCTACCTAAAATGACAGGATTCTGTACGTAGATTGGCTCCATAAAATCGTTTTCTGGCTGAAGGCGAATACGATCATTTTCTCTATAGAATGTCTTTACAGTTGCAGAGTCATCAATAAGAGCAACAACGATTTCTCCGTCATGAGCATCTTGCTGCTCTTTTACAACAATATAATCGCCATCAAAAATACCAGCATTAATCATTGATTCTCCGCGTACACGAAGAATGAAAGAGCTTGAATCTCCAACAATGCTTGTTGGAAGTGATAGAGACTCTTCAACGTTTTGCTCAGCAAGAATAGGTGTGCCTGCAGCAACACGTCCTACAAGAGGAAGGCTGATGACATTATTAGCCACATCTTGCGTTACTGATGCAAGCTTTGCTGTTTCAGAAGTGTTTGAAGCCTGGGGAACAATCTTCATGGTCCGAGGCTTCTTTGGGTCTCTATCAATAAGACCGAACTGCTCCAGGACCTTTAGATGCATATGGACAGTTGAAGGAGATGCAAGGTTAACAGCAGTACCAATCTCTCTTACTGAAGGGGGATAGCCATGTTGATCTGTGTATGAACAGATGTATTCATAAATTGCCGTTTGACGCTTGCTGAGTTTGCCCTTTGGCATATGAGCCTCCTTTTTCTTTTTAATAATAATACACGTGTTCTAAAAATTAATCAAACGAATGTTCTATTTTTTTTCTTGACACGAACAAACGTACTAAATATTATTAGTACAAACGTTCGGACATGACTTTTTGTCCGGTGTATTAGATATAACTAGTTCCGTAAAAACTATTACGGAAGGAAATGATATGAGGCGTATGTATCAGTCAAAGATGTATCAGGTTAATGGCACTTCAGCACTTGCTTCTTATAAGCCTGCATTTAAGGTAATTGAAGGCGGTGCAAAGAAGGGTTCCGTAGCACCTAAGCTTGAGGAAGTCTCTTACGTAAAGACACTGACCAACAAAGAGGCTTTTATTGCAGGTCTTATTGTTACTGCATCATTTATTCTGATGTTTGCGATTTCTTTCCTTCGTACAACTGCTCTTAATTCATTTGCAACATCTGTAATGGATAGCGCTTCACAAACAATTACCGTTCAGAGCAATGATACGTTGTGGTCAATTGCAGAGAGCAACCCAATTGAGGGCGTCTCTACAGAGCAGCAAGTAAGTTGGATTAGAGAAAGAAATAATCTCGATTCTTCTCTTTTAAGAGCTGGACAAACCTTAGAGATTCCTTCTGTATCTAAATAGTAAATATTTATGTAAATTTCTCTCAGAATTCTGTGTTGATAGCAGTCAATACCTGCGTAAAATGGTATCTTCCTTTTATACGAAAAAAGGGGATTCCATGCGTTGTCCAAAATGCGGTCACGAAGAGTCAAAGGTTATTGATTCTCGCTCATCTGAGAATAACGATGCCATTAGAAGGCGTCGCGAGTGCATGTCCTGTAAGTTTCGTTTTACAACCTATGAGCGCTTAGAAGAGATTCCTATCACCGTTGTTAAGAAAGACGGTCACAAGGAGCCTTTTGATAGACAGAAGCTTATGAGAGGTCTTGTTGCTGCAACAGTAAAGAGAGATATCTCTGTTGCTTCCCTTGATCATTTTATTGATGGTATTGAGTCTCAGATTAGAGATAAGGGCCAATACGAGATTAAATCTGAAGATCTTGGAAGCATTGTGCTTAAAAACCTAGTTATGCTCGATAAAGTTGCATACATTAGGTTTGCTTCTGTCTATAGAGACTTCAAAGATGTTGATGAATTTAGCGCAGAATTAAGGAGCCTGAATTAATGAGCAATTTTGACATCCTGCTACCTATTAAACGCCTTGATCCTACTGTTGAGCTACCTTCGTACGCCTATACAGGAGACGCTGGATTAGATCTTAGAAGTGCTGAAGATGTTGATCTTGCTCCTTTTGAGCGCAAACTTATTTCCACTGGTTTAGCTATTGCAATCCCTGATGGATACGCAGGATTTGTTCAGCCTAGAAGCGGTCTTGCCCTTAAAAAGGGCCTTTCTATGGCAAATACTCCAGGCCTTATTGATGCTCATTATCGCGGTGAGCTTAAGGTTTGTGCCATTAACCTTGATAGCAAAGAAACTATTCATATTGAGCGCGGTGAGCGTATTGCGCAGCTTGTGATTCAACAGGTCCCTGTTGTACAGCTTGTTGAAGTTGATGAGCTTGATCAGACTGATCGCGGTACAGGCGGTTTTGGTTCAAGCGGCGTTCAATAATTTTTTATTTTGGTGATAAGCGCTTCAGCGCTTGCATAAAGGAAAAGCCTCTTTAGGAAGGAAGAGCTTAATGGAGAAGTTCTTTAAGGTAGCTGAGCGTGGCAGTAATCCCGCTCAAGAGTTTAGGGCTGGAATTACTACATTCCTCGCAATGGCATACATTATTGCAGTAAACCCAGCTCTTCTCGCTGCTGCAGGAGTTCCAGTTTCGGCAGCTATTACTGCTACCTGTCTTGGTGGCGGCATCATGACCATTTTGATGGGTCTGTTCTCTAACCGTCCACTTGCTTGCGCATCTGGTATGGGTGTAAACGCTGTTGTAGCTTTCTCTCTCACTCCAATTACTGGTGGAGATTGGCACGCATCAATGGCAGTTATCTTCATTGAAGGAATTGCTATTCTTCTTTTAGTTCTCTGCGGCCTTCGTGAAGCAATCATGGATGCAATCCCTGTAAACCTACGCCACGCAATCTCTGTTGGCCTAGGTCTTTTTATTGCCATGATTGGTCTCAAGAACAGCGGTATTATCGTTGCTAATGAGTCCACACTTGTTGCTCTTGGCGATATCTTCTCTCCAACCTTTATCGTTGGTGTAATTTCCATTGTTGCAACAGTTGTTCTTTACTCTGCTCGTGTTAAGGGCTCCCTGCTTATCGGCATTATTCTTGCCGTACTTGCTGGTATTCCACTTGGCGTTACCGCAAGCCCTACTGGCATTGTTTCTGGTCTTGATTTCTCCACTTTTGGTGCACCATTCTTGACCGATAGTGCTGGTGTTATGGGTATTGTTAAGGCGCTGACAACGCCAGTTCTTCTCGTCTTTGCATTCTCTTTGATGATGTCTGACTTCTTTGACACCATGGGCTCGGCTATGGCTATTGCTAAGCAGGGAGACTTCCTCACTGAGGACGGCAACGTCAAGGACATCAAGCAGATCCTCATTGTTGACTCTGCTGCTGCAGCTGCAGGTGGTTTCTTTGGTGCTTCTTCCATTACCACATTCATCGAGTCCGCATCCGGCGCTGCTGACGGCGGTCGTACTGGTCTTTCTTCTATTTTCACCGGTCTGCTCTTTATTGCAGCAGCATTTATTGCACCTCTCATTTCTATCGTCAGCTCTGCAGCTACCTGCGGCGCACTGGTTCTTGTTGGCTTCCTGATGATGTCTGAGGTCACCGAGATTGATTGGAATGATCTTCTTGAGGGCTTCCCAGCATTCATGGTTATCGCTGGTATTCCAATGACTTACTCAATCTCTGACGGCATTGGCTTTGGCTTCATCTTCTATGTTGTTGTTGCTCTTGTAACTGGTAACGTTAAGAAGGTTAAGCCTCTGATGTGGGTTGCAACTCTTGCGTTTGTTGCTTACTTCATCATTGCTAACTAGTTTTTAGTATTAGAGAAGCGCGTTCAAGATGGGGGTCTTGACGCGCTTCTTTTATATTTGTGAATAGATTGTGTACAATCTATTTTTTAGAGATAACTGATAATGATTGTCACCAGTAGGGTATAACAAAGCCAGTTACGATTTATACGATTGGAGCCAATCATGGCAGACGTTATTACTAAAGACCTTGTGATTGTTGGCGGTGGTCCTGCAGGACTTTCAGCAGCAATTTATGCAAAGCGTGCTCTTCTCGATACTGTTGTTTTAGAGAAACAGGCAGTAGGTGGCCAGGTCATCACCACTACTGAGGTTGAGAATTATCCTGGTATGCCAAACACTGATGGCTTCACTATTACCGATACTCTTCAGAAGCAGGCTACAGACCTCGGTGCAGAGATTGTCATGGCCAATGTCCTTTCTATTGTTAAGGATCCAGAGACTAACCTCTTTGTGTTGGAGACTTCTGAGGGAACCTATCACGCAAAGGCCGTCATTGTTTCTGGTGGCGCTAACCCTCGCCACGCTGGCTTTACCAACGAAGAGAAATTCACCGGCAAAGGTGTTTCTTACTGCGCTACCTGCGACGGTATGTTCTATCGCGGCAAGCAGGTGTTTGTTATCGGCGGCGGTAACACCGCTGTAGAGGAGTCTCAGTTCCTGGCTCGCTTTGCTGACAAAGTAACTCTTATTGTTCGCAAGGATCACCTAAGAGCTAACGCTACTGCAATTAAGCAGTTTGAGGAGAATCCTAAGACAGAGATTCGCTATCTGACCAGCATTACTGCAGTTGATGGTAACGATTTGCTTACTTCCATCACCTTCCGCAATAACCAGACGGGAGAAGAGCACACAGAGACCCTTGATGAGGGCAGCTTTGGTGTCTTTGTCTTGGTAGGTCGCGTACCTTCTACTGAGCTTCTGACAGACCTTGTAGACCTTGATGAGCAGGGATATGTCCTTGCTGACGAGCGTATGGCTACTAAAACTCCTGGCCTCTTTACCGCAGGAGACCTCAACAAGAAGCCACTGCGTCAGATTATTACCGCAGCTGCAGACGGTGCCATCGCTGCAACTTCTGTTGCATCTTATCTTGGACAGCCTGTCGAGGGCTAATTATTTATTTCATATTTGATAGATATTTGATAGGGGATCGAGCTATTCGATCCCCTAAATATTTAGATTGACTACTAAAAACCATATCAGCTATTTTCAAAGTACTATTTCAAACTTTTAAGATAAGTTTTTTGTTCTTTGGTGATTCGATAGCTTTCACATGCTTTTTGAATCGTTTTATTGTGCGCCCATGTTTCCAGCTTTTTGGTTTCAAGATAGGGTAGTGTAGAGTCCCATTGTTTGACTAGAGCCGTTGCAAAGAACCAGGCAATCATCATGTTAACGTAGTATTCGTCTGAGTGAATTTGCGCAGGAATTTCAAGGTATTTGGAGTCAAAATTATCATCCAGAAAATGGGTCATAAGCATCTCTATACCAAAGCGACAGGTATATACATGGCTCGAAGATGCCCACCTTGGAATTTCAGTTATAAGACGCGTGTAATTCTTTTTGAAAACCTGCGGCGACAAGATGTCACACACTGCCCAGTTATCGACATAAGGAAGAAATGCATCAATCGCTGAGATACAGTCGTCAAAGTCTTTAATCTCGGAAACAAGCAGGCTATGCAGCATGTTTTCGTCATAGTAGGCATGTGGAAGGGCGAGTAGAAACTCGTTAGCTTCTTTGCTTTTTCCAAGACTTTTAGCAAGCTTTCTGAGTTGAGGAACGCGTACACCAATGACGGATTCTCTTGAGATATTGGGTGTGAGTTTACTTTGAAAAGCGGCATATTCTGTATCTTGAAGTGCAAAGAGTTCGTCTTGAATCATTAGGCTCTCCTTTGTCTCATGTGGAAATATGAATATATAAATAAATCCATTTCAATGTATATCAAGCCTTGTAGACAAATTTATCCATTCAAATTTTTTAGTTAAATCGTAATTTCAATTTGATTGTCTTCAAGGGCAAT
>CAUTMX010000018.1:0-30988 GCA_963539685.1 uncultured Atopobiaceae bacterium | reverse complement strand
GTTTGAGATGTGTACGTTTATGATGGTAAGGGAAAATGACAGGTTCGACCAGCGTGAACTGCGCGTGCGACGCACCGCGGTGGACCGCGGCGCGCAACGGCCAAATGAGGTGCGGAGGCAAGATGAAAAAGATTCTGGTTACCGGATTTGTGCCTTTTGGTGGCGAGAAAATCAACCCAGCTTGGGAGGCTGTGAAGGCGCTACCCGAGACTATTGGCGACGCACAGGTGATAAAACTGCACGTACCTGTTGAGTTTGGCGTTGGTGCTCAGAAGGTTATCGACGTGCTTGAAGCGGAGCGTCCCGAGATTGTGCTTTGCGTGGGCCAAGCGGGTGGAAGAAGCAAGATTACGCCCGAGTTTGTGGGCATCAACTGGGCTCACGCGCGAATCCCCGACAACGCGGGCAAGCAGCCGCTCTCGCGGCGCATCATCGACGGCGCTCCCGACGCGTATTTTGCGTCGCTGCCGGTAAATGCCATGGTGGCCGCCATGAACCAGGTGGAGATCCCCGCGGCAGTCTCGTACACTGCGGGAACGTACGTCTGCAACGACGTTATGTACCAGGTCCTTCATGCGCTGGCCACAAGATTCCCGGAGACTCGCGGCACGTTTCTGCACGTACCGTTCGCAACGGAGCAGGTTGTCGAGAAAAACGCCGCAGCTGCCGAGACAGGCGCCGCAGGCGAGAAGGCTGCCGCTGGCGAGAAGAAGCACCAGGTACCAAGCATGTCGCTGGAGATGATGACTCGCGGACTGCAGGTTGCGCTGGAAGCGGCGCTTGCAAACGACGTTGATCTCGCGGATTCCGAAAGCGGAACGACCTGCTAGAACTCGCGCTGCTGTAAGGGCGCCTACAAGTGCACGGGTTTCTCGCCAGGCGCGAGGTGCGCGGGGTTCGTGGGGCGCTGCGAGCGCACCGGGTTTCTCGCCAGGCGCGCCTGAAAAGTGTAAAGAATCTGTATTTGAGACACAGATTCTTTGACAAAATCAGGCAAATCCACCGATTCTTTTACACTTTTAGGCAAAAATTACAGATTCTTTGATGAAATCAGGCACGTGAAAGATAGGCGCTTCGGCTCTAAATTTTGAGCCTGAAAACTGCATCATGTCTGAGTAAATTTACTCAGACATGGCGAGAAAAACAGGCAAATCGCTCAGACATGGCGTACTTTTCCGGCAAATCGTTCAGACTTGACGAGAAAATCAGGCTCGCATGAGACTCGCCCCGCGCGACCCGGGCTCACACCGCTACCTGGCAAGAAACCCGGTCCACTCCCAGCATTTCCGCACAAGAAACCCGGTATCCACACGAAATGGATACCGGGTTGAAATCGCTTGCTACCAGCGTGCACGCGCCTTTGACCTGCGGGATTACAGGTTGAAGTCGCCACCGAAGATGTCGGAGACAGGACGGTCGGTGTAGACGGCGTAGATTGCCTCGGCAATCTCGTTTGCGATGGTAATCGTCTTGATCTTGGAGCCTTCCTGGTTTGCTGCTGGGCAAGGAATTGCGTCGGTGACCACGCACTCTTCAATAGGAGAGTTGTTGAGGCGCTCGATTGCAGGACCAGAGAAGATGCCGTGGGTTGCGCAGACATAGATGTCGCCAGCACCCATTTCCTTCAGCTTAACAACGGATGCGCAGAGGGTACCTGCGGTATCAATCATGTCGTCGTTAACAATGCAGGTCTTACCCTTGATGTCGCCGATGATGCCCATAACAGCACTCTCGTTGTGGCGAGGACGGCTCTTGTGAGCAATAGCAAGGCCGCAGTCCAAGTAGTCGGAAAGCTTCTTAGCTGCTTTTGCGCGACCCATATCAGGGGAGACGACAACGGTATTCTCCCAGTCAAATGGCTTGCTCTTAAAGTAATCGCCCAGAAGGTAGAGAGCGGTTAGGTGAGAAACAGGAATGTCAAAGAAGCCCTGGATCTGGCCCTGGTGCAGGTCAAGGGTGATAACGCGGTCGACGCCAGCGTTCTCAAGCAAGTTTGCCATCAGACGAGCGGTAATAGGCTCGCGAGCAGCAGCTTTGCGGTCCTGACGAGCATATGCGTAGTGAGGGATAACTACGGTAAAGCTGTTAGCAGATGCGCGCTTTGCAGCGTCAGCAACAATCAGCGTTTCCATAACCAGGTCGTTGACGTTGACACCTGCCAAAGACTGAATGAAGAAGACCTCGTCGCCGCGGACAGACTCGTCAAAGCGAGCGTAGATTTCTCCGTTAGCAAACTTCTCGAGGAGAAGACCTTGTAGCTCTAGATGAAGAATGTCTGCAACCTTACGAGCCAGTTCAGGGTTACCTGTACCGGTGTAGAGCTTGATATTTCTAGCAACTAACAGTGGTTCACTCAGGTTCTCGAACATCTAGTCCTCTTTCTCAAGCTTGTGACGCCTCTGGGCGGCGTATCCCTCAACAATTTTCTGCTCAGAGCGCTCGAGTGCAAGCGCATCTGCTGGTACATCCTTTGTGATGCACGAACTTGCCCCCACAAGTGCGCCATCACCAATTGAGACAGGTGCCACCATCATGGTATCGGATCCAACAAAGACGTTGTTGCCAATGTTTGTCTTGAACTTGTGGTAACCGTCGTAATTGCACGTAATTGAACCTGCGCCAATATTGACGCCGGAGCCCATGGTTGTGTCACCAATGTAGGAGAGGTGAGGAACCTTGGAACCCTCGCCAATAGTTGAATTTTTGATCTCAACGTGGGTGCCTGCCTTGGCGTGAGGCATAAGGTGTGTGCCTGGGCGCAGGTATGCACGAGGACCACAGGTAGCAAAGTCATCTACCTGTGCGTTGATAGCTACAGTCTCGTCAATAACAGCGTCGTTACCAACAACCGTATCAGTCAGACGAGTGTTAGGGCCTACCACGCAATTCTCGCCAATCGAGGTCTTGCCGTAGAGCATAGTCTGCGGGAGAACCTCGGTGTCCATACCAAGCGTGACCTCGGGGCCAATCCAAACAGAGGTTGGGTCCAGCATAGTGACGCCCTGGCTCATCCAGTGCTCGTTGATGCGCTCCTGCATGATGCGGGTAGCAACAGCAAGCTCGGAGCGGGAATTGACGCCCAGCGCCTCTTTGTAGTCGTCCACGTGGACGGCAGCAACAGGCTCGCCCTGGCTGACGTAAAGGCCCACCATGTCGGTGAGGTAGTACTCGCCCTGAACGTTGTCATTGCCGAGAAGATCGATGTTTGCGGTCAGTCTTCCGCCACAGAAGCAGTACACGCCAACGTTGCATTCACGTTCTTGCTCGCGCTGCTCAGGCGTAGCGTCTTTGTGCTCAATAATGGCAGTTACCTGGCCGTTAGAAGAAATGACGCGACCATATCCGGTTGGATCTGGTGGCGTCATCGTAAGTAACGTACATGCGTTGTGGTGAGCTTTAGTTTCTGCAACAAGGTCCAGAATAGACTGTGCGCGCAACAGAGATGCGTCACCGTTGATAACAACAACGGGTCCCTTGAAGCCACCAAGAGCTTCCTTTACAACCTTGACGGCGTGGCCGGTGCCAAGACGCTCAGTCTGGGCAACATACTCAAGGTTAGGGAAGCAAGAAAGTGCAGATTTAACCTCGTCAGCGTGGTTACCAACAACCACAATGACGCGGTCAGCGCCAGCAGAAATTGCAGCGTTGACACTCCACCAAACGATGGGTTTATCTAGTAATTTGTGCACAATCTTAGGGTGGTGGGACTTCATGCGCGTTCCCTCGCCTGCAGCGAGGACAATCGCAGTAAGTGGCATACGTAAGCCTCCAAAGTACTTCGTATTACTCGATACGAGTGCGTCCCTACACAAAAGTTGCGTAAAAAATGGCTGGGGTAGTAGGATTCGAACCCACATTCCAGGCACCAAAAACCCGTGTCCTAACCGTTGGACGATACCCCAATGTAATCACTACGTTGGTTTTGTCCGCAACTCTATTAAGTGTATCAGCTTAGCGAAGCAAATGCTCCACAAATTGCATCAAGAACAAGAACTGCTAAAGTCTGCGCATCTGCGGTAGTAAATGAACCGTCAACGTTTGTTCCTTCGGGCAGAACAATCTTGATAGGGGAGCCCGTTGCGTCAGCAGACTCGATAGCAGTGCGAAGTCTTGCTGGCAGCGTCTCGTTCTCCTCCATAGAAACAGAGCCAATACCCACCTGTCCGCGAGCGGGCATACTTGGGGCATAAGCCGTAGTCAGAACCAAAATGGTAGCTGCATCAGTAGGGGAGTCGGCGCGATCAATCATGGTCATGCCACTTGCCTCGGTAGTTGCCTTAGAAAGGTTATACACGCGGGCGGCCACGTTTCTAGAGATAGGATCTTCTCCCGTAATAGCAATGCAGGTGGTTTCAAGAACGTTAGCTGCGCGAGCAAAGCCCATAGGACCTTGTGGATGGGGGCCTTTTGCCTGCTTGCCGGACCAAACGTGACGCAGACGCTCAATAGCGTCGAGGGTATCCTGAAACGCCATGCCATCAGCAAGTTCGCCGACACTCTCCTGGAAGAGCTTAACGGCAGCCTCGGTGTGAACACCGTAATGGCCATCAACTTTTCCGCACGAGAAACCCAAGATGTTGAGGCGCTCTTGCAGCTGACGCACGTCATTGCCGTGGAAGTTAGGAAGGCGCAGGTAGAGGGTTCTGTCTCCTAGCTCATAGCCCTCATCGACCATGATTGCCCAAGTAGAGGCATCTACTTCTTCTCCAAGAGAAAGGTCGTGGTCAAGCCTAAAGCGAGCAACCGCACGAGCAGTTGACTTGCCAAACGTGTGGCTCTGGCGCTCATCGTCTTCGATGGTGTAGCCAAGCTTTATGAGGCGTTCCTGAATGTCTTCAACGGCAGCACCAGTGCTACCAGGAGTAATAGGATCCATAATTACCTTTCTCGGTTCACAAAGAAGTCTGCCATAGACAAAAGTGTGTCGCGAGCGTCTTCAGTAAGTATCACGTTTTCAAGCACGTGCTTTGCCTCATCGACTAAGGCAAGAGCGTGCGCGCGGACAAATTTTATCGCATTAGCGCTTTCCATAAGCTCCACAGCGCGCTGAAGCTTCAAAGTATCGGTAGTATGCGCAGAAAGTATGGAGATAAGCTCCGCCTTCTCTGCCTCGGTGAGGTGTTCAAGCGCATAGACCACCGCGAGCGTGCGCTTGCCTTCAGTGATGTCCGACCTAAAGTCTTTGCCTTGCACCTCGGCGTTTCCTACCAGGTTGAGAAGATCGTCTTGCAGCTGGAAGGCAAGGCCAACTTTGAGGCCAAAGTCTTTGAGTGCATCAAGCGTCTTCTGATCAGCACCGCCAATGAGCGCGCCCAGTACCAGGGGATATGCTGCTGAATAGTAAGCGGTCTTGGAGAGCGCCATAAAGAGGTACTGCTCAGAGGTAACATCCCAGCGTTCGTTTTGAGCCCAACCAAGGTCAAGTGCCTGGCCCTCAAGGGTGTGCTCCTGCATGGCGAGAAGGGCGTCGATAACGCGAACTTTAAGCTGGTCAGAGAGGTGGTCGGCCACGGTAACGCGTCTGACAACATTGACCAGCGCAGAATCACCGACATTGATGGCAAGTCCGGTACCAAGTGTCTTGTAGAGGCACTTCTCGCCACGGCGCAGCTCTGATTTGTCTGCAATGTCATCGTGGATAAGGGCTGCCGACTGGAAGTCCTCGATGGCGCAAGCCACCGGAAGAGCGGCTTCGGCCGAGCCACCAACAGCCTCGGCACCTAGGCAGCAGAGGACCGGACGCACGCGCTTGCCGCCGCCCGCGCTGAAGTGAGCGAGTGGCTGGTAGAGGTAGGTGTTCAGGTCCGCGCGGGTACGCTCCGAGGGCGTGGACGTCGCTGCCGCTGGTGCCGCGGGCGTGGCGTTCGCTGCGGGCGTTGCCGCGGGCGCCGCGGGCGCTGCGGATGCCGCGGGGAGACCGCGCATGATCTCTGCCTCGACGGCGGGGAGTTTTTGTGTGAGGTAGTCGGCGAAGTTCACGGAAGTCCTAGCCGCGATAGCCGTCTGGGTTCATCGACTGCCACTTCCAGGAATCGCGGCACATGTCAGCAAGGTTGTACTGAGCCTTCCAGCCAAGCATGTCAGCAGCTTTCTGGCAATCGGCGTAGTTAGTAGCAACGTCTCCAGCGCGACGAGGCTCAATAACGTAAGGAATCTCTTTGCCACAAGCCTTTGAGAATGCCTTAATAACGTCAAGTACAGAGCTACCGGTACCGGTTCCTAGGTTGAAGATCTCAACTCCCGTGCGACCAGCCATCCATTTAAGTGCAGCTACGTGGCCGGAGCCAAGATCGCAGACGTGGATGTAGTCGCGAACACCCGTGCCATCTGGGGTGTTGTAGTCGTCGCCAAAGACGTGAACAGCTTCGCGCTTACCCACAGCAACTTGAGCCACATAAGGTACTAGGTTGTTTGGAATACCTGCAGGATCTTCTCCGATAAGGCCTGACTGGTGAGCGCCAATAGGATTGAAGTATCTAAGCAGGACAACGTTCCACTCTGGATCTGCGGTGTGAACATCGGTGAGGATCTGCTCAATCATCCACTTAGTCCAGCCATAAGGGTTGGTTGCGTTCTTCTTGGGGCTTTGCTCGGTTAGAGGAAGGCTATCTGGGTCTCCGTAAACAGTGGCAGAGCTCGAGAAAATAATTGACTTGCAACCATGGTTTCTCATGACGTCAAGAAGGGTGAGGGTGTTGCCCAGGTTGTTTGTGTAGTACTCAATGGGCTTGACAACGGACTCGCCGACGGCCTTGAAGCCGGCAAAGTGGATGACAAAGTTAATAGCATGCTCATCAAAGATGCGGTTCAGCGCATCTTTGTCGTTAACGTCTGCCTCGTAGAACGAAAGGCGCTTGGCGTTTTCTTCTCCCACAATGGTTTTGATGCGGTCGACAACTTTTGCCGAAGCGTTGGAGAGGTCGTCAACAATGATAGCCTCGTAGCCGGAATTGAGCAGCTCAACAACGGTATGGCTGCCAATAAAGCCCGCGCCGCCAGTAACAAGTACGCAGGAATTTTGTGGGATTAGAGCGTCAGACATATCAATCCTTTCGTGGACTTATATCGTCATAAGTATACGGCTTTTCCGCGAAACGTTGGGCGTTGCAAGCGCACGGGTTTCTCGACAGGTGCTGCTGCGGGTGCACGACCTTCTCGGCAGGTGTGCGCTTCTTGCCATTGCAAGCCTAACTTTCACTATGCGCGCCTGAAAAGTGCAAAGAATCTGTATTTGAGGCACCGATTCTTTGAAGAAATCAGGCAAATCCACAGTTTCTTTTACGTATTTAGGCAAAAGTTACAGATTCTTTGCAGAAATCAGGCGCGTTCTAACTAGGGTGCTGTCTCCAAATTTTGCGAGCCTGAAAACCCCACCATGTCTGAGTAAAACAGCTCAGACTTGGCGAGAAAAACCGGCAAATAGCTCAGACATGGTGTGCTTTTCAGGCAAATCGTTCAGACTTGGCGAGATAATCAGGCTCGCATCAGGCGCACCCCCAGCTCGTCCAGAGCTCATCCCAGCTCGCGCCGAGCGTACCGACCGCCTGGCGAGAAACCCGTCCACTCCCAGTATTTTCGCACAAGAAACCCGGTATCCACACGAAGTAGATACCGGGTTGAAATCGCTTGCAACCTGCGACCCGCGCCCGCACGCGGCGTTGACCTGCGGCGTTGCCGTGGTCGCACTCGCGCCTTACTTGAAGTACTCGACGCCGCCCTCGATGAGAGGCTGGAACTGGTCGCCAGCGGTGAGCTCGGGGATGTTCTTGTAGAGGCCCGAACCGGAGCGCTCCGTGTGGCCCATCTTGCCCAAGACACGACCATCGGGGCTGGTAATGCCCTCGATAGCCAGGACAGAGCCGTTAGGGTTAACGGAGAAGTCCATGCTTGGAGTGCCTGTTGCGTCAACGTACTGCGTTGCAATCTGGCCGTTTGCCTTGAGCGTCTCAAGCAGCTCGTCGGAGGCAACAAAGCGGCCTTCTCCGTGGCTGATAGCAATGGTGTGGATGTCGCCAAGTGCGCACTTAGAGAGCCATGGGGACATCGTGGACGCAACGCTGGTACGGACAAGCTGGCTTTGGTGACGGCCGATGGTATTGAACGTCAGCGTTGGGCAGGTGTCGTCCATAGGACGAATGTCGCCGTAAGGAACAAGTCCCAGCTTGATGAGCGCCTGGAAACCGTTGCAGATGCCCAGCATAAGGCCATCGCGCTGCTGCAGAAGCTCGCGGACAGCCTCGGTAACCTGAGGAGCGCGGAAGAGCGCGCAGATAAACTTAGCAGATCCGTCGGGCTCGTCTCCGCCGGAGAAACCGCCTGGAATCATGACAATCTGGCTCTTCTTGATGGACTCTGCCAGTGCATTTGCGGACTCAACAATGTCCTGAGGTGTCAGGTTGTTGATAACCAGCGTGGTTGGGTCAGCGCCCGCACGCTCAAAGGCGCGCGCGACGTCGTATTCGCAGTTGTTGCCAGGGAATACGGGGATGATGACACGTGGGCGAGCAGGTGCGATAAGGGCTGGACCAGCATAGGAGTGTCGTGTGGATGTGCCGTCGAAGCTGATTTTCTCCACAGCCTCGTCGGAGCCTCCGCGGTAAGGGAAGACCTCCTCAAGTGGGAGCTCCCATGCTTCTTGGAGCTCGGAGAGGTCGATCTTCTCGCCACATGCGCTCAAGACGTACTCGGACGTGGTGACGCCCAGAGGAGCCACGCACACGCCGTCGACGTCGTCAACGGATACGCCGTCTGCTAGCTCAACGATGAAGGCACCGTAAGTTGGCGAGAAGAGCGCGTCGGCAGAAATCTCTGGGACCAGCTCAACGCCCAGCTTGTTGCCCAGGCAGCTCTTGAAGAGAGCCTCGGCCACGCCGCCGTAACCTGGTGTGGTGATGGCGAGGGCGCTCTTGGACTGGACAAGGGTGCTGACCAGCTTGTATGCGGTGAGCAGGGATTCGTTGTCGGGGAGAAGGCCGCTCTCGTCGTAGGATGGAACAATGGAGATGAGCCTATGACCTGCACCCTTGAACTCGTTTGAGACAATTTTGTCCACCTTGGTAAGGCCGGTGGCAAACGAAACCAGCGTTGGTGGAACGTCTAGGTCCTCAAAGGTGCCGGACATGGAATCCTTGCCGCCAACAGCTGCAAGACCAAGGTTGACCTGGGCCATCAGTGCGCCGAGAAGAGCTGAGGCTGGCTTGCCCCAACGGTTAGGATTCTGGCCGAGCTTCTCGAAGTACTCCTGGAAGGTGAGGTAGAGATCCTGGTACTTAAAGCCAGTAGCAACCAGCTTGGAAACGGACTCAACAACAGAGAGGTAGGCACCGCGGAACTGGTCGGCCTCCATGAGGTAGGGGTTAAAGCCCCATGCCATGCCCGAGACCGTATTGGTTTGGCCCATAACCGGAAGCTTAGCCACCATAGAGAGGGCAGGGGTCAGCTGGCGAGCGCCACCGAATGGCATAAGGACGGTACCTGCGCCAATGGTGGAGTCAAAACGCTCGGAGAGACCCTTGTTAGAGGCAACGTTTAGATCGCGTACCAGCGAGTGGAGTTTCTCGCCAAGGGTTGTGCCTGCCCAGGTGCGCTGGTAGGCAAGAGGTTTGGCCAGGCGCACGGTGATTGATTTAGGAGCGCCGTTTGAGGCGAGAAATGCGCGGCTGATGTTGACAATCTTCTGACCGCGCCAGCGCATGACCAGGCGAGGATCTTCGGTGACAGTAGCCACAATGGTTGCCTCGAGGTTTTCTTCGCGGGCGTATGCGCAGAACTGCTCAACGTCTTTTGCCTCAAGAGCAACGGCCATGCGCTCCTGAGACTCGGAGATTGCCAGCTCAGTGCCGTCAAGGCCGTCGTACTTCTTAGGAACAGCATCCAGGTTGACGTCAAGGCCGTCGGCAAGCTCGCCGATAGCAACAGAAACGCCGCCGGCACCAAAGTCGTTGCAGCGCTTGATGAGCTTGCAGGCATCTTCACGGCGGAAGAGGCGCTGAAGCTTGCGCTCAACAGGAGCATTACCCTTCTGGACCTCGGCACCGTCGCGCTCAATGGAGCCAGCGTCGTGGGCCTTGGAGGAACCGGTTGCGCCGCCAATGCCGTCACGTCCCGTGCGGCCGCCGAGAAGAACGATGATATCGCCATCTTCTGGACGCTCGCGGCGAACGTGGCTTTGAGGAGTTGCGCCTACAACGGCACCGATCTCCATGCGTTTTGCAACGTAGCCTGGGTGGTAGAGCTCAGAAACCTGGCCCGTAGCAAGGCCAATCTGATTACCGTAGCTGGAATAGCCTGCTGCTGCTGTGCGCACAATGGTGCGCTGAGGAAGCTTTCCAGGAAGCGTCTGGGAAACAGGAACGGTTGGGTCTGCAGCGCCCGTGACGCGCATTGCCTGGTAGACATAGCTGCGGCCAGAAAGAGGGTCGCGGATAGCGCCGCCGATACAGGTAGCTGCGCCACCAAAAGGCTCAATCTCGGTTGGGTGGTTGTGAGTCTCGTTCTTGAAGAGGAAGAGCCAGTCTTCGTCTTTGCCATCAACGTCTACCTTGACCTTTACGGTACAGGCGTTGATTTCTTCTGACTCATCAAGATTGGTGAGGACGCCCTTCTCGCGAAGGTACTTTGCACCAATAGTGGCCATATCCCAAAGAGAGACGGCACGATCTTCTCGCCCAAGCTCTTTGCGCATGGAGAGGTACTTCTCAAACGCAGCCTTTACCAGGTCATCATCGATCTGCACGCCGGTAATTCCGGTGTTAAAGGTGGTGTGACGGCAGTGGTCTGACCAGTAGGTATCAATGACGCGAATCTCGGTGATGGTTGGATCGCGCTGTTCATCGGTGAAGTACTGCTGGCAGAAGGTGAGGTCAGCCAGGTCCATAGCAAGGCCGTGAGAAGCAATGAACTCCTTGAGTCCGTCCTGGTCAAGGGCATTAAAGCCCTCAAGAACCTCTACGTCAGCAGGCTCTGGAATGGAAATCTTGAGGGTCTCGGGGAGCTCAAGGGAAGCCTCGCGAGCCTCAACGGGGTTAATCAGGTAATTCTTGATGGCGGTAACGTCTGCCTCAGTGAGATTTCCGGTCAGCACGTAAAGGCGTGCGGAGCGAACAAGTGGACGCTCACCCTGGCTGATAAGCTGCACACACTCAGCTGCGGAGTCTGCGCGCTGGTCAAACTGGCCAGGCAAAAACTCAACAGCAAACGTATGAACAGCCGCACCTTCAGAAGAAAACTCTGGCATGGTACGGCTGGCAAGATCGGACTGTGGCTCTGAGAAAACGGTGGGGATACAGGACTCAAAGAGTTCCTCTGAAATTCCCTCGACATCGTAACGGTTGAGTAGGTCAATGCGTTGTAACTCGGTAATACCAAGAAGGTCTTTCACTTCTTTGAGCAGGGCTTTTGCCTCGCCCTCGAAACCAGATTTTCTTTGGACGTAGACGCGCAGGACCATGGGGCCACCTTTCAATGCAAGCCTTGAACGCTTTTACTGGCTTTATTGTACGTTACTTAGGTGGACAAATTGGCGCTTGTCGAGAAAAGAAAAACGGGTTGTAACAGAGCGTTAAAAATACAAATTTTTTAGTTAAAAGTTTTTATGCCAGCATGATTTGTGCCGGCAAGTTCACGCTGGCAAGTGTGCGTCGGAGCGTTTTACTCCAGCAAGTTTTACGCCAGCACAAAGACAAGGGCGATAAAACAGGCGGTTATGCCCAAGGCAATTGCCTCGCGAGCACCAAAGGTTGGTTGATGCCAACGTGTGCGAGAAGCCCCCGCTACATAGTGGCGGGCGTCAAGTGCCTTGGAAAGGTTGTTGGCGTGTCTGAGGGAGCTTGCCAAAAGCGCTACCACAATGGAGAAAGTTGCGCGAAGTCTTTTAGGAAGCGAGCCTGAAGCAACGTCTCCTGCGCGAGCGGTTTGAGCCTCGGAAATAGACACGGCGTCGCCCGCAAGTGTTGGAATAAAGCGCAGCATAAGCGAGAAAATCATGGCAATTTCTTTACCGGGAAGACCAATTTTTGAGAGCGGCGCGCAAGCTGCTTCAAAGGCATTGCCTAGATCAGTTTGAGTTGTGGTAAGCAGAAGCAGCGCACCCATCAAAATTGCAGCTAAAATGCGCACGGGGTAGAGAAAAGCGCTCCATGCTCCCATATCAGTGATGGTAAAGATTGACCAGGAAACAAGCACAGTTTCTTCTCGCGTAAGCAACAGGTTAAAGAGAGAAAGGAAGATGAGCAGCCAGGCAAGTGGGATGATTGACACAAGCACTTGTTTGACGGGAATTTTTGCCAAAGCTAGTAGGCAAAGTGCACCTACTACCAACAGTGCAAGCTGTGGTGCCGTGCGGATAAAAAACGTTGTGAGCATCAATAGGAGCGCTGCTAGGCACTTAACGTTGGGGTTAAGCCTGTGGATGGGCGAGTCTGTGTGGTAGTACTGACCGACAGAAATCTTAAGCGCCATAGCGGCCTCCTTGCGTGAGGTCGTTGGGCTGTGCGACGCTAGGAGCGGTCGTCACCGCATTTACCAGTGCGTCTACCAGCTCAGATAGGGTCAAAGGTTCTCCCAGGTTGATTCCTGTAGTGTGGGACAGACGCTGCGCCCATGCAAGTGCATGAGGAATACCCAGGCCAAGGTCCTGGAATTCTGCCTCTGAGAAATGAGTAAATGTTTGATAAGGCGTGCCAGAGAACACCAGGTCACCCTCATGGAGCACGACAATCTGGTCAGTTTCTGCCGCATCCTCCATCGAGTGTGTGAGCTCAATGACGGTGCAGCCATCCTCAAGAACAGCGTTGATAATTTTTCTGAGCTCAGAGCAATAGTAGGGATCAAGTCCGCTGGTAGGCTCATCAAGTACAAGCACCTTTGGCTGCATAGCAATAACGCCCGCAAGTGCGCAAAGTCTCTGCTGTCCACCAGAAAGTTCAAAAGGAGATACGTCTGCTTTGTGGGAAAGACCCACAAGCTCTAGGGCGGTATTTACAGCGCTTGTTATATCGCAGGCAGAAAGACCCAGGTTAGAGGGGCCAAACGCCACGTCTTCGGCAACCGTCTGTGCAAAAAGCTGGCGCTCTGGTCGCTGCATGACGTAACCAACAATACCGTGAAGTTTTCTGCGGTTTTGCTTCTGTCGAGTATCCAGTCCAGCCACGCAGAGGCTTCCGGAATCAGGTGTATCAAGTGCGCAAATCAAGCGCGCAAGGGTAGACTTGCCGGAACCAGTGGAGCCAATAACGGCAACATGCGAGCCTTTTTGCACGTCAATCGAGATGTTTTTGAGCACAGGCTTCTGGTACGAGAACGTCACGTCGCGCACGGAAACCGCTGCTGCCTCGGACACGCTTCCGGTCGCGTCGCAACCCGCCGTCGCGTCACATCCCGCAACCGCCGCGTCGTCGCAACTTCCAGCCGCATCCGCCCTTCTCGCGCCCTGCGCCGCTGTGGCGAGAAGCCCCGTCAGCTCGCTGAGCACGCGCTCAGCCGAAGGTGATTTGCACACGACAACTCCGCGGTTGTTGAGCGCGTGAGCAACCTGATAGGCAAACGGCTCCTCAAGATGCAGGCATTCAACCAGTTCATGCTGCTCAAAGAGCGCTTCAGGCGTTCCTTCAAACGCAACGTGGCCGTCGTCCAAGGCAATCACGTGGTCAGCAGAAACTACTTCGTCCATGAAATGCGTTACGTGAACAATAGTCTTTCCAGCTGCACGGAGTTTCTCGACAAGGCCCATGACGTTATTTCTATGCACAACGTCAAGAGCTGCGGAAGGTTCGTCAAGAATTAGAATCTGCGGCTTCATGACTAGCGCGCCCGAGATAGCCACGCGCTGCTGCTGACCGCCCGAAAGCATCTGTGGATTTTCTGACGCAAACTCGGTGAGAGTGCCAAGTTCAATCTGCTGTTCTACCAGCGGAGTTATCTGATCACTGGGTACCTGAAGGTTCTCCAGACCAAAGGCAATATCGTCTGCGACTACGCTGCAGATAATCTGATCCTCAGGATTTTGGAAGACCAAGCCTAGCTGCGGACGAATGGTTTTGTACGCCTCAAAGTCAACCTGACCATCGTTGACAACGGTGGTTCCCAAAAAGGTAACGGTGCCCTCGTCAGGCGCGGTAAGGCCAGAGAGAATTGAGGCCACCGTGGACTTGCCCGAGCCGTTTGCGCCAACAATACAGGTACGTTTACCTGCAGGAATAGAAAACGAGACGTGGTCTAAGGCAACTACGCCTTTTGCGTGCACAAAGGTCACGTCTAAAAGCGTTGCGGCTACAGGGAGGTCCTGAGTTTGTGCAGCGCTTTCAGACGTGTATGTATCTGGGGAGTTGTCGAGCAGACTACTCACCGTTTTTGATGCTCTCAAAAAGTGAGGTAGCCGAGCGCATAATCACAACAAAGATGATGCTGTTGACAGCAACCTTTACCACGTTGAAGGGGAGAAGAGCAGGGACAATCAGTCCGCTTACTGCCTCCACGCTCATGCCGGTGTAGATTGGGGTAACTACAAGGTTGCCCAGAATGCATGCGACAACGCTGACAACGCTGCCCACAATCAGGGCAAGTACCAGCTGCTTGATCTTCTCGGAACGGTTGTACACAACCAGCGAGACAGGCAAAACGTAGGTAAGCGTTGCCAGGATTGCCATGATGGTGCCGTAAATTCCAGACTCCGTGGTGAGGTGCAGAAGGTAGGGAAGCACCGAGACGATCGCGCCTGCAGCAGGGCCAAAAGCTACGCCTGCGAGCAGGGCAAAGACTCCCGATGGATCGTACTTCAAAAACGTCACACCTGGAATCAGGGGGAACTGAAGCACCATGGTGCTGATTGCAGCAGCTGCACAAAGCATGGCGAGAATAGCGATTCTCTTGGTAGACCAGCCGTTAGAAGATGCGGTTGTTGCGTGGGTTGAGTGGGATGAAGCCATAAAAGTCTCCGTTTCTGACATCCGGACTGTACCGTTGGTCCTGGACTTTAACCAGGTTAACCGCCTTTTTGCGGGTCGCGGACTTGATGGCTTATAGAACTGGGTTGTTACAAACCCTAAAGCTCGGCCACCTTACCACCAGTAGGTAATTGCAACCATTTCTGAAACATATCGATAAGTACTATAGCAGAGTTAACAGCTGATAACACGTAAAACGGGATGGACATTTCTTTGACAGAATTGCAAAAGTAACCGTTTTCTCGGCCCAATGCCGTGATTTTCTCGGCCTAGTACCGTGGTTTTCTCGTCCTGATGCCGTGATTTTCTCGCCCCAACGCCACGTTTTTCTCGCTTGCGATAAACTATAAAAAGTAACTTACTAAGGAGCGTGTTACATGTCTGAAAGTGGCTATGACTTACAAAGCCTGGCCGGAAAGCTTTGCTCGATTGTTGGAGAAGAGAACGTCCTGGTAGACGAGCCAATGAGCGAGCACACCACCTTTAAAGTGGGTGGACCTGCGGATCTCTATGTCATCCCTGATGATCCCGATGAGGTTAAAGAGATTCTCCTTGCGGTTAAAGACGCAGAAGCTCCTTATTTTATTCTCGGCTACGGCTCTGACCTGCTTGTTTCTGATGCAGGATATCGCGGCGTCATTATTGCCGTCGCTGACGGCCTGACCGGCGTAAGCATCGACGACACCGAGATGACCTGCCAGGCCGGCGTTGGCCTCAAAGAAGCTTCCGAGATGGCCTGTGAGCTGGACCTTTCTGGACTTGAGTTTGCCTGTGGCATCCCAGGTTCTGTGGGCGGCGCATGCTTCATGAACGCAGGCGCTTACGATGGCTGCATCGCTGACGTGCTCAAATCCGTCCGTGTCCTTCTCGCTGACGGCGCCTTTGCTACGCTGGACGCTTCCGAGCTTGACCTGGGATATCGACACAGCAGAATTGCCGATGAGGGCATGATTGTGCTTTCTGCCACGTTCAATCTTCATCGTGCGGATGGCGAGAAAATCCGTGAAAAGATGGAAGAATTCACGCGCGCTCGCGAGGAAAAGCAGCCTCTTGAGCTGCCTTCCGCTGGTTCAACTTTCAAGCGTCCTGAGGGTCACTTTGTAGGCAAGCTTGTCACCGACGCTGGTCTTAAGGGCTATCGCTTTGGCGGTGCCGGTGTTTCCGATAAGCATGCTGGTTTTGTGGTCAACTACGACAACGCTACTGCTGCTGAGGTCCACGCAGTTATCGAGCATGTTCAGGCAGAGGTCAAGCGTCAGTTTGATGTCGAGCTCCACCCCGAGGTAAGGTTCCTCGGGGAGTAGCAAGCTGCGCGCCGCACGGCCCATGCCCGTCCGCAACGGCTCACACCCGTCCGCACGGTACTGCCGCGTCCACACACAAATCGCTACGATAACTCCGCAAGAAAACGAGGAAGTCCGTCGGTGGAAATCGGCTCCTCCATGTCCGAGACAAGAGGGCGCAGATATTTCAGAGCAGTGTCGGTAACGTTGAAGCCGTCCTCGGAGATCATTTCTCGAGGTACAAGCTTTACCTTGTTAGCAACCTCGGCGACAGGGGTGGTGCGAATCTCCGTAACGTATGGGTCATCCGAAATTCGGTGAACGCCAACCATAACGCCCGTTTTACCTTGGAGAACAGCCTCAACTCCCGCGGCGCCGAGCGCCTCTGCCTCGTCCAAGTCAACTTTACTAGCAGCGTGCGAAGCACAGCGCTGCAGCGTATTAAGCTCAATGCCGCGAGACTTTACGCCCAGCTGATTCTTAGCCAGCTGCGACAAGTATGCCGCTGTTCCAGACTGCGCTGCAAGGTGACCAAACGTGTCAATTGCAACAGATTTTGCATCAAAAAGGAAACTACCATCTGCATGATGGACACCCTCGCTGACGACTACAATCACGTTGTTTTTCTCGCGAAGTCGCTGTTCAATGGCCGAAAGTAGTGCATGCTCATCAAGAGGAATCTCTGGCAGGAGCACAAAATCCGGAGCAGTTCCGCAAATATCTTGCGCCAGCGCTCCGGCTGCCGTGAGCCAGCCAGCGTCACGACCCATGGCCTCGATAAACGTTACATTTTTGCTGTTGTAGACGCCGCCGTCGCGGGTGAGCTCGGCGGTTACGGATGCGACGAATCGCGCCGCACTACCAAAACCGGGGGTGTGATCAGTACCTTCGAGGTCGTTGTCGATGGTTTTTGGCACGCCGACAACACGAACGGAGCTTTTTACCTGGGCAAAGTAGCGAGACAGCTTGTCTGTGGTGTCCATGGAATCGTTGCCGCCGATGTACAGCACGGCGTCTACCTGGTATTTCTTGAGCTGCGCATCAATCTGCTGGTAGATTGGGGAGGTTTCCGCGGGTTCTGAGCTGGCAGCAAGTTCCGGCAGCTTAAAGCGGCAGCTGCCCAACCAGCTCGATGGCGTTTTTCTTAGGAGCTGGAGGTTCTTCTCGCCAGGATTTGTGGTAGCTTGTTCGGACGCTTCCGGTTCAGATGCTGTGAGTTCAAGCACCTCCGTCAGGTCAACAACCTTGCCCTCAAGAAACCCCTGAATTCCGTTGCGCATCCCGAGCACGCGAAGACCCTGGGCGTGAGCTGCGCGAACAACGCCCGCAAGCGACGCATTGATGGCCGCGGTTGGTCCGCCCGACTGTCCGACCAGGATTGTGCGGATTGCGTGCTCTGATGTGGTGTTCATGGGCGCCTCGGATTCTCGAGAGTTGACGTATCAAGTATACCCGCGGCAGGAGGCTACTGCGTCAGTGAGACGCCGTGAGAATAAAGTGATTTTCCTTAATAAATCGTAAGAGCTGCGGTGTTGTTATATCGGCTGATAGGGGGTTGGCAAGAATCTGCAGATAAAGTGGAGCTTGATGGATCGGATGCGTTGTGAAATGGCTTAGACAATGTGATTTGAACTCATCTGTGTTTGTTCAATTCATATTTATGCATAAGTGCTGTCTTATATACATAATTATGAATGAAGATATATCAAAGATTTAATTACCCTAAATTTCAGGGTTAAGCAAACACACCTAAGTCAGATAATCTGCAAAATCAAAGGTGAAAAACACATCTAATGAAGATATTCTGCATGAGATGAGCGTTTTAGGCGGAATGTATAGGCATTTTTAGCAGATTATCTGACTTAGGTGTGTTCGAGCGTTCCGAAGCTAGACACGAACGCGCTTTTAAGAGTCTGTTCCCATTAAGTCACCGCACGTGGCGAGAAACCCACAGGTCTCGCAGCCGTTCCCTGTCCCATGCCACGCTCGCACCCGACGCCGCAACACCCGCGCGCACAAAAAAGCCGCACCTCAAATGAGATGCGGCTTCGTAGCTCTTAGCGTACAACCTGCGGGTTTAGCGAAGGTTGTAGAAAGCGTCCATGCCCAGGTACTCAGCGCCGTCAGCGAGGTCGTCCTCGATGCGGAGAAGCTGGTTGTACTTAGCAACACGCTCGGTACGAGCAGGTGCACCAGTCTTGATCTGACCAGCGTTGGTTGCAACAACAAGGTCAGCAATGGTGGTGTCCTCGGTCTCACCGGAACGGTGGGAGACAACTGCGGTGTAACCTGCGCGCTTAGCCATCTCGATAGCCTCGAGGGACTCGGTCAGAGTACCAATCTGGTTGACCTTGATGAGGATGGAGTTACCAGCGTGAACCTCAATGCCCTTCTTCAGGCGCTGAGTGTTGGTAACAAAGAGGTCGTCGCCGACGAGCTGGATCTTCTTGCCCAGACGCTGGGTAAGGATCTTCCAACCGTCCCAGTCCTCCTCTGCAAGACCGTCCTCGATGGAGACGATTGGGAACTTCTCGACCATTTCCTCGTAGTAAGCAACCATTTCCTCGGAGGTAAGGGAGCGACCCTCGCCCTTGAGGTCATACTTGCCGGTCTCCTTGTTGTAGAACTCAGAAGAAGCTGGGTCCATAGCAAAGCGGAAGTCCTTGCCAAGCTCAAAGCCAGCAGCCTGAACAGCCTCGGAGAGAAGCTCAAGTGGCTCCTCGTTGGACTTAAGGTCTGGAGCAAAGCCGCCCTCGTCACCAACACCGGTGTTGAGGCCCTGGGACTTCAGAGTGTCCTTGAGGGTGTGGTAAACCTGTGCGCACCAGCGAAGAGCGGTGGTGAAGTCAGGAGCACCAACAGGCATAATCATGAACTCCTGGAAGTCAACGTTGTTGTCAGCGTGGACGCCACCGTTGAGGACGTTCATCATAGGAACAGGAAGAGTGTGAGCGTTTGCGCCACCGAGGTAAGCGTAAAGTGGAAGCTCAGCAGAAGCAGCTGCAGCGTGAGCAACAGCAAGAGAAACGCCGAGAATAGCGTTTGCGCCGAGGCGACCCTTGTTTGGAGTGCCGTCAAGCTTGATCATAGCGAGGTCAAGGCCGCGCTGATCCTCTGCGTCCCAACCAATAACGAGGTCGCGGATCTCAGTGTTGACGTGCTCGACTGCCTTCAGAACGCCCTTGCCCAGGTAACGGCTCTTGTCGCCGTCGCGAAGCTCTACAGCCTCGAACTCACCAGTGGAAGCGCCGGAAGGAACGATTGCACGACCAAAGGAGCCGTCGTCAAGAACAACCTCAACCTCAACGGTTGGATTGCCACGGGAATCGAGGACCTCACGTGCGTGAACATCAAAAATCTGGCTCATAGCTCACCTTTCTTTAGGTTTAACATTTTGCTGATTGCACAGACATAACTAGTATACCCATTCTGTTATGAGGTGTGTATTGTAATTACACATAGTATTAGGTTAGGAAGATATAGTATTTGACCAGGCAGACCCACTGTCCACCTGGCCAAATAGAAAATACCTGCAGAATTATTAGGTAAATATATAAATTATTTCTGCGGATAAACAACAACCAGCAGCATCTTGAACTCTTCTGGAGCCTGAAGTGCATGTGGATGGCCAAGTGGCATCACAATAGACTGGCCAGCTTCAAGGTTGTAGACATCGTCATCGATAGTGATGTTTGCGCGACCCTCAAGAATGGTGACAAATGCATCGCCGCCAGCGCGATGGCTTGCAATCTCTTCGCCCGCGCCAAAACCAAAGAGGGTGACGCTGACGGCATCGTTTTGCGCAAGGGTCTTGCTGATGACCTGGCCAGGAAGGCATGCAACCTGGTCTTTAAGAGTCACTACAGTCTTTGCGTCGATGTTCTTCATAACGCCAGGAATCAATTCTTCGGACATACTAACCTCCAACGGTAAATGTTATCGATGACTAGCATTTACCCGAACCAGCCGTCTTCAATCAGTAAATTCCAAAAAAATCGCAGGTAGAAATTGCTTTTTTTAAAGCAATTTGCTGAGCAGCGAAGTCATCTTTCCCTGAGAGACCACAGTCACGTGATGCATCGCGCGCGACAGTGCGGTATAGAGCCTACGGCGAGAAATTCCGTCTGCTTTATACACTTCCTCTTGCGCATCGGCAACGATGACCTGATCAAACTCAAGGCCCTTTGCTAGTGCAAGGTCGAGAAGAACAACGCCCTTCGCGGGTAGGGAATCGTGGCTGGTGAGCACCTTGACGCCGCCGCACGGCTCGTTTTGCGCAGCACCGTCGGTCTGCGCTGCACCGTCCGCGGCGTTCGCCGCAAAAAGCCCTTCTAGCTGCTTGGCAAGCCAGCGAACACGAGATTTCTCGGTGCACACAATGGCGGTAAGCCCGTCAAACTCTTGCGCCTGCTCAATAAGGGACTTCATCGTCTGCAGGTACTTGGCACGCTCAGCATCTTTATCGTCAGCTACCACCTCAAAGAACTCAGGCTTTTTGCCACCGCGCTGAACAGAGCTTGTCTGGCCACGTTCTTCTTCGCTTAAAAGCGAGGTAAACAGCGCGGTAATCTCGGGAGAGGAACGATAGCTGGTCAGAAGTTTGCAGGTAGAAACGGCGCCCTCGCCATGTGTTGCGGTAAAGATCTTCTCAATCTGCTCAAATGTTGCGGTATCTTCCCAAATTGCCTGGTTGGAGTCACCCAAAAGCAAGAAGTGCGCACGCGAGAAGTACTTTCCAAGCACCATAAGCTGCGTCTCGGTATAGTCCTGAACCTCATCGATCATGACAAACTTGACGTTTTTCTCGCCAGCTCCTGTGATAAGAAGTCGTAGGTAAACACACTCGGCGCCGCTGAGCGCGGAGGTGTTGAGCATGCGCATGCCAATGCGGTCGATGCGGAGCCAGAAAGCGGACTCGATGACCTCGTGGGCCGAGGCAAAGCGCCAGTTGAGGAACTCGCGGGTGCGCGCCAGGACTTCTTCCTCGTCGGAAGGGCTGATGGTGCGGCCAAAGACCTCAAGCTGCTGTTCAACGTCAAGGGAGAGCATCTCTTCTTGGATTTCGTCGTTGTGAGCCATCTGGCCAAGTCTGCGCTCCAAGCGGGTGTGGAGCTCGTCTTTGGCAAGCGCGATGAGGCGCGGACCCACAGGAAATTGCGAGAACTTTGCCACAGAACTAGCTACTTGAGCTGGTTTTATAAGCGTGGTCCCCTCAACAGAAATGGCCTTGAAGTCGTCCTCGTAGAGCTCAAGCGAAGTAAGTTGCTCCTCAAGCTTCTTCAGGGAATCGGGGTTGTTGTGGGCGCCCGATGCGTGGTCGGCCAGACCCAAAGCCTTGAGGAAAGAATCCCAGGTAAATACCTGCGGATTGTGCTCGCCCATGCTGGGCAAAACGGTGTTGATGTAGTGACCAAACATCTCGTTGGGAGTGAACAGGTACACCTGATCTGCGGTAAGCGTAGTGCGCTGCTGGTACAGAAGGTATGCGATGCGCTGCAGCAAAACGGACGTCTTACCCGAGCCCGCAATGCCGTTGACCAGCAGAACCGGCACGTCCTCGTGCCTGACCACAACATTTTGTTCGCGCTGGATAGTTGCGGTGATGGCCTGCAGCTTCTCGGTGTGCTGACGCTTTAGGGCGGCAAGCAGAAGAGAATCTTCGATGGCAACCGTTGTGTCAAAGTAGAGGTTCAGCTTGTCGCGCGTGATGTCAAACTGTCGGCGAAGCTCCAGCTCAACCGTTCTTTTCTTGCCGTCTACCTGGTACGACGTAGTACCCATCTCTTGGTTGTAATACGTCTCGGCAACGGGGCTACGCCAGTCAACAATGAGCGGCGTGCGGTCTTTGTCGGTGATGCCTGCCGCGCCAATGTACACATCGCGAGAAGGACGTCCGGGTCGCATTTTGAGCGTGACCTTGGCAAAGTAAGGCTGCCTCAAGAGAATTTCGACTCGACCGAGTTTCTCGACAGTGAAATCGTGGTACTGGTTGTACGTATCAATAACGCCGTTGAGCGTCTCAATGGCCGCAAGGGTCTCGATGGTTTCGTCCGCGCCGCCAAAGTCTGGACGGATTTCTTCACTCATCTGACGTAGGTCTCTAGCTGCATCTTTTTGCGTGGTGTTGAGCGTTGTGTCCAAATCTTCACGAATCTCAACAAGCTTTTGATATACGTGGGAGAGGTGCTCTTGCTCTTGCTGGTGGATTGGATCCATGATGCTCCTAGATGGTTGCGTCTTCGATGCGGCGACGTAACTCGTCAATGCCCAGACCGGTCTCCGACGAAGTAATAATGGTCTGTTCAGGAGTAATGTGGAATGCCTTGCGCAGGACGGCCGCGGCTTGATTTTGCTTGCCGCGCGCAATCTTATCTGCCTTGGTAAACGCAACTACAAAGGGCAGCTCAGCCTCTTGGAGAAAGCTAATCATCTGCAGGTCAAGCTTTTGAGCTTCATGTCTGATATCAACAAGGCTAATGACCAGGTTAAAGCTGCGCTCCTGCTCAAAGTAGCCGCCAATGAGGTCTGCCCAGCGCTGTTTTTCTTGGCGAGAAACGCGTGCAAATCCGTATCCAGGCAAGTCTACAAATTTGACGCCATCAACATCAAAGAAGTTGATATTAGCGGTTTTACCTGGAACGCTCGAAACTCGTGCAAGCTGTTTTCTGCCAATAAGTTTATTTAAGAGGGAAGACTTGCCCACGTTTGAGCGGCCTACAAAGGCCACCTCTGGGGTCTCTGGAGAAGGAAGTTGTGAAATTGCCCCGTATGATGCCTCATATCGTGCGGTTTCATACTTAAGACCCATGATGCCTCCCTTTGCGCTTCAAAAACGTAAGGTATTATTTTAGCGCAAGTTGGGAGACGTAAACCCTTTACACCCACGTAACTGCTTGGCAGCAGCGCTTGAGCGCGTCAATGTAGAGCTCGCCAAAGGGCGAGAGGCTCTTCTCGTCGTGGGTAACGTAGCCAACTTCCATGTAATCATCAACAGCTAGAGGAATTGCAACAATGTTGGGGCCGTTGAGCTCCTCGTTAATAAGGCCGGTGCTGATGGTGTAACCGTTCAAGCCAATAATCAGGTTGAAGATAGTGGCGCGGTCTCGGACCATGATGTCCTTATCGCGATCAAGCGTTGCCAGAAGTTCCTCGGAGAAATAGAACGCGTTGTGCTCGCCCTGCTCGTAAGAAAGACGAGGGTAGGGGGCAAGATCGTTGAGCGTTACCGAGGAGCGCTTTGCCAGCGGGTTATCTTTTCCCACAAAGACGCTTGGCTTGCATTTAAACAATGGCGAGAAAACCAAGCCCTGGTCCTGCAGCGTTTTTCTAATAACGCGCTCGTTGAACGAGTTGAGGTAAAGGACGCCTACTTCACTTCTGAGCTTTGAGACATCTTCAATAATCTCGTACGTTTGCGTTTCTCTGATACGGAAATCGTACTTTGAGCCGCCATGCTCTTTAATCAGGTTGACAAAGGCCTCAACGGCAAAGGAATAGTGCTGGCAAGAAACGCAAAAGCGCTGCTTAGCGGGGGCAGTGCCCAGATAGCGCTCTTCAATGAGGTCAGTCTGCATGACAACTTGCCTGGCATAACTCAAAAACTCCTCGCCATCTGCGGTAGGTTCAACACCCTTGCTGGTCCTGTTAAAAAGAGAGATTCCCAGCTCGGCTTCAAGCTCTTTAACTGCGCTGCTCAGGGTAGGCTGCGAGATAAAGAGCTGTTTAGCTGCGGCGTTAATAGTGCCTGCCTTAGCAATAGCAAGAACGTATTTAAGTTGAGTCAGAGTCATAAGTCAGGTTTCTACGCAGAGGTTTTTCTCGCCTTATTTAACGCCATACTGCTGGTAGTAGGCATCAATGGCGCTCTTCAAGGTGTCGTCGATAATAACTTTGCCGCCAACCTCTTTGTTGTAGAGGGCCTCGGTAACCTCATCCATGGAGACAATGGCTGCAGTTGGCATACCCCAACGCTCGGAGACTTCCTGGAGTGCTGCAACTTTGCCGCCCTTGCCAACTTCCATGCGGTTGAGCGAGACAATCAGGCCAACTACCTCGATGTTTGCAATAGAGGTAATCAGAGGATAGGTCTCTTCAATAGACTTGCCAGAAGTGGTGACATCTTCAACCATAACTACTCTCTGGCCGTCTTTGAGCTCTGCTCCTAGAAGCATGCCGGCGTCGGCGCCGTGATCTTTTGCTTCTTTTCTGTTGGAGCAATACTGAACCTGCTTACCGTAGAGCTCATTGATGCCCATTGCAGTGATAACAGAAAGGGGAATGCCCTTGTAAGCAGGACCAAAGACTACGTCAAAACCCAGGCCAAAGTTGTCGTTAATAGCGCGAGCGTAATAAAGACCCAGCTTGTGGAGCTGCTCGCCCGTGACATAGGCGCCGGCGTTCATGAAGAAAGGAGATTTGCGACCACTCTTGAGCGTAAAATCGCCAAATTTAAGTACGTTGCTCTGGACCATAAACTCAATAAACTCGCGCTTGTAGTCTTCCATGGTTTCTCCTTTAGCAGGCCTTTTAACGCGTCGGCACTTTGTAGATATGTTCTACTGCACTAGTTTAGCCGAATTGCATCTATGTGTTTTAGGGCGCGGTGTTTATGGCGCGCCGTTTTATGACGTGCCGGCTTGGCTGTGTGAGATTAGCGTAATTACCGCCAGATATATAAAAGTGAGCGTCTGCCATAAGGTTATGCGGTATTCTAAATAGATATTTGTTCGTCTCGCAGGATAGACCTGCAGAGCGCAGGAAAAGCCTGCAGAGTGAGTTACAAGGAGGGTATGCCCGTGGAGCGCATCACGATTTCTGCATTGTACGCAGATGCAGAGCAACTTGGTGGCCAAAAAGTTACCGTGGCCGGCTGGGTACGTTCAGTAAGGGATATGAAGAATTTTGGCTTCGTCACACTTAATGACGGTAGCTGCTTCAAAGACCTACAGGTTGTTATGAATCGTGAGAACCTTGGCAATTACGAGGAGGTTGCTTCCTGTGGCGTTGGCGCTGCTCTGATTATTCAGGGTGTCCTTGAGCTTACCCCTGATCGCCCACAGCCTATTGAGCTGCAGGCGCAGACCATTGTGATAGAGGGACCATCCAGCCCTGACTATCCAATGCAGAAGAAGCGCCAGTCTCTTGAGTACCTTCGTACGCAACAGCACCTTCGTCCTCGCACCAACATGTTCCGTGCAGTTTTCCGCATCCGTTCTGTGGCTGCCTTTGCCATCCACCAGTTCTTCCAGGATCGTGGCTTTGTCTACGTGAACACCCCAATCATCACCGCATCCGATGCTGAGGGTGCAGGCGAGATGTTCCGTGTTACCACACTTGATTTGAACAACGTTCCACGTACCGAGAAGGGCGATGTTGACTACTCAAAGGATTTCTTTGGTCAGTCTTCTCACCTCACCGTTTCTGGTCAGCTTCAGGCAGAGAACTTTGCTATGGCCTTTGGTGACGTTTACACCTTTGGTCCAACGTTCCGCGCAGAGAACTCCAACACACGCCGCCACGCTGCAGAGTTCTGGATGATTGAGCCAGAGATGGCTTTCTGTGATCTTGCACAGGACATGGATGTTGCAGAAGAGATGCTGCGCTACGTTATTGCATACGTTCTTGAGCACTGCCCAGATGAGCTTGAGATGCTTAACAAGTTTGTGGATAAAGGCCTGCTTGAGCGCCTGAACCACGTTGCAACTTCCCAGTTCTCTCGCGTCTCTTACACCGAGACAATTGAGATTCTGCAGGAGGCAGTAAAGGCTGGTCAGAAGTTTGAGTACCCTGTTGAGTGGGGCATTGACCTTCAGACTGAGCACGAGCGCTATCTCACCGAGCAGCACTTTGGAAAGCCAATCTTTGTCACTGATTATCCCGCAGAAATCAAGGCCTTCTACATGCGTCTTAACGATGACGGCAAGACTGTTGCCGCAGCTGACTGCCTTGTTCCAGGCATCGGCGAGATTATTGGTGGCTCACAGCGAGAAGATCGACTTGAGCTTCTGGAGAAGCGCATTGTTGAACTTGGCATGAACCCCGACGATTACAAGTATTACTTGGATCTTCGCCGTTACGGCTCTTGCACCCACTCTGGCTTTGGTCTTGGCTTTGAGCGCCTTGTTATGTACCTCACCGGTGTGGATAACATCCGCGACGTTATTCCTCACCCTCGTACCGTTGGCAACGCTGACTTCTAAGATTGCGGGTCACAGGCGGTGTGGCAGAGCGCGATTGGCGAGCTAACCTAACCGCCACAGTTGCCAAGTCTTTCAAGTTGGATTTTTGCGTGCAGATTATGCATAGCCGTTATGCAAAAACTGCATAGCAGAGATGCGAGATAAAAAGTTTTTCTCGCCATATACCGATATATTTGCCCGTTGGCAGTAAAAATGGGACGTTCGTGCAAAATTGCGCGGGCCTCCTATTACGCTATAAGGAGCAGCTTTCTGCAGATGACCAGCGGAGGTAAACATGGTAAAGACTTTGGTTCTTGTACGACATGGTGTATCTGAACGTGGCTCTGAAGACATGAGTCGAGAGCTCACACGTGCTGGTCAGAGGGCTTTATCTGCCAATTATCCTCACATCTTTGGTTTGTTGGGACCAGAGGGTGAAGAGGCTGAGATTTGGACAAGTCCTGCCCTTCGTGCACTTGAAACTGCAGAGATTGTGGCAGAGGCCCTGGATGCAGAGGGCTTAGAGATTCATGACTCCCTTTACGATCAAGATCTTCCTGCACTTCAGGCAGAGCTTGACCACGCTGATGCAGAAACACTGATTCTTGTTGGTCATGCTCCATTTTTGGGCTATGTTGCAGAGACGCTTCTGGGATTTGAACTTCCGCTGACAAAGGGCGCCGTATGTGCAATTGACGTACGCGGTTCACTTGGACATCAGCATGAGTGCGTTTGGAAGCAGCTTGGAGATGTTCGTGAGCCTCACGGTAAGCTTCTCTGGCTGGTCAGCGGTCCTTCCATCCAGCCATGGGAGACGCTTGACGCTTTGGATGAGGCATGCGCTCATGCAGCAACCAACTTGGAAGACGCATATGCAGAGTTCCGCGCTCATCCAGAAGATCCTGCGGTAATTGCAGCATTTAGGTTTGCGCTCAGGGGAACTCAGCTGCTTACCAAGTTCTTCTCGCCACTTCTTAATGAAGAGGCGGTAAAGATTGCTGAGCCTGTTTATAGGCTGATGCTTGGTGCAACTACGCGCCTTCGTGAGATTGACGGCTTCTCTGATACCGTTGCAGATTTGATGGAGTCTGGAGAGCTTTCTCAAGGCTCCAAGCTGGTCAGCGCTGTCGAGGCAGCTCGCGAGACTGAGCGTGATCGTGTCTGTGAGGGCCTGCGTAAGAAGGCGGTTCGTCGTAGTCTGCGCTGCGCTCTGGATGAGCTCTTTGAGCCCGCTTGGTCAGACGCAGTGCTACAAGATGGCCTCTCGTTTGAAGATGTCAGCAGCCGCTTTGATTACATGCTTGAGACTATTGATGCGCGCCTGTTTGGCCTGGATATGACCAGCTTCTCTGAGGTACACCATGCAAGGCGAGAAGTTCGTGAAGTTGAGCACATTCTTTTCCACCTCAGTGATATGTTGGGCGAGAAACGCGCAAATTATACTCAGATTATGCAGGACATTGACTCTGAGCTTAGTATTGTTTGCACAGCTCAGCGTAACATTTCCCTGGTCAAAGAGTGGAAAGACTCCATGGACTTCAGAGATGTTACCTCAGACCTCGCAATTGTTTCAGAACATGAAAAAGTTTTGATTGAGCGTGTTATTGAGGGTAGAGAGACTAGTATCCTTAGATAATCACATAGTCCACGTTTGGAGCGCATTGACGTTTGCGCGGCGTGGATGATGATTATGAGGGAGGATGCTATGTCTGAGAGCATCGAGACTCGCTGCGTGCAGGGCGGTTATCAGCCTGGTTGCGGTGAGCCTAGGCAAGTGCCTATCATTCAATCAACCACGTTCAAATATGACGAGTCGATGCAGCTTGGAGAGTTGTTCGACCTCAAAGCTGCGGGCTATTTCTATTCTCGCGTTCAGAATCCAACGCTGGATAATGTAGCTTCAAAGATTTGTGCTCTTGAGGGCGGTACTGCTGCAATGCTGACTTCTTCTGGTCAGGCAGCAAACTTCTTTGCCGTCTTTAACATTGCTGAGGCCGGAGATCACTTTATTGCGCTTTCCACCATTTATGGCGGCACTTTTAACCTGTTTGCTATCACCCTTAAGAAGATGGGCGTGGAGTGCACGTTTATCTCGCCAGATGCAACTGACGAGGAGATTAACGCAGCATTCAGGCCAAATACAAAGTGCGTCTTTGGCGAGACTGTTGCAAACCCTGCGCTGGTCGTCCTTGATATTGAGCGTTGGGCAAAGGCTGCTCATGACCATGGCGTGCCACTGATTGTTGACAATACGTTTGCCACGCCTGTGAACTGCCGTCCTCTTGAGTGGGGAGCAGATATTGTGACCCATTCCACTACTAAGTATATGGATGGTCACGGCTCTGCTGTTGGCGGCGCTATTGTTGACGGTGGCAACTTTGACTGGGCTGCTCACGCAGATAAGTTCCCAGGCCTGACACAGCCTGACCCTTCCTATCACAACCTTGTGTATGCAGATACCTTTGGTAACGGCGGCGCTTTTATTACTAAGGCAACCGTTCAGCTTATGCGTGACTTTGGTTCTATCCAGTCGCCACAGAGCGCTTTCTATCTTAACCTTGGCCTTGAGTCCCTGCATGTTCGTATGGCTCAGCATTGCAAGAATGGCCAGGCAGTTGCCGAGGCGCTTGTTAACAACCCTAAGGTTGCGCACGTAAGCTACCCTGGCCTTCCAGGAGATAAGTACTACGAGCTTGCTCAGAAGTACCTTCCAAATGGTTCCTGCGGCGTTATCACTGTTGACGTTGCAGGCGGTCGCGAGGCTGCCGAGAAGTTCTTGGGTAACCTTAAGGTATTCTCCATTGCTACACACGTTGCAGACGCTCGTTCTTGCTGTTTGCACCCAGCTTCTTCAACGCATCGCCAGCTTACTGACGAGGAGCTTGTAGCAGCAGGCATTACCCCAGGTACCGTACGCCTGAGCTGCGGTATTGAGGGCACCGAAGACCTTATCAACGACGTCGAGCAGGCACTTGCTGCGCTGTAGGTAGACGTTCTATAACCGCTTATGTTTATGGCGAGAAGATCTTGGAATCAGAAGATCTTCTCGCCATGTTTTTGTGAGGAGTGCGTTGTTGTACGGAGCTGGGAGCGCGCGGGCTATTGAGCCCGGGAGATGGACTCGCCGTCCAGGTGGTCTTCTGGGCTAGAGAGTTCGGAAGCTGCGAGCTCTGCCTCTGCAAGCTCCGCCTCGGTGAGCTGGGCATTCTCATTCTGAAGCTCAGATGCATTGTCTGCGTCATCAGCGCCTACACCCCTAAAGTGCTTGCGATAGATGTGGACGAGGCAGCCAACAGAGAGCAGTGCTGAGAGTATATTGGACACAACTGACACGTACCAAAGTGCGTCCAGACCAAATGGCTTCAGTATCAGCAGTGAGCTGATAGGGAAGATGAGTGCCATAAAGACGCTTAAAAGATTAGAAATCTTTGTCTGCTTGAGGGCAATAGCAAGACTTTCTGTACACATAGTAATCCAGCTAAAAATGAAGACAAATGCATGAATGCGCATGGCGGGAATAGCCATGTTGAGCAGATCTTGCGTTCCTTCGGGCAGGTAGAGCTTGACTAAGAACTCCGAGAAGAAGAACGAGACGCAGAACGCAAAGATGCCAATGATAATACCTGTAGAGAAGATGTACTTCTCGATAGCAAGTACTCGATCTTTTTTCTTTGCACCCCAGTTATAGCCAATAGCTGGTTGCATGGCGTCGGCCTGTCCATAAATAAGCGGTTGGATGAGGCCACCAGAATAGAGAAGCACGCCATAAGAAGCAATGGCAATATCTCCACCAAGGCTCAGGAGGGCAGCGTTCATTAACAGGGAATAAATCCTGCTTGAGATATTCTGCATGAAGATGGGGAAGCCATTTACAAAAATCTCTCTTATGTGCGTCCAGTTAAAACGCGGCTTTACAAATTTGAGAATCTGCTTGTTGCCAATAAACGGCCAGACGCCATAGAGTGATGAGAATGTAATAGAGATGCAGTATCCCAGCGCTGCGTATTCAACGGAAAGTCCTAAAACACCTAGAAAGTAGTACTCAAGCACGGTTCCCAGAATTGCGGAAATAAAGGCAATGCTGGTAGAACGCCTAATTTTTCCACAAATCTTAAGGAAGTTATCAACGGCGTAGGAGATGCACATAACCGGCAAGAACAGCGTCCATACACGCAGGTAGATGACTCCTTGCTCGGCAATCTTTCCTTGAGCGCCCATAAGTGCCAGAACGTTTGGTGCACAAAAGAAGAAGAAAATGCCACTGATAACGCCAGTGGTAATAAGCATGATAAACGCGATAGTGAAGATATTATTAGCTGTTTGGTGGTTCTTCTTGCCGTGCTCAACCGCAATGACCGCAGAGGCTCCAACGCCAATAAGATCGGCAACGGCAAAGCAGAGAATAACCAGGGGGATGGCAATGGTTACTGCGCCAAAGGACTCTTGACCCAGATAGCGTCCAACAAGGATTCCATCTGCAGTGTCGTAGAGCATCGACGCAAGCATAGCAATAGCGCCCGGAAGGGCTGCTCGTAAAAATAATTTAAATGGTGGTGTTTCCGCAAAAAGCTTATTCGATTCCATA
>CAUTMX010000017.1:0-33577 GCA_963539685.1 uncultured Atopobiaceae bacterium | reverse complement strand
TAGATAAACAGCCTATTTTTAACAAATAGGCTGTTTTCTCTTTACAATGTCACCAAACATGACTATACTATTACTCATAGAGAGGAAGACAAAAGGTCAGGCCTCAGCCCAAGAAAGGGGAACAAAATGAAGTGGTCAGTCACCTTTGAGAAGTTTAATCAGTTAAAGCACGAGAACAACCGTAAGCAGTCATCTAAGAAGTTCAAGACAAAGCGTGAGGCGATCGCTTACCTTCGTTCTATAGGCTTTGTTGGTGTTTTCGAAATGCCACAATTTACACCATTTTTCAAAGCTGATAAATTGCCTAGCTGGCTAACATTGCGAGACGGTCACGGCTTTTACGCATATATCAAAAAGAATTAGTAGGAGGTAGACATGTATTTAATTCGTTATCGTCGTGCTGACTATAGACGCTTTGGAGATTATATCGGTATCCGCAATTTCTACGTTGTAAGTAGGAATGATTTTGCAACAAAGCATAAAGCAGTTGAGTATTTACGCGAGCGCGGTTTCGTTGATTTCAGCGAACGCAGTGGCAGAAAAGGCCATAAACTCCCGCATTGTATGGTTCTAAAAATGGGCGGCAACTATGTGCAAGCACGCGTCCTAAAGGAAGAAGATTGCGCGTTAAATGAGTTGTTTCTTAGTTTTAGAGACGATAAGGTATTTCAAGAGGGGTTAAAGAACAGAAACCAGCATTTGCTCGGTAAAGATAGTATCGTTTTGGTTGAGAAATAATCAACAGCCCCTCGCGAGAGGGGCTTACTAGTAGAGATTGGGAGATAGGTTTATGAGAAGTAAACGAGAGTTTAAGTTTTTAAGGGAGCAAGTAGGTTACCGACAAATTGATCTCGCACGGAAAATGGGGGTTTCTGAGCGTTCAGTTAAAAGATGGGAAGATGTTAAAAGCGAAAATTACCACGCTCCAGAAGCTGCTTGGGAGATCTTAGATAAAGCTGTTAATCTTCAAATGTTGGTTGTAGAAGATTCTTTATCACATATTGATGAGGCCATTGAAAAGTTCGGATATCCAAATAATATTCAGCTAATTTATTGGATGAATCAAGATGAATATGATCAATATCATTGCATTGAAGACGGTGGAGATTGGAGACAAGCTAATGCAAACAACAGAATCATCGCCTATATTTTGATGGAGCAAGGATTTAATATTGAGTGGATTGAAGCTTCAGAAAACACAGTTCCTAAGATGCTAAAAAAGGGCGAGATTGACTGTGATTTAGGTATTCAGATGGAATGGTTATAGACTTAGCTTATATGTTTATATCTTGTGTAGATAAACAGCCTATTTTTAACAAATAGGCTGTTTTCTCTTTACAATGTCACCAAACATGACTATACTATTACTTATAGAGAGGAAGACAGAAGGTCAATCCTCATCCCAGAGAAGGGGAACATAATGAAGAACGTAATCATAAACAGTGGCGAGAAAATCGAGAACGCAGTTTACTTTGCAATCACTCGCAATGGTTACACAGCTTTTACAGCAGATGGTATTGAGGTTTGTAATTTCGACATCAAGGGCAACCATTCAATGGCAGATGTTCGCAACGCTGCGGGTGTGGAAGTATGGTACGAGTACAGCCCGTCACGCGGTTTTGGTAAGCCTAGAGACGCAAAATGGGAACTCGCTTTTACAAATTGGCGTGGTCAATATTTCAGGCTTGCTTAGTTAAACCGACAGCCCCTCACAAGAGGGGCTTACTCTTAGAATTTTAAGGCGCTCATAGTTTTCAACACTTACTTGCGCTACGAGTTTGGTGTAGGACTCTACGCGCAAGAGCATTGAAAACTATGAGCTTCGATTTCAAGAGTTTCCAACATCTCGAACGTTTGAGTTGTGGTTGAGACTCAAACGTTTTCTCGCCGTTGAAAACTCTTGAAATAGCTTTAGCTTTTCCAACACATAGATCGCGTTGAAAAAACTAAAGCTCTGGCCTACTGGTATAACTTTATAAGTTCATAATCTTATAATTCTATAATTTTCTATCACCTCACGCCCATAAGCATAGCATCGCTCTGACCCCTTCAGGCGAACATCCTGGCTTTTATGACAAAGCCCGTACCGACCTCGCAAGATCGCTTTGTCATAAAAGCTCAGGATTTGCTAATGCTATGGGCGTGAGGTGTAAAGGGCATCTCCATAAACGAAAGGTTTTATTATGTCCGAGAAAAACAAAAGTATCTTCAACATGACCGAAGATGAAATTAAAGAGAAAGGAATTGCAATCGCGCAGCATTATCTGATTAAGCGTGGTTATAAAGTTGAAGATACTTTTGACTTTGATAACACAACGTTTATTTATGCGTCTGATTGTAACACACCCGTTATTATCAAGTTTACTTGTAATACAAAAATTGATGATGAATCATTGCCCGAATTTGAGACAGACGCTAATGCAATTCAACAAGCCAAAGACTACCTTAATAGGTTTCTTAAAGAACATGAAGATATTGATTATTGCCGATTTGATTTAATCGCAATTAAATATTTTGATAGTAGTACAGCTGGCTTACGCCATCTTGTCAATCTTGAAGAGAAATTCCGTATTGACTTATAAACTTAGCTTATATGTTTATATTATGGAGAGCAAAATTTTGCTCTCCATATTTTTTTTAGCCGCGGCGCAAATACTCAGCAGCCTAGCCCTCCCGCTTCGTATTTGCGCCCCGCCGTTTGGCATGGGCTACCCATACCGCCAAACGGCGTAAATATTTGATCGCGCTTACGCGCGTTTTTGAAATGGGGGATATGGGGGTGAAACCCCCATCCTTGCCCCTTGAATACCTTGCGGTTCGTTTCCCTCACAAGAACGGACGGAGGGGTTTCAAAACCGAGTTTCCAACACACCAACATCCGCATCAAAATAGATCGTTTTTTCTGCGTCTGCTGGTCGCGTTGAAAACTCTTTACCCCTCCTTGACAGTCGGCAAAGCCGACTTTATGCGAAAAGCTTTGCTTTTCGCTAACACCTATATTAGCTATGCGCTTTAGCGCATCTATGCTAATATGAGTTCAGCGAAGCTGAACTGCAAGCAACGCATTTGTATGTCCACTTTTCAAGTGTACCTACAAATACAAGGGCTCTGCCCTTTAACCTGGCTTTGCGAAGCAAAGAAAACACTATCGAAAAGAAAGATAAGAAAAGTGTCACAGAAAATAAAACGTGTAAAAACCGCTAGGTTTAACGTTCGTCTTTCATCTGAAGATTATGAAAAGCTCTTAGCAGCAAAAGAAGAATCTGGATGTGCAACCTTATCTGAATATGTAATGTGGGCGTGTGTAAGAAATGGAAAAGTGAAGAGTTTTCCCCCAAGAAAAGAACTGAGAGAACTTAGAGCAGAACTTGTAAAAGAGGGAACTAATCTTAATCAGATTGCGAAAGCAGCAAATAAGATTTCTGAGAATCTTAGTCACAAGAGAGAAGACAATTCTTCGCAAGATATTCTTGAAGTATTGGCAAAAGTCTCTTGGTTGAAACTAACTCTTGTAAGTGTTTGGGATCGTTTGGATAACATGATTTGTGAGTGCGGTTATGGCCATCATTAAAGCGACAAAAAGAGTGCCAACGTCCAGAAGGTCATCTGATCGTCTTGAGATGTACTTGGTTAGCGGTAAAACATCTGATAGAGATCTTGAGGTTTATCTTGAGCATGGCCATAAAGCAGAGCAGTCAAGAGTAGTTGCTTATGCTCATTCAGATCATGTTGTAAGTGATGATCCAGGGGAATGGGCAAAGAGCTTCGAGGCGGTTAGGCAGTCTTGGGGAAAAGACGAAGGCCGACAGTATTACCACTTGATTTTTTCACCCGATCCAGAAGATAAAATTTCACCAGAAGAGTGTAGGGATATGGCTTCTGAATGGATCGAGAGATCTATTCCAGGCTCACAATGGATTGTTGCGGTTCATAACGATAATAATCGAGCGATTGTTCATGCCCACGTTGTTGTAAATGCCGTGCATCCTGAAACTGGCTTGAAAGTACATATTTCTCCTTCTGAGTGGAATTACATTAGCGAGATCAAGAACGAAATATGTAAAGCGCATGGTCTTGGTACAACTGAGACAGTATTTGAGCACCTAAGAAACGAACGGTGGGAATCACAATCTCAACGCCGTGATTTTGCTATTAAGCAAATGAAGAAGCGTGGAGCAAGATCTTGGGTTGAAGATATTAGAAATCAGGTGGATCTTGCTGCTAATGAATCTCATAGCTGGTCTGATTTTATGGATAGGCTCAATAGAAATGGTATACGAGTTACTAGGGAGAGAAAAAGTAGGGGAGAAGGACTTGTATTTTGGCATCCTCAGAGCAATGGAACAAAGTATAAGATTCGTGGTAAAAGATTAGGTGGCAATTATACTGAAACTGCTTTGTGCAGAAGAATGAGTTTTGATTTTAGGAAGCTTAAACCTGGAAGACAGGTTTTGGGTGAGATTGATCAAGACCTATACTTTGATATTAAGAGCCGAGAGCTTGATTTGAATCTTAATAAACCTGAAAAGTTTGGCGATCGTATGATCTCTTTGTCTTACAAGAAAAATGCGACTCAGAAAACTTTAGAGCTTTTGTCAGTATTGAAGAGCTTTGGTATTACAAATAGAGCAGATCTCAAAGCAAGACTTTCAGAAGTAGATAAAATTTCTTCTGCTACTAAATCTCAAGTAGATAATTTGAGGGTAGGTTTGAGCCAGGCTGAACAACTATTCTCAGAAGCTCAACTAGAGATCCTTCTTAAAAATCGTCTTTCTTCTCTTCAGGAACAAGCAGATGGTAAATCTTTCTTAAACCCTAAAGCTCGTTTTGAAATCAAAGATATTCAAGAGAATTTGAAGGCCGTTTCAGAGAAACTTGATAGTTCTTTTGCTAAGAGCGGACTATCTGTGCCTAACCCTGAAAATGTATCATCAAGAAAAGATTTACTTGATCATCTTATTAAAGATTTAAGGGCTGATCTTAAATCGGTTGAAGCTGACCATTCTAAGGTTGTTTCTGTTAGTAAGATCCTCAAGAGTGCAGACAAGTTCTTTGATTATCTTTCTTATGGATTGCCACAGAATAGAGCAACTATTGGTAAAGAAACGCCTCAGATAATGAGTGGCCATGCAGGAAAAGATAAGACACTCAGCAAACAAGAATGGTTTGCATATTACGCGACTAATAGAGTACAAAAAGCTGCTGAGGAAGCAGCAAGAGCGCGTGAGCTTTCGAGAAGAATTAAGGAGACAAAGAGCAAATACATGAGTGGCAGGACAAGTAGCACAGAGCTTACATCTCTTGAGGCTGAACGCCAAGAAATGTTAAGAGATATCAATAACAAACAACAAAGGAGACACTAATGAACGCACAGGAGCTTGTAGTTTGGTTTGACGGCGGATGCACTACTATTGGCGCACCAGAATTAAGTTTTCAGGATAATATCGTTTTAGACGAGAACTCTATTGATTACTCAGATCCTGATACAGGCATTTTTTGGCAAAGGTGTTTCACTTTGCTTAATGAGCCTAACAAGAAATTTGATGATTCTCTTGATGATCTTGAGGAAGAAGTAGATGAAGAAGAGCTTGATGATCTGGATGAAGATGGCAAGCCTGTTAATGCTTTGCGTGTTTTACAAAAGCGTACTTGCGTAGTCGCTTATGATGACCTTTGTCGCGCAACTGAAATAGTTGTGCGTGGCCGTACTGTTTTAGTACGAGATCCACGAGCGACAAATAAATGTGGCCTTATTGAGCCTGAATTGCTTGATAAAGCAGATCAAGATGATGAAGAAGAGGGATTTGTAGCTTATGAGGAATAGCTGGTAAATGAGACGTTCTAAGGCGTTTTAAGATGTGTTCTTTTTCCAAATGAGTTACTAGTCATGAAAAAAATACCCCCTACGTTATGTAGGGGGTATTTTAGTTAAATTAGACTCTTAGAGTCTTCCTGTTGGGCGCATATTGAATGGGTTTACAGCGCGCTGCTTAAAGAAAACAAAAGCAGCAGCACCGAGAAGACCAATCAAACCGCCAGAAATCAGAAGGCCACCAAAGAGATCTTGGCCAGTCTTAGGAATAGAGGACTTTGGAGTAGACTTGACGTGAACCGTCTGATGATTGTCCTTGATATCAGCGTGAGCTGCAATCTCTTTTCCATCTTTAGTAAGAGACTCAAAAGCTACGATATCTTTACCCTCAAGCTTTGTAGCATCAATAGTATAAGGAACCTCAATAGAGCCATTTGCAGAATCAGGGGTGAAAGTAACAGTCACAGAGACGGGATTACCGTCTTTATCCTTTAGTTCACCCTCGTCTTTGCCGTCTGTACCCTTGACATGAATTGTCATCGTTACCTTGTACTCTGTGCCAGGAGTGAGGTTGGTATAAGAAACAGTATCGTGCAGCTTAACCTCAGTCTCAGGGCTAATTTCATGAGAACCGCTTGTGTCGGTAAACTCAGTTTCGATACTTGGCTTCTCAACAGGCTGATCATCAATCGTTCCCATATCAACGGTATTACCATCTCGAGAAACAGTAACAGTAAATGTGACGGGCTTTGTACCCTCAGTTGCAGAGGTAATGATCTCAGTTACCTCATACGTATCATATGGAAGAGCACCCTTATCATCATTTACAGTTGTCTGCTCTTTAGTAGAACCAGAGAACCAAAGACCCGCATCAGGATTAAGCTTTGATTCATCTACAGTACCATCTGCTGAAACAGCAGCATCATTAGCATTTGTGTTTGCAGAATGAGCAACCGCTGAAGAATCAAAAGTGCCATTTACGTCAGTTACAACATAGTGAGTTTCACCAGTAGTCTTAGAGGTCACCTTAAAGAGAGCCTTAGAAACACGTGTCTGAGTTGCTTCAATAGCTTTAATCCATTTTACGTTGCCGCGCATAATTTGCTCAGGCTGCTGAGTCTTGAGATTATTCTCTACTGCCTCAAGAGATCCGTTGCTAGTAATCTGCTGGATGTTTGGCTCATTGTTTTGAGGCAGAAGATAACCCTGTGGAGCTTTTGTCTCTTGTACTACGACAGTACCGAGTGGAAGAGTCGCTTTACCAAAAGAATCTTTATAAAATTCGTCACCTGATACAAGATAGGATTCTGGATCAAGTGAAGCTGCAAGAAGACCTGACTGGCCATCTGCGTCCGTTTTAACAACCCAAGAACGTGTAGGGGTTGAAGGAAGATTGTCTTTGGTGTAGAAGCCGTTGTAATAGGAAATAGTAAATTCTGCTCCTGCGAGAGTACCAGCTCCGAGAGGAGAGGCTTTGCCTGTCTCTGCATCAACTTTAACTACACCCATAAGAGTTGGGTCATTCTGAGGAACATCTTTAACAGCAAGCTCAGTAGTTTTACCAGGCTTTACTGTGACGGTGTAAACCGTAGTGTCAAGAGCATATCCCTTTGGAGCTTTTGTCTCCTTAACATAATATGTGCCGGCCTTAATACCGTCTGCAACACCTGTGCCATCAGATCCTGTAGTAATTGTTGCAACTTTATTTGTTGCAGCAGAATCGCTATAAACCTCATAAACTGCACCATCGAGGTTATAACAAGAGTTATTTCCATCGGTGATGGTAGGGTTAGCTGAAGTTTTAATAAGCTTGACTGAACCAGGTCGAACGCCAAAGAAGCTCATTACCTGTTTGTTACCATCTGGGATAAAAGCAACTGCGCCACCCTGGATAACGTTTGGATCAGATGCAGGATTTTGTGCATATGCTTGAGCATCATTAAAGAAGCTCTTTGCTGCCTGTGATGCAGCAGCAGTTGAGCCAATTTCATAGAAAGGAAGGCGGAAACCTCCATCATCGATCATGTTGCCCTTACGTACTCCCCAAATAGCAAACTGAGCAGCAGCCTGAAGGTCTTTTCCGCTTACACCATAATAGGTTTTACCTTCAGAAACACCAATGGTTGCGTAATAGACAATGTAATCAATCATCAGGCGATCAGTTGCAGAGTAGGTGTGATTGTCGATTGTCTGAAGGGTATCGAGTGTTGCAACATTACCGCCACCACCCGCTGTTTGGTGGTCATGGTTTGACGAGTCAACACAAAAAAGCGGTGTAACACCGTCTTGCGCTACCCAAAGGGTCATTCTTGAACCATTATATTTTGTGTCGGATGAAACTGTCATACGACCGCCAACATCAGGTAGATCTGCTGCGTTAGCAGTTTTTATTCCTACCGTGAAAAGCGAGAGGAACTGTGAGAGAACGAGAAGCATCGCAACAAAGATGCCTCCAAATTCCTTTTTGACAGTTTTCATACCACGCGTATTGTTGTACATATTTCCCCCTTTGAGGTCTGCATCGCCTAGCTGCGTGGAAGCAGGCGAATCCTTACAACTTCCTTAGAAAGTATATCCTACGCTGGACTTTTTACTTATTCAGACACAAGTTCTCTTGGTCAATTTCCACACATTTTGCGCAAAAAAGAAGGCCACAGTAAGCGGCCTTCTCGTATGTAGAACATACATCTTTTTATAAAGTGGAAGCTGACATAACAAGACGCTATCTTCTACTCTTTAAGCATATGTGTTTTACCTGCAAAAACAAGTACACAGAAGTTGCGCACTTCCTATTCATAGTGGTCAAAGACTTGATGTGACTCCCAATGGCCAACTTCTTCATGATAAACGGCTTTTGTATGAGGAACTACAGAGTAAGAAAGTTTTGTCTTTTTCTGATATTGCCAAGCTGCTGCACCATCTTGAAAACGAGTACCATCTGTAAAGACATATTCAGAATAATCGGTCACGTACTCAGTCCAAGCTTCTTGATCAACTACCCAAACTTGCTCTGTGCGATAGATAGGCTTACGCTCACGGGATGGGGCAGAAGAAGAGTTAGAAGAGCTTGAAGAACTAGAAGATGAAGACGAGCTTGGGGAGCTAGGAGCTTCTGTTGTCTCAGAAGTAGCTGGCTTTTCTGGCTCAGTTGCATCTTCTGGCTTTGGAGCTGGTGCAGCAGGCACAATATCAGTTCCTTCTGGGTCTGTGACCTTAACGCCACCTGACGTTCCTACATTTCCCTTTTCCTCTTCAGAAAGTCCTGCGTGTGTGTCTTCACTCATTACAAAGCCGTCTGAGTTGTTAAGAACCTTGTCCGTTGTAGTCTCAACTACAGGAGCTGGCTTATCCTCTTTGGTAGAATCATCACTTTTAGTCTCGGAAGATGCGTCCTTACTATCATCTTTCTTCTCTTCTGCTGGCTTTGTATCAGCTTCTTGATCATTTTTTTCAGGAAGGGGAGTCTGTTTTCCCGCTTCTTCTACAGCCTCAGCTTTTGGAGTATCTACTACAGCGATTTGTACCTGTGAGTTGGTATCAGCAATTACATAAGTAACATCAACTACATCAACTGGCTTGTCCTCGCCTGATCCCTTAACAGTAGTCTCAGCAATACGAGCTGCGAGGGCAGCAGCACGGCGAGGCGCAAACCAGACATTGTTTGCTGCGGTGTCTGAAGTGGTTTCTACTACCATTACATGACCGTCTTTAATAGAAACACTTACAGGGTTTGTAACAGAAACATCCTTACCGCCGTAGGATAGCTCACTTGTAGCCTCAGCTACCGATTCTTGGCTTAGCTCAACCTTATCTTCCTTTGAAGCTTCTTGAGTGGCCACAGCAGGAGGAGTTTGAGCTGCTTTAGGTGTAAATACACCGTTGGCATATGCCACACCAAATCCAAGTGCTGCTGCTACCGCTACAGAGGCAAGGCTCATTCCGAGGGCTTTCTTAGGAAAATGCTTACTTTTAGTTTCAGTAGTTTCTGTTTCTTGCTTGTCTGTCGTTGGTGTTTGCTTTTCTGTAGTCATGGTTACTTCTTTCTATTTATGGCTTCTATAAGCCTTGCTTTCTCAAGAGTTATTTTAAGGACTTTAGAATCTTTGGAATCATAAAGAACCAGATAATCATTACAATTACAAGATTTGAAATTCCGAGAATATGGCCAGCTCCTTGATGTATTACTCCTGAAGATAAAAGAGTAATGACAAGAATGGGGATACCCCTGCCAATGAGAAACCTGAAGATGCCTTTTTTGATCTTATTGAGTTCTTCCTGATCAATATCTTCATCTTTAGAATCCTCGTCATGGCCACTTTCTTTTTGCCCGATCATAACAAAAGGGTTCTGGTCTAATGCTTCAACTGTTATGTAGATTGATGGATCAAGTATCTCAAGGTAAGGTGCAATTTCTTCATAGCTATAAGGTACTAGATAGTCTTCTAAATACATTTTGCATCTAAGAACATGATCTTTATCGTAGATGTTTCGCCAGATCTTCATAACAAATTCCTTAAAGCTTTTCTACATACATAATGACGGTTCGCGCGTCTTGGCCATAACGTGCATAACCAGAGCACGTGACCAGGAAGAGAATCCTTGTATTAGGCGAGATTGTTGATGCATCGTAGTTACTCCGAGCAGTTGCTTGAGGCAAAAACACGTTTCTTACCCAATCAGAACGGTCTTTGTCGTTCATATGAGGAACGTTTCTGAGGTCTGATTCATAGGCATTTACTCTTGTTGCTGCAACAGGTACAAAGTGAGCTGTTTTATATCCTTCTACATACCATCGCGCTTCTCCAAGGTCATTAAAAGCATCTTGATCTGCTTTATCTCCTAGATCATGGAACATAGAATTTGCATAGTTCATTTTATGGCCATAAACAATAAGAGAAGATCCTTGAGGTGTGCAGAACTCGTCCAAAAAAAGAGCTCCTGATTGTGAGTAGTTCCCCCAAATATCGTGAGATAGGTAAAAATCAGGGTTGTCTTGTGAGGCTTGAGCAACAGGAAGATCAACTGAAGTTCCGTCTACTGTAAGCCAAGCTGAGGCAGCAGGAATCTTTTCATTGGCTGCTTGCCAGTTGATTGAGTCTTCTTGTCCAGATTCACTAGAAGAGCTGCTGCCCTGGTTGTTGTTTGAGCTGATATGAAGATCAGAAGTAAGCCCCTTGTAGCTTGCTTGAGCTATAAAGTCTGGGGCAATGATCCAAGCTCCGATAGCAACTGCAACTAAACTTGAAATAGCAATAGCTATTGGTATGAGCTTTACAGGGTTGAATCTCTTATATGGAGCAACTGGTGGTAGCATTATGCAAGAGCCTCATTTCTACTTACTTCACGAATATTCTTCCCACAATAGGATTTTAACGTCTCGATTGCAGAGAAATATGTCTTGTGTTGAGATGTTCTTTTTACTGCTAGACGGCAAAGGTGAATAGTCAAAAGATACGGGTATTCAGGATCATCGCTACAGGTAATACTAGCTTTGATTGAATTACCGCGTTCAAAGTACCGAGGAAATACAACTTTTTTCATTTGAATCTCCTATTCATAAGGGTAGGTGGAAGCATCCTTGCAATATATATTACTACAATAATTACTGTATATACAATATTCATTGGTTCTACACAATAATTATTGTCGGTTTGTGTATACTCGATTTATAAGCGAAAAGGGGTTACATGAATAATAGTGAACTTATAAAAATGATGTTGAATAACAGTAATAAGAGTTATCGCGAGGTTAGTCTTGAGCTAGGTAAGACACAAGGATATGTTTCTGCTCTTATTAGTCAGAACTCTTCTCCAAACCTTGCAACCTTTATTAAGATTGCTGAAGCTTGTAATTGTACGTTGAGCCTCTCAGGAGATTTTGGGCAAATGGAACTTAACAATCTGCTTAATGACTAAGCACTTATAAATCTTCTTGTTTTGATTTTACGTACTTAATAAACTCAGAGATAGTCATGATATCTGATCGCTTTTTCTGTGGGTATTCCTTAATATAAACTTTAGGTACAACAAGTACGACCTTTTCTTTTTCCATTTCATTCAGTTGTTGTTCAGAGATTCCCCTTTGAAGGGTGCATAAGTATTTATTTTGATCTCTGAATCTATCTCCCTCGTTGAGGATTTGTCTCCAACGATCTTTGCAAGTAGTTTTTGCAGCAAGTGAGCATAAATTCTCTATTAGAAAATTTATATCGTGGTAGGCCTCAATACTTGGGAATACAAAGTCTGGACGCTTGTTTCCCTCTGTTATACCTTGAGCGGTATATCTTATTTCATTGTCATCAAATATACTGGCCAAGTGATTTTCTAGCCCTTTTCCTGCTCGGCTTTTTCTTCTGTTTAGTATGCTATTTGCAGCTTTTATAAATTCCTCGATGTCGGAAAATCCGTGGAAGATTTCTTGGCCATAGATTGACTCTTCCAATTTTTTGAAAATATCATATTCAATGTCATTCCATTGGATAAGTGCTTGATCAGGATCTTTTAGGGTGTTGAACTTCTTTTGGTCATGCTCAATAAGCATTTCTTTTGCTTTAACGGAGATTGCAGATGTAGTAGGGAAATCATGGCCACAACTTTTAATATAGCTGTTAATTTCATCCTGAAAGTCAGAGACTTTATCTGGTCTGATTAGCCTATTTGTTTCAATAGGAGTAAGACCAAAAGAATCTAAAAATTTCTGAATTTCGTCATCTACTTGGAGTATATATGCTTGATATTCATTTTCTAATCGTCTGATTAAAACAAAGAGTGAACCAGTTTCTTTTGGATTGATTAGATCGAAACCTCTTCCAAATCTTGTAAGACGCAGCTCTTTTTTACTTGAATACCAAGTTATTGCACTATCAGTTTTTATGCTATTACCCCATGATACTTGGACACAAAGCTTTTTTGGTGAGTTGCTTCTTATTTTGTCATTCTTAAAAAAATAATCGTATAAAGTGCTTGAAATTAAAATGCCTGATTGATGACCGCCTGAAGCTCCTGAGTCATTAGCCGTAAGGAATTTACAAAAGAACTCTTTGCTTTTTAGTGCTTCGTTAATTGCTCTATCAACTTTAGGCTCAATACTCATATTGTCTCCATAGAGTCTCCTTTAGCTTTTGTCTATATTATCAAGCTCCTGAAGTTTTTTTATAAGTAATTTAGCAACGTTTTCCATAAGAGGTACTACGACTGAATTGCCAAACTGTTTATAAGCTTGCGTATCAGAAACAACAATTTTGAAAGACTCGGGAAATCCTTGTAATCTAGCACATTCTCTCGGTGTGAGTCTTCTTGGATTTTTGCCTTTTTGTTCAAGAAGAATTTCTGATCCGTCTTTGTAGTAGCGTGCGCTTAGTGTTCGGGTAACTCCGTTCTGATTTGCTATGCTATAACCAAATCCATTTCCTGCAAGCCTATGTTTTTCTGCATAAGCCTGTAGAAAGCCCCATAATTTGTCTGACAAGGTATATTTTTCAGAAACATTAGTTTCTAATATATTTGATAAGACGGGTTTATTCTTGATCTCAGGAAGATCAAAATCAAATGAAATGTTATCTCCGTACCTATTACAGTCAAAACCAATCAGAATAATTCTCTCACGATGTTGCGGTACGTATTTTTGACCGTCTAATACTTTATAAAAGAGCTTGTAATTTAATGAAGAGAGAGCTTCCTGAATAATCTTAAAAGTATTTCCTTTATCGTGACTAAGTAGATTTTTGACGTTCTCAAGCATAAATGCTTTAGGACGTTTTGCGTTTAATATCCTGCAAATGTCAAAGAATAAAGTACCTTGTGTTTTATCCCTAAAACCAGTATCTCTCCCCATGCTATTTTTCTTTGAAACGCCAGCTATTGAAAACGGTTGGCAAGGGAAACCAGCCACCAAAATATCGTGATCAGGAATTGTTTGCTCGTCAATTTGAGTTATATCGTTATCAGGAAGTTCCCCAAAATTTGCAAAGTATGTTTTTTGACTGTATTTGTTCCATTCATTTGAGTAGACACATTGTGCTTTGTTTTTTTCAAACGCAATTCTCATTCCGCCTATACCAGCAAATAGATCAATAAACGTATAATCATTTATTTCTGAAGTTTGCTTTTTGGTAAGACTTATTATTGCTTGTGATATAGAGGTCGTGATTGTTTGCTTATTTTGCTCAGAGAAAGTATTGATCGCATTATAAACCTCGTCATCAAGATTTACATGAACTTGTTTTATCATTCTGTCTTCCCTAGGACAATTATTGTACTTATTTTTTCCCAGTTTAACAGAATTGTATAAGAATACTATGGTGAAAGAATAAAATTGAAAGACAATACACTTATTTTCTTGTGTATTTATTCGATTATTTTTATTTATCGTCTTAAAACGGCTCTCAGAGCCTTACAGAGTAAATGAGCAGATAAAAGCCCCTATAAATAGGGGCTTATTTTACCTTGCATGATGTTTATTTTCCAACATTGATTCCATTAGACTTTGAGTATAGTCAAAGGAGAATCGTTCCCAGAATTGCGCCCATAATGGCACAGTATTATAAACAACCTCTTTAAGACTTGGCTTCTCCGCATCGTTTTGATTCATAAAAACATTTTCGCCATGTACATGTAGACCTAATGGATGGAAGAAGTCGTTTACATCTTCTTCCATTCGTTTAGCAGCTTTTTTGGTGTCTAATTCGTACCCTCTAAACTCAGCTTGTGATGTGATCCATTTCTCAAAAGTCGAGTGAGGATGTTCGTTGCCTTGCATAATGGGCGAGGGTTCAAATTTATGATCAAACAAACTGTAAACTTTACAGTAAATTGCTTGTGGTTCATTTTCATCCCAAGCTTTGTAATACTCTTCTGGGTATTCGCATCTATGCCAATCATCGTAAGTGAACTCTTTATATTCACGTTTTTCATCAAGTAGATCAGCTTGATTATGAGAAATAACTCCCACTTCAAATCCTCTGTTAATAAAGTTTGCTTCTCGTGATCCACCACGAATACTGTCATAGAAGAGATCTTTTGGATCAATCATTGTAAAAGCGTGCTCTACAAAATATGCTCTTGAGCTTTCCAAATAAGTGTGTTCCCAAGAACTAGGATCAAATCTTCTATTCAAGTATTTTCCTGGGCTGCTTACCCTGCTTGCGTATGGTTCAGCTTCAAGCTCCTGAGCGTATAGTCTATAAATAACAAAAGGCTCTTGCTCTTTATCGTTTTCTCTATAAAGCTCTGGTCTTAAATCTTGTTTATCAAAATCATCAAAAGTATAGTCCTCGCGTTCAAGAACTTTTGATTGATGACTATCATCATCTATTTCGAGAAGTTGAAGAGATAGACCAAAGTTTAGATATTCCTCTAAACTATTTGAAACCAGAAGATTGTTCCACAACGCGTCTTCAATCTCCCATTTGTAGCTATTCCAATCATCATAAACACTTTCTATTGTTCCGTTCCAGTACGGCCACTTTCTTGAATCTTCTCGAAGAAATGTAAGCTCCCCAAGAGTCCATTCGCGATTAAGTTGGCCGTCTGCGTAACACAAGCTGTGGATTTTGTTCTTTGGATTAAGCCTATATTCATGTATCTCATAATGAGTGGCCATATTAAAGTCTCCTGGCTTGTGAGACTTCTTTATAGAAGTCAATGTCTTGTGTTTGATGTGGAGAATCTTCAGCGATCAGGGATGCTTTTTCAATAATATTGCTAAGTCTCCATGGAGTTACTTCTCCGTTTTTTAGATCTTCTGCAAAATCATTAGAAACGGACACCCAAAGATTATTGCCAATGATTTCAGATACAGCATAGGTAGACTTAATTCCAAAGTTGTCTTCCATATATTCTGATGGGTCTTTATACCCCCAAAACATTCCTGGTTGGTCTATGTCAGCCTCGTCCATGTCAATACAACCGGACTCGTCAACGGATAAATCATAAATATTGCCTGTAAGAAGAAGCGCATCATCTGGGATTTCGTCTTCTTCGTCAAACTGATCTGATGGGAAAATTTCTACAAAGTACATACCTGTTTCATTTTTTAGCAGATAGTTTCTTTCAGAAGACGAGCTTGAAACTTCAGGGTTGTGTGAGTTTGTATCGACCACAAACTCACCCTCGCGCACGTCAATTAAAGATTCTGATTGTTTTCCATAAGGTAGAAGTTCGCGCAAGAGAGCAAGCTCGATCTTTGCGTAAACTTTATCTTCATTGATATCTCCGTGAAACTCAAAATCAATCCCTCTATCAGAAGTCCAAACACGACAAGGAATGCCCAAACTATATGCATCAGATTCAATGTTTTCTTCATCAGGGTACATACCAAGCTCATTAGCATATTTAGTTGGAATACAAGTCAAATCACCGTGCAGGGCCACATCGACTGCTGCTCGGCAAGCTGCTTGCAGCTCTTCTGGCGTGTTATCAAATAAATGTACATATGCCATAGCAAGAGAATCGTCATCATCATATTTGGCAATTCTCAAGAATGGTCTTTCTGTATTAGCAAGCTCTTCAATATCGCAATGGTAGTAAGCCATATTTTATCGACCTCTTTTAGTAGATTGAGTCTCTGTTTGCTCTTTTTCAGGAAACAGAAACTGAGAAACCTCTTCTTTTAACTCTTCTTTTGAGAAGTGTTTGAGATCTGGTGATGGTGAGCTTAGATCAAGCGCACCTGAGCTTGTTAGAACATAGTCGTTGCCAAGATCTTTACCATAGCTTTGTAAATCAATATATCCCTCAATCTCTTCTGGGATTGAGGTGCCGACCTCTGCCAAATATTGATTAGCAAAGTTTTCTTCAGGTGAGAGAGCTGGATCATAATCAGTAAAATGCTCAAATGGAATTTCGTCACATTGATAAACAGCATTTGCGATTTCAATAGGGTTCTTAAACGAATTATAAGAAGCTAGAGCCTCGATTGCATCTGGATCATAGTCGGTACAGGACGCAATATGAGCAAGAATATTAAGATCATAGATGTTGTCGTACTGATCAATCTTATAGTTTGCAGCTTCAGTAAGCGGTGTTTGATAAGAATCAAGAATAAATGCTTCACCGCCGATGCTTTCGCATCTTTCATATACCTTATCAAGCTCGTCTTCTGGGAGGGGTAATGTTACCCATTCACCGCGCGATCCATCAAGACTTCCAAGATAAACCTTAATGTTGTAATCATTGGTAATTTCGTTTTGTAAATCTTCAGACATGGTATACGCCTTTCTCTGAGCGCAACCACATAAAAATGCAGCATTGATCTGTACACGATGCTGAAAATGGAAGCGCATCCGTTACTAAATACATAGTATCAGGTGCGCTTCGTTTTGTTTTTAATGTATCAACTGTAAAGTTTTAATATCTTTGACGAGGGCTTGTTTGTTTCTTTTTTGCAATATCAGAAACCTGAGCAATAACATCTTTAGATGATAGCTTGTGAGGCGTTGTTTGAAGCTCAAGCTTTTCTTGAGCTTCGCGCTTAATACGTAAGTCCTCGATCTTCTCAAGTACAGGGTCAACACTTGTTGCAATTCTCAAGAGTTTTTTTGTTTCATTTATGAGCTGAGTTGGAATTGTCTTATTTTTTTCATCCCTCATTTCAGGGAGTCTTGCAGACTCTGGCATAAGACGATAGCGCACACAATACAACCAATCAAGAATCGGAGAAAAGGTTTCTGGATCTTGAACTTTAATAGTCGCTGCATAGAGCTTTCTCAGATTGTCATCAATCGTTGGATCAAATGGAGGAAGCTCGTCTTGACTTTGATCCCACGAGAGTCTTGATTCAAGTGAGTGTGAGGAAAGGCTAGGATTATACGCAAGCGAGAGAAGAACTTTCCTGCACAAAGATTCTTCTCTAAGTTTCTTTTGAAAATCTCGTCCTGGATCTTTGAACTTTAAGAATTTTCCACTCGCTAGAGAATCATATGTATTTTCAGATGCTGTTCTTTGTGCATCTTCTTTTTTATGGGCGATAGGAATACCCTGCAACTTTTTTTCTCTAATAGCCTGTCGTTCTTCAGGTGTGAGATTTGGCATTTTCTTGTCTTTCTCTATCTGATTGGATTCCAAGTAACCAATCTGATGAAACTCTAAACGCAGTAGCAATTTTTACGATTGATTCTAAGCTTGGCTGCCGAGCACCAGAGGCATAAAAGCTCCATGCAGACTCAGTTATACCCGCGGCGCGTGCAGCAGCACGAGAAGACATATATCCACTTTCTCGCGCTGCTTGCACAAGTCGTTTATGAAGCCCCTGTATGTTATGCTCACGCTGCATAACTTAGTTAATTTGCTTAAACCACCAGGTTGGCTGGTTTGTATGGCCACCTGTAATATCCTTATAGTAAGTTACTTCATAAACATGATCTACGGTTGTTCCGTCTTCTTTATAAGTAACTACCTGTGCTTTTACTTTCCACTCACCATAAACTGCCTGAGTAGTCTCAATATATCCTGCTTTTTCGCCAGTCTTTTGAGTAAATTGGCTTGCTAGGTTATCGGCAAAATCAGCGGGGAAAATAGATTCAAGCTTTGAGATATCATCGACTGAAATGTAATGCAAATCAGCGTTTGCATACTGATCCTGCTTTTTCTCTTCATCAGTTTTTGCATCTTCCCAGCTACCGCTGTATACCCATGCGCCACCCATAAGATCATGATCTTGTGCTGGTGGGTACATAGTAATACGCTTTTTAATTGATGGGATCTCAATAACTACCGTTTTTCTGGAAGAACCCTGAGCAGAAGAAGCTGCTGCACTTTTGATAACAACTTGTGTATCAGTACGCGATACGTCAACATGGCCATCACCCTGACGGTTTGCCCAAGTAGTGAGAATGTAGCCTAGACCAACAAGGATATTCTCTTTGTCCGCATCATTGAAAACTTCGAGCTTGTCATAGTTCTCTACATTTTCTTTTGGCACTCCCCAACGCTCAATGGATTCTGCCCTGTAGTCGCGCATATTAGGATAAACGGCGATTGGATCAGAATTGTTATTGCTTGTGGCCACGTTCGTTTGATTTTGTTGCTGTGGGCTTGGTTTTGGAGCAAACATAAGCGTGGTAATAATTGTGATTACAATAAGCAAAACTACCGCAGCAACGATAACAAGAATCTGCTGAGTCTTGAGGTTTGAGAGCTTAATAGCTCCTGGATTGTGATCTGATGATACTTTCATTTATCTCACTCCTTCTTACAGGATAGATCCATTATTTGTTGCGCTTGCAACGCGTTTACCTGCCCATTCAGGCATCCATCTTGATGAACCTGGATTGCCATAAGCCTGATAATGCGCGTCCTCTACTTCAAACTCAATAACATTTTGGCCATTAGAGTGACCATATTCGTTGCACCCTGGATCATTTGGATTTTTTGCATCCGCGATGATACAAGGGATCAATGTACCGTCATCCAAATAGAAATCAACCATATCACCAACTTGGCCAAAAGTTGTTGTACAAGCGATTAAATAACGGCCATTAAGTGTTGCGATATGGTCAGACCACGTTCTACCATGCGCCGCCCACATATCAGCAACGATTCTTTGCCTTGTTCCATTTGCCCAAATAGGATAAAAACGGTCATACGCTGTAATTGAATATCCACCGTTTCCGTATTCAGAAGGAATGTCAATCTTTCCTCCACCGTTTGCACCTTTGATTGAAACAAAGTAAATGTTCCTAATACCGTTATAGGTTGATTGGTTAGCAGAAGCCCTATAAGAACCGCTGTCATCTTTATACACAACTTTTTCTTGAGCGGGATTACCGTGGTCTGCTATCCAATATTTATGGCCGTCTTTTTCTCCTACCTCAACTACAACGCCAATATGATCTGGGGTTGACGCGTCACTTGAAGCCCAATCGTACATAACAAGATCTCCTGGCTTTGGATCATAATCAAAGCCTTCATGGACTTCACCAGCCTCGGTATGGTTTCTATACCATTCAAGAATAGTTGGTACATAATACACGCCGCCAGGATAGACTCCTTGAGCAATTAGGCCTGCTTTGTCTGCGTTATATGCAACAAACATCGCGCACCAATCACCCTGAAATCCTGCAAAGGATTGATAACGTGAACCAGATTCATCAATTCTTTGGTATTCTTCATGCACGATCTGAGCAAACCTTGATGCTCCTGTTGTGTTTGATTGAGAACTGACAACCATTCCTATGATCATTGCAAGTGGCAAAATCAAAGCACCGATAAACACTAACGGTAGACCAGCAACGGCCACAAAAGATGCAAGTGCAGAAACGGCCTTTGCAGCAAAGCTTACAAGTGAAACAAGCGTTTTGTGTAATGTTTGAGCAACTAGATTAAGTGTTGCTTCAAGCCCTCTACCGCCTCTTCTTAAATTATTCTGAGCACGCCTCATATGGCGGAGACGCTGCTTTTTAAGAAGTTTTGCACGCTCTGAGCGCACTTTTGCGTAAGCTTTTTTAAGCTTTTCTTCTTCTTTTTTCTTGTTGCGATCAAGAAGATATTTTTGTCTTAGTCTTTGCCCTGCCTTTCGAGCAACTTCTTGAGAAGATTTTGTTGTTTCTTCAAGTTGTTCTTCGGTTGTTTTCTGCTCAGAAATTTCTTTACTTGGTCGCATGGCAGCAGCGAGAGCAAAAGACGCGCCTCTACGCGCATAACGCATTTGTCTGCTTTTTCTTGCACTAAGTAAAGCTTTCTTTTTTGTTTCTACGTTTTTTGGTGTGGAAGCATTTCTGGAATTTTCGCGTTTACCGCTTACTGTCTTGTTTGCAGTAAGCTTTTCGCGCTTTGACTCCGCAGACCTTCTCGCACCTCTATTTCTTGCGTTTTTTAACTCAGAAGTACGAGAAGGCTCAAAAGAAGTCAATGTCTGAGGTTTGCTCAGACGATGTTTTCCAGCAGCTCTATTTGAAGAGCGAGGCATACTTATCCCTCAAGCTCGTCACTTGTTGGCACAATGACGATTTGCTCAGCAGAGTCTTGAGCCTTCGTTGTCGCAAATTTTGGCTCAGGAGCAGCTTTTTGAGCTTCCTCTTCAATAGCTTTTTGTTTTTCAAAGAACGCAAATGCTTTCTTCTCAGAAATTGCACCCTCACGCACTACATCAACAAAAGCATTTGCAGCGCGTTCAAGAGTGTCAGTATTTACTAAAACGTGAGTATCATCTTCGATAACCACATCAGAAACAGGCTCTTTGACCTCTGCATATGGAGAATCTGCAACCTCTTCTCCCCCGGCAAGAATTTCTGTAATTTCATCATCTTTCTCAGGTACTACTTCAACATATGGAGAATCTGAAATCACTTCAGCTTCAGGCTCAACTTGAGGTTCAAGTGCTTTTTGCTCACGCTGCTCTTCAAGCTTTTTAATAGCTGCTTCTGCATCTGCACGGAGCTTCTTTGCCTCTTCTTCTTTCCTCTTTCGATCCGCAGGAGTAGTTGAGATAATCTCAAAGAGACGAGGAGTAATCTCAGGGTTCAGGATAAAGTCAAAGTGAATTACTTTTCCGCGCAAAACATACAGACCCTCGCCCTTTGGTGCATGAACAAGAATGTTTTTCTGAATTGCAGAGAGTCGATACATATCCTGAAGAGCTGTTGCAGTAATTTCATCCTGCTTCATAAGAACAGAAAGCATAGTGTTATGCTGCATAAACTCAGTCTCATTAAACATCTTCAGACGAGTTACATCCTGGGTAATGCAAGTAATGTAGAAATCCCACTTACGGCCGCGGCTAAAGAACTGATCTAACCAAGTAAGCATTTGAGGAATCATAATAAGCTGCATCTCGTCAATGACAAGATATGTCCTTCTACCATGCTTTCTATTTTCAATTACCTTATTCCAAACGTAGTCAATAATGACCATCATGGCAAGCGGCTTCAGATCAGGAGATAGATCTGAAATAACAAAGTTTACCAAGCGGTTATTGAGATTGACGTTGGTCTTATTGTTGAAAACAGAGAACGATCCTGTTGTATAGCGTTCAATAAGATCCGCAAGATCATTTGCATCACCCTCAGAAGATCCCTTAGTGTCACGCAAAGCGTTGTAGAGGTCAGTTAGAGTTGGTAGATCTTCCTCGTCCTTAGACTCAAGATACTTTGCATAGACCTTCTGAGCTGCCTTATCAAGTGCGCCCTTCTGATAGTCATTAAACGAGCTTGTCATGGCCGATACTGCGCCATTTAAGAAGTTAATCTTTGCAGGAAGTGGATTGGAGGCTTTGTTTGGATCTGCTGATCCATAATATTCACTCATATCCATCAAATTGATGTGATTCTCTGATGTATCAGAGAGGTCAATATTTTGGCCATTGAGGGCGTATACCATTTCTTGATATTCGCTTTCAGGGTCAATCATAATAATGTCTGCATTTGGCTCACGCAAAAAACGCTGAATGGTGAGAAGCTTAGTCCAAACAGACTTTCCGCCACCAGGCTGGCCAAGAACAAAGATGTTTGAATCTTCTCTGAGAGCCTGATCGTACAAAATAGGTTTTTTAGTGTCAGCATCAAAACCAAGCAAAGCACCCTTATCATCAGAAATGGTAACTGAGCTGAATGGTGCATAAACCTTTAGAGCCTCAGTAATAAACGCATAGTCATACTGAGCTGGAAGCTCACGAGAGCCGAGAGGAAGTGCGCTTGCGAAGGACTGCTCACGAAGGCTTGCCCAATGATCAATTTCCTCAAAGCGATGCTTTCCAAAAATGGATTCAACCTGGATGCCAGCGTGTTTTAACTCTTCTGGTGAGTCTGCAAAAACAGTAACAGTTGTTAAGACAGAATAAAGACGCTGATTCTCATTGTCGATTGACTGAAGCATCTTTTGAGCATTTTCGCGTTTGGTGCGAATATCAAGTGGGGCTTCATCGACATAAAAACCAACTTCAGGACGAGAGTGAGAAGTCTTAAAGACATTCTCTTCTGTTTCAATAGCTGAGAGTGCTGCTGCTGCAACGTCACTTGAGCTCTTTTTATCCCAAGGGCGAATATGCTGAGAAACAACATTCTCAAAAGGAATAGTTGTCAGATCAGTCATTAAACTATCACGGACAGTAGAGGAATACTTGAGAACACAGTAAGTACGAACCCAACGGTTAGATACCTGAAGATCCGATGAACCGTAAGGACGAACGATTGAGGTTGGAGCAACCAACTCACGAATAGAAATGTTTGGATTTACAGCTACCTCACGGCCAACATCAGTAAGCGGCCTTGCGCCCTTACCGCGAGTCATCTTGCGTAAGAGATTAACGCGCTCACGGCCGTCAACCTCGCGTGAGTCGCTATCGAGCTGGACTAATCCCTTGCGGGCAATTTGCATAATTGACTCAAGCTCATGCCTTGCAGAAGTAACATCTTCCGCCAGGACGGTAAAGATCATACCGCGCTCGGTATTCATTGGTCGTGTTGAAGAAGCAACACGATATTTAGCAAATCTTACAAGCTCACCAGCAATGCCTTCAGACTCAGAACTTGAGGTGTTAAAGCTTTCCGCAATTTCTTCATCTGTAAGTGGTGTTGAGTGTTGCCAAAGTTGGATGCCTGTATTATCGGGAATAGAGTCAAGAAGATTTCCCCACATATCAGCGGTTATCTCGCGGTTTTCCTCATGCTCAGTAATCCAACTTACATCGTCAAACATAAGCATCTTTGAGTAACGCTCAGAGTCGAGACGCACAATTCCGTCAGCAAACAAAGCCTCAAAAGGCAAAATCTCCTGGGTTGCATTTGGAGCAATGATCATTTCAGGATCTTTGTTTTGGCCACGTTTCTTGGACTCTTTTGCCCTTGCTTTAGTTGCGCGGGTTACAGACTTTGCAGCTCTTTCCACTTCTTCTGAGGTATGTTGTTGAGCCATCTTTTCATTCAGCTCAATCTTCATTGCCTCAATTTCAGAATTTGTTTTATCAAGCTCAGCCTGAAGGGATTGAGCGAGGGCAAAATCTTTCGTTGCAGATGCCTGATTGATTTTTGCCTCAAGCTCCTGAGCATCAGAGATTCGCTTTTCAAGTTCAGGTGAAGTGATAATCTTTGGTGTGTTTTTCTTTTTGAAGTTAAACATTTGTAATCCCTTAACTAATCGTCAATCAATGTGGAAGCAAAAAGGGCATCTTCGCCTATGGCCTGTACAAACTCACGCTTACGAGCTTTCTTCTCTTTACGCGTAAACTTCTTTTGAGGACGCACGTCTGGTGTGAATGGCACAGAGAGTGTCATTTCATAAGGACGTGTGCGCTCAATCTTGTTAAATACACTAAAGTCCTCGAAATAAAGACCGTGTTTTTTCGTCAGTCCTCGATATCCAATAGGAATTGCAATTCCAAATGCAAGAAGTGATGCAAGAGCAGACGGAATAATGTTATAAAGCCCAAGCACGACAAATGGCGTTGCTGCAAGTGAGGCAATTACGATAGTTAGAAGTTGGCGGGTAGTCAAAATACCACCAATATTTTTAGCCTCAAACTTTGAAGGATCGTTAATCAGATTTCTTTCCATGATTGCTCCTTATTGAACGCCAAAAATGGCATTAGCAAGAGTGTCTGCTTTGGTGACAATGGCACTCATCACTGAAGTTGCAACAATAACTGGTGCTGCTAATCCCAGAATGGTGACTATAAAGTCTTCAAACGGATGGGCGGAAACAGCAGAAGATACAATCGTGTAAGTAACATTAAAGACAAGCGGTGTTGCTGCAAGAACAATTACAAGAACAATACCTAACGCGCAACGTGCTCCATAACGCCTGAGCCACATAAAAGCAATGCCTCTTGTTTGACGAGCACAAGCAAGGGCGAGAGGAACTGCTGCAAGTGCGGTCATAGCAATAACCTCAAAGATTCGGGAAATACCAATAACCGCAACTTTTAAAACGTAACTGCCAACAGTCTTGGCCACAAAAGCCATGATTGCAAACATAAAGATACTTGCAAAGAACTGACCATAGGTTAGTTCAGCTACCATCTTGATCATTGGTTGCTCTGTCATAGCTCCAATATTTCCACCAGTTACAGGGAAACCAGCCTGAGCAAGTTGGTTGATTGTAAAAGCAGCTCCTTTTGCTGCGATTGAGAAGAGAGCAATAAAGATGGGATAGGCGTTTAGGACAAGCGTGAGGGCAACAATAGTCATAAGAATATGATTCATAAGCTCTTGCTGACGCGCACCACCCTGAGCTGAGGTGGTTGCGTCAATTTTGCCCCATCCAAAAACAAACGCCAGAGCTACAAGAACCGTGCTATATGGTGCAGCAATTTTTGTGGCTACCGTATAAGCAAACTGAGTAAGAGGTTGATATTGAGGGCTGTCAAGATCTTGAGCAAACAGAACCGCAACATCAAGAAGAGAGAAGAACCATCCGCAAAGCTTGGCCAAGAAAATGAGAATAGGTGCAATAAATACTGTATAGATAGTATGAATAAAAGCCTTTGTAATAAAGTCGAGCGTTAGCTCAAATTTTGGCTGCTTTGCATTGCCGTATTCATAGCCGTTACCAACAATATTGCCGTCTGCATCAACTTCGCCCGTTGCGTAACCGCGAATCCAGTCGTTGTTTCCGACTGTTTCCGCTGGCTTGTTTGATGAGTCGGCATCAGTATGGGAAGAGCCATAATTATTGATAAAGAACATTGAGGAAGATCCTGCAAGAGAACCATCTGCTGCATCTGTATCGACTAAGCCTTCTGGCATAGTCGCTTGAGAATTTGACCCAGCGTTTGCTCCTGGCTTATGCGATAAAACCATTTCTGCGGTAATGCCAGGATCATAAGCTTCTCCTGATCCTGCGTTTCCGCCTGAATTATCTACATATTCCTTAAATGCACCGGTTGGAATGTCGGTTGTACACCAGATACCTGATGTATAGTTGCGCGGGCGAGAATCACCTAATGCAAGGGTTGATCCACCTTTAACAATAGCTGTTACTTCATTTCCATCTGCATCATAGAGCTGCCAGTAAAGCTTTGAGGTTGTCTCATAGCGGTACGCACCCTTAAAAACCCAATGGAGTTTTTTAGAGTATGTATCCGCGTTAATTTCACCAGCGCGGGCTGACCGTGGAAGCGAGAACATTATTGTGGCCACGACTAAAACAATCACACTAATAAGAGTAAGACCTTGGGAAATTCTCTTTGAAACTGTGTTGATCTTTGAATTTTTTGCGTGGCGCACAAGAGAATACAATGCTCCAGAGAGTGTATCTTCTTGCTTGATATCCTCTGATTCAGTTTGTGTGCCTGTGATTTTCATAATCTACCTCAGATTGTATTCGTTTAGTTCAGACCTGGGATAAGGCTGAAGAGCTGTGCAAAGAATGTGCCTGAGCCGATGGCAATGAAAACTCCACCTGTAATGAAGCCCCAGAACTCACCGCCCGTTGTACCGTGTCCCTTTTCTTTTGCCTCGGTATATCGAGTAAAAGAATCTACTACCTTGAAAACGCCATAAGCGAGGCATCCTCCTGAGATAATTCCGATCAACTGATTAATCATTTTTCTCTCCTTCTGTTTGAACTACCCAGTATGCTGAAACGACATCACAATCATCATTTTGCTTTGTCGAATATGCCTGTTTGTAAGAGCTTGTAAAATCCTCTATTTCTCCATTTGATATATCGCTCGGATAAAGAGTTGCCCAAGCTTCTACGGGACTTGTAAGGCCAAGCTCACGTATCTTTTTGTCGAACTCTTCCTGAGCTTCACACCGCTCTTTCCATCGTGGATGCTTTGTCGGATCTAACTTGAAACCTCTATACCAGCTTGTTCCTGCAAAGTGAGTAAGAGCTTCTGTGTTTTTGAAATGCTCGTTTTGTAACTCAGACGAATCTATCAAAGGAACTTTATAAGGGTGTCTTGTATTTGATACAGATGTTCCTTGGCCTGAGTATGAATGTGATTGTTCAGATCTCCAAATAGTTCTAAAACCAATCTGCTTTGATAGAAATTCAGCAGTTGCAACGCCTGAATTTCCATAATACAAAGTTAGAGCAGCATTTGAATATAAAGTCTCTGCTTCCTTATCTCCATATACAGCCTCAGCTTGAGCCTTGTTTTGGAAGATAGGGAAAAGATTGATCCAACGTGATCTTGTCGTAGAAATCAACTGTGCAAGCTCAGGAATTTTTCCGATGTTTGCGCACTCGTCCATGAATACCTGAATAGGTATATCCAAGTGTCCTGATTCTGAGTTGTCGGCAATAAGCATATTGATATGGAAAAGTTGATTCAAAACCATCGAAGCTAAGAATCTAAAAGTTCCTCCCCCACCGTCAGGTAAGATTAAAAAGAGGGCGTATTTATCTTTGCCAAATCTATCAAGCTCAAGCTCGTCTTTTGATAACAGTCGAGCAACATCAGCGTTTGCAAAGTCTCTTAGCCTTGCATAACAAGAAGCAACGATTGAAGCTCGTGTTTCTGGTGATGAATCAGATGATGTAAATGCTTCATAATTTGTAATTGGAGTCCACTCACGCCTTGCTTGAGCTGCTTTTATATCACCGTGACAAACAGATTCAATCAACCACTCGCGGTAGCCCATGAAGCCATCTTCTTTTTCTGTAGCGTAGAACACTAAATCTAAAGCTGAGGTATTCTTTTCCTTTTTTGCTAGCGCGAGATAATCAAGCATATTTGGCATGTTGCAATCTGCCATATTGCCTTGCTGCCCAAAGTAAAAGAAGAAATAGTTGAGCAAGCAAGAATAGATATTTTTTTCCATCGAAGTAAAGAACTGGTCAGATCCGTTTGATCCTTGAGGCGATGTATTCGTGATAAACATATCTACAAGCTGCGTAATCTCTGTATCTTGCGTTACATATGCAAGAGGGTTGTAGCACATTGAGTGACGCATCAAATCTCCACCGCGGAGATCGAGATACTTGATCTTGTACCCGTGGTTTTTTAAGAAGGGTGCAAGCTTGTGGAATAGCTCAGCTTTAGGATCTGTAAAAGCAAAAGAGCCGTTACATTGAAGAGCGTTCGGCTGTATAAAGCCATAAGTTTTGCCCGATCCTGATCCTGCAAGCATATATCCATGTCTGTTTGGTACTTCATTTTCGTAAACAGGATTTTTGCTTAAAGAAATCTTTACCCCGTCAGCAACGAGGATATTGTCATCATCTAAGCACTCACACCACCAAGGCTTTGGCCAGGAAATCTTTTCTTTCCCATACTTAATGACCTCAGAAGTATGAGCATACTTTTCAAGCTCGTGCTTATTAGCGAAACGCGCATTACCATGAACGTCATTAAACTGCTCGTCTTTTTTGCCAAAGAAGGCAACACCAAACGCCACAAATGCACCACAAGCACCAATGTACATAGGGATAGCATCAGGCGAAATACCAAAAGAATGAGCTGCAAATATTGTCTGAAGTGTTTGAATAAGATTGTCTGTGTGTTGTGCAATACCTGGAACTTGAGCCAAAATATTCCCGCTAAGAAAACCAAAACCAGCGGAAACAGCAGAGGCAGCAAGATGGGCAGCAGGATTGAACTTTTTCTCTGCGTCCATGGAACTACCTGCCAAGTTTCATTCGAGCAGAGACGTTCTTCTTTGGTGATTTATGCGCTTTATTGATTCTTCTAAGAGAAGCTTTTTGGGCAGATGAAATTACATCCTGTGACTTCTTTGGAAGAATCATAGGAATTTCTTCACGAGCCTTCTTCTCTGCTTGCAAAGACATTTCTTTAAGTGGACTCTCAACACAAGAAGAAACTGCGAGATTTAGAGCAGAACCAAGGTTGTTTGAAAGATTTGATTCTTCTGCTTTTCTATCGAAAAGAAAGTTACCAGAAGCATCAAAATAGCTTGCTTGGTAAGATCCATTATCACGAGCAATTACATCTGCGCGGCATCCGTCATCAAATCTTAAAGTCGTTGTGAATGATCCACGTTCATTTTCGATTGGATTCCAAACACGGCCTTCTTTATCAGCAAACGGTCTTGGTGTTACTGAATCTGTGATATGAGGATAATTTACCTCAGTTGCTTTAATTTCCGATTCAGTAAGATATTTTTCTGAGACTAGCCTAAGGCCATGAGAAATAATCTCTGCATCTTTAGCTGCAAAGTAAAGGTTACGTTTTCCGTTGTCATAGCCGATGTAAGCTGCAATATGGTGTTCCTGAAGCTTATACCCAAGCTCTTTAAGATCTGCTCTATCTAAGCCTGTGAGCGATACAGGAGCAGCAGCGGTGTTGTTCTTCAGATACTTACTAAATTGACGAGCAGAGACAAGGCCTGATGATCCGAGTCCATCAATAGAAGATAGACCTGCATCAACAATCTTCTTTGCACCAAACATTACGTAATTAGCAGATGGAGTAAGCATATGAACGGCGCGCATAGCCATTTGAAGAATCTGTTTTGGAGCTGGGATTGTTTCATTGAAGCATTGAATAACGAGACGTACAGCCTCTTCTTCTTCACGAAGCATAAAGATTACCCCCTCATTTGGTCTGTTTGTTCCATGACACATGGAAGCGGAACAAGTAAATTGTATCACTCAAGAAGTTATTGTTTAGTGCATATTTGCTTATCTTCATAATCTTCATATTTATAGTTCTTCCTGCGAATATAGAAATTTTTTAGCGGAAATTATTTTACTTATAGACTTGATGCTTTCTCTTCTGCAAGTGCAGCCTCATAGACTGTTTGGTATGAAGAGTCAGAAGGAAGCTCAATCAAATGACTTTGTTTAAGAGCACCACCAAGTACATAGAAGCTCATATTTCCTTCTGCACAATGTTCCATTGTCTTATGAACTTGATAGGGCTTTTCAATAGGTTTCTTGTGAGGTCGCATACCAAGCTTAAAAAGTTCAGCACGAGCTTTCCCATCATTGAAAAGCCAATACCAAAGAGTGCCAAAATCAGATTTCTTCTCATGATTTTCAGAGAGATATAAATCTCTTTTCACTTCATAGCACTTCCAGATCTGCTCTGAAGTAAAACCATCTTCAATTAAATTATTCCAAGAAGAAACAATTTCTTCAAACCTGTTATCCAAGGGCGGATAAATCCAATTTTTGATAAGTCGTACTAAGGTATCTTTTTCCTTAACGTGTACAGAATCTAGCTTTTCAAAAGAAAAAGAAGAGTTTATATTCTTTTTCTCTTTCTTTTTATTTATATATACAGTTTGTTCAAATTGCATAACATTGTCTACCTGCTGTGTTTCTGTATTTTCGCAGGTAGATTGACCAGAAAAGTTTTCAACATTTTTATATTTTCCCTGTTCAGAGGCTAGTAACACACTGTTACTAGGTAGTATCACGGTGTTACTAGGTAGTAACATATTGTTACTAGTAGAGGCATCTAGTAACAGATTGTTACTAGTCTGTTTATCTGCTGTTTGTTGAAAACTTATGTCTTCAGTTTTAGCGTTATCTTTATAAAAGTTTGAACTATTTAGACGGTTGATTGCTTCATTGATTTTTTCTTGATTAACGCTATAAAGGCGTTTCCCAGTTTTTTCATTACCAACAACCGCTTCGCAATGTATTAAGTCTTTTGAAAGAAGAGACTTTAGAGATCTATGAATAGACATCCTTGAAATGCCTATATGTTCAGCAAGCGCATATGTTGAAGAAGACATAAATCCAGCTTGATATCTTGAAGACTGATATACGGCTGCATAAACAAAAACTTCAGCAGAAATAGCTGGAATGCCAAGGCCATCTTTTGCGGTCATCCAGTCAAAGATAGTTACTTGAAAGTGGTCAAGATTATTGTGGAGATTTGACTTGCTAGAATCTGAGATGTTATTATTCATATAACACTCCTTTCAGAGAAGGTTTTGTTTTTTGTAATCTCTTCTGCCAAAGTGATTACAAAGTCTTTCAAATCGTTTTGCGAGACTATCTTTTAAGAAAAGAATGAGGGCAACACTTAAATCGTAGATTGGTGTTGCCCTCATTCATATTTCGTGCATTGGCCTGTTGTCCATAAAGCGGAAGCTGGCAGGCGTTCTCTAAAGCTCAATCTACAAAAGCATCAAAGAGAACTATCTCATAGAACTATCGTTAGACATTGGAGCGTTTAAGCCACCAATAAAGGGAAGTCTTCGATATCCTATAGTTCTACACAATATGAGGTACTGATCTAATGAAAGATCAGTTTTTCCTTGAAGATATGCCTCAAATTCTTCTTTGGTCATACCGAGCTTTTTTGCGAGTACCGCAATTCTCTTGTTGTGAGTTTCAATAAAAACTTTTACCCCACAGCGAATACGAGCTTGGTATGTAGCCAATGCCAGCCTCCTTTCAGTTACTTGTAGCCAAATTCTATCAGGTGACAAAAGAAAATATAACCATTCTTTTTATCTCCTAGAAGTCTACATCTTTGAATTTTGTAATGCAAGTATTACTTAGCTTATAAGTTTATAAGTATCTATATTTATATAACTATAAGAAGATGATCAGGTTGTGAGTGACGAGTTCTTTTTTAATAGAAACAAAGAAAACGCGGAGCGAGTTAGACTCAGCTCCGCGCTGATGCAAGGATGCTTCCACCTACCCTCACATCGTACAGACCAATGCTGCATTACCGCAGCAAGGGTTATTAAAGTATATCAAAGAATTATTTGGAAAAACAATTTTCAAAGATAAAATTTTATTTCAGTCATAGGAAAAAGACAAACTTTATTTGCTTGCTTATAAGATTAGCTTATATGTTTATATGCTCCAACTTATAGACTTATACACTTGTAGAATTATTTTCTTATAAACTTATAAAATCATGTTGTTATAAACTAAGTAGTCTGCTATACTGTGTTTAACACCGCTTCCATCTATAAGGTGTAGAGTACAGACGTTGAGGGGTAAATTTCTTAAAACCTATGTACTCGCTAGGAGTAGGCATAGATGCTTACAGATAGGAGTTTCTTATGATTAACCGTATTCACATGAGCGGAAACGTCACCCGAGAGATTGAGCTAGGAAATACAAACTCTGGCACAAGCGTGGCAAATTTCACCATCGCTCAAAGTACAGGATGGAAAGACAAAGAAACAAATGAATGGATTGAAGGGGAGACAATTTTTCTTGATTGCACCACATATGGCCGTCTCGCTGAGCAAGCCGCTCAGATTCTTACTAAGGGCGATCGTGTTGTTATTGAAGGACATTTGCGCGCTGAGTCTTGGGAAACTGAGGACGGTAAGACTCGTAGGAAGAATATTTGTATTGTTGATAGCTTTGTAAGTATGACCGCAAAAAACGCTGAAGTTCTTGCAAGTGAGGAAAACTAAAATGCCAAAGACAATTCCTGTTATTGTTGTAACTAATCAAAAGGGCGGAGTAGGTAAGACTACTACCGCTGCTGCTCTTGCAGATCGTATCAGAAATTCAAGAGAAGAGTCTCCTGTACGTGTTTTATGCATTGATATGGACTCTCAAGGCAATTTTACAAGCCTAGAAAAGAAGTATCTGGTAAAGAGTTCACCTTCTACAGTTGGATTCCTTGAGGGGCTTCCTGTGGCCGTTACAACCGAAGGACAAGCGGTTACTATCGGAGATGCAGATCTTTTGTCTTATGGGCTTACTGAAATGCCTGATTCGCAGATTTTGAGTGAAAAGATTCGTGCTGTATCTGATTATTTTGATTGTGTTGTAATTGACACGCATCCAGGAGCGGATCTTCCGACAATTCTTGCTATGACCGCAGCAACACATATTGTAATTCCTGTGACACCAGATAAGTTTGGTGTTGAGTCTCTGAAGCAGTCCATTGAGCGTATCTCTGACGCTCAGGAATTTAATAGGAATGGCCTTGAGGATCATATTGCAGTTGTAATTACAAAATATCGCTCAATCGTAAAGACACACATTCAGTGCGCTCAAGAGATTAAAGATATTTGTGATGAATATGGTTTGAAAGTAGTTGGAAAGCCTGTGCGCCTTAATTCTGAAATTGAGCGTGCTCAGGTAGAAGAAACCTCTATCTATGAGATCGGAAATTATTTTAAGGGTGCAGTCCTGGACTATGTACTTGTAGTTAATGACATTATGGACTGGTTAAATGAAGACTATGAGGATTAGTGATGGCCGAACAACAGATAAAGAAAAAGAACGTTTTCAAAACAACGTTTCGTAGGGAACTCAAAGAAGAATACCCTAAAGCTGAACTATCTGAGGGCTTGATTATTCCAACAACAAAAGCTCAGGATGAATCTCCTGAGCCTAGTTTGCAAAAGACCGCTGAGGTCGCTAGACCTACAGAACTTATTGAAATCATCAATCCTCCAGCTAAAGAGTATGAAAAGATTGATCCTATTCCTGGACTGGGCGAGAAAGGCAAAAGTGCTGATGCTAAAAACCTTATGGTTGTTGGTATGAACATTTCTCGAAAAGCTTTGAATTATTTGAAGCAGTCTACTTATGCTTATACCTGCCAATATGGTGGCCAAGGAAATATGAGCTTGCTTTTGAATACTTGGATCAAACCAGTCATTGAAGGAAAGGCCAATGATAAATTGCTCCTTGATTGTCTTGAGGAACTTAAAGACGGCATGAGGAATAAGGATGGTAGAAAGGTTAGAGGTACAACCTTAAAGCTTGAAAAAGAGGTGGTGCGCAAAGCACGTATTTTTGCCACACAGCAGCGAGAGGTCGGGCTGCCTGTTGATACTTTTTATAAAGTCTGTGAGATTGCGATTCGCCGTCAGATGTATCTTGATGGAGTCCTTAAATAACATATAACCTTAGCTTATATGTTTATATTTTATATAGATAAACAGCCTATTTTTAACAAATAGGCTGTTTTCTCTTTACAATGTCACCA
>CAUTMX010000016.1:0-33661 GCA_963539685.1 uncultured Atopobiaceae bacterium | reverse complement strand
GTCCTTGGTGGCCTAGCTCTTTATTAAACTCGTCCAAGTTTTGGGACGCAGTTCAGATGAGAGCGGCTTTAAGTTACTGCGTGCTAAATCTGTAGCTTCCACGCACCATACCTACGAGCGTCAGCCTTGTCACAGCTTAGTTTCTAGCTGCGTGAAGCTTGAGCGTACCCAGTGCAAAGAGAACTGCTGCGCCGCCTGCAATAGCAAACATCAGCGTGTTCTGCAGAGTATCGTCGCCGGTATAAGGAGTGCGGGACTTGCGAGGCTTAGGGACAACAGGGTTGGTGGTGGTGTTGGTATCTGTGTCGATAAGACCATCGCTGACGTGGGCAGTGTTTACAACCGTGACGTCCTTCTCGCCCTTGTTGACCTTGACCTGGAAGGTAACGGTGAGTGTGTCGCCCGAAGCAACGTTCTGAGTCCAGGTTACGGTGCGTGTAGCTGGGTCGTAGGTGCCGCCATTATCAGCGGAGCCATCAACGTAGGTTGTGTGCTCTGGGATGACATCGGTGATGGTGACATCGCGAGCGGTGTTGGTGGTGTTGGTGTAGGTAACGGAGTAAGTGAGCACCTGACCAGCAGTTACCTTGTTGCCGTCGATAGAGTTACCCTGACCGTCCAGGACATCCTTCTTTGGCTGAGGCAGAACTACCCAAACGCCAATGAAGTGAGCGTTTTTATGGTCAATGACCTCGGAATCGTGATCGTAACCAATGAACACCCACGTTCCATCTGGAGTCTCTACGCGAGTAACGCCACCAAGAGGCTGATCAGGGGTAACAGTGGTGCCGTTAGGAATTCTAGTCTGCTTGCCAGGAAGCAAATCCAGGACCTCCTGAGGAAGCTCCCTGTTAGGAGTGCCGCTTACAAACTCGTGGGTCTTCTCGTACAGAAGCTCAGTGGTTACCTTATTGGAGTGAGCAACGTTTCCGTCGACAACCTGTGTGAGCTCGTTATCAATGTTGGAGCCATCAGTCTCTACCTTGCTGTTAGTAACAGTCTTGTAGGTAATAACAAACTTCTTGCCGCCATTTGCCTTGGTGAGCAGGTGATCCTTGATGTTGACCGTAACCTTCTGGCCGTCAACAGCAACAGTGTAATCGGTGCCCTCAGTGAGGGTTTGGCCGTCAAAGCTTACGGTAAGGCTCTGGAAATTAAGGCGCTCGTCAAAGGTGTCAACCATGCTCATCGACTTAATCTTGCCGATGGTATCAATGCCCTGCTTTGGCAGCGTAAAGGTGCCGGTATAGGTGATGGTTTCTCCGGCCTTAGCAGGAGCCTGCTCTGGATCAACGGCCTTTACTGGAGCTGGAGTAATTGCCTCGGTGTATACGCCAAAAAGGCTGCCGCTGGTAGCCGCGCTGGTGGACTCAAACGTCATACTGCTTGACTTGGACTTAACAGCAAAACCTGCAAGGTTCTTCTCCTGGTCAGGACCAGAGGTTCCACGAACAGGATTCCAGGTAATATTGCCACCGCTGGTGCTCTCAACAAGAATGTTCCTGTTGTTCATAACAATGCTATCGATGGTGCTATTAGCGTTAATGAGCGAGAAAGTCTCGTTTGCACCAGTGTCACCGACAACGTCAATATCGCTTGGCTGCATAACAAGCTTGAGGTCACAAGGGGTGCCATCCGTGTACCTAAGCTCAACAGTTACGTTAGCGTTGATTGCATAAGCCCTAAAGATATCAGCAGTATAGCTGGGGTGATTCACGTCAATGTAGTCCATAATCTGGAAGGATTTGGAGCCCCAGTTCTCGTCAACCGTCAAGAAAGGCACATCGGTCTTGTTAGGGTTGTTGTAATCTGCATTTGCACTCTGGAGGGTAAGGCCCAGAGAGTTGATGGTGACATAGACGTCAACGTCCTTGCCGTCAACGGTGCCAGCGTTAGAAAACTTCAGCGAAAGAGGCTGGTTATACTGCTGGTTGGAACCGTCTTTAGTTGGCTGAACAACAAAAGCTGTTGAGGGCAGTCTGCCTGTATCAGAAGCAGGAATCTCTACACGCTTAACGCCAGTTCCCTGCGAGAGAACACTCATGTTGTCTCTGGTCAGCGTGAACTGGTAAATGTTGATCTGGGTAAGATCACTATCGTCTTTCTGGCGATCAAGTGCCTGAGCTGTGTTAATAGACATAAACAGGCATGCCACAACCATGGTGAGAAAGACTGAGATTCTCTTAAGAAAACCTTTTTTCATGATGGCCCCTCAAAAAGATGTGCATATTACATCTATATTTTCTTACAAATTGATAGCCAAAACATATGAGAAATTAGTATTCACATAAAAAGTGAATTTGGCTGATAAATAGTGCAGTTCACATGGACAGTACTGTTTTGAAAATAGTTCAAATTTTTGTATCCGCACCGCATCTGCTGCTTGCGAATATGAATTCAGGCCGTCGCACTTCAAGATGCCGCACCCAGCCCGCAGCTTCGGTCCGCGCGCCTCTGCTCACGCGCCTTAGTTTGCTCCGCCAGGGCGAGAAGGTCTACCAGCTTGGTGATTATCTGGCTCTTGAACTTTCTCTGTCTTGGAACAAATCCACGCAATGGTATAACCAACGCAGCCGATAAACAGGCAGGTTAGACCTAACATAAACATTTTCTCGCCAACGCCAAAGTCAATCTCGTATTGAATTTTGAGCGCCAGCGGAGAATCTTGCAGAGGAAGCCCTGCCTTAGCGAACAGGTAGTATGCACCCATAAGCGCACTTAAAATACCTGAAATTAAAAATCCCTGTGAAAGGTTCTTGATTACTTGAGCCGCTTTATTCATGTCGCATCATCTCCTTATGTGGCTATAGTAAAGCAAAGCGACGAGAAGCCCAATAAGAGAGCCCGCAGTGAACTGCCTCCCATTTCTTGGACACGAGAAATGGGAGGCAGTTCAAAACACACCTAAGTCGGATAATCTGTCAAAAAGACGTATACATTACGCTGAAAATACCTCAAACGTGCAGAATATCGTCATTAGGTGTGTAAAATGCCCGTATCTGAGCAGAATATCCGACTTAGGTGTGTTCCGTAGATACAGAATTTATCGATAGTTAAATTTCTTATATTTCTCTATTCATGTATAAGCATATTAGGTTAAGTTTATGCATAAAGATGCATATCAGATAATGTGACCGTCTAGCTGCCTGGCTATCTTGATTAAGAGCTAGTCGATTCTTCAGCAAAACCTACCAAAGCTGCGCTATTTTGTACGCCAGGCCTAAAAGCCGACGCTAACACGCTGCAGAATCATAATCACCCGCATATGAACTGCCTCCCATTTCTTATGTCCAAGAAATGGGAGACAGTTCAGTACTGCTTCTCTTTTGACGTGTAGGTGTTTTGTAGTGGATTGAGCTGCTTACTTTCCGCTTGCCATCTTAGCTGGATACCACTTTTGGAACCACGCCGTAAACAGTCCCATTCCGATAGGAACCAGGTTATTCACAATAACCAAAATACCGCCCACACCATTTTGAACTGCAAACCAACTCCAAATGGCCGTTAACACGTACATAGCACCCCAACATGCAGCCAAAATATAATTTGTCTTCATGAACAGCGGATTGTTGTAGGCATTATCTCCGCCGTAGCTGTACTTAACATATGCAGCACAGAGAGGCTCCTTAGTAAGGCATGATGCAAGCCACATAAGACCAAAAGCCAGGTAACCCAAATTGACAATAAGATTCCCGTCGCCATTTCCGCTCATAAAAACGCCTGCAGACAATGCTCCAACCAGGGCAAATGAGATTCTATCCCAGATGGTAAACTTAAAGTTCCTCATAATAAGCGGCATCAAAGCAGTAACAAGCAGCACAATCATGGCGCCAACCTGGGAGTCAAACGATGTTGCGGTCCAGAAGGTAATCCAAGGAAGCAGCATCGTAATCATCTGCGGATTTTTCTGCGCGTTACCAGCTTCTTTAGCCGACGCATCCTGCGCATTTCCAGCTGAACTACCAGGAGTGGGACCAAAATACTTGTCCCAATCAATCATGAAGGAAAAATCGCCCTCAACGGTATACAGGTGCTTACCCAGCGCCTCTGGTCCGCTTATCTCGCCACGAGAAATGGACTGCCAGACCTCAAACGGAGTGTTGAGCTTTGTGGTGGTAGTAAGACTGCCATCAGTAAAGACTTTACTGCCATCTTTACCCAGCAAAATCTGGTAGCTACGCCCAAGATCAGTGTAGTTCATCTCAAGCACGCGATCTTTTCCGTCGTAAGCCGTCTTATCATACAGAGCCGCCATCTGAGAGGTGAAGATATGGTCAAACGGCACCTGCTCAACGGGTTTCTCGCCAGCGTTTGTGCTACCCTGAGCGCTTGTATCGCGAGAAATTCCCCAGCTTGCATCCGCCATCTGCTCAAACATCTCTTTTGGATATAGCAAGACTTTGAGTTCGGCTTTTGTCTGGTCAGAAATGCCGCCCTGAGCGTATTCTGTACCAGCCTTTTTGACAAGCTCGAGGTACTGGTTGGTGCGTGCGGAAAGCTCTTTTACGCGGAAGAGCTCGCCTTGACCGCAGAAAATGCTCTCGTAGTTGCCCTGACCAAGAATGTGGTCAAACATCTTGGTAACGCTATCGTAGTTGCCCTCTGACGAATAGAATCCGCAGGTAGAAACGAGAACGTGCTTCTTGCCGGACATGTCGTAGCGAGACTCATGAGCGCCACTTCCATATCCCCTGTTTGCGTCGCTCATGAAGGGCAGACTCATGGGGAGCTGGCGATCAATAAGGTTCTTTAGCAATCCAGGTACGTTGAAGTAGTAGAGCGGAAAACTCCAAATAACCAGGTCAGCCCAGAGCTGCTTTTGGATGACGTCTTCTTCGTCGTCCGACATAATGCACTGGCCAGGCGTGTTTTTCCAGCAGTGAAAACAGCCCTTGCATGGCTTGATGTCCATAGCAGCAACATTGAGCTGCTCAACAGTCACGTCTTCATTGGCATGCTGCTCGGAGACGCCCTCGATAAAACTCTTAGCAAGACGCAGAGAGTTGCTAGCTTTGCCCTTGGGGCTGCCATTAATGAGCAGAATATTCATGGTGTGCCTCCAGCTCCTTCATGCACTTCTCGCTCCATGCCCTAAGCATTTCCTCGTGCATCTTGCCGTACTCGATAGTAAATTGCCAAAACAATGCCTTCTCTGGGTCACCCATTTGAGCTGCGTAAGCGGCCACCGCACCAGCTGCCAGCTCACTTCCACCAGGAAACGAGGAGGCGTTATCTGCGATTCGTTTGAAGAATGCAAGGTTTTCCTCGTAGGAACACTCGCCCCTAAAGAACGTCTGCATCAAAAGCGGAATGCGCAGCACCGAGGACTGAGAGTCTTCCCTCAGCCACCTCTGCAACTCTTCTTTACCGGCTTCAGTTATCGAGAAAACCTTTTTATCCGGCTTTCCTTTTTGAGCAACGAGCGTTGAAGTAACCCAGCCGTCCTTTTCTAGCGACTGCAGCTCTCTATAAATCTGGCTTGTCTGGGCGGTCCAGAAGTAATTAAGCGACTGTTGAAAGATGGTTTTGATCTCGTAGCCGGACATGTCTCCATAATTCAAGAGACCAAGAATTCCCTGCTTGAGCAAATCTCTCATCTCCTTATATTCCACTTGTTGAATATCTTATAACGATAATAGTTCCACTTGTGGAATATGTCAACGAGAAATTCTGAAAAACTTTAACTACTTTCTGACTGAAAAAGACTCTGCCATTTCTGACAGAGTCCTAACGTGCATTTATCATGTACTCTTTGTTGCTCCAGCGTTATCTATTGCACGGAAGAAGTGGCGTGTTCACCGCGTTTTCGCGAGTATCATCACGTTCGTCATATGCGTCGTAGGGAGCTTTGGGGTCATGAACTTTAACTGGTTTGTTGACGTTACACACCTCATCGGTATGAGCAAAGACAAAGTTGATGTCATCCGCCCAGCCTGTATGCCCGGTGATAATTTTGGGATTAAGTCCACGCTCATGCAGAATGCCCTCTAGCCTTGCAAGCGATTCAACAGCCAGTTTGTTGTCTTCTGCAAGCTTATTGATAAAGCTATAACCACCGTCTGCTCCCAGCCAGATAGTATCGGCAGAGAATAAATATTCGTCATCAATCAGGTACACCACGTGACCCCAGGTATGACCGGGGACAAGAATTGTTTCGATTTTTATGCCATCAATTTCAAACACTTCCCCATCATGCAGAAGTGTCTTTTTATTTGGAATGATCACCTTTGGCAGCTTGAACCAGCCGTTCATTACACGGCGACGAACTTCTCCTGTTAAATACCTATTCTCAACATCGCCAATATAAACCCGCGCGTGGCTGAAAAGCTGGTCACTGTCCGACTCAATTGCGCCAATATGATCGGTGTCCAGGTGAGTAATCAGAATGTGCTCGATTGCCTTAGGGTCAATTCCCAGCCAGTCCATCTTTTCTTGCAGGCGATCATAGCTGTACCCTGCGTCAATCATGATGGTTGTGCTGCCTTTAGTGTAAAAGAAAATATTGGCCACATACTCACGTATGCACCTCACGTGCTCATCAATGGCACCTGTGTTAAGGGGCTTAAATATTTCTTTGCCGCGATACACCCACGACATCAGCACTTTTTGAAACTTTGAAGCGCTCTTTGACATTGCTTCGCCTCGATCCTATTTTCTATCCCCGGCGTCATTTGATTTGAAAAGCAATCCACCAACGCTATGGACTATACGTGCAGAAAATGGTGTCTGAACTTGCCTTTTGATGTTTGTTAGATTTTGCTAACTAAATATTACCCCTCAACTGCCCGTAGCCTATGACTTTCCGCTAAACGAGTAAAAAACAAACGCCAACGTAAAAATAAATCCTGAACAGCAAAAGCCGCACTCCAAATACATCGGAGTGCGGCTTTTGCAGACGTGCAACACAATGTTGCGTTTAAAAAAGTACTCATGAATCGCGGGGTTTCTCGCCATTCATGAGTAACGAATGTATGGTGGAGGTGCGGAGAATCGAACTCCGGTCCAAAGCAAATCCTAGGCAGGTGTCTCCAAGCTCAGTTACTAATTACATCTCAAGTACCGCACACTTAGTAACAGGCGTTTGGTGCTCCAGTTGGTTCAATCTTTTTGTAAGGCATACCAACTACGTCCTTACAAGCATCTCCCTAAAATGACGTCACCCTGAGAACAGGAGAAAATCCCAGTTAGACGCGCTGAACTAAATTAAGCAGCGAGAGCCATACGAGGCTCAAAAGTAAGAGTGTTGTCAATTCAATTTGACGTTACCCCTGTTTTACGTGGCGAGGAGACCACGGCTTGCTGCCCACCGCAAACTCACCTTGTCGAATCCAGTCACCCCCAATAATGAGAGAAACTGCCACCATGCAGTTTTCAATGTTCCTGAATTGTGTACGCAAGTGACACTACACACAATTCAAAGTGTAGAGAGTATACCCCATGAACTGCCACTCTTTCAAAAAAGATATGACTATTTTGGGAACGGCTTACTTTGTGGCTTACTTTACGGCCTACTTAACGGCTTACTTTGCAGACTTACCGTGAGCTTCTAGGACTTGTTTCTCGCGATCAATAAACATGATAAGAATAACCACGAGAAGCGCCGCAGGTGAGAGCCAAATCATATGGGTACCCAGCAGCGGAATGAGCAAGTTACCCACTACCGCACCAGCTACAAAGCAGAAAATAGTTCCAAAATAGAGCAGCGATGTCTCAATGTGAGATGAATCGTGAGTGTGCATATACGCGGCTATTTCTTGCGTTCCGCCGCGAAGGTTGCCAATGCACATGGTTGTGGCAAACGCGTGTCCATGAAGCTTTCTAAACGCCTGGACTTGAATGCCGCATGCAAGTGACGTCAAGCTGTTTGCCAACAGGTTCATATCGGTTGGAAGTAAAGAAACTACACCTAGAAGCGCAATCTCTACGATAACCGCCAGCTGTCTCCAGTGCAGATGTTCTTCTCGCGCAATGGCTCGTATGGCATATGAAAGCGCAATACCTATGGCAAATGCCAAAATTGGAAGGGCGTATTTGAGACACTTTTCAAACGAACCGCTTGTCAAATTAATACCAAAAAGCAGTAAGTTTCCCGTCTGAGCATTGGCAAAAACACCACCACGTACCAGGTAGGAATAGGCGTCCATCACTCCGCCCGAAAAGGCCAAGAATGCTGCAACTTCCACCGAATCTGACATTTGTAACGCGTGCTTCAAGACTACTCCAACCACATTGCGTACATCCACGGCACATATTACGCAGGCGTATACGAAAAGCGATGCAGGTTAAATCCTACATCGCTTTTACGATTTTGTTTGGGTGATCATCAAAGAGGTTACCAACGTGCAATCTTGCGCGGATAACCTATCTGACTAATTTGTGGGAGTTTACTCCTCGACAAGCTCGAACATCTCAGGACCAACGCCGCAAACTGGGCAAACATAGTCCTCAGGAAGCTCTGGAGTGTCAACCTCGACCTCATAGCCACAAACGGTGCAAACAAACTTGTAAGTAGTCTCTGCCATTTTTATTCCTCTCTCCAAGCGCTGACGCGCTTTTCCTTCTATTCGCGCATTTAACGCGGACGGCAACTAACCGTGGCCCTTATCCGCGGTTAAGTGCTCATGCAGATAGTAACAAATCTTGAGCGATTCTAAAGCATTATTCCGAAAATAGGAATGATTCTCATAAAATTCGCACGAAATTTTTTGACGAGAAGTTCGACGTGCTCCAAGCGCCAGCCGCTTCCGGCGGTACGCTCGCGTGCGGCAGCGACGCACTCCTAGCGGCTGCGCTCCTTGAGAGCTCGTTGAATCTCACGGTCAGAATCGCGCTTGGCTGCAGACACACGCTTGTCGTAGAGCTTTTTACCCTGCGAAAGCGCAATCAACAGCTTGACGCGGTTATGCTCGTCAAAGTAAATCTCAAGCGGAACCAGCGCCAAGCCTTTCTGGCGAAGTTTTCCGTCAAGATAGTCAATCTGCCTGCGATGAAGCAGCAGCTTGCGCTTTCTATCTGGGTCAACGTTCCACACGCCACCGTTTGTGTACGGGTGCAGGTGCATGCCGTGAATCCACGCCTCGCCATCGCGAATGAGGCAGAACGTGTCGGTCAGCTGACAGCCGCGCTCACGCAGGCTCTTGACCTCGGTGCCAGTAAGCACCAGGCCGCACTCAAAGGTCTCGCCAATCTCGTACTCATGACGAGCAGAGCGATTGCGCGCAATCGACTTCTTACCCTGCTGTTTTCCCTGGGTCTCGGCCATACTTACTTGCCTTCCCCGTCTGAAGTTTCTGCTGCATCGGTTTTCTCGCCAGATGCATTGCCTGTCGCGTCAGCAGATACGTGATTGCCACCTGCGGTGAAGCCCTCAGAGATTGCGGCGTCGCGGACAAGCTGAAGAAGCGTAAGAGCCGCCTGCTCGCCCACAAGATCGCGAGCGCGAATGGTCATCTCAGTTGCGGTAGCTCTGTCGCCCATGGCAGCGCAGTCCTGCGCACACATCAGCAGGCAAACCGCAATCTCGGCGTTGGCACCTGTTGGCAGGCCCTCTGCCTCAAGCAGGTCGTTTGCTTCTTCGTCCGTAAGACCATCAGGATCTTTAGGGGTGCCTGCAGCTTGGTCAAGCGCAGCCTCAAGCGTGCTGTCTTTAACCTCAAAGCGACGAGCAGCTCTCAGACATGCTGCAGCCTGCTCAAGCCTACCCTGAGCCTCAAACCACGCAGCAAAGTTCAAAAACGCCCTGGTCAGATGCCTTGCCTCGCTTGCGCGCTCAAAGACGCCAAAGGTCAAAGCCATATGCTCACGAATATCGCCTGCAATCTTAAACAAATCAGCCAGATCAAGCCTAAATCCGCAGTTCATTGGATTCCAACGAATCGCAGTCTTCAGCGCAGTCATGGCGTTTTCGTAATCGCCGGTGCGTACGTAAGCCATTGCAAGGTCTCCGTACAGACGATCAAATGGCTCAGCAACATCCTCAAGCTTGCGAGGATCATTCTCCACACGCCTATACGCTAAGCGGTCAAACAGCGTTGGAAACGCAAAAAACTGGACCTCATCTGTGGTTTGGCAGTTGCGGTCCACATACTCCTCAGCGTCTTCAGCCAAACGAAGCAGCAGCTCAAGTGCCTCCTCGTTCTGATCCTGCATCATCATGCCTTCAGCGCGCATCAGCTCATCTGAAAGTGCCGAAAGTGCCATCTTACTCACCTATCATTCAATATCAATCATGCAATCATCTGTGCGGGCGCATTATAAACCTGCACGTAATCTACCTGCTTATTATTCCACAAGTGCCAAATCAATCTGACCACGAGCCACATTTACGCCAGAAATCTTCACGCGCACACGTCCACCAATACGATACGTTTTGCCTGTTGATTCCCCTATCAGCGCCAGCGTCTCCTGATCATACACGTACCATTCGTGACCCAAATCTCTCACAGCGAGAAGCCCGTCGGCGTAGGTACCGTCCAGTGTAATGAACAGGCCAAAACGCTCGCAACCGTCAATGGTTCCCCACGTTTCTTCTCCCAGACGGCTCTGATAGTACTCGGCCAGCTTAATCTTTTGCGTAGCGCGAGCCGCTGCATCTGCCTTGCGCTCCTGCTCAGAGCAGGTGCTACAGATGTCCGGTAACGCGCTCAACTCTGCGCGAGATGCCGTCTGACCACGAAGCAAACGCTTGAGTGTGCGATGAACTATCACGTCAGGATAGCGCCTAATTGGCGAAGTAAAGTGGCAGTACGCATCTGCTCCCAGAGCAAAGTGGCCCTGATTTGTTGGCAGATAGATAGCTCGTTTTTGGGCCCTGAGCAGCTGTGCATTTACCACGCGAGAATAACGTGTACCATGGACCGACTCCAGCGCTTCTTGCAACGCAGTCTGATCACCAAGGGCAATACGAGACGCAACGTCTGGCTCAAGTGCCCCCATAGCTACAAGCGGAGTAACCGCAAGCTTGAGTGACTCTGGCGAAGGCTGCTCATGCACTCGATATGCCGACTCTAGGTCATGCTGGCTGAGCATGTGCGCAACACTCTCATTAGCCGCGAGCATTGCTTCCTCAATAAGCCCTGTTGCCTGAGTGCGCTCTCGCACCGAGACGCCAACTGGCTTGTTATTCTCGTCAAGCACTACGCGCGTTTCCACGCTCTCAAAATCTACTGAGCCGCGTTTCTCGCGAATCTCTTCTCGAAGCGCGCGGATTTGATTGAGCACGCCAATTATTTCTTTGATTGCGCCGGCGTCTTCTGCAGAAACATCCGAATCAAGTGCCGCAGTATCACCTTGGAGATAGCTATCTACCTGGTCGTAGCTAAGTCTTGCTCGTGAGCGAATAACGGAATTCATGGCCGTTGCGCCAAGAATCTTGCCTGAACTGCTCAAAGTCATCTTTACCGACATGGCCAGTCTGTCTTCAGCTGGTCGCAGAGAGCAAACGTCGTTGCAGAGTTTCTCTGGAAGCATAGGCAACACGCGGTCAACTAAATATGCCGAGCAGGTACGTATGCGAGCTTCCAGGTCAATGGGAGAATCCCATTTAACATAGTGAGCCACGTCTGCGATATGAACCCACAGCTCAAAGCCACCGTCTTTAAGCTTGCGCGCACCAACGGCATCATCAAAGTCTTTAGCATCCGCGGGGTCTACGGTGATACACAGATTTTCTCGCAAATCGTGTCTTGAGACGTCTTCCACAAGCGCTTTATCTGCGTCAACGGAGATCTTCTCGGCCTGCCTTTGCGCCTTGATAGGAAATTCTGTTGCCAGACCATACGAAGCAATAGTTGCCTCAACGTTCATGTCCAGATCTTCGGCAGAGCCCACGCGGCGCTCAATGGTAACCACGGCAGCGCTTTTACGCGTTGGATACTCCGTAATGCGCGCGACAACCACATCACCTTCAAAAACGTAATGACGTCCAACAGAAGGGTCTTCGGGAAGCACAAAGAAATCTCGCTGGATACGACTATCCAGCGGCACTACAGCGCCAAGTGGACCAGCGTCGTGGTAGATGCCCAAAAACGTCTGAGTAGCTCGCGTAAGCACAAAACGTACGTTTGCCAGAGGAGTCTTTCCCTTGGCCGAGACCAGCGAAACCTGGACCTCGTCGCCATGCATTGCCTCATGAATACCGTGTTTGGCCAGCGCATACGTTCCCTCAGGGGTGCTTACGGTAGCAACTCCTGGGCGAGAAAGGCTCAACGTGCCTGTAAGCAGCGCTGATGGTCGCTTTGAGACTTTTGCACGTCCCTGACGACGGTTTCCTTTATGTACGCGTTTTCTAGCCAAAAATCCTCCTGTAGGTTGAGGCCAACACCTTTTGCGTTGACCAATGAATCTTCTGATATGTACCCGAAAGTGGCTTGTGATAGACGAGGCGCAGATAAGGCGAGAAGTGCCAGGGATCTCGACGAGTGTCTCGACGAACATCTCGACGGATTACCGTCGGAACGCTCGTCGTGGTTTGCATCGGAGCCCTCAGCGGGTTTCTCGCCATCCCTGTACGCAAAAAAGAGCCCCTATGCAGAGACTGCATAGGGGCTCCAGAAGGGATTGGTTTACCTCTTAGAAGGTGCCGCGAATAACCTCGCTGCCTTCCTTCATGATAACTTCCATGTTATCTGGGGTAAGGTCGCGGATGTTGGTAGCAACGTCGCCCTTGACAACCAGGAGGTCAGCAAGCTTGCCAGCCTCGAGGGAGCCAAACTCATCCTCGTGGTGAACCATCTTTGCGCCGTTAAGAGTAGCAGCCTTGATGGTCTCAAGAACGGTGACGCCAGCCTTCTCAACAAAGTCATACATCTCGTCAATGGTGACCCAGCCGTAAGGAGTTACGAAGCTGAAGGAGTCGGAGCCGATGGTGAGAGTGACGCCGCGCTCGTTAGCAGCACGGAGGTTCTCGTATGTACGGTTGAGGCCCTTCTCAACAACAGTGTCGCCTGCAAATGCGTCGAGCTCTGGAGTCCACTCTGGTGGATAAGTTCCGTACCAAGTTGGCAGGAAGCCGATGGTAGGAGTAAAGAAGGTGCCCTGCTCGCACATAAGATCCATGGTCTTTGCATCAAGCTCGAAGCCGTGAATCATCTGCTCGCAGCCGCAACGGACGGAGTCATAAGCTGCGGAGAAGCTGTTATAGGAGTGTGACCAAACAGGAATGCCAACCATTGCTGCCTCGTCGCAAACTGCCTTGATCTCCTCGTAGCAGTAGTGCTGATCGCGACCGGAGTCCCAGTGCCAAATGCCGCCACCGGTTGCCCAAATCTTGATTGCGTCTGGGTTCTCACGAAGACGACGACGAACTGCCTTACGAAGATCCCAAGGACCGTCTACCTGGTCGCCCCATGGGTGACCATTCTTGGAGATCTCCTGTGGGAGCTGGTGGCAGTCACCGTGACCAGCAACGCGGCAGAAGCCAAGGCCGGTAGCGAAGATACGTGGTCCCTCCATGACGCCCATGTTAACGAGGTCACGAATTGCGATACCATTGCGGCCAATCTCGCAGACGGTGGTAAGACCGTGGGAGAGAGCGTCCCAGGACTGCTTGACTGCGCATGCCTGCTTCTGAGCAACGGACTCGATAACCCAGTCGTTATCGTTGTCGGTCAGGTTGCCGGAGAAGTGCAGGTGTGTATCGATAAGACCTGGCATAATGGTGCGGCCCTGGATGTCACGGACCTCATAGCCCTCTGGAACCTCAGTGCGAGGACCAGCATAAGCGATCTTCTTGTCGTCTACGAGGACAAGAGAATCCTCAACAGGAGCGGCGCCAGTGCCGTCAACGAGCTTTCCGCCTACAAAAGCAATCTTACTCATTTCTTTCCCCCTCTAGTAAATGATAAATACTATCTTTTTGCGCCCACCCTTTTTGGGCGCAAAAAATCCAAACTAAAGAAACAAATAACGTGCTTAGTTCAACGTACCGATGAAACCTTTAGAGCTTGCAAGCAACTTATGCTGCTGCCTTCTCAGACTGACGACCAAAGATCATGAAGATGGCCATACCAATGACAATCCAAGAAATGGTGATGATCCACTCAACTGGCTTCAAAGCTGCAGGGCTGAAAGGAACAACCATCAGGCCGATGATGATACTACCAGCAAGAATTGCAGCCAGGATGCCTGCGATACCACCGTTGACCTTGTAAGGACGAGGCAGGTCTGGCTCGGTCTGACGCAGGCGCAGGCAGGCAACGCCAGCCATGGTGCATGCGAAGATGAAGCCAAGAGAAGCAACGTTGGTCAGAGGAACAAGCATGTTGCGGCCAAGGAATGGACCAACAAGGGTCAGGCCAGCCATGAACATGTTTGCAGTCAGAGGTGCGCCAGACTTAGGATCAATCTTTGCGAAGGACTCTGGGAGCATCTTCTTACGACCAAGAGCAAGCATCAGACGAGTAGAAGCACCAAAGAAGGAGTTCATTGGGCCCAGAGGTCCGAGTGTTGCAATGATGAGCATTGCAATGTAGAAGAACAGGTTGATGCGCTCGAGAACTGCAAGTGCAGGAACAGAAGACTTAACAAACTCGTGCCAGTCAATCATGGTTCCGAATGCATAGATGCAGATGAGATAGAAGACACCAGAAGCGATAAGTGCAAGTGCAGGAATGATGCCAAACTTCTTCCAGTCAAGGTCAGCAGAAGCCTCTTCTGCCTGCTGTGGAATGGTGTCAAAGCCAGCGTAGAAGAATGGAGTCATAACAAGTACTGCAATGATGCCGCCAAAGAAGCTGGTAGCCTTTGTGCCCTCGCCGCCTGCAACCTCAGTTGCCTGGGAGAAGACTGGGAGGCCGTTGCTTGGAGAACCAGTTGCAAAGGAGATAACCATTGCAAGGATCATACCAGTCAGCAGAGCCTTAGTCAGGAAGCTCGAAAGCTTAGCTGCTGCGCCAGCGCCCTTAAAGTTAAGGAAGATGACCAGGATAGCAAAGCAGAGAGCGATGACTGTTGGCCACAGGTAAACATCTGCACCAAGAATGGTGTAGAGCTTAACGGACCTCAGCCAAGAAAGAATAGGGAATGCGCCAAAGCGGTCGGTGAGAAGCGTGGAAATAGCAATTGCCTCCCAAGGGCACAGTGGAGCGTTACCCAGAAGAAGCATCCAGCCGGTAAAGAAGCCCATTGGGCGGCCGAATGTCCTGTCGACGTACTCAATGATGCCACCAGAAATTGGAATAGCAGCAGTGAGCTCGCCAAAAACACATCCAATTGGTACAAGGAAAATTGCGCCAATTGCGAATGCGATCATCGCGGGGAATGGTCCTCCACCAAGAACCATCCAGTCGCCTACCAGGAGCACCCATCCGGTACCAATGATCGCACCAAATCCGATGGTAAAGAAGTTGAATAGACTCAACGACTTTTGCATCTCAGGTGCCTCGGCATTTTCTGCCATGTCCCACTCCTTCCCGTAATTACTCGGACGAAGAACTTGATGAGACTATGTTTGCACCCGAAGCCATTTGAAAAAAGGAGTAGCGCCCTCTGGGCGTCAGATAAACCCGTAAGCGTAAAGGCTATAACCGCGAGCGGTAGTTAAATCTTTTTACATCTTTACCAAAATCTAATAACAGTTATGCAATTTTCAAATAGTTAACGTACACAACTATGTATCAATCTTTAACTCAAATACTTTAAAAACTCTTCTGTAGTGCGCGACATCTCGCCTTTTACACGATGTGTAATAAAGACATTACGATGTACGGGAGTTTCTAGATGATGTACATCAATATCAAAATTTGTACCTTTTGTTGCCTCAAGTGGCAATAAACTTACACCAAGACCCGACTCTACCATGGACATAATGGTGAATGAATCCGATGACGCAAACGTCATGCGTGCGTTTTTGAGTTGCTTCTGAAGCAGAGGAGCTGTCTCAATATCAACAATAAAGGGCTCTTCAATAAGACGCTTAACAGGAATTGTCTCAAGGTTCTTCTCGTAATGTCCCTTTTGAGAAACAACAATAACCTCATCATGATCAAATAATGTTGAAGTAAATCCCTGCTCAGTTGCGCGGGTCATAGTAAAACTAATATCCACCTTACCCTTGCTAATAAGACGCAGGGCTTCGCCGTACGTGCACTCGATAACTTCAACTTTGATGTTTGGATGATCAGTCATGTACTTCTTCAGATGGCCTGGCAGTGTTCGTGAGAGAAAGCTCGAAGGCGCAGCAATAACAAGGTTGCCCATCTCAATGGCACTGACGCGATTCACTTGATTGCTCAACTTGCTGTATGCCTGGCACACCTCTTCTGCAACAGGCAAAAGCGTCTTTCCCTCAGGAGTCAGACTTACATAGCCGCCATGTCTGTTAAACAAGCGGACATCCCACTCTTTTTCTAGACTTGCCACCATGCGACTAATAGACGACTGAGTGCATCCCAGCTCTTCTGCCGCCACCGTAAAGCTACTGTGATACGCCGCGGAAGTAAAAGCCTGGAATTTGTGCAGGTTGGTCTCCATACTTGGCCCCCATTCAAGTACGTGGCCTAACAATTCACCCTTAAAAATATCATTCTACCTGCAAATTGGTAAATACCGTTTAACGTAAAAAGACCCCGTGAACGGTTTTCACGAGGTCTTACCTTGCAATCTTTATGCAAAAAACTTTCTTAATTGATACTTCACTTTGACAATTGAAGTACCAGGTTGCTTAGTTGCTATGCCTTCAGATAGCGGCCCATAGCAATAGCAGAACCAAAGAGTCCCAGAAGCAAACCTAAGAGCAGCAGAAGGCCACTCATACCCAGCATGACCGTTGTTGGAATAGCAAAGGTCAAGAAGGTCATGCTTTCTGCCATAACCGGGAGAAGCATGTGGGCTCCAACAACCAAAACGACAATGGCGAGAAGAGCGCCGATAAGAGCCTCAAGCACGCCTTCCATAAGGAATGGTCCGCGAATAAAGCCGTTAGATGCACCAACCAAACGCATGATTGCAATCTCACGACGGCGAGCGTTAATAGCAAGGCGAATGGTGTTGTTAATAAAGACAAAGGCAACAAACACCAGAAGTCCAACAAGGCCAATAGCGCCAATACGAATGTATGCTGTTACGCTAAACAGGCGCTCAACGGTCTCGCGACCATACTGAACATCACCGGATGGATTGCTCTTATTATCTGCAATAGCTGCAAAAGATGATGAAGAGGCAATACGCTGAGCAACGTCTTGAACATCCTTAGGATCCTTGAGTTTGATCACAAGAGATGCAGGAATTGGATTCTGGCCATCAAGAGCAGAAACCGCATCAGAAGCATTGCGATAACTCATGGTTGTGCGGTACTCCTCAAGAGCCTGCTCTTTGCTCTTATAAGTTACAGACTCAACCGTATCCCAGCCTTGAACTTCTTGCTGGAAAGCAGTTACTGCAGCCTGATCTGCGTCATCCGAAAGAAACGCCTGGATAGTAACGCGGTTCTCGACACTTCCTACCATGTTCTCGATAAGAGCAGAGCCAAGAATAAACAGGCCGATAATGAACAATGACAAGAAGATGGTTACGATTGCACCAAGAGCGGTAGACCAGTTTCTTTTAAAGTGGCTTCCGGCCTCATGCAGAGAATATCCAAAATTAGAGAGCCCCATAGTAACCATAGCCTCCCTTCTCCTGGTCGCGAACAATGTGACCAGCCTCAAGTGCAATAACGCGCTTGCGCATAGAGTCAACCATCTCGCGATCGTGTGTTGCCATTACAACCGTAGTGCCCGCACGATTAATGCGGTCAAGAAGCTTCATAATGCCCAGAGAAATTGCTGGGTCCAAGTTACCCGTAGGCTCATCGCAGATAAGCAGTGGTGGGCGGTTAACCATTGCGCGAGCAACGGAAACACGCTGCTGCTCACCACCGGATAGCTGGTCTGGGTAAGCGCTCATCTTTTGGCCGAGGCCTACGAGACGCAGAACCTCTGGAACCTGAATATCAATAACAGGGCGAGGCTTGCCAATGCACTCAAGTGCAAAGGAAACGTTCTCATAGACGGTCTTATCGGGCAGAAGCTTAAAGTCCTGGAAGACGGTACCAATCTGACGACGCAGATAAGGAACCTTGGAGTTACGCATACGTGTAAGGTCCTGACCAGCAACAATAACCTGTCCGTGAGTTGCCTTCTGCTCACGCGTGATAAGACGCAAGAGAGATGACTTACCGGAACCAGAGTGTCCAACTACAAAGACAAACTCACCTGGGTAGATATCAGCGCTGATGTTATCAAGTGCTGGACGGTTTGGCTGCGATGGATACACAAGCGAAGCGTTCTTGAAAGAAATGGTTGGAGTACCAGTACGCTCTACCTTAGGTGCATCTTGAGCTAGATCTGCAAAAAACTTTGCACGATCAAGAGGTGCCTGCTCAGGGTTGTTTTGCTGCTCAGCAGTTACCACGTGTACAGCTTCTGCTCCAGAAGCAAATGGATCAGATACAGTTGTTACAGGTTCAGCAGCCTGGGCCACTGGCACATCAGCAGAAAAGTCCTGAGTTTCAACTTGATCAGCTACAACGTCTTGCTGGTCAAGCTGGTTCAGATCATCCTGAGAAATTACCCCAAAACGGTCATCAAACGAGGACTCCTGTTGCTCATCAGTGCGAAAATGATTAGCCACAGTTGCTCCTTTTCTTACTCCGAAGAGACAGATACAGAGTTTATTTTACCAAAAGTGCAGGTATGTTATACGTCACGCAGTCTATCCACAGAAAAACCGCCTCTTCTCTACTGAAGAGACGGTCTAAAAATCGCGAGAAAAACGCTGTTGAGCGTTAGTTATACGCCGCCTACAAGTTAGTTCTGCACCTGTTATGCAGCCTGCATCTTTGCGCGTGTCTCATCAATGATGGCGCGAACCTTGGCTGCGTTAGCAGCAATCTCCTCTTTTGAACCCTTGGTAAGCAGGCTTCCCATGCCGCAGCAATCAACGCCGCGCTCAAGCCACTCAGCAAGGTTATCAAGGTTAATGCCACCAGAAGCCATCAAAGGCATCCAAGGAGTTGGTGTCTTGAAGAGGTTGACCAGCTCAGGACCATAGACGTTAGAGATTGGGAAGCACTTAATAAAGGCAGCGCCCATCTCAAGGCTATGATTTGCCTCAGTCATAGTAGTGCAGCCAGGTGCATAAGGAATCTGATACAGGTTGCACATACGAGCAACCTCGTCAGAGCCGCAGTTAGCAACAATGAACTGTGCGCCAGCCATAATAGCAAGACGAGCGGTTGTTGGCTCCATAACAGTGCCTGCACCAACAATCATCTTGTCACCAAGACGCTCTCTAATTGCAGCAATAACCTCGCCTGCATTTGGCAGGGTGTAGCTGATCTCCATTGCATGAACGCCACCTTCTGCAAGGCCCTCAGCAATTTCAATACCACGCTCAACCGTTGGGACGCGAACAACTGCAAACGCACAGGTATCAACTAGTGCCTGAGAAACAGCAGCTTTCTGCATCTTCATATACAACATCTCCTTGTAAACGTATCTCGCACTACCCTATTGAGCTGGCGAGAAACCCGTCATTTTTAATACTTAGTTATGAGCAATTCCGTAATGGTCAAGCATTGCATAGATCTTCTCGTCAACACCCTCTGCAACCTCTGTAACAGGGAAACGAGCAGGACCAACAGGATATCCAGCAAGCTCAAGAGAGCGCTTGAGGGTCTGAGGCGTGCTTCCAAGGTGCAGGATGTCGCGGATTGGCTCAATCTCTGCCTGCAGGCGAGCTGCCTCCTCTGCATTTCCTGCCTCAAGAGCCTTCCAAAGATCAACAACAACCTTGGTGATAAGGTTTGCAGTACCTGCAATTGTGCCCTGGGCTCCAAGAGCGTGAGCCTCAGAAATCTTTCCGTCAGAGCCTACAAGTACGTCAACGTCGTGACCGGCGGCAGCGTCCAGGTAATCCTTGAGGTTATCAATATTGCCAGAACTGTCTTTAATACCCTTGATATTCTCGATGGTAACCAGCTGCTCAACAGCCTCTTTAGAGATGTTTTTGCCGGTTCCCTTAGGAATGTTGTACAGAAGGACAGGAATCTTGACGCTTGCGGCAACCGTCTTGAAGTACTCAACCAGCTGCTGGTCAGAAATGCCCAGGAAGTAAGGGTTGATAACGGAAAGTGCATCGGCGCCAATTGCCTCTGCTTCACGGCTCATGTAGAGAGCTTCTTTTGTTGAGCATGCGCCAGTTCCTACGTAAACAGGAAGGCGACCTGCGGTTTTCTCGATAATAAACTTGGAGAACTTGATCTTCTCGTCAGGGTTACAAACGTGGAACTCACCGTTGGAGCCAAACGTGAAGATACCGTCTGCGCCCTCGGAGATGAGCTTTTCCAGAAGCTGCTCAGCGGCTTCGTAGTTGATAGACTGCTCTTCGTCGCGGTTAAACGGCGTAACCATAGGAACAATAACGCCCTTAAATGTTGACATGCAAACTCCTCTGTATACTTTACAGTGTTTACCTGGGGTTATTTGCCCTCGCGAATAGATGCGCCAAGAGCTCCGCCTGGATGCCACTTAACGTACTGCTCTGGATTAAGGCCGTACTCGTTCTGGAGCAGGATGGAGAGACACTGGAGCTCCATGATCTCTGCCAGGATAGAGGCGCGTGGAGGCTTGTTCATAGAATCACCCTCCTGCTCAACGCCTGCAATGAGAGCAACCTCTGCCTCGTTTGCCAGCCAAGAGTTTGGATTGCCGGTCAGTGCAATAATGTGCACGCCAACGTTCTTAAGGCAGGTAACTGTGGCCTTGAGCTCGCCCGTCTCGCCAGAGTTGGAAATAGCAATAACAACGTCGCCAGGACAAGTCTGACCAGCAGATCCGTGAACGCACTCGGTACCGTGGAGCTCATAGGTTGGAGTTCCGGTTGACGAGAAGAGCGATGCAGCATAACCAGAGACGTGACCTGGCTTACCAATACCGGTTACGTGCAGGCGGCCGCCCTTTGCCTCTGCGTCTAAAATAAGCTTTTTAGCTGCGGAGAGTGCGTCAAAATCAATGCTCTCTACATACTGATGGAGAGACTTTCCCACAATGGAGAGAAACTCCTGGACCTGCTCTTTTTCAGTTGCCATTACAACTCCTTATCTGTCTGTGAGTCCAAGCTCAAAGACACTTACTACGCAATGAATTAACGCGTCTCTTTGACCTTGTGCTGAGCCATAAGCTGCTCAATCTGCCCCTGAATTTCATCAAGAGTGGAGGCCATAAAAGGACGGTTGATGTCTACAAATTCAAATCCTGAAGGATGGCTTACCCAAGCGCCTTCAAAAAGCAGACGCAGCGCCTTGCCTTGTCGGATGAGTTTGTAGCTTTTAATCTTGGTATAAGGAACGACAAGTGCTTTTCTCTTGTCGGATTTTGCAAAAATAAATACGTGTTTCTGACCAAAATCAATAACATGAATACCGCTGGCAAAACGACTAAAACGCTTTCCCATAGCACGTGATGCAAACCACGTAATAGTGAGTCCTGCAATAACGCCAACAAGACCCAAAATATTGCCGCTAACATTGGCGTAAACCCAAAAGAAAAATGTCAGAGCAAGAGCAGCAAACGCCATGAGCAAGTACAGAATTCCCTGAACCATCAAACGAGTTCTGTCTTCAAAAACTTCTAGAACTACCTGATCTTCAGGAATCTCTGGAGCAGGCTTTTTATCAACGCTAAGGCCAAACATATCGCCAAGCACTGACTCAGTAACACTTTTGTTGTTCTTCTCGTCTGCCATGTTTTTCCTTGTTGTGAAGCTTTTAAAAGGGCGCCCGCGGGCTTTCCACGAGCGCCCTAAGAAACCGTAGAGCTGAGTAGGTACTACAGAAATCTAGGCTTAGGCAAGACCAAAGAGTGAGCCGATGCCGTAGATGATAGAACCAACGATGTTGTAGTCAACGTTAGGGAAGGATGCCTCTGCAATTCCCAGCTGTGCGAATGCAGGATAGAGAATCAGAGGACCAGCGGTCAGGAAGATACCAACTAGGAAGGAGCCAAGAAGAGCACCGCGCCATCCACCGTAAGCGTAACCACAAACACCACAAGTACCACCAGAGAAGAAGCAGATGCCTGCTGCAGGAATCATGATGGTTGGGCTGTGGAATGCAACCATAAGTGCCATTGCAACAAGGCCGCCAAGGAAGGAGCCAATGAAGCCGATGATGACAGCGTTTGGTGCAAATGGGAAGATTGCAGGGCAGTCGACTGCAGGACGTGCATCTGGAATGAGCTTCTCGGAGATGCCGACAAATGCAGCGGTGATCTCAGCGATGAACTGACGGACACCGTAAACAAGAACGGACATACCAGCAGCAAACTGAAGACCAGCAAGGAATGGCCAAATCCACCACATGTCGTTACCAAAATAGCTGGTGAATGGCTTGTTGTTTGCAAGGGTGTCGCCAAAGTGACCGGTGACAAGGCATGCAATAGTAACAACGTAGAACAGAACAATCATGAAGAGAGCAACAGAGAAGACAAAGTCCTTGAAGAGCTTGAAGAACTCTGGGAGCTCCTTAGCCTCTTTCTCGCCGTCCTCCTCATTCTTCTTAGCAAAGAGCTTTCCAACATAACCGGAGAATGCGTAACCGATGCAGTTGAAGTGGCCGATTGCGATGGAGTCTCCACCAACAAGCTTGTTTACGAATGGCTGGCACAACGAAGGTAGTGCAGCACCGCAGAAGCCGAGGATGACACCACCAAGAACAATGGTGACCCACATTGGGAGACCAAGAGCAATGAAGACCAGTGCGAGTACGCAGGAGAAGTACAGGAAGTGCTGACCAGTCAAGAAGACGGACTTGAATGGGGTAATCTTGGCAAACACAAGGTTCATGATGAAGCCAAGGACCATTACAAGAGCAACCTCAGTACCATAGGTATTCAGTGCAAGAGCAGTTGCGACCTCAACCTGGGTTACAACACCCTTAACAGCGAATGCACGACTAAACATGTCGCTGAAGATGTTGACCTGAGCAGACATAGCGCTAGAACCAATGTTGAAGATCATGAAGCCAATAATGGTCTTCACAGTTCCGGAGAAGACGTCCACAGCGGACTTCTTCTGCAGCAAGAGGCCGACAAGAGCAATAATGCCCATGATGACGGCTGTGTCTCTGAGCTGCATGAGAATTGCATTGAGCATGCGTAATCCCTTTCAGCAAATAAACCGACGAACCTACTCAGATAAGTTCTCTAAATCAAGTGACAAGTACCTCTTGTCAAAGGTTTGGCGAGAGCTTCTCGCCGAAGGCAACTCATGTTGCGTATGACGAGAAACTCCCGCCAAAAAGATACAAAGGGGAGCTTATGCGTTGTGCTCTGCGAGCCAAGCGGTGAGCTTTTCCTTCATCTCTGCCTTGTCGACAATGTTGGTAATACCAACTGCAGAAGGAACGCGATCGTCAGCGTTGAGCTCATCGGTGAGGTCAGACATGGTGATGACAAGATCGCCATTAAAACCAATCAGGGAATCCAGATTACCGTGCTCAGTCTCGATTGGAAGATCATTCTCTTTGATGACCTGGTCAATCTTGATCTTGAGCATCATGGAAGAACCCATACCTGCACGGCAGCAAACCAGTGCGTGGAACTTCTTATCAGCCATTACAACCTACCTTCCTTTGCGTGGACAAGGTCCACAACATCTTTTGGTGACTGAGCTTTTTCAAGCTGAGCAAAGAAATCTGGATCGCTCAGCAATTCAACAAGAGACTGAAGGGCACTAAGATGGCCTTCACTATCTTTTGCTGCAAGTGGGAAAAGAAACTTAACTGGATCGTTGTCTTTGCTGCCAAACTCAACGGAATCCTTAAGCACGGTAATGCCTACTGCAGGCTCAAGTGCGCCGGACTCAGGACGTGCGTGAGGAAGAGCAACATGCTCGGTAATAACAATATAAGGGCCGAGTTCGTTGACACCTTTAATGATGTCATCAACATAGCCCTCAGTTACTTTTTTGTTATCAACGAGTGGTTGTGCAGATTTTCTAATTGCATCTTCCCAGTTAGAAGCTACAACATTGAGCTGCACCAGTTCTTCGGTAAGGAGATCACTTAACACAGCACTACCTTGCCTTTCTCTTTATGAGACACATTGGCTCAAAGCCGTCTCATGACAAGTCTTAATAACTTGATACTATGTCACGAAACGTTCTTAACTGCAATCGATTTTACAGAAACATGAATCAAAGTTGTTCATAATTTTTCATATTATCTTTTGTCCATGGAGACACACAAATGTTCACGTTTTTATGAACGTAATTTGGTGCTCCTTGGTTATCCCATGTAAAGTTTATATATTAAATTTTTTATAATCAAAATCATTCATATATTTGCTTATTATTATTTTTTTAAAGAATCTTGATTTCTTGCTTTCAATGTTCTATTTTATTAACTAATGAACATTCCTGCTAAAAATGTTGCTCATAAAGGGAGGGCATTTATGAAAAGGAGTAAGGCTTACGTAGATTCGCGTCGCGAGGCAATTACTGAGCTGCTAGAAAAAGAAGGACAGGCAAGTGTTTTAGAGCTTGCCGATCATTTTGAAGTTTCTTCTTTGACTATCAGGCGTGACCTGGATTTTCTTGAGAAGCGCGGCATCCTGACTCGTCAGTATGGTATTGCTACCCTGCTTAATCCTTATGGTCGTCCTTCTGGCTCAAGGCAGATTCGCTCTAACAAAGCAATTGCCCGCGAAGCCGCTCGCTACGTTGAGGATGGCGATTGCATCTTCATCAACACCAGCTCCGTTGCTCTTGGGATGCTTGAGTGGATTGATGCTCACGACGTAACTGTTGTTACAAACAACGGCAAGGCGCTGTTGCTTGAGGACATCCACGATCTTTCTATCATCCTTACTGGTGGTGACATCCGTCCTCCACGCGCTTCCATGACTGGTGATACCGCTCTTGAGTGCATCCAGCACATTACTGCTGCTAAATGCTTCTTGGGCTGCACGGGTTTCTCGGGAGAATTTGGTCTTACTTCTGCAACATCCCCTGAGCCAGCAATTAACGCTCAGATGCTCAAGCGCTCTAGAAAGCACTATGTTGTTGCTGATTCTTCTAAGCTGGGCACTACTTCCAACTTCCAGTTTGGTTCTGCAGAGGATATTGACCTTCTGATTACTGATACAGGTGCAACTGACGAGCAGATCCAAGAGCTCAAAGCCGCAGGACTTAAGGATGTTGTCTGCGTCACTCCTTCTATTCTTCCTGCTAAGTAAGACTTACGCTTCATCATTTATTAAGCGAACACAGAAGGCGACCTTTTACAGGTCGCCTTCTTACGTCGCAAAATTTTTTACGTGCAATTGTGTTTAATCGCATCCGGCTACACGCACCCACCGAAGTTCAACAGGACCATCTGTCGAGCAGCTTGCTGACCAAACAGTGATTAGCAGCGGTTAGCTTTCCAAAGCCTCAAATGACTTAAAGCCTTCGCCGATTGCCTCGTGGACCTCTGAAACAAATACCAGTGCATCGGAGTCAATCTCAGAAACGATAACTTTCAGCTGAACAACCTCCGTACGACCAAGAACGCACATCAAAACAGGCTTGTGCGCACCACTCCACAGTCCGCGCGCCTGAAGCTCCGTACAGCCACGATTAAGGTTATAAAGAATCTCGTGAGCGATGGCATCGTGCTCAGAGGAAATAATGTAAACACAGCGCTCAGATCTTGGTCCGTCGATGACAAAGTCAATCATTTTTCCTGTGACAAAGATTGCCAAGGTAGAATACAGACCGTTTTCTAGCGAGAAGACCGGAATAGCCGCAATAATAATGAGAATGTCTACAATAATGATTGCAGTACCGGATGGAATAGAAAAACGCTTGGAAACCGCCTGAGCAATGATGTCTGTACCACCGGTATTTCCACCCGCTCTAAATACAAGGCCAAGACCAAAACCGCAGATAATACTGCCCCACAAAGCAGCAAGCATAAGATCATTGGCGCCAAGAGCTGGTAAAAAAGGTGCAAATAAATCGACAAAAATGCTGGAAATTAAGAAGCCTACAACGCTCTTGAGCAAGTATTTTTTGTTGCCGCTTTTTGCAACAAAAGCCATCAAAATGATATTCATAGCGATTGTTTGCATACCAACTGGCAAATCAAAACCAAAAGGCAATGCAACAGCTCTAATAATCGTTGCAAAACCAGTAATACCACCAGCCGCAAGTCCGTTAGGAACTTCAAATACATCAAGGCCAACTGCAAAAATTGCACAGCCAAGGACGATAAAGAACGAATCTTTAAAGGTCTTTTGCCAAGTAGATTTTTGCACACTAATCCTTTCCGCCAACAACCCAGCGATGGTACGCAATGATGAACTGATCAAGATCGCCGTCTGAAAGAACGGACTCTACGTTTCCTGTTTCTGCACCTGTTCTTAAGTCCTTAATGAGCTGATAAGGATAAAGAACATAACTCCTAATTTGATTGCCAAACGAGATTTCTCTCTTTGGACCGCGAAGCTCATCCAGCTCAGCCTCGCGTTTCTCCTTTTCAATCTCATATAAACGACTGCGCAAGATATTCATTGCTGCAGCTTTGTTCTGAAGCTGGCTGCGTTCGTTTTGGCAGGTTACTACCGTTCCTGTTGGAATATGTGTAATACGAACTGCCGAGTCTGTAGTGTTAACTCCCTGACCTCCTGGGCCAGATGCATGATAGACATCAATACGCAGGTCATTGGGGTCAATAGCAACTTCAATATCTTCAGGAAGAACAGGTAAAACTTCTACACCAGCAAATGACGTCTGCCTGCGTTTCTTATCATCAGTAGGAGAAATTCTTACCAGACGATGCACGCCCTGTTCTGCACGGAGCATGCCATAAGCATTTTTGCCACTTACCGTAAAGGTTGCACGGTCAAGACCAATAACCTCTGCAACAGGAGCGTCGTTGATATCAACTTTCCAACCACGGCGATCGCAATATTTGAGATACATGCGAAAAAGCATCTCGCACCAGTCTTGAGCCTCAAGACCACCCTGACCAGGCTTAATAGTAACAATTGCATCACCATGATCAAGTTCATCAGTAAACCAGCTTGAAAGCTCAAGCTCCGACAAGTCTTTTTCAAGAGATGCCGCAAGCGCTTGAGATTCGTCGAGTGATGCTTGATCTCCAAGCTCTGTTCCAAGCTCAAAAGCGGCCTCAGCATCACCGAGTTTCTCTTTAGCTCTATCAATGCCAGCAACATCATCGCGAAGTGATGCTAGTTGAGTCATTATTTTTTGCGCAGCTTCAGCGTCGTCCCAAAAATTAGGACGAGCACTTTCTGCCTCAAGTTCTGAAATTTGCTGACGCTTCTCAGTGAGGTGAAGATATCCTTCCACCTCAGAGAGACGCTCCGCTAAAGCTTGGAGCGAAACAACCTCTGTATCAGCCATTCTTACCTATTTCGGCCGTGGCAGTTCTTAAACTTTTTGCCACTTCCACATGGGCAAGGGTCATTACGACCAACGTTGACGTAAGGATTTGGATCGTCAGACTTACGGTAGGTTGATACAGAAGACTGGCTGGCGCCGGTTCCCTGTGGGCTCTTTCCAATAGCTGCGGCATTCTTAAGCATGCTCTTACCTTGCTTAAGTGCCTTTTGATCGCCGTCAGTCTCTTCTCCACCAGAATAGTGAGCATTCTGGAATGCCTCTGCCTCAGTATTCTGACGTGGGCGATTGACCAGCTCAAGGCGAAGAATAGTACGGAGGAAGTCCTCATACATGGTGTTTACCAGCAGCGTAAATGCCTCATATGCCTCGGTCTTGTACTCAACCAGAGGATCGCGCTGACCAAAACCACGAAGACCAATACCAGTCTTTAAGTAATCCATCTCCTGGAGATATGCCATCCAGCGAGTGTCAATGACACGAAGCATTACCTGAGCAGCAAGCTCACGCATAACTTCTTCGCCAAGCTTCTGGGTCTTCTCGTCAAAGGTCTTTTGGACAAATGCGGTGACATCCTCTTCAAGCTGCTCAAACTTGGTGTCCTCGGTAAACTCTGGAAGATCAGTCTTACCAGTAAGTTCAGTGAGCCACTTCTCAAGACCCTCAAGATCCCACTCGTCAGCATCTCCGTAGCAGAACTCCTCGCAAATGCGCTGAGTAGTAGAAGCAGTGACTGTCTCGATGAGTTCCATAAGATCTTTGCCGTCAAGAATCTTGTTTCTCTCTGCGTAAATGACCTGACGCTGTTTGTTCATAACATCGTCGTAATCAAGGACGTTCTTACGCATTGCAAAGTTGACTTCCTCAACCTTGCGCTGGGCGCCCTCGACAAGCTTGGTAACAATCTTTGCCTTAATTGGCATATCGTCTGGAAGCTCATAGCGCTGCATCATTGCTGCAACGCCATCCATGCGATCTCCACCAAAGCGGCGCATCAAATCATCTTCAAGAGAGAGGTAGAACTGGGTCTGACCAGGGTCTCCCTGACGACCAGAACGACCACGAAGCTGATTGTCAATACGACGACTCTCATGACGCTCGGTACCAATAACACACAAACCACCTGCAGCAGTTACTGCTTCACGCTCAGTAACGCAGATTTCCTTTGCTTCTTTGCGTGCAGCTTCTTTTTGCTCCTGAGTAGCCTCAGCTGGCTCAATTCCCTGGTTACGAAGGATATCTTCAGCCATGACATCTGGGTTGCCACCCAAAAGAATATCGGTACCACGACCTGCCATGTTGGTTGCAATAGTAACTGCACCCTCACGGCCAGCCTGAGCAATAATCTGCGCCTCACGCTCATGGAACTTAGCGTTCAGAACGTTATGTTTAATGCCGCGTTTAGACAGAATGCGAGAAATACGCTCGGAGTTGTCAATGGAAACGGTACCAACAAGTACTGGCTGACCATTCTGATGACGCTCTTCAACGTCTCTTACGACAGCTTCAAACTTAGCGTCAATAGTACGATAAACCAGGTCATCGAGGTCTTCACGCTTAACCGGGCGGTTAGGTGGAATAACCTGAACAGGAACGTGATAAACCTCACGGAACTCTGCGTCCTCGGTCATTGCAGTACCGGTCATACCGGAGAGCTTGTCGTACATGAGGAAGTAGTTCTGGAGGGTGATAGTTGCCAGAGTCTGGTTTTCTTCGCGCACCTGAACGTTCTCTTTTGCCTCAATTGCCTGGTGAAGGCCCTCAGAATAACGGCGGCCTTCCATGATACGACCAGTAAACTCATCAACAATCTTTACTTCGCCATCAATGACAACGTACTGCTGGTCACGATGGAACATATACTCAGCCTTCAGCGCCTGCTGAAGGTGATTGACTAGCTGACCAGTCTCATCGTTGTAGATATCGTCAATGTTGAGAGCGCGCTCGACCTTCTCGAGGCCAATCTCTGTTGTTGCAATGGTGTGCTTTGCCTCATCCATCTCAAAGTCAACATCTGGAGTTAATCCGCGAACTGCCTTTGCAAAATCCTTATAGGTACCTGCGGATTTAGTGCCAGCACCAGAAATAATCAGAGGGGTACGAGCCTCATCGATAAGGATGGAGTCAACCTCGTCGACGATGGCGTAGTGGTGTCCACGCTGAACACGCATCTCTGGGCGAGTAACCATGTTGTCGCGCAGGTAATCAAAGCCAAACTCTGAGTTTGTACCGTAGGTAATATCTGCCTCATATGCAGGCTTTTTAAGGCTCAGTCGCATGCCGTTCTGCAGAAGGCCAACACTGATGCCCAAGAACTTGTAGATGGTGCCCATCCACTCACTGTCTCGTTTAGCCAGGTAGTCATTGACCGTAACGATGTGAACGCCTTCGCCGCTCAGTGCGTTAAGGTAACCAGCAAGAGTGGAGACAAGCGTCTTACCTTCACCAGTCTTCATCTCTGCGATAGTGCCCTTATGCAGCGCGATGCCACCGATGAGCTGGACATCAAAGTGACGCTGACCAATAGTTCTTACTGACGCCTCACGTACCGTCGCAAAAGCCTCTGGGAGAAGATCGTCTAGACTTTCTCCTTCGGCATAACGAGCCTTGAACTTCTCGGTCTGAGCCTGAAGCTCTTCATCGCTCATTTCCTGCATTGTTGGTTCAAGCGCATTGATCTTCTCGACAATACGCTGATATGCTTTAAGGTCCTTGTCAGCGCCAAAGGACAGAATCTTAGAGAGGAAATTAGGCATAGCTTTTTCCTTGACGTCGGGCATCTATCTTCGGTTGATAGACACAGTATTCAACTTATATATCATACCCCGTCTAACTGCTTGAATCACACTACATGGCGTCGTAAAATCCCAATTTCGTTATTTCTCCACCACTAGTTTCTATTGATTCTTTTCCCTTTTCTGCACCTGCAATCATCCTGAGCTGTTTAGACGGCATTTTTCTACGCTTCATAACGTATTTCTGCACGTACAAATCGTAGTAATGCTGCGCATCCTGCGCCCGACCACATTTTCTCAGTGCCTGAATGAGCGCCATAAGTGTGTCCTCTCGCATATCATCAACAAGGTAGGCGAGCTCTGCAAAATGCACCGCAAGCGTATAGTGAGTAATTCTCAAAGCAGCCGCCGAAGCCGTTACCATGGTATCTATGTATTGATCTCTCAGGGCAACACGAATGGGATCTGCAAACCTAAAGCATTCATCCTCAGGAAGATACAAATCCCCTTGGTACAGCTCTTCCGCCTGCTTAGCCAGATGCACTATGTCTTCATCGCTGTTCGATGACGCCACATTCTTTGCTAATCGCGTAAAAATATCAATATCTACGGTCACCTGCTGGGGATTAAAACCAAGTGTCTTTTCAATTCGAGATGCTTCCAAAGGCTCACAATCTGTCTGAATCTCCTGGACCTCTTTGCGAATAACTCGAGTTGCTTGATACAGGCGCTCTTGCCAATGTGCTTGATCGGCCTCCGGCCAAATCTGTTGCGCAATCTGCGACCTAAAGCTCATATGATTGTGAGCAAGCGCCAAATATACAAGCAGCGCCTTTGCCGATCGATAGGCAATTTTTCTGCCAGCAATCTCCTCTCCTTGAACCGACAAACTAAATCTGCCGAGAAGAGCAAGGTAAACTCCTGGGTGAGCGTTTTTTACCTTCTCTACGTGCAGGTTCTTCAGAGCGGAGTCTCCAGTCCAAGAATCCCCCGCTCCTTGCCGAGATACTCTCCATTTTGTTATGTCTCGTTTTCCTTCATTTGAACGTAGGTAATGGAGCCATTCATCTGGCATTTCTCGTTCTAAGCACTGCTGAAATTCAGAGTCATCGGACAGAAGCGCTCTCACAAGCCACATGGTATTTTCTGGAACTCCATACTCAACCACATCCAGCCAAACGGGAGCATGTCCATTTACACTCTTAAAGAGAGCTTTATATATTGTTCTACATGCAGCTTTTAGCGATGGATGGGTAATTGTCTCAAGGCTCTTCTCCGTAGGTTTAACGCCTAAGAAAAATCCCGCAATATCTTCAATAATCTTTCCGACTTGCACCACATATAGTGAATCCCATTCCCTACTCAGCAGCACCGCTCTTCTCGCCTGGAGCTGCGCTTTGGGATATGCCCTGCTTCTGAGGCTGAGAAGAGCTCCAATAAGAAGCGCGGGCACTTGAATCATACGATTACCCTGCAGTTCTGCTTGGCTGATGAGCTGCTCGGTATCGTATAAGTCTCCCACAGAAGAGCTTTTTTCAAAAAGGTAGCGAACGCATTTAAGTAGTCCTACAGACCCCCTTACGCCTCCGGCCTCACCCTCTTGTAAAAAGGAGAGCGAGTCTGAGGTGCGCGCATCAAATTCTTTTTGATATACACCCAGCAATGCGTAAAGCAATTCCACGTCAACAGCTTGAATTGACGAGGTTATTGATGCAGCTTTCTCATACTGCTGCTCAAGAAGCAGCAGCTGAAGGGCATACTTAAAATTTCCTTGCACAGCTAAATCAATTGCGCGTTTATGTAGAGCAATTTTCTTCTCTAGCGGACCCAGCTCAAGGTCTTCTTTCAAGGGTGGCAGAGGCTTTTGCACAATCAACTTCAGTAAAGTCATATATGCCGTTTGCTTAAGAAATCCGTTAAATGAAGTGAGATTCTTGAATGCCCTATCAGCATCTTTAGTATTCATCGGCCCCTTAGCACTAGACAGCGAATCCACCATTCCCTTAGCAGCTTTTTTACTTGAGTTATCGAGCGTACAGTCAGAATGCGTGGCAGTAAGTGCGTTATCTACCAGCTCAATATATCCAGCATCTGCAAATTCCGCTGCATGAGAAAGAACAATTTCCCAGATAATCTCTTCTCTAACCAGTGAGCTCACAAACGCAGCCTTAGAGAAATCTTCTCTATCGATGAGCAGGGCTATGGTTTTCAGAACAAGCTTTTCATGCTTACTCGCTAGAGCGATAAGCTCCTGTTTATTAAAGTTCAACACATCAAATCTTGTCGTATGAAGGCACGAGAAACGCCTCGTCTCTACATGTACGCCAAAGAAAGGCGCATCTTGTTCTATCTTGGCCAAATACTCAAGATCGGCTTGTCCGCATATACGGCTCAAATCATCAAACGAACCAACGCCAAGCAACATCATGCCTAATCTAAGCCTAAGTTCCTCAATGCCAAGAGTGCTCCTGAGCATATACGATGCAACACAAGCTAGACTAGTTAGATACGTAATAGGTACATCAACATTTCCACGCTCGCAGAACGTGACCGGCAAAGAATACACAAGCGTTGGAATACCGCGTGTCAATCTCATGCTATTCAGAACGGATTGTTCTGAATTATCAATGCCAGGCATAAAGGTAAGTAGCTCATTCTTGCCCAAAACATATACGCTCGGAACTTCGTCAATTAACTGACGCGCTTCAGGAGATAAGGAAAACGCAACAAGACAGCCAGCCATACGAAGTCTTGCGATAGATTTGACCTGACGAGCAACAAAATACTCGTCAGACGGAGGAAAGTCGTCAATCAAAACAAGTCTTTTAAGTGTCTTTGATTTCTTAGCATTGCAGATAGAAGTACTTTTCTTAGTAAGAATCTGGGTTGCCTCTTGAGCAGAAAGACTAGAAAGAGAAATCTCATACACATTCCACCCGTTCGACTGTGCATAGTCTGCCAGCTCTCTTAGAAACATGGTCTTGCCCATACAGGGTTCCGCACAAAGCGCAAGTGGCCTCTTTGTCTTTTCCATTGTTCTAAAAAAGTGTTGAGGCGGAACAATCCTGCTATAGTCACCCATCACATGTCGAGAAGACCCACCTAGCAGCGACTCTGTTCCAGCTTCTTCTCTGTTTTCCGACTCCATAAAGCTCTCCTTACTGTTTAAATACCTAAGCGCCACAAGCGCTCTAACATTTCTCATTTCAGAATTCGGTGTGCGATAAATAATCAAGCCAAATTTGTCAGAAAATGAGAAGGTTTAGGTGAACGGTAGGTGAAATATGGTCAGATTTGTGACAGATTAGTAACAAAATACACACAGAAATGCACAAATGTTAAAACAAGATAACATTAAATGGTAAAAATTATCTTCCGTGAACGGTATTTAATTAAGAAAATTATGTAAATATTGTGATACACAATAAATATATAATACGTAATAAATATGGATTTTTAGTAAAAATTTTTATGCTATTTTCGAATATGTTTTACCAAAAAAAGAGGACCCCACAAAAGTGAGATCCTCTCGACATAAAAATGCC
>CAUTMX010000015.1:0-34265 GCA_963539685.1 uncultured Atopobiaceae bacterium | reverse complement strand
ATTACTGACACATTTCGTGTTAGCTGCCGTTATTGTTCTACTCAACTATAACACTTATAAGCTGCTGTTATGTTGCTATTTTCTTGAGATATACAGTTATATCCAGATAAAAATAGTTGTATCAATATACCCTGGTATTCGCAAAGTTTTTGATATGCGCCAACCGTTATTTCTTCTCGTAAAGTGATGATTTGAAAAAAATGATCCAGTACACACGTTATGTGAGCGCTGGATCAAGTACTAACGTACGTATTCGCGACTATATTAATTTGCGAGAAGGACGAGGGACTCCTTACTTGGTACCGTAAATACGGTCACCTGCGTCGCCAAGGCCTGGAAGAATGTAAGCATTTGGGCTTAGCTGACGATCAACGGTGCAGGTGTAGAGGCGTACCTCTGGGTCAAAGTCCAGAGTTGCCTTGACGCCCTCAGGACAAGAGACAATGGTCAGGCAACGAATATCCTTGACACCTGCCTCACGCAGGAACTGAATAGCAGCAGTGAGAGAGCCGCCGGTTGCCAGCATTGGATCAACAACCAGGCAGGTGCGGTTCTCAATGTCTGCAGGGAACTTGCAGTAATACTGATGAGGAAGATGGGTTTCTGGATCGCGATACATACCAACATGACCGACGCGAGCAGAGGGAACCAGCTCAAGAATGCCGTCAACCATACCAAGGCCAGCGCGAAGAATTGGAATAATAGCAACCTTCTTACCAGCAATGCGCTTAGCAGTCATGGTCTCAAGAGGAGTCTCTACCTCGACGTCCTCAAGTGGGAAGTCACGCATTGCCTCGTAGCTCTCAAGAATTGCAAGCTCGTTAACAAGCTCACGGAACTGCTTGGTGGTGGTTGTCTTGTCGCGAAGAATGTGAAGCTTGTGCTGAACTAGTGGGTGGTCAACAACCGTAAGTCTGGACTCATCATAATCTGCCATAATGCTCCCTCCAAGAGCTTAACCTACGCTTTATTTGAATGCGAGCAACTATAACCTAGCCTCTACATTCCCTGCAGGTTTGCGTATGTATTACTTATGCAGCACTGTTTACGTGCCGCTTACTTACTCAGCATCAACACCCTTAAAGTTAGGATTATCTTCACGCATGATCTTCTCGACACGTCCCGTATGACGGCCGCCTGCAAACTCGGTGCTTAGGAAGGTATCCACAATAGCCTCGTTAACAGCAAGATCGGTGAATCGACCAGAAAGGCCAATGACGTTTGCGTTATTGTGCTCACGAGCAAGCTCTGCAAACTGAACAGTCTGAACAGGAGTAGCGCGAATACCAGGGACTTTATCAGCAGTCATAGCAATGCCAATACCAGTACCGCAAATCAGAACGCCACGATCTGCCTTGCCCGCTGCGACTGCGCGAGCAACCTTATCTGCAAAATCAGGGTAATCAACACGGTCATCGTTTGCAGGACCAAAGTCCAAAACCTCATGACCAAGCGACTTGATGTGCTCAACGATAGGATCTTTCTGGATAAAGCCAGCGTGATCGGAACCAACTGCAATACGCATACGTATCCTCCTCAGAAAATTCACTCCTATAGAGAGTACCGCATGCAGGCAAAAGCTGCAGCCAAAACACATAAAAGGGATAGGATTTTTTATCTATTTTGCAAATCCCGCAGTGGCGAGAATATCCTCGGTTGTGATGGCGCCTTCGCGCAAAATGCGCGGCTCATCACCCGTGCAGTCGACAATAGTCGACGCAATAGCAAGAGGCGCCGGACCTCCATCAAGCGTCAAGTCTGCCTGCTCAATAAGGCCCGCTTCAAGGCCACATCCATCAACTGCAGAAGGAGCTCCGTGCGTGTTGGCGCTGGTAGTAGCCAAAGGGCATCCAAGCTGCTGTGCAATCTGACACACCAGAGGTGAGTTGGGCATACGGAGTGCAATGGTTCTGTTGTCTGGCAAAACGTACTCATCAGGAACGTTCTCTGATGCGGTAACCACCAGCGTAAGAGCTCCTGGCCAATATGCTTCTACCAGCTTATTTGCCCAGCTGTGCGTAATGTGAGCGTACTTCTGCAAATCAGATTTACTGCCCACAAGCCATGGAAGCGTCTGCGTTGAGGGACGCTGTTTAATCTCAAAAATACGCTTATGACCAGGGTTTTGAGGAGTTGCAGCTGCGCCAATGCCATAGACAGAATCGGTAGGCATGATAAGCACGCCGCCACGACGCGCCACCTCAACTGCTAAAGAAACTACAGATGTATCCGGATTCATCTGATCAACTTTGATGTATTCGCCCATAAAAACCCTCGACTCATTGTTGTGTGCTACGCGGCGTTGTGTGCTGCGCGGTGTTATGCGTTACACAGTTTTTCTCGCCAGACGGCTGAAGCGCTACTTTGCTAGGTACGCCACAAGAATGCGCGGCCTATGCGTCAGATCCTCTTTGACCTCAACGGACTCCCACACACCCTGTTCCTCGGCAAGGTGCACCGCCTTGTCCAGATGCCCCTCGTAGAGCTCAACGCAGAACATACCACCAGGTAGAAGCATATGTGGAGCAGCCTCAAGCAATCGCCTATAGACGTCCAGACCGTCTTCTCCCCCGTCAAGCGCCAGCTCAGGCTCAAAACCCTTGACCTCAGTAGGTACCTCCTGCTCAAGCACGCGTGTGGGGATGTAAGGCGGATTAGACACCAACACCGAGAAGGACCGTGCAAGCTCTGCAGGCACACCTTCTACCAGGTCGCATTCAATGAGCTCTACGCGCTCCTGGAGGTCCAGGGCATCTCTGTTGCGAGTTGCCAGCGCAATCGCCTGAGGAGAAAGATCTGTAGCGTAGACGCGTGTTTGTGGGCGCTCAGTAGCAATAGAGAGCGATATGCAGCCCGTTCCTACGCCAACCTCAAGCACGCGCACTTCCCCGTCAGTGTTTGGAGTTGCCACGTCAACGCCTGCTAGCGCAACGTCTACCAGCACCTCTGTCTCTGGTCGTGGGATAAGCACGCCTGGCTCGCAGGTAAGAACCAGGTGCCTAAAGGGCATCTCGCCCGTCACGTACTGAAGCGGTTCACCCTCTGCACGGCGCTTAATTGCCTCGCGCATGCGAGTACGCTCATCGGCGGAAAGTGGCTTGTCAAAGTTGGTGTAGAGCTGAACGCGAGAAAGACCCGTCACTGCGGACAGGAGCCATTCTGCAGAAAGACGTGGATGCTCGTCACCCTTCTTTTCCAGGTGTTGAGTAGTCCACGTCAAAATTTTTTGGATTGTCCAAACTTCATCTGTCATGAAGTTTGCACCTTAAACAGCCTGAGCGAGTTTCTCGGCACGCTCTGCTGCAGCAAGAGCCTCAATAACGGATGACAGCGTATCACCCAGAAGAACTCCATTGTAGGTGCCGTTGAAGCCGACGCGGTGGTCGGTTACACGGTCCTGTGGCTGGTTGTAGGTACGGATCTTCTCGGAACGAGCACCATGACCAATCTGGGAAAGACGCTCTGCGCCCTGCTCAGCCTGCTGACGCTCAAGCTCCATCTCATAAAGACGGGCACGAAGCATCTGCATGCAGACCTCGCGATTCTGAATCTGAGAACGCTGATCCTGAGACTGAACAACGGTATTTGTTGGCAGGTGAGTAATACGAACTGCGGAATAGGTGGTGTTAACACACTGACCGCCAGGACCGGATGCGCAGTACGTATCGATGCGCAGGTCTTCCTGGTTGATCTGAATATCAATCTCGTCAGCCTCTGGGAGAACTGCAACGGTTGCGGTAGAGGTCTGAATGCGGCCCTGAGACTCAGTCTTAGGAACGCGCTGAACACGGTGAACACCGGATTCATACTTCATAACTGAATAGACCTTATCGCCCGTGACCTTGAACTCAATAGTCTTGAAGCCGCCTGCCTCAGAAGGTGAGCTGGACAGAATCTCTGTCTTCCAACCACGAGCTTCGGCAAAGCGCTCATACATCTTGAAGAGGTCGCCTGCAAAGATTGCCGCCTCATCGCCGCCAACACCAGCACGAATCTCGACAATAGTGTCCTTCTCGTCATTTGGATCGCCTGGAATCAGCATGACCTTGATCTCATCCTCAAGCTGAGGGAGCATCTCTTCATTAGCAGCAATGTCTTCCTGCAGCATCTCTTTTTCTTCTGGATCAGAAGTAGCGTTGAGAAGCTCTTTTGCAGCCTCGATGTCATCAAGGGCAGTGATGTATTTGTTGGCGTGAGCAACCAAATCCGCCTGATTAGAGTGCTCTTTTGCCACGCGAGCATACTCTTTTGGATCAGAGACAACAGCTGGGTCTGCAAGCTTTTGCTCAAGCTCAGCATAGGCCTCAACGATTTTTTCTAGCTTGTCACGCATTCTTGCTCCTAAGATAAGTGCCTCGTGCGCGCTTGGCTCATTGACATGCGGCCAAACTGTTGCAAAGCTGCTTGCGAGGTGAGAATTCAACTAAAGAAGTGTACCACCACTAGGCGGTTTTTAAACCGATACCTCCCTATCTGCACAGGATGAGGGTACACAAGTTACATAATTGTGAGAAAATTACACCAGGTTTAGACGGTAATGAGGCGCTATGACTTCTAAGAACAAAACTTCACAACCAGATAACACGCCTGCTGCAGAGGACACCTCTTCTGATCAGAAGACCCTTGATGCCCAGGCTGCTGAGGCAGTTGACGCCGCTGGCGAGAAGACCGACGAGCTTGAAGAGGTCACCGACCCTATTGCTGCCGATATGGCCGCTGCTGATGAAGACTACATCATGGAAATTGTCAGCCCTATCTTTCCTGGTCTAGACGAAGATGGTGAAGAGGATGAGACTTACTCTGCTTCGGATGAGAACTCTCCTGAAAACGATGCAGATAGCACAACTGACCTGGAGAAAATCGTAAACGATGCAGCTCTGACGCAGGACCTTTCTGCTGTAGAAACTCGCCTCAAAGAGCTTGAAGAGAGCACTCGCGAACATGCAGAGGCTGAAGCTGCTGAAGCTTCTGTCAAAAATGCTGCTAGCGCAGGTAATGCAACCTCTGACGATGAAGCAACGTCTATAAAAGATGTTGCTGATACGTTCTCAAGCTATCTTCGCAGCAGGCGTCGTGCACTGTTTAGGTTTGTACGCCGCTACAGCCTGCTTTCTGGCATTCTTGCGCTTTTAAGTCTTGCTCTTTTATCTGCAGTTATCGTGTTCTTTATTCGCGTGAGCAACGTTCCTTCAACTGATACTGTTATTGCTGATGCGCGCACACGCGTTGAGGCACCAGCCTGGACTCCTGGTGAATATGATGCTGATGAGTCCTTACTCCTTACGGGCATTGAAGTTGTTTCTCGCACAAGAAGTACCACGGCAATCTCAAGTGATGCCGCGCAGTTTGGTGCGACGGGCTACGCCAACTCTGTAGTACGCCTTACCTATACAGGTAATGCAATTGCTGCTACAAAGATAACCAAACTTGGATACGCAAATACCCAGGGATGGAACGCCATTGGTGACGAAGAATCACAATCTGTTACCTACCAGGCAACTTCGGGCGTTTCCACCACAAAAGTCCTTGACGCTATTGGCGATGTGCTAGCAAAACTTGATGAGAAAAATCCTAACGAAGCTATTTCTTATAGCTCGCAATTCTCTGGCGCAACCTTCACTGTTCTTGATGCAGGCTTTGACCGTGAACAGCAAACCTGCTGGGTAAGAATGTCGGGTGTTTCACCAACCTTCTTTGGTTCGCTCACCTGCGAAATTACCGCCTCATTTACCTTTGATGCTTCTACGGGTACCTGGGCGTTGGACACAGCCAACCCCTCGGCAGGACTTAAGTACGACTACAGCGGGCTCGTAGGAACGTGGAAGGGTACCTTTGTCAGCTGTGAAGCAAGCAGCGGAAGCCCTTGCTATGCCGGTCGAACCAATCCTTTAACGTTGACCGTATCGGCTGCAGGTTTTTCTCGTGATCAGCTCGTGCTTACGGCAACCGCAGAGGGTGTTGTGCACAACCATGGAGCACTCAGCACCTCGTACCGCTGGTATCCCGGTGATACTGAGTTCAAAAACGCTTCTGTCTCTCTTGCAACTTCAGGAACTATCGGAGATCAAATCCAGGTTTCTGGAACGGTCGATGTAACCAATGCAAACCTGGATGCTCATTCTGCTTCTAGCACGTCCCTCAGCACAGCTCAAAAACCACAGTTGAAAGTTACTTTTGATATTGCTGATAACAGCGTGGTAGCTCAGCTTATTTCCACCCACACGGAAAACGGTCAGACCGTCACCTTTACTGATACCTACCAGCTCTCCAAAGAGTAAAAATAATCCCGTCAGGCCAAGTCGTTCCTGACGGGATTTCTATCATCAAATTACGAGAAGTGCGAAAGCTTGTTACTAAGCCTCGTCTTCGTTTGTATCTGTGGCTTCTTCGTTGTTCTTCTCGCCCTTGCTCATGCGTCCACGAACAATTCCCACAATTGTAGGGATGATCGAGACCGCAACAATTCCCACAATCAGCAGCTCAAAATGCTCCTGAACTACAGGGATACCGCCAAAGAAATAACCAAGCAGCACAAACATCGTGGACCAGGTTAGGCCACCCAAGATGTTATAGATGCCAAAGTTGCGCCAGTGCATACCGCCCATACCCGCAATAAAAGGCACGAACGTGCGGATAAAGGGGAAGAAGCGGCCTAAGAAAATTGCCAGATGACCATGCTTGTCCAGAAACTTCTGGGTCTTCTCAAGATGCTCTGGAGTAAGTGCTTTGACTTTTCCAGAAGCAATGATTTTTTGACCAAAGAAATGGCCAATCATAAAGTTCATCTGATCGCCAAGAATTGCGGCAGCCCACGTAATAACAAGCAGCAAAACAATATTAAAGCCACCGTTATGAGCAAAAAATCCTGCTGCAAAAAGCAGAGAATCACCTGGTAAAAATGGGAAAAAGACTACGCCGGTCTCAATAAAAACAATCAGAAAAACAAAACCGTACGCAGCAAGAGGGCCAGTGGCAATCATTGAAGCAATAAATGCACGAGGATCTCTAAGCAGCTCAATGATGTAGTTTACAAAACCCATCGAAGTCCAATCATCGTGACAAATGTCGCGGCAAACACACTATACGCCTAAGAAAAGCGCATTGAGTGGGAACGGATGCCCGCGAGTGACCCCTTATGGCTGCTGTCTCCCGACCCTGACCAGGTTCGAGGTGTCACGTCATCCGCACCCACTCAATGCGCTGTAGATACTCTACCCTATTAGAGAAATCTTTGCACAGATCGTATCGCTTCTATGCATTTTTTGATGAATTTTTTTCAATTGCTTTGATGATCTTCTCGACGTTCTTTTTTCCTCTTGAGATACCTACATGCAAAATTCCAGCTATAGGAACAGATATGACGAGAAGAACAATGCCGCCCACAAGCACAGCCGTTGCCATAGAACTTGTAGAAAGACTTCCGTACACGCTGAGATATATAAGCCATGCTCCAATTGCGATGCCAGAATAAGCGGCTCTTCTATAAACGCTTAGTGTTCCAAGAGCTTTTGTCTGCATACGAGCCTCGACAACCAAAGGGTTATCCTCGTGTGAATGAGAAGCTGCTCCTACATAGTTTTTCTTGCCCATAAAAACTCTCAATCAAAAGTGGCATCGCCGTATGACGATGCCACTTTATTACGTTTGTCTTTTCTGCGCCAGACAGGATTTTGCGCAAAAAAATTAGTAAGACAGACCTGGGTTGAAGACGCCAATAACAACGCCAACAAGTGCTACAACAACAAGAATAAGCATAACAACTGTTGGGCTGAGCTTCTTCTTAGTCATCAACCACCAGCAAAGGTATACAAACAGAAGGTTCAATACCTTAGGGAAGATGCCATTAAGTGTTGTCTGAATGTCAACGCCAGCAATATTCAGAGAAGTTGTGACGTTAATCCATGTAGCAGCAACAGAGCCAATGACCATAGTACCAATCATAACAATGGAGCTACGGAGAGCCTCGGACTCAGGACCAACAAGTGCCTCAACAGCAGAAGAGCCCAGGCTATAGCCCTGGTCGTAAGCAAACTTCATGCCGAAGTACATAATGAGGTTCCAGACCACAACATAGAACAGTGGGCCAAGAACGGAGCCGCCCTTAGAAAGGCCAAGTGCAATTCCAAGAAGAATTGGAATAAAAGTACCAACAATAATGGAGTCACCAAGACCAGCAAGAGGGCCCATAAGACCAGCGCGAAGACCATTGATGGTCTCGTCGTCGATTGCCTCGCCGTTTGCACGAGCCTCTTCAAGAGAAGCGGTCAAGCCAACAACCATAGAACCAATCTGTGGCTCGGTATTAAAGAAGGTTGTATAGGTAGAAAGTGCCTCAACCTTTTGGTCATCAGTATCGTAAAGCTCGTCAACGATTGGAAGCATGGATGCAAGGTAACCAAATGTCTGCATGTGCTCCTGAGAGAAGCAGGTAAGATTGCCGTAAATCCAGCTCAAGAAAGACTTATTGCGTGCTTTCTGAGAAATGGTTTTCTTTTCAGCCATGATTAAATATCCTCCTCTTCTTCATCGTCTGCGCTTACATTGCCTGATGCTGCAGCAGCCAAACGAACATTCTTTGCCTGCTGAAGCTGATAGTTAAGAACAGCAAAGAAGACTGCTACGACTGCAGAGACAATGAGGTTCAGGCCAAGTGCGCCAGCAAGGATAAAGCCAAAGGCAAAAGTTACCCAATCAAGAGGCTTGGTAATAACCTGCTTGCACAAAATTGCAACACCAACGGTAGGAAGAAGGGTACCAACGGTGAAAAGGGTCATCATTGGGATACCGTTCATAGGGAGGTATTCCTTCATGATGCCAACCATGCTCTCGCCAGCCATGCAAATGAAGAATGTTGGAATGAACGAGAAAATAATGTGAGAAACCCAAGGGAATACAAAGTCAACCATTGGAATGGTCTTCTTAATACGACCCCACTCTTTGCTCTCCATTGCGCGCCAACCAATACCCTGCCATACAAGGTTCATGGTAGCAGTGCCGTAGAACAGAACAGTACCAAGAGTACCAACAGCTGCACCAATAGCAGCTGCCTGAGATGCAGCCTCAACAGAGCTTGGATCAAGACCATAAGCCTTGATTGCAAGAATTGCTAGAGGAATACCAATGTAGGAAACAGCACGAACGTCAGCGGAAACAGTTCCGCCAGGTGTTACGAGTGCAATGTAGACCAACTGGATTGCTGCACCAACAATAATGCCAGTCTGGACGTCGCCAAGAATGACACCAACGACAAGACCTGCAACAAGTGGACGACCGAGGGTATAGTTACCTACGGTAGTACCAGCCATGCCAGGTAGTGACGCAAGGCATGCAAACAAACCCAAAAGGGCAGCTTGAAACGCATTAATTGCCATAAAAATCGCCTTCCGAATACTACTTTACGTCAAACTTCTCGCGGAATTTAGGCCACTCACCAATTGCCTTTTCTTTAAGAAGAGCAAATTGAACGGTATAACCAGCTTTGGTTATATCCTCAAATGCCTGTCCCTCTTCTTGAGTAAAGGACTGGTTGTTGCCCAGCTTTACCGCACCAGGACGGTCATTACCAGGACCGATAATGACCGTGTTAATTCCTGGCTTAAAACCAAAGTCAACAAGAATTTTCTTCATGTCAACTGGGTTTTTAGTAATAAGAAAATAACGAGAATCGCTGTCTAGAACCTTCTGAGCGCTCTCTTTGAAGTGATCAAATGTCCAAACAAATACTTTCTTGTCAGGTGCTGCTGACTTGTAAGCAGACTTAAGGACAGGATTTGATGCAGCCGCATCATTAACTGCAATGATTCCGTCACAAGGAACCTCAAGGGCCCAACGAGTGACTGTCTGACCATGAATCATGCGGTCATCAACACGAACAAATGAAATCATGTTTTCTCCTAACATATTTCTTACGCAAGCAGCTACGCGTACTTGCAGTAATTACTAAAGGTCTTCCTCGTCATCGTCTTCAAGAGCTAAGACGATCTGATTAACGCCATTTTTTCCTTCGTTCAGGATTGATGACACAAGAGCCTCACCACTTAGGCCATCATCGATAGCCATCAAAGCACCAATTACCATGGGAAGATTGGCACCACTAAAAGCCACGGTATGGGAAAGCAGGCCTTTTTTGGCGAGAAGATCAAGTGCATTAGTAAGTGGAGAACCACCGATAATGTCACCAAGAACAACAACCTCGTCGTCAGCAGTAAGTGGCTCAAGAATTTTTGACAAATTCTCTCTATATTCAGCTGCTCCCACGCCATCTTCCATGCTGTAGCTCAAGATGTTTTCTCTGGGTCCCATCAGCATGTCCATTACGCTATGCAGACCTGGTGCAAACGTTCCATGACTTACGAGCAAAAGGTACTTCATTACTGCTCCATTCCAGACATCACCACTGTGGCTGTACTTCGCCTGTATTAACAGCCGTACTACGCCAATACAAAATTTCCAGCCTGTTATGTAAATTGCTATGCATCAAAACTTACATTCCAAGCCACGTGTCACTTGCCTAGCCGTTATAACACAAAGGTATACATGCGCTATTGGCATTCGCAAATTTTTAATATTCTTGATGTATTATTTTTTTAAATTTTATTTAAATAATTCAATTGATTCAGTTTCTTTTAGATGAACAGGCGTTCTAACAGCATAAATAAATATGCAGAAATTTTTTGCATATATGAACATAAAAGTAGCAATATTGCATATATTAGATAAAGAAATGTCCGCTCAGCACTCCTCGAAATACATTTCTAAAAGTAAGAAAGAAGGCCATACAAGATGACCTTCTTAACATGAAATAAAAAAATAATTTTATGTTATGTAACGTGTTATGTTCTGTTTCTGCGATAGAAATCAACAAGAGACTGAGTGGAAGCGTCTTGTTTTGCTAGTTCTTCGTCGTTATGAATTGCAGGGAAAATCTGCTTTGCAAGCTGTTTACCAAGCTCTACGCCCCACTGATCAAAGGAATCAATGCCCCACACAACACCTTCAACAAAGGTAATGTGCTCGTAGAGTGCAATAAGCGTACCAATAGCACGAGGATTAAGCTCTTTACCAAAGATAGAAGTAGTTGGCCTATTTCCTTCAAAGACGCGTGCAGAAACCATCCACTCTGGTGTTCCCTCAGCACGGACCTCATCAGCAGTCTTACCAAAAGCAAGCGCTTTAGTCTGCGCAAAGAAATTGGAGAGGAAGAGTTCATGGACGTCTAGGTCTGCATCTTTGGTGGCAAAGGCAGTATTTACAAACGCAATAAAGTCAGCAGGAATAATCTGGGTTCCCTGATGGATAAGCTGGTAGAACGCATGTTGACCATTAGTTCCAGCCTCTCCCCAGAAGATTTCGCCTGTCTTTGAAGTAACCGCCGTACCATCCCAACGAGTAGACTTACCGTTGGATTCCATGGTGAGCTGCTGGAGATATGCAGGGAATCTATGCAGGTACTGACTATATGGAAGAACGGCGTGAGATGCTGCGCCAAAGAAATTAACGTACCAAACGTTTAAGAGACCCATGAGAGCAACAACATTTTGCCTCAATGGAGTGTTCTTGAAGTATTCATCAACTGTATTAAAGCCACTGAGGAATTCTGCAAAGCGCTGTGGACCAAAAACGATAGCCAGCACAAGACCAACTGCAGAATCAACCGAATAACGGCCGCCAACCCAGTTCCAGAAACCAAAGGCATTCTTTGGGTCAATGCCAAAGTCTTCTACCAGATCAAGTGCAGTGGAGACAGCAACAAAATGCTTACGAATAGCTTCTGCGTTCTGAGCGTCTGAACCATCAATAACGCCCTGCTCAGCAAGCTTTTCCAAAAGCCATGTGCGAGCACAACGGGCATTGGTAAGAGTCTCAAGCGTAGTAAAGGTCTTGGAAACAATAACGAAGAGTGTTGTTTCTGGATCAAGATCCTCGGTTTTCTCGCCAAGGTCAACAGGGTCAATGTTGGAGACAAAGCGAGCAGTAATACCAGCGTCTGCAAAAGGCTTTAGGGCCTCGTAGACCATAACAGGACCAAGGTCAGAGCCGCCAATACCAATGCTTACAACCGTCTTGATAGGCTTGCCAGAAACGCCCTTCCACTCTCCCGAGCGAACTCGATCGCAGAAGGCATACATCTTGTTCAGCGTTTGGTGAACGTCAGCGACAACGTCTTGTCCGTCAACAATAAGCGTGCCGGCCTCAGTTGCGGGACGACGAAGCGCTGTGTGGAGAACCGCTCGATTCTCAGTAGTATTAATATGCTCTCCGGCATACATAGCGTCTCTACGCTCTTCAAGTTTGACCTCTTCTGCAAGGTCACACAGAAGGTCAAGCGTCTCTTGTGTGGCAAGGTTTTTGGAAAGATCAATATGGAACTGATCTAGCTCAAACGTAAGATTCTGGACACGCTGAGGGTCTTCTGCAAACCAGTTCTTCAGCGTAGCTTTTGTATCTTTTAAGCTGGCGTAATGCTCTGCAAGGGCGCGCCAAGCCTTAGTCTGTGTTGCGTCAGTAGGCAAAATATGTGGTGCTGTAGGTGATGCCATACCAGTCTCCTTCTTTTGACTATCTTAAGGATAATCTGCTCAACGCTCATGAAACGCCACAATGTCGTTTTTCGTAAAAAATACGACAAATCGTTACTAATAAGGTTCTCCCAAAGGTGGGACTTGTTTAATAGCCGCCCAGCGTAACTGCTTCTGACGAGGGTCCTCGAGTGCTCCGGCAAAGTTATCAAGATTTACCATGCGCATTCCACACACACGAACAAGAACACGGGGCGAGAAGGTCTTCTCGGCATCAGTTTTAAGCTGTTCAAGCTCTTCTGCGTATGCTTCACGCACTGATGCAACTGCTGCATCATTTACCAGGAGCACCGTATCTGGACTAAAGGCGCTTATCGCCTGCCTGACAAGCAGGGGATTTATAGGATCTCCTGTTTTTGTGGTGGTAAGCAAGGTGGCCCATGCCTCAGGCGCATAGCCTAAATGCTCTAAAGAAGCTTTAAGTGCAGAAAGTTCAGCCTCTTCAAAGTCTTCCTGGCCTTTTACCAATAAAACCGATGCAAAAGCATTGCCTGCCATACACACCCCCTGAGCAGCAAAATCTCCAAACTCATGCGTTGTTTTTGCCATGTAGGCTTCTTTTCGCATAGATCTTTCGCTTGGCATGCGCACCTCTTTCTTATATGCCAACTATGCACGTAATTCACAATTTGAGCAAGTCTACAAAGTTATGTGTATACACTTTTCTAATTTGGGGATAAGTTTGCTAGCAATAAAAAGTTAATGGCTTTATAGCCGTATGTAACTGGAGGTTCACTATGGCACAGCAGCTTACTACTGCAGAGTTCGATTCTGTCCTTGCTAACGCAGACAAGCCTGTCCTCGTTGATTTCTGGGCATCCTGGTGTGGTCCTTGCCGCGCTCTTGGCCCAGTCGTTGAGGAAGTTGGCAATGAGATGGCAGACAAGCTTGACGTCTACAAGGTAAATGTTGACGACGAGGCAGATCTTGCAACTCGTTTCCGCATCGTTTCTATCCCAACCCTCATCCTCTTCAAGAACGGTGAGCCAGTTCACACCATGGTTGGCAATCTTCCTAAGGCTGACCTCGTTTCTGAGCTTAACGCTAACCTGTAAGTTCTTGTGTGTCACGCGCTTGCGCTGGCTTATCATTGAACTAAGCGGCGGTACGTCTATCGGCGTGCCGCCTTTTTGTTACAAGGAGAACTGATGGCCGATAAAAGCCTTGATGCCCAGAAGACAGGACTTTTAACAGGAGTTCGCAAGCGCCTTTTTCTACAGCGTCTGCGTTCTAGCCTTTCTACCATCATTCTGCTTGTCTCATCAGCAATTTTTATTTTTCTGTTGATTGACGTTTCTGAAGGCGACGTCATTGGCATTGATCACTTTGCCTACAGGCTTTTTGTTGTCCACCTCAGAACTCCCCTTCTCACAGAGATAATGGAAGGGTTCTCTGGACTTGCAAGCCCCGTCACCGTTATTGTCATGCTTATTGTGGTTGCTGCCTTTGCACCAGGACCAAGTGTTGGCAGGCTTGCCTCTATTAACCTGGGTGGCGTTGTTATTGTTGACCTTATCTTTAAGGCTATTGTCCAGCGTCCTCGTCCAGATGGCTTTAGGCTAGTAGTTGAAACTGGCTACAGCTTCCCGTCGGGCCACTCAATGTTCTCGATGGCTTTTTATGGCCTACTCATTTGGCTTGTCTGGCATTACGAGAAAGACAAGCTACAGCGTTGGATTTGGTGTGGCCTGTTCTCAGGTGTCATCATTATGATTGGCGTCAGTAGAATTTATCTGGGTGTGCACTACGCTACCGACGTCATTGGTGGTTTCTCGCTTGCCCTTGTATGGCTCGTGCTTTTTACCAAGCTGATGATTCCATCGCTTATTTACAAGAAGAAAGCACCTCAAGCGAAGACAGACTAATAATCTCTGCGCTGACTACCTGGGCTGTTTCATCATCAACAATAATGCGTCCCATTGTTGCGCCCTCGCGACCGCGCGGGTAGGTAGGGCTTCCTGGATTCATTACAAGTGTATTGGTCCACTCGTCACGCTGTACAAAAGGCTTATGCGTATGACCACAGATAGCAATATTGCATTTGACCAGGTCAAGCCTCTCGCGATAATGACATACCTGCCACTTAAGACCGGCTGCAAAGAAAATAATCTTTTTCTTTACCATGGGACCATAGTTGTAGCAGAAGTCATTATTGCCCAGGCAAAGCTTGACTGGAGCAATCTTTTGCAGCGTCTGATAATCGGCGTTAGAGGTAATATCTCCAGCATGCACAATGTAGTTGGCGCCTTGCAGAGCTTCAAGCAACTCAGATGACAAATACCCATGCGTATCTGAAATTACGTCAAACCTTACCAGTGCCATACCAAACTCCTACGCGCTTTTAAGCTGCTGGCGAGAAACCCGTTGAGCTTCTACAGTCCCAGTGCTCGCTTGAGTGCAACCACACGACGGCGTGAAACCGAAATGTGACGCTCCTCAAATCCTTGAATAGTCAACTGTAGGATACCAGCAGAGATAACCTCAACATCGTCAACATACTCAAGATTCACGATAAAGCTACGATGAATGCGGAAGAATCCGTGTGGAGCAAGGCGCTCTTCAAGTTTTTGCAGAGAAATAGTAGACAAGAAACGATCGTCTTCTGTGTAGATGCAAGAATAATCGTCTTTTGCCTCAATAAAGCGAATCTGATCAATAGGAACAAGAACCTTGCTTCCGCTCTTAATGACAGGAATTCGCTCAATGGTTGCCATAGGAGACTGAGGACGAAGACGCTCCTCAACCTTATCAAGAGCCTGCTCAAGGCGCTCGGTCTCAACGGGCTTCATTAGATAATCTACCGCGTTAACGCCAAATGCATCCAGCGCGTACTCGCTATATGCGGTGACAAACACAATCTGGGGAGGATTCTTCAGCTTGTGAAGAGCCTCTGCAAGCTGCATTCCATTTGTCTTAGGCATGGAGATATCGAGGAACAGGACCTCAACGCGAGACTCCATAAGTTTCTCGACAGCATCCCTTGCACTTGTGGCCTCAATGATTTCCTCGAGACGTCCGGTCTCCTCAAGCAAGAACTTGAGTTCAGAACGGGCTGGAGCCTCGTCATCAACAATCATGGCACGCATGTCATTCATCTCCCAACGGCCTAACGCAGCGTTAAGCAAAAACCGATACTACTATGCTGTTGCCTGCAGTGCCGCACCTGCAAGCTTGAGTGTCACGCACGTACCCTGCCCTGGTTTAGACATGATTTCCATGCCAGAGCCAACGGCGTAGAAGCGCTCAACTCGCTCAGCTACGTTCTTAATGGCAATACCCGTGCCCCTATTTCTCCCCGAAGAATCCTGCGGGGTAGGACCTTGACCATTAAGTAAGCGAGAAACAGTCTCTTCATCCATTCCAAGACCATCATCAGCAACAGATATAAGAATATCATCATCATCGCGTGTGACGTGGATGTCAATATGAAGGGCGCCTTCATCTTTCATAGCGTGCCTCACGGCATTCTCGACAATAGGCTGAATCAAAAAAGACGGTACCTGAACATCTTCGCATCCATCATCGACATGCTCAGACTCTTGGATACGTTCTTCTCCAAAACGAGCCTTCTCAATTGTCAAATACCTGCGTGTTTGTGTCAATTCCTGAGAAAGCGGAATAAGTGCACCCTGCGAACTCTCAAGCGTGCGGCGATAAAACACAGAGAACTCGCGAAGCAAGTCACGTGCCTTATTGGGGTTTGTGCGCGTAAGAGATGCAATGGTATTAAGCGTATTGAACAAGAAGTGTGGATTAATCTGTGCTTGCAGGGCCTTGACCTCGGCTCGAGCGGTCAACTCTGCCTGACGGTCAAGCTCGTACGAGGAAAGCTGCGTGGAGAGAAGCTCGCCCAGTCCCTCAGCAATTGCCAACTGCGTACGATCAATTTCAATGCCACGACGATAGTAGAGCTTGATAGTGCCAACCGTGCGGTCCTGAACAATCAACGGAACAATGATGCCAAAGGAACTGCCACCATTGCCAAAGCCTCCGCGCCTTTGTAGTACCTGCTGACGACTATCTACCGAGACAAACGTCTCCATGCGGCCACTTTCCAGAACCTCGGTTGCAGGGCCAACCACCTTTGAGCCAGGCATATGCGAGGTTGCAATATCTCCCTCAAAACCCAGCACATACTCTGTATCTGTGATTGAAATAGCGGCTGCAGAAGTTTCTGGAAGCAATAGTGTGCAGATAGTTGGCGCTGTTTCTTGCGACAAGCCTCCGCGTAAGGTCTTGAGCGTCTTAGAGGCAACCTCAAGTGTTCGCTCTGTTGCTTGAGACCTGGCATGCTCATTACCAGGCTGGGTAGTGCCACCAAGAACAATGACCGTGGCAAGTCCTCCGCCTGCAACAAGAGCGGCAAACAGGTTGTCTGCCATGACGCTCCAAGAAAGCAAGCCCAGCAATACACAGGCAAGAATAATCAGGACTATCCTGGTTGATCTATGTATGTACTGAGCAAGTCTTTGCATGACTGTCTAGTTCTCGACTGATTCTGCAGCAGAATCCTCAGAAGCAAGCTGCTGCGACAAAGGCGAATGCTTAAGCGCACGAGCCAAAGGAGCTCCGAGTACATAGAGAACAACAGCCTCTCCGAGTCCTGTGGTGATAAAACCAAACAAGAACATAAGAGGATATGATCCATCAAGTTCAATGGTGGTAAATGGAATTGTGTAGAATCCCAATCCTTGAAGCAAAATGGGGAGATATGCAGACACAATAACGGCATTTGCAAGCACTGGCCCCAGAAGCGCAAGTGGTACGTTCTTCCTGTTCTTCCAGGTAAACCATGCACCAAGAGCAGTTGCCAGAGAACCAAAGACTACGTCTAACAATCCCAAAGCTCCTGTGCCAGAAATGACCATATTTGCAAGGTTGGCAATAACGCAGCCAAGCGTCAGTCCTGGGATTGCGTCAGTGGTAAAGAGCGCAATAACCACAACCGCCTCAGAAATGCGGAACTGCACAGGACCCCAAGCAAGACCGCCCAAGAAAAGAAGAGCTGCAAGCGTAAGTGCTGCATAAAGGGCAGCAATAATACCAATACGTGCAAGGCGCTGAGCGCGCTGTTTTGTTGCATAAGCTGAAGAAACCTGTGGCAAAACAATCCCCTTGTTAACTCTAAAAATTTAGTTCATGATACGACGAAACGCATATATGAGCAAATGAGCAGTGCAGACATACAATTAGTAATGCAGGTGCATTCCTGGATAGACCATCTCACGAGCATGCTTTTGATACGCTGCGACTGCCTCTTCTTCAAAAGCAAGAGGAGTGTCTTCCTCGCCTGCCATATCCAAAATCCAGCGTGTGAGATAAGGATTGAGCGGAAGCAGTGGCCCAATAAGCCAGGTGGCAATAGCGTTCTTGCGACGGAAACCTTCCAGCTTGCTTTCTTTATTGATGCCAAAACCTACCTTATTTTTAAGGAAGTAGCAGTTAGAGTTATCTCCCTCGGTGAGTGTGAATTGCATCTTAAAGCCAACGACAACAAAAGGCTCTTTGCCATTGCCAGGATCAAACTCTCCCACCTGGACATCGTGGAAGCGCTGGGGCATATAGCGAGTAGTCGTAAACTTGAAGAGGCCCAGAGCCTCAATTTCAGAGCCGTCAGGATTAACGATTTTCTCGCCAAAAAGCTCTGAAGCGTTGCCCGCAAACAGCATAGGAACGCCCTGATCAGCCAGCTCAGAAAGCCTGTCCTTGTAAGGCATAAGGCGAGAAATAATAAGCTCTTGCTGGGCTTCTGTCATGCCACCCATGATGATTGCTGATGGCGTGTTTTCAACAAAGTAAGGCATTGCGGCGTGAGAGGTGTATACAAAGTTCTCTTTTGGAAGGCAGGCCTCCAGGTAGAGAGCATTTCCGTTGTCTCCACCCTGGTTACCGTACTCTGGGTAAAGAATCTCAATCTTAGTTGCTGGATTACTCATGGGAGGCCTCCATCTGTTTCAAGCGCTCAATGATACGGTTTCTGCTGATGTCAGCAATGCCACCGTTATAGAGGCCGTGTGCATAGAAAACGTGCTGGCAAGCGTTAAGGTCAACCAGGTCAGCGGTCTCTTCAGGAGAGCTTGCCACAAAGGTTTTAGCTGGATCAATGCCCGCAAGTCTGAGTCTAAGCTGCAGGTCAAGCGACGTGTCTCCATAAATAATGACCTGCTTGACGCTTGGATCTTGCAAGAACTCGAAGTCTGTCTGGTAGTACCAGCCAATATACTCTGTCTGGTCTTTTGCTTTTGCCATGTACGCATCAGCAATCATGATGATAATTGCTTTGTCACCTGGCTGTTTGCGAAGGATATCGATGGTGACTGAGGTTGCCGTGTCATTCTCGCCCTTAGAAGCCATGCTAATAAGACGACGACCGTTGTAATCAATCTCGTTATACCTGGAGGAAGCAATGTTAACGCGTTGCAAAGATGCAGCGATAGTTGCAGGCGCAAGACCCATCTCACGCGCGGTTACGATGGCCACAAACAAGTTGTAGAGGTTGACGATAGAGTAGCTGTTGAGCTTGTACTCGTATGTTGGTGCACCCTCGTGACAGTGCTCCTTGACCACAAACTTGCCAGTCTCTGGCTCTACTGAAATGACCTCATAATCAGGAGTTGGGTTGGTATAGCCGCACTCCTCACAGGTTGCGTGGCCAAGATGCCTAAGGTGTGCATAATCCCACTTGAGCTTGCCACCGCATTTGGGGCAGGCGGTAAGATCTGAAACAATACCCACTGGCTCTGCGGTGTCTTCTGCCAGCCTTGCAATGGAGTAATACGTACGATGTGTACACTGAGGAGCAAGCCTGCAACTAATCATGTCATCTGCGTTCAAAATCAGATGAGTTGAAGCAGGAATGCCCTTATCCATAACGTCAAACACGTAGTCTGGCGTTGCACTACGAGAGAACGTATCGCGGAACAAATTGGTAACAGACAAAATATCAGGCTGCAGATACGGGAAAATGCGAGGTCCAGAAAGCTCGTCAAACTCCATAACTGCAAGCTTAGTCTTTGACATACCCTTCCACGTGGCGTTCTTTGCAAACGAGCTTGCAAAGCCGCTGGAAATATTGCCGCCAACGCGGTTGGTAACGGTCTTGTAGCCATTATCGGCGAGAAGGTCGTTGAGCAGGTTATTGGTAGTTGTCTTACCATTTGTGCCGGTAATAAAGACAATCTGCTCTGGCTTAGCAATGTCTCCCAAAAATGCAGGATCAATGCCTTCAGCGATAAAGCCTGGCAGCGTTCCGCCTTCATGGTTAGTCAATTTAAGTGCTGCAAGTGTTGCTTTAGCAGCGAGAAAAGCTACAGGAAATAGTCTGCTCTTTTTTTGTGCCACAGTAACTCCCATCGTGAGCAAAGTCTCTCTAGTTTATCACCTCGCGAGAAGGGCTTGAAGAACACAGAGCTTCTCGCCAAAAATGTCGCATAAAAAAGCCGAGCCAGGATGTCCTGGCTCGGCTGAAGCTACGTGAAAGTAAGTTTACCTTACTCCTCAGGCTGCTCCTTCTTCTCTGCAGCGTAAAGCTCGGAGAGGCGGACAAGGTGATCGTAGCGAGCCATTGCGGCTTCCTCGTTCTCCTTGAAGAGCTTCTCTGCGTGCTCTGGGAACTCGCGGGTGAGTCGGCTGTAACGAGCCTCGTTCATCAGGAACTCCTGGTAGCCGCCCTTAGGTGCCTTGGAGTCAAGCGTGAACTTCTTACCTGCTGGTGCAGATGGGTTGAAGCGATAGAGGTTCCAGTAGCCAGTCTCGACTGCCTTCTTCATCTCCTCCTGTGCGTGAGCCATGCCGCCCTTGATAGAGTGCATCTCGCATGGGGAGTAACCGATGATGAGGGATGGTCCTGGATAAGCCTCTGCCTCAGCAATTGCCTTGAGAGTCTGCTGGAGGTTTGCGCCCATGGAAACCTGAGCAACATAGACGTAACCATAGGTCATTGCAATCTCAGCAAGGTTCTTCTGCTTGATGTCCTTACCAGCTGCTGCGAACTGTGCAACCTGGCCAAGACGGGAAGCCTTGGAGGACTGACCACCGGTGTTGGAGTAAACCTCAGTATCGAAGACAAAGACGTTGATGTCCTCGCCGGAAGCAAGAACGTGGTCAAGGCCACCGAAGCCGATGTCGTATGCCCAACCGTCGCCACCGAAGATCCAGAAGGACTTCTTGGTGAGGAAGCTCTTGTTAGCAAGGATTTCCTTAGCTGTTGCAAGATCAGACTTCTCAAGCTCAACTACAAAAGTCTTAGAAGCTTCCTTGGAGAGAGCTGCGTCGTTGACGGACTCAATCCATGCCTTAGCAGCATCCTTGAGGTCCTGAGATGCGCCATCCTCGTCGACAAGCTGCTGAGCAAGCTCCAGAAGACGCTTCTGCTGTGCCTGGTGACCAAGCATCAGACCCATACCGTGCTCTGCGTTGTCCTCGAAGAGGGAGTTATTCCATGCTGGACCGTGACCATTTGCATCGGTAGTAAATGGTGAGCAGGAAGCTGGGTTACCCCAAATTGAGGAGCAACCAGTTGCGTTGGAGATGAACATACGATCGCCAAAGAGCTGAGTGACCAGGCGGCCGTAGCTGGTCTCAGCGCAGCCTGCGCAGGAACCGGAGAACTCAAGAAGAGGCTTCTTGAACTGAGATGCCTTGACGTTGTTAGCGACAAGCTCGGTCTTCTCGGAGACGTGGTTGACTGCGTAGTCAAAGATCTCCTGCTTGGACTCCTGCTCCTCAATTGGCTTCATGGTCAGAGCATCTGCAGGGCAGATGTAGACGCAGTTGGAGCAACCGGTGCAGTCGAGCTGAGAAATAGCAATCTCAAACTTGTAGCCCTTAGCCTTAGGACCAACGGCATCCTTAAACTGAGACTGTGCTGGTGCAGCAGCAACCTCTTCGTCGGTAAGGACGAATGGACGGATGACTGCGTGTGGGCAGACATAAGCGCACTGGTTACACTGGATGCACTTCTCGACGTTCCACTCAGGAACAACAACAGCAATGCCACGCTTCTCATAAGCAGCAGCACCAAGCTCGAACTGTCCATCAACGTGGTTCTTAAATGCGGAAACAGGAAGTGCGTCACCCTCCATACGAGAGACTGGAGTCATGATGTCGCGAACCTGCTTGAGCAGAGCCTCACGGCCCTCAAGGGTGATTGTGCTTGGAGCATCCTCTGCAGTAGCCCAATCAGCAGGAATCTCAATCTTAGTAAATGCAGTAGCACCAGCGTCGATTGCCTTGTGGTTCATATCGACGACGTTCTGGCCCTTCTTCAGGTAAGAATGAGTTGCAGCGTCCTTCATGTACTGAAGTGCGTCTGCCTCTGGGAGAACCTTTGCAAGAGCAAAGAATGCAGACTGAAGAATGGTGTTGGTGCGCTTGCCCATACCAATTTCCTTGGCAAGGTCAATTGCATTGATCAGATAAACGTTGATGTTGTTCTTAGCAATGTAGCGCTTTGCCTCTGCTGGCAGGTGGTGTGCAAACTCCTCTGCATCCCACTGGCAGTTGACCAGGAAGGTACCGCCAGGCTTGACGTCGCGGACCATCTTGTAGCCCTTGATGATGTATGCAGGAACGTGGCATGCAACAAAGTCTGCCTTAGTGACATAGTAAGGAGAACGGATCTTGTGATCACCGAAGCGCAGGTGGCTGATGGTGATACCGCCGGTCTTCTTGGAGTCATACTGGAAGTATGCCTGAACATATTTATCAGTGTGGTCACCAATAATCTTAATGGAGTTCTTGTTAGCACCAACGGTACCGTCGCCGCCGATACCCCAGAACTTGCACTCAATGGTGCCCTCAGCTGCAGTGTTAGGAGCCTCAGGATCCTCTGGGAGAGACAGGTTGGTAACATCATCGACAATACCAATGGTGAACTCACGCTGAGGAGCATCCTTCTTGAGCTCCTCGAAGATTGCAAATGCAGATGATGGTGGGGTGTCCTTAGAACCAAGGCCGTAACGACCACCAACAACCTTAATGCCTGTACGACCAGCCTCATAGAGGGAAGAAACAACGTCTTCGTAGAGAGGCTCACCAACGGAACCTGGCTCCTTGGTGCGGTCGAGAACAGCAATCTTCTTGACGGACTCAGGAAGAACGTCAACAAAGTGCTTTACAGAGAATGGACGATAGAGGCGGACCTTAACCAGACCGACCTTCTCGCCATGAGCGTTCAGGTAATCGATAACCTCTTCGAGGGTATCGCAGAAGGAACCCATGCAGATAACAACGCGGTCAGCGTCTTCTGCACCGTAGTAATTGAACAGACCGTAGTCAGTACCAAGCTTAGCGTTAATCTGGTTCATGTAGTCTTCAACAACTGCTGGCAGCTGGTTATAAACCTCGTTGCATGCCTCACGATGCTGGAAGAAGATATCGCCGTTCTCATGGGAACCACGGCTTGATGGGTGCTCTGGATTCAGTGCGTGATCGCGGAATGCCTGGACAGCGTCCATATCACACATCTCAGCCAGGTCAGCATAATCCCAAACAGCAACCTTCTGAATCTCGTGAGAAGTACGGAAGCCGTCGAAGAAGTTAACAAATGGAACCTTGCCCTTGATTGCTGCAAGGTGAGCAACAGGAGCCAGATCCATAACCTCCTGGACGTTGCCTTCTGCGAGAAGTGCAAAGCCAGTCTGGCGAGCGGACATAACGTCAGAGTGATCGCCAAAGATGTTCAGTGCATGGGTTGCAACGGTACGTGCGCTGACGTGGAAAACACCAGGAAGCTGCTCGCCGGCAATCTTGTACATGTTTGGAAGCATGAGCAAGAGGCCCTGAGAAGCGGTGTAAGTAGTGGTCAGAGCACCTGAACCAAGAGAACCGTGAACAGCACCAGCTGCGCCAGCCTCGGACTGCATCTCGACAACCTTGACGGTTGTACCAAAGATGTTCTTAACACCCTGGGCGGACCACTGGTCAACATAGTCTGCCATTGGACTTGATGGGGTAATTGGGTAAATGCCCGCTACCTCGGTAAACGCATACGACACGTAAGCCGCGGCGTTGTTACCGTCCATGGACTTAAACTTTCTTGCCATTTCCTCTCCTTGCCTAATCTGTGATTTCTCACAGTATGCGTCTGTGCGATCCAAAATAAAGCTGTAGACCCTGGGTGACTACGGAAACAAGTTTCATAGTTCGGCCGGCAGCGGTCGCATAATGCTTTTATTATTGCGCAAAAAAACAATGAAACAAATCAGAAATATAAGCTGACAAATACCTATTTTCAGGTAGGAATTTCTACCTGCGGAATTACAAAATAAACATAACAGTAAAGTGCAAGTTTTTTGTAAATCGACAAAATATTCAAGTACACAAGCAGCCATCTGTCTGAAAAACAGACAGATTTTTACGTAGGCGCTCAACGTGCGACAACTTTATCGTGCGTTGCGTACCCTTTGCTGGACGAGCCTTAAATATCCTACTTATCTGATTACTTAGCAGCTTTGATCTCACAAAGTTTCTTGTAACCAAATAAGAAACGCTCTCCTATCTCGCCTTGAGCATCAGAAGCACATACGATTCCATGTTCATCTGAAGTAAGGAAAGCTTCATCAAATTCGGCGGTTCCATCAAATACCTGGGCAATAACGTCTGAATTAAACTCTGTTGGCTCATGAAGAGTCTGTGCCAGGTCTAACACTAAACTTGTGACTCCCGATCGAACGCTTTCTTCCGAGACACCCGCAATAAGCTTTCCGTCTTTTACCAGCCAAAGCACCTCTGGTGCACAATGAGTTTGCTGCTCTTCTCGCTGTGAAATCCTTGCGCGTCCCGCAAGAGACAGAACAGAACGCTCTTCCAAAGACTGGTAAGGTCCGACAGTCATAGCAGCCTGTCCATTGCTCTCAAGCAAAATCATAAGAACGCCATCTGGAAACTCTTGTGACCCTTCTTTAAGCGTTCCCTCAATATGCTGCTTAGCCCAAGCAATCAAGTGCGGAGAAACCTCTTTTTGCGCAACAACTCGCTTGCTCAGCGCACGTAAGTGCCTGTTATCAAGAGGGAGGACACCTCCAGATAATCTCCAACGACAAACAAGTTCTGGATTATCAAGCTCAAACTTCTGAGCTGCTTCTAACTCTTCCTGGTCCACAGTGTCCTCCCCCAACTTTTTTAAAATGAACTGCTAATCCCGAATTAGCAGATTAGTGCCTAAAGTGACGCTTGCCTGTAAACACCATTGCAATACCGTATTCATCACAAGCAGCAATAGATTCATCATCTCTGACCGATCCGCCAGGCTGAATGATAGCCGTTACGCCATGAGCTGCTAGTGTGTCAACGTTATCTCGGAATGGGAAGAAAGCATCAGATGCTGCCACAAGATTCTTTGAATCAATTCCCATGCGCTCACAAGCTGCCTCTGCACGCTCACACGCGAGAAGAGCAGCGTCAACACGGTTTGGCTGACCTGGTCCCATGCCAATTCCAGCATGATCTTTTGCAACCAAAATTGCATTTGACTTAACGGTCTTGCAAACTTTCCAAGCAAATACCAAATCATTCAGCTCTTCTGGAGTTGGCTGGCGCTTAGTAACAACCTCAAAGCTATCTGCGGTTTCATCTGCATGATCAAGGTCTTGCACCAACAATCCGCCGTCAACAGTTCTCATTTCAAGCTCACGGCTTCTATCGATTCCGCCTGTAGCTAAGACGCGGAGATTTGTTCTCTTTGATAGACGCTCAAGAGCCTCTCCTGTGAAGCTTGGTGCAATAAGAACCTCAACAAACTGCTTATTGATGTCTGCAAAGTGCTCAACAAACTCCAGAGGAACCTCTCTATTAACTGCAATAATTCCACCAAACGCAGAGACTGGATCGCAAGCAAATGCTCGATCGTATGCCTCAACAACATTTTCCGCCGTAGCAGATCCACAAGGATTCTGGTGCTTCAAAATGATGACTGATGGGTCATCAAACTCACGAACAGCAGCCCAAGCTGCATCAGTATCAAGCAAATTGTTGTAAGACAAGGGCTTACCCTGAAGTTGCTGAGCGTTTGCCAGAGAGTGTGCAGGAGCTCCAGGCATCTTATAAAACGCTGCGGACTGCTGAGGATTTTCTCCGTAACGAAGATCTTGTTCTTTTGTTGCCTTTACCAGCAAAGTCTCTGGGAATTTACTTTGCTCTGCTTCAACAACACCAGAAAGGTATGAGGCAATAGCGCCATCGTATGCAGCCGTTGTCTTAAATACCTTCAAAGCCAGCTGCTGGCGAGAAGCCCTTGTAGTTGCACCGTCATGGGCACGCATCTCATCAAGAACACGACCATAATCTGCCGGATCAACAACAACCGTAACAAAATCATTATTCTTTGCAGCAGAGCGGAGCATTGAAGGTCCACCGATATCGATATGCTCAATTGCATTTTCAAGAGTTACTGATGGATCAGCTACAGTCTTCTCAAACTCATAGAGATTAACGCAGACCAGGTCAATCATGCCAATACCATTATTCTCTGCGTCTGCAACATGACCGGGATTATCTCTACGGCATAAAAGACCGCCATGAACACGAGGATGCAGCGTCTTGACGCGGCCGTCCATCATCTCTGGAAATCCGGTATAAGACTCAATAGGAACTACAGGCACACCAGCCTCTTCGAGGATTTTTGCGGTTCCGCCTGTTGAAATTACCTCAACGCCAAACTCTTTAGTAAGCGTTTGTGCAAATTCAACAATACCTGTTTTGTCTGTTACCGAAATTAGCGCACGTTTGATAGGGGCCTCAGCCATTGCCGCTCCTTTGTGTTCGACACTTGCTATCAGAAACACTTACAGCCTATCAGCTGCGAAACACTACGTACTAGATGTAAACAAACTTGAAACTATTCTATAATCTTCCGCTGTAAAACACCTGAAAGGAACCATTCATATGTCTTCCGATACTCCAATCATAGTCCCCTTCGAAGATACTGACTTATCAGAACTTATCTCAATCGTTGAACGTGTCTGGTACTTGGATGGCGATGAATCAAAAGAGGAAAGTCGCTCACTTGCAACTATTGATATCGCCTATTATATTGGCGTTTCTACTCATCGCTTTGTAGCAAAGCAAAATGGCCAAATACTTGGTCTTATTTTCTGCTCAAACGGAGAAACTCCAGCAGATTTTGAAAAATGGCAGAAGCTAGAAAACGAAACAACAGCAAAAGCCAAAAAACTATCTAGTGAAGCTGATTTTAAGGACTACGAGATCTTTGGTGATGTCGAATCTCGTCTTGTTCATAACTATTGGAACACGGACACTAACGATGCCAAATGGGAAATTACTCTGTTCTGCGTTAACCCCGTTATAAAGAGCCAAGGTATTGGAAGCATGCTCTTCTCCTACGTTCTGGACTTTATGAAAGAGCAAGGAGCTAAGCATTACTTCCTTGCGACTGATGACGATTGCGACTTTGGTTTCTATCAGCACAAAGGCCTCACCTGTAAAGATAAGGCAGCTATTAAGTCATCAACAAAAGACTATGGATTTGCCTATATCTATGCGGGAGATCTCTAAGAATGAGTCCTTGCATTGGAAGATTTGCGCCAACTCCTTCTGGAAGGATGCACCTAGGCAACGTTTTCTCAGCGCTTATGTCTTGGGCCAGCGTTCGCTCCCAAAATGGCAGCTTAATTCTTCGCATTGAAGACTTAGATATTCGTGCTCATAATCCTCAATACACCTCTCTTCTCCTGGATGATTTACAGTGGCTGGGACTAACTTGGGACAGAGGGCCGTTTTTCCAAAGCAAGCGTACGGAGCTCTATCAGGACGCTCTATTGAAATTGAAACAACAGAAACTTTTGTATCCTTGCTTTTGTTCCCGAGCAGACTTACACGCTGCACAAGCCCCTCATGTCAGCGATGGTGCATATGTCTATGCGGGAACCTGCCGCGACCTGAGCAAATCCGAGCGTGAAGAGCTTTCTAAACATAAAATCCCAGCAACTCGCATACGAGTTCCTAATAAGACCTACGCGTTTGAAGACAAAGTCTATGGTCAAACATCTCAAAATCTTTCTAAATTATGTGGAGACTTTATTGTTCAACGTGCAGATGACGTCTTTGCCTATCAACTTGCTGTAGTAGTTGACGATGCTGACATGGGCGTAACTGAAGCAGTTAGAGGATCAGACCTTCTCTCGTCTACTCCTCGCCAGCTTTATTTACAAGACGTGCTTGGTCTTTCTCATCCCATCTATGCTCACCTCCCCCTACTTGTTGCGCCAGATGGCAGGAGACTTTCTAAACGCAATCACGATCTAGATCTTGGTGTTCTGAGAGACCAAGGAAAAACACCAGAAGAAATTCTTGGCTTTCTAGCGTATTGCATAGGACTTGCAGAAAAAGAAGAGCCTCTTTCTGCAGTACAAGTTGCCAATCGCTTTTCATGGGATGTACTTCGTGCTCACCGAAAAAACGTGGTTGTTGAGCATTTTTCACATGTTTTGTAAAATGTCTTATTGTGAGTGACGCCAGTTCGGGGTATCATTCTCAAGCACCCATTTTGGAGAGCTGACCGAGAGGCCGAAGGTGCTCGCCTGCTAAGCGAGTATGGGCCCCAAGCCCATCTGGGGTTCGAATCCCCAGCTCTCCGCCAGAATTTTCTGCTCGTTGCATCTCTGCAACGAGCTTTTTTCTTACCAAGAAGAACTTTTTCTAAGATTAGTCTTGCATTTTCAACTGGAAAATGGCATTCTATCTACTTGCACGCGGCGTTACCTCAGCTGGATAGAGGACCTGACTACGAATCAGGGCGTCATAGGTTCGAATCCTATACGCCGCACCACTTGAACTTAGGAGCTCCTTCGGGAGCTCTTTTTTATTATCTACCTGGTCTTAAAGCTACTTCACCGGAAGAATTTGCATACAAATACTGATAAGAAATGCCGGCTTCATCAAGCTCATCCATAACCTCAGCCATGCATGTTTCCGCCATGATGACCTCCAGATACTCTTGTGGACTTAAATCTTTTAAACCCACTCTACCTTGGTCTGAAATCCACTTTCTTAAAGTTGCAAGTTGCTCTGATGCAATATGGATCTCTGAATAAAACTCCTTGTGGCCGAATCCAATTTTTGCCGCACTACCCTGAACAAACTGCCTTAATACAATTTCTTTCTGTACCTCTACCAGACCTTTCATAGCCACCTCTTTCTTCCTTTACTGATCTCAGTATAGCAAATTTATAGAACATATGTTCTATAAATCAGTAAAAGAAATGGTCTTCACAATTCACTAGAAGACCATTTCAGAGATTGAATCAATTTTGATTAAAAAGAGAAACTATTCTGGTCGAATAACCTCGATGCCACCCATGTAAGGACGGAGCGCCTCGGGAACGGTAACGGAGCCATCTGCGTTCTGATAATTCTCCATAATTGCAGCCATGGTACGGCCAACTGCCAGACCGGAGCCGTTAAGCGTGTGAACTAGACGGGTGCCCTTGAACTCTGCTGGATCCTTATAGCGGATATTTGCACGACGAGCCTGGAAATCCCAGCAGTTAGAGCAAGAAGAAATCTCCTTGTATGCGTTATAGCTTGGGAGCCAAACTTCAATGTCATAGCACTTGCATGCAGAGAAACCAATGTCGCCAGTGCAGAGAGTAACCACGTGATAAGGAAGACCCAGAAGCTGAAGGATCTTCTCGGCTTCCTGAACCATGGACTCAAGCTGATTCATGGAGTCTTCAGGCTTTGCAAACTTGACCATCTCTACCTTGTCAAACTGGTGAACACGGATGATGCCACGGGTGTCTCGACCAGCTGAACCTGCCTCCTCGCGGAAGCATGGGGTGAATGCGGTATAGAGCAGAGGGAGCTGAGATGCGTCCAGAATCTCGTCACGATGGATGTTTGTGAGCTGGACCTCAGCAGTTGGAATGAGATAGAGGTCAGGCTGTACGTGATAGAGGTCCTCTTCAAACTTAGGAAGCTGACCAGTGCCAAACAGAGAATCCTGATTTGTGATAACTGGTGGCCACCACTCTTTGAAGCCTGCCTGGTTATGTGTATCAATCATGAAGTTGATAAGCGCACGCTCCATGCGAGCGCCCATGCCACCAAGAAGATAGAAGCGAGTTCCTGCAAGCTTTACGCCACGGTCAAAATCAATCATGCCCAGCTCGGGTCCAAGATCCCAGTGCGCCTTTGGCTCAAAATCAAACTGAGTTGGCTCTCCCCACTTGCGAACCTCAGGGTTATCGGAGTCATCCTTGCCATAAGGAACGGATGCGTCAGGAATGTTTGGAATAGCTGCAACAAGGTCGGTGAGCTCTTCCTCAACCTCTCCGCGGCGCTGATCAAGCTCTGCGATGCGATCTTTGTTAGCTGCTACCTGCTCTTTAGCTGCCTCAGCCTCTTCCTTCTTGCCCTCACGCATAAGAAGGCCAATCTGCTTAGAAACAGCGTTACGCTCTGCCTGAAGAGACTCAACCTCGGCAATTACGCTTCTGCGCTCCTCGTCAAGCTCAAAGAATTTCTCGCGATCCCAGTGGGCGTTTTGCCTGGACTCGCAAGACTTATCTACGAGGTCAGGATTCTCGCGCACAAATTTGATATCAAGCATGCAGCTTCTCCTTGAATCAACACTTTTTTGGCAGTGCATTTTTTCTTATAGCTTACCAAGTATATACTTGTATTCAGATTCTTAACCCTTCACATGTTCTGGAGCTAGATTATGGACGCAATTAACTCATTTGTCGGCTGGCTTTTTGGCGATAAGACCGGTGTGTTGTTCCTCGTACTTGGTGGAATTCTGCTCTTTTTGGTTATTTCTTTTGTGTTAGAGCGCAAAACTAAGAAGATGTATTTCAACCATAAAAAGACCGAGGACGACTGGGACCTCTTTGGCGACGACCAAGAGGGTTGGTCTGACTTTGAATCAGATAACAAATAGGTAACAAAAAAGCCCCGTAAAGGGGCTTTTTAAATGCAAATGGTGCGGGCGAAGGGACTTGAACCCCCATGAACTTGCGTTCATACGGACCTGAACCGTACGCGTCTGCCAATTCCGCCACACCCGCGTGCTAGGGAATAATACTACAACATTTTGTTTTCTTCTAATGGAAAAACAATAGATATATAAGAAAATTCTTTTCAGCGGTAGAATATAGACAGTCACGGCCGACAAACACACTTTAAACACAGGAGGTTGCCGTGAGTGACTCGCGGTCACAGACCACGCAAACTACATATCTACATTCACCTTCTGCTCAGCAGGCATCACCTGCGGCTGAACCAGAAATTTTGCTGGACCGATATCGCGTTCTTGCTCGCAGAGGTAACGGAGGTTTTGGCACCGTTTGTACCTGCTGGGATACTCGTTTGCAGAGGCGCGTAGCCATTAAACGTATGCCATTGTTAGGGGCTTCCGAAACTACCGGAGTGTTTGCTTCAACTGTTGACGAGGCTCTTTCTGAGGCAAGAACTGCCTGTTTGCTAGCGCATCCCAACATTGTGACCGTCCATGACTTTGAGATTGAGGGCGATTACGCCTATCTGGTCATGGAGTTTGTTGATGGCCTTAATTTATCGGAGCTTTTGGCTCGCGTTGAGGGTGGCTACCTCACCTATGCCGAAGCAGCTCACATGGTGTCTTCACTTGCAAAGGCGCTTCACTATGCCCATGAAAACGGCGTGCTCCATCTGGACATCAAGCCAACAAATATCATGATTGACCGTCAGGGTACGGTAAAACTTGCCGACTTTGGTATGGCAACACTTGCCTCAGCTGCTGGTTATGGTGGTGCTCGCGGAGGTACGGTAGGCTACATGCCTCCTGAACAGGTTGAAGGCATGCTTGTTGACGAGCGCGCTGATATTTTCTCGCTTGCTGTTGTTCTGAGGCAGGCGCTAACGGGCGTCAATGTATTTGCGGGCAGAACGGCTAAAGAATCCCTTGATCACATTTACAAGGGCCCAAAAATTCCTCTGCTCAAACAAGATCCCGAGGTTCCCTTTGCTGTAGATGCCGCCTTGACGCAGGCGCTTTCTCCCGAGCCATCCATGCGACAAGGCAGTGTGTCTGAATTTGCACAAGAAATTGTGACTCCTCTTGGCGGCGAAAAGCAGGGCGAGAAAAGCCTCAAATCCCTGGTGGAACAGTCAGAAGAAGAGGAAACCGAGACCTGGGACGTCAAGCATCTTCCGCTCTCAATCCGCTTCCCCTGGCTTCCCTCGGCTGCCGTGCGTGGCGTATCAGCCCTAGTCACCGGCGTTCTTCTCGCCCAGTTGTTCCAGCTTATTGCTCCAGAATCGCTCACGTTTATTGTGGTGGGTTCTCTTGTAGGTGGCGCGGCAGCCGCTCTTTGGACTCCCTTAGGATCTGCGCTTGTCATTGCATGCGCGGTATATGCTCTGGCAAGTATTAGTCCTACCAGCACTTCATTCCCGTTTGCAACGCTTGTAACCTTGGTAAGCGTTATCTGGTGGGCCTTTGCAGGAAGGGTCTCAAAATTTAGCAGCATCAACTGCTTATTAGGAGCTTTATTACCTGCTCCTGTTTCAGCACCAGCGCTTGTCTCCGCTACTATGCGTCCGCTACCTGCAGTTTTAACAGGAGCTTTTAGCTATCTTTTTGGAATACTGTTTGCAAGAGGCATATCTTTGGGCTTTGCGGCAACTCCTCTTGCCTATGACTACACCTCACTGGCCTCAGGGCTTCCTTTTTGGATTCGCTTTGGGGCATGCTCCCTATCTGCTCTTTTAGGCTCGCTTATGAGCCAGAAAAGACGTCGCGGATGGATGGTTTTTGGACAAATTGTCTGTGCCATATTGCTTTCAAGTGGCTTTATATGGGCAGCTTGGATGGAGAATCCCAATTTTTGGGTAGTTGAAAGTATAGTTTCTGTACTAATTACGGTATTCTTATGTGTACTTGTATGTATTGCAATTGTCCTGATAGGTCCACTTGACGCGGATCAGGAAGGCGAGGAATTAGATGAGCTTTCTTAGTGACTTTGAAAACCGTATTGGTTCGGTCTTTGGTGCCGCACCTCAGGGATACGCAGAGCCTTTCTCTTTTAAGAAGCTTGCCAAACGCGCAGCTAAAGAGATGGAACGTGAGACGTATGAGATTGATGGCGTAGACACTGCGCCTGCCCTGTATACCGTTTTAGTTGCTCCTCAAGACGATTCACTGATGCGTCCTCTTTATGCTGATCTAACTGCAGAGGTTTCTGACTTCGTGGCTGCTCAGGCTCAGCAAAAAGATTATGTATTTGTTGGTCAGCCGCTTGTTCGTTTTATGGTTGACCCATCTCTGAAGCCTGGAAAATTTGCTGTCTTTGCAGAAAACGTTGACGGCAATACGCTTGACCAGCTACGCAATGAAGAGCGTGCTTTCTTGGGTGGAAACTCCAGTGTTGGAGGAGCTGCAGCTCAAATGCCTCAGCAGCACAATTCCCGCGCTGCTGTTCAGCCAGAACCACAACCAGAGCCAGATCCTCTGTCTGTAGTTCGTCCTGTTTCTGCAGATAACGCAACGCCAGAGGTTTTGGGAGATCTTGCTGGTACAGACGCCGGTCTTGCGGTAATGCCACCAGACTTTGTTGAGGCTCAAGGCGCAATTCCTGTTGTTTCAGCAGCTGAGTCTACCCCTATGCCTGTTCTTCCAAGCTCAAACGGGCTTCCAGACCTGCCCGTAAACGGAGCTATCCCAACAGCAGCTCCTGTTCCTATGACTCAGCGTCGTATCACGCCTTCCCTTGATGCCCAATTAAACGGCGCGGGCAGTCGTTCTTCTCGCAATCTGCAGGGCACGCCACGCGCAAACATGGACGCTACCTGCATTTTGATTGATCGCCAGAGCGGTCGTTCGTATCGCGTTGAGGCTCCTCGTGCCATTATTGGTCGCGAGCGCTCTCAGGCAGACGTTGTTTTGCGCGATCCTAACGTTTCAAGACGTCACGCCGAGATGACCTATGACGGTCACGATTGGCACATTGCTGATTTGCACTCCACTAACGGAACGCTTGTCAACGATATCGACGTAGATGAGGTAATTCTGCGTGACGGAGACCTCATTACCATTGGTCTAATGGACCTTCAGTTCCGGGAGAACTAATGATTGATTTGATTCTCTTTGCAGGACGTGTTCTGCTTGTTGTCCTGTTGTACATCTTCCTGTTCTCAGTCATGCGCACGGGCATTGGTCTTGTCCGCGGTCAGCGCAAAGACGGAGCTATTTGGTCCGTTGATGTCGAGAAGGGCGTCAAGTCCTTACGTGGTCTGCATGTAGATATCTTGGGACCCGTTGTTATTGGACGCTCCCCTTCGTCTGACATCGTGATTGACGAACCTTACGTTTCTGCTTCACACGCCCGCTTTACTATCCAGGGCCCTGCTCTGGTACTTGAAGACCTTGGATCCACAAACGGAACCATGGTTAATGGTCACATCATCGAGCAGCCTGTTACCCTTCGCGACACAGACGAAGTCCAGGTCGGCGATGTGATTATGCGTGTTGGACGTCGATAAGAGGCTCATGGTTTCTTCTGATACAACACATATTTCTGATACACCTACACAAGAGCCCGTGAGTGCTCCTGGTCGTTGTGAGCTGCCACTTGATGGTCGCGGTGACGCAGAAGCGGTTTCTGGCTCTAACACCTTTATTTCTTGGGGCGCCCGCTCTGACGTGGGATTAGTTCGCGAGCATAACGAGGACTCGTTCCTTTTGCGCAC
>CAUTMX010000014.1:0-34617 GCA_963539685.1 uncultured Atopobiaceae bacterium | reverse complement strand
GACCCATGGGTCACTACCTTCTCTTTTGTTGTTGCACTAGCAATGAGAATTCAAGCCGGAAAAAAGAAGGGCGCAGATGCCAGAAGCACCTACGCCCTTCTCGCCCTATAAAGGGGGAGTGGATTACTCTTCAACCTCGAGAAGCTCAATGTTGAAGTTAAGGTCTTTACCAGCCATTGGATGGTTGGTGTCAAAGACGATAGTGGTGCCGTCGTTAGAGACAACGGTTGCCATAACAGGGTATCCCTCAGGGGTGCCAAGAGTAACCTGCTGACCTGCAACAAGATTCTCAGAGCCTGGAAGCTGAGCTACGGGAACAGGCTGTACTGCCTCCTCATGGCGCTCACCATATGCCTCTGCTGCTGGAATGTGGACGTCAACAATCTGGCCAACGGTCATATCTTTGACAGCCTCATCAAAACCAGGGATCATCTGACCAGCCATGCAGGTAAATGCCAGTGGCTCGTTGCGATCACGGGAGGAGTCAAACTTAGTTCCGTCATCAAGCGTGCCTACGTAGTGGACCTTTACCTTTTTACCTTCGTTGCTCATGAAACTCCAATCGTTAAAAACATATCTTTGGCATTCTACCCAAGAGTGACGCAAATCAACCTTTGAATGATAAAGGTATAAAATACTTTACATTCAGTTTGAAAGGTTTGTAATGGAAGCTCGTTTAGCTCCTCATAATTTTATTGGTGTATTTGACTCGGGCGTTGGTGGCATGAGTGTGCTTAAACACCTTGTTGCCCAAATGCCTCACGAGGAATTTCATTATTTTGGCGATTCTGCATTTGCTCCTTATGGCACTAAACCAAAAGCGCAGATTGCCCAGCGCTCTTGTGCTATTGCTAAAAAGTTTATTGATGAGGGTGCTAAAGCGCTGGTTATAGCTTGCAATACTGCTACATCTGCTGCTGCAGACGAGCTGAGGGCAACCTATCCTCATGTACCTATTGTGGGTGTTGAGCCAGCTCTTAAGCCTGCAGTAACTGCATATCCCCATGGAACAGTGGTTGTTCTGGCTACAAAAGCAACGCTCTCTTTGCAGAAGTACCACAACCTTGAGTCGCGCCTGCATCCTTCTGCAAAGGTTATCTCTATTCCAGGAGAAGGCCTGGTGGAGCTTATTGAATCTGGTCAGGCTGATTCAGAACAGATGCATAAACGACTGGCCGAGCTTTTGGGAAATTATGCTGGCCAGGTAGATGCCGTGGTTCTTGGGTGTACCCATTACCCCTTTATCAAGAAGCAAATTAGCTCTGTTTTAGGAGACGTAGAATTTTTTGACGGTGGGGCAGGCGCCGCTCATCAGCTTAAGCGTTTGCTTGGACAGGCAAACTTACTTGCTTCTGCAGATGTCGCTGCTGACAAGAACACTAGCGCCGTAGAGCCTGATATTTTATTCTCATCAAGCATAGATACTCCTGAAGAATTGAAGTTCTACCAGGAGTTCTTCTCGCAAGATATGTAAGCGTGGCTGGGTAAGCGTATTACTTAAGCTTAGTCTCAAGCCACTTTTTGAGCACTACTGCGTTGTTGTACGTAGTGTCTTTGTCCGAGAAAAGCAGTGTTACGGTAGATTGATCAAGCTTTTTAAGCTGCTCAACAAAGGCATCTGCGTCAGGATTGCTGTCAAGTTCAGCTGTATAGGTAGACACAAAGCTATCAAAGCGCTCTGGATCGTGGTTGAATGCTTTTCTGCACTCAGTAGTAGGAGCAATGGTTTTAGCCCATTCATCAGCGTGTAGGTTCTCTTTTTTGATACCACGAGGCCACAGTCTATCTACCAGCACGCGATACCCATCGTCAGCTTCTGGCGCATCGTAAGTCCTCTTAAGGTTGATATTCATTTTTGCTCCCTTCAGCTCATGTACGTTATACCGCAAAATATCTATTCGGTTACAAACTATTTAATAGGACTAGGTATTCATATCTGCATGTTTATGATGAAGTTCATTCTTTAAAACCCACGGAGAAAGGAAAGCCATGGCAAACTCAGTGGAGAAGAAAGACATCGATTGGACAGCGCTTGGCTTCGCATATACGCAGTGTGACTACAGCTATGTTGCCCACTACAAAGACGGTGCTTGGGATGAGGGTGGCCTTACCACCGACCACAGCATTACACTGTCTGAGTGCGCAAACATCTTCCATTATTGCCAGGAAGTTTTTGAGGGTTTAAAAGCTTACACCACAGTCTCTGGCGATATTGTCTGCTTCCGTCCAAACCTTAACGCTCAGCGTATGGTTGACTCTGCATCTCGTCTTGTCATGCCACCATTTCCTGAGGATAGATTTGTTGCTGCTGTTAAAGAGGTTGTTTCTGCAAACGCAGCATGGGTTCCGCCATTTGGCACGGGCGCTACGCTGTATGTTCGTCCATTTATGATTGGTACCGGAAATACTGTTGGTGTTAAGCCATCTCCTACCTATGAGTTCCGTATTATGGTCACTCCAGTTGGAGCGTATTACTCTAACGGCGTTGCTCCTGTTGCACTGACCGTTTCTCCTTATGACCGTGCTGCTCCTCACGGAACCGGTAACATCAAGGCTGGCCTTAACTACGCCATGTCTCTGTACCCAACCACCTGGGCACATGAGCAGGGCTTTGCAGACAGTATGTATCTTGACTCTGGCTCTCGTACCTATGTTGAGGAGTCCAGTGGCGCAAACTTCCTCTTTGTTGATAAAGAGGGAACCCTGGTAATTCCACAGTCTTACACTGATTCCATTTTGCCTTCTATTACCCGTCGCTCTCTGGCAACGGTTGCTAAAGACCTGCTGGGTATGAAGGTTGTTGAGCGTCCTGTCCGCTTTGACGAGCTTGACCAGTTTGTTGAGTGCGGTATGTGCGGTACCGCTGCTGTTATTTCTCCTGTTGGCAAAGTTGTTGACGGACAGAAAGAGATTGTCTTTGGCGCTGGTATGGAGGCTGTTGGACCAGTTATGTCTAAGCTCCGCAACACGCTGACCAGCATTCAGTCTGGCGAGATTGAGGCTCCAGAGGCAGACTGGATTTGCAAGATTTGCTAAGGCTTGCGTTTTCAACAACGCTTTGCTTTTAACACAAAGGCGAGAAGACCAATCGATCTTCTCGCCTTATTTTTATCTGCAAAAGCAGGATACGTGCGACGGCTATGCCTTGACGCTTATGCCTTGTGGGAAGAGCCCAGGTTATCCATGTGGCTTGCGACAATCTGAGTAATTGCTTCCATACCAGGAACGGAAGGCTTCTTTGGATCAAAGTTGCCAGGGTTTTCTGACATGTACTTCATGAAGGCTGCGGTAAAGACCTGGCGAAGTTCGGTTGCGTAGTTAACCTTGCAAACACCGTTCTGGATTGCCTCTGCCACCTGGTCATCTGGAACGCCAGAAGTACCATGAAGAACCAGAGGAATATCAAGACGCTGGCGGATTGCCTTGAGGACGCCCTGCTCAATGTGAGGTGTGCCGTGGTAGACGCCGTGAGCGGTACCAACGCCAACTGCAAGAGAAGTGCAGTTAGTGCGAGCGACAAACTCCTCAGCCTGGTCTGGATCAGTGTAGGGGTTCTCGCCCTCAACAGCTGGGCCGTCGTCCTCTTTGCCGCCAACTTTGCCAAGCTCTGCCTCAACAGGAAGGTTGATAGGGCCAGCAAACTTGGTGACCGATGCGGTAAGGGCAATATTGTCCTCAAAAGGAACGTGAGAGCCGTCAATCATGACGGAAGTGTAACCAGCGCGAGCTGCCTGAATGCAGCGGTCAAAGCCGTCACCGTGATCAAGATGAAGAGCAACAGGAACAGTTGCCTCTTCAGCAGCACAACGGACCATTGCTGCAAAGTAATCAAGGCTTGCGTACTTGATGGTGCCAGGAGTGGTCTGAAGAATAACAGGGGAGCGGCGCTCTTCTGCTGCCTTAACAACAGCCATTACAAACTCAAGGTTCTCAACGTTAAAGGCGCCAACAGCATAATGGCCAGCCTGTGCGTCAAGAAGCATCTGCTTAGTAGTAACGAACATCTATTGCTCCTTTCGCCCTTATGGGCTCTTTAATTGACTGAAAAAATTGTAACGTTTCTCTTACTCTGTTACGTAAGTTTTCTAGAAATAGTTTTATCTTTGTAACCTTTGGCGAGAAACCTGTCTTGCTGCATATTATTCAGCAATCTTCTTGATTGCGACCTGCTTATGAATTTCTGTTGCAACATCTTGATCAAAGCGACCGGTACCTGCAGATAGGCAACTTGCGGTAGCACATGACAGCGCAAAGGTAAGACACTCTGAAGTTGGTTTTTGCTGAGCAAGTGCAACAGCAAATGAGCCAACAAGGGTATCTCCTGCACCAACAGGATTAATAGCTTCAATTTTTGGAGGATTTGCTCTAAAGGTTCCTTCATCAGAAACCATGAGTGCACCTTTTGCACCAAGCGAGACAACTACAATTTTAATGCCGCGTTTATGCAGTTCCTGAGCCGCCTCAATGACCTGGTCTTCTGTAGTTACTTCTCTTCCTAGAAGTTGACCGATTTCATCGGTGTTCGGTTTGATCATGGTAGGAAGGGCATCAATACAGGAGGCGAGCAGTGCACCGGATGCGTCTACAATGCAAGGCACGCCCGCAGCCATGGTCTCTTCAATAAGTTCTTTGTAATTTTCGGCAGAAATGCCCTTGGGAACACTGCCATTAAAGGTAACAACTTCGGCTTCGTTGGTAAGCTGGACAAGTTTTGCCTTGAAAGCAAGGAATTCTTCAGGAAGTACAGGCTGTCCAGGCTCTAAAAACTCAGTTGATTGTCCGCTTGGCTCCAGGATATTAATGCATGAGCGAGTCTCTTGCTCGGTATAAATAAAATCACTGGTAATGCCATCTTTATGAGCCAACTCAACAAGGTATCTTCCGTTATTACCGCCAACAAATCCTGTGGCACAAACGGGGTAGTTTAGGGTGGTAATGGCTCGTGAGGCGTTAAGACCCTTGCCGCCCGCGCTGTTATCTACTACCGAGACTCTGTGTACCGTTCCATCTACAACAGGAGAGTCCAAGTAGTACGCCTTATCAATGGATGCATTGAGTGTTACGGTAACAATCACGCATATCACCTCGTCTAAAAGACAGTGCACACAAAGTGCTCAGAGGAAAGCAGGGGCGAGAAACACTATGGAACAGCGCCACTGCAAATGAAATTGGATTAAATCTATTTAACCAAAGCGCCATCAAGAAACTTTTCTTTAGATGTTATAAAAAAAGATACCAGTACATAATTTCTTAATACCAATTTTATTTTTTCGCCATATTTGAGCAGGATTTTAGGGTTGTTTACTACATTTATTACGTATAAAGGCACGTTATAAGAACTTCTCATTTTTCAGGGATAGTTCTAAAATTTTTGTGCATCATCACAATTTATCCATATATCTACCTGCGAAAATAACAACATGTATACCGTTTACGGTAAAAATAGTACCGTTAAGCCGCCGATTGTTAACGTACACATCACAAGATGCTCACTAGACTATACTTATATTAGGTTGTTATCTGGTATCTACCACTTAGAGGGAGGCTTCAACACTCCTAGTTTTCCGTGTAGCTCCCCAGATAGTTTCCAACTCTTTGAAAGGAGTTTGACATGGTAGGTTGCGTTTTAACTGGTCATGGAACTTTTGCAAACGGACTTGCTGATGCTTTAAAGATGATTGCTGGTGAGCAAGAAGCTTTTGTTCCCGTTCCTTTTATTGAAGCCGGCGCTGCAACGTACCCAGAAACTCTTGCTGCAACAATTTCCGATCTTCTTGATACTACTGACGGTGTGCTAGTTTTCTGCGATCTACTTGGCGGAACACCTTTTAATCAGGCAATGATTATTGCTCAGAGTTATTCAAACGTAGAAGTTGTTACCGGTACAAACCTTCCTATGCTTCTTGAAACACTTGGTAGCCGCATGGCAGATACCTCTCTTGATGAGCTGGTTGAGACTGCTGTTTTAGCTGGTAGCCAGGGAGTTGTTCATAAGCGTCTTGAGCTTGAGGTTGAGCCAGAAGATGACATCTTCGGAGACGATGGTATTTAAGTAGCGTTTTGTTGTTGAGTTAAGGAGATGCACATGGCAAATCTAGCAGAGAACATTCTTGCTTCATCCATTGTTCTTCTCGCGTTCTTAGTAATTTTGGGCCTTATTTATTCCTTCTTTGTTTGGAGAGCCTCTTCTAAAAAGGCGGGAACAACTTCAGAGTTTCTGAAGAATCTTCATGCAGGTCAGAAAGTTAAGACTAACAGCGGAATGTATGGCGTAGTTAAAAACGTCAAAAAAGAAACAGTAGATGTTGAGTTTGCTCCAAATGTGGTCATCACGTTGGATCGTTGGGCGTTAATCAGCGTTTCCAACAATAAATAAATTTGCAGTAAAACACGCAGCGCAAGTTGCGAGTAGTGCGATGAAAATCGCAGATAGCACGCACAAGTGTGCGCGCAAAGAGAGGAGAACTTGTTATGGGAGAACCAGATATCAAGCTTGCTCGAATCGATAATCGTTTGATTCATGGTCAGGTTGCTACTCAGTGGAACGGTACCCTTGGAACAAATCTCATCCTTGTTGCTAATGACGAGGTCGCAGGCAATAAGATGCGTCAGGGCCTCATGGATATGGCTGCACCAAACGGTGTTGCAACCAGGTACTTTACGCTCCAGAAAACTATCGATGTTATCCACAAGGCTTCAGCAAGCCAGCACATTTTCTTAGTTGCCGAGAATCCAGAGGATGTCCTCACTCTGGTTAAGGGCGGTGTTCCAATCAAAAAAGTGAACATCGGCAATATGCACATGGCTGAGGGAAAGCGACAGGTCGCCACAAGTGTGGCGGTAGACGATAAGGACGTCGCTGCCTTTCGTGAGCTTCAGGAATTGGGGGTGACTCTAGAGATTAGGCGTGTTCCTACGACCCCGGTCGAGGATATCTCAAAGCTATTCGAGTAAGTTTTGCGCGCAACTTCCTGGTAGAGATTACAAAAAGTTGTAATGGTGCAACGTTTCTAGCAGGTTGGCAAAGGTATTCGGATAGTCTGCCGATCATCGTCATCGGTAGTTATGGTGTGTTTGAAAGGAGGAGTTAAGATGGATGTTAGCCCTATTCAGGTGTTATTAATTTTCATCGTTGCGTTTATCGCTGGCATCGATCAGTTTAGTTTCCTCGAGTCTCTTTACCAGCCAATCGTAACTGGTTTTTTGGTTGGTTTGATTCTTGGTGACGTTCAGACTGGTCTCATTGTTGGTGGTACTTATCAGCTTATGACCATCGGCAACATGCCTGTTGGTGGTGCTCAGCCACCTAACGCGGTTATCGGCGGCATTATGTCTGCAGTCTTTGCAATCACTACTAAGCTTGAGCCAATGGCCGCTGTAGCTGCAGCAATTCCATTCTCTCTGCTTGGTCAGTATGCAGTAACCATCATCTTTACCATTATGTCCCCTGTAATGGCAACTGCTGATGCATACGCCGAGAAGGCCGATCCTAAGGGAATTGCTCGTATCAACTATGGTGCAATGGCTGCTCTTGGCCTCTTCTTTGGTGTCATTGTTACCCTGTTCTTCCTGGGTGGCGCTGCATTTGGCACTCAGATCACCACGGCAATTCCAAAGTGGCTCATGAATGCACTGTCCGTCGCTGGTGGCATGATGCGCTTCGTCGGCTTTGCAATCCTGCTGAAGGTTATGGTTTCTCGCGAGCTTTGGGGCTTCTTCCTCATGGGCTTTGCAGCTGCAATCGTATTTATCAGCATTCCTGAGCTCTCTGGTCCAGCACTTCTGCTTCTTGCTCTCATCGGCTTTGGTATCGCATTCTGGGATTACCAGCTCCAGACCAAGATGAAGAATGCTGCTCCTGCTGTTGTTGCTGGAGGTGACTTCGAAGATGGCATTTAATATTCCTGATACCTATCAGAACACCACTCCTGCTGAGCCACTTGATCAGAAGACGCTCAACAAGATGGTATGGCGTTCCCTGTTCCTGCAGGCTTCCTTCAACTACGAGAGAATGCAGGCAGCTGGTTGGCTCTACGGTATCCTCCCTGGTCTTGAGAAGATTCACGGCGACAACAAGGATGACCTTGCTGCTTCCATGAGTCACAACCTTGAGTTCTACAATACCCACCCATTCTTGGTCACTTTTGTTATGGGTATTGTTCTCTCCCTTGAGCAGAACAAGCTGGATATCCCAACCATTCGTGCAGTCCGCGTTTCTGCAATGGGTCCTCTGGGCGGCATTGGTGACGCACTGTTCTGGTTCACCCTTGTTCCAATTACTGCTGGTATTACCTCTAACATGGCAATTTCCGGCAATGTCTTTGCACCATTCTTGTTCCTTATCATCTTCAACATCGCACAGTTTGCTGTACGTTATTGGCTGATGAATCTTTCTTACAAGATGGGCACTGACGCAATTACCCTGCTCACCGAGAACGCAAAAGAGTTCACTCGTGCTGCTTCTATCCTGGGCGTCTTTGTTGTTGGCTGCCTGGTTGTCTGCTACGGTGGAACCAAGCTTGGCGCTGGCGCAAACATCCCTAACGGTGAGACACACAGCGTTGTTCTTTCTCAGGTAACTCTTTCTGACGAGCAGCTTGCTTCTGGTCAGTATGACAAGGCACTCTTTGCTGAGGGTTCTTATTCTGACTACAAGAAGAATCCTGAGTCCGTTAAGTTCATCGGCGGCAAGACTGCTGACGGCAAGGACGGCACTACTGCTATTGCTCCAGTCGGCAACGGTGTTAACCTGGTAACTGTTGGCGAGGAAGTCACTTCTCCTGTCTCTATTGACATCCAGAAGATCCTCGACGGCGTTTGCCCAAAGCTTATCCCACTGGCTCTTACCCTTTGCCTGTACTACCTCATGGCAAAGCGTAACTGGACTCCAATCATGTGCATCTGCCTGCTTCTGGTAATTGCACTTCTTGGTTCTGGCTTTGGCGTTCTCCCATATATTTGGGGTTAAGTAAGTGTGACGGGTGTCCACTTAGTGGGCACCCGTCTTTTATAGGAGAGTTTTGATGACAACGTTTATGGGAAGACAGCCACTCTACGAGCAGCTAGCAAATATGTTGCGCTATCGTATTGAGAACGAGATGGATCCAGATGATCCACTTCCTTCAGAGCGTGAGCTCTCCGATTCCTACGGACTTTCTCGCACCACGGTAAGACTTGCCCTGCAAGAGCTTGAACACATGGGGCTCATTTATCGTCAGCGTGGCCGCGGTACCTTTGTTGCAGACGTCTCTGAACGTGCAACAGACCTTATGGGAGGCTATAGCTTTACTGATCAGCAGCGTCAGTTAGGTCGCGTTCCTAAGACAACTATTTTGGAGTTTGACACTATTGAGGCTAATAAGTTCTTAGCCCAACATATGCACGTTATTCTTGGCGAGAAACTCTTCCGCATCAAGCGTTTAAGAAGTGCCGATGACGTGCCTATGATGCTGGAAGTAACCTATCTTCCAGTTTCACAGTTTTTCTCGCTCACTGCTCATGATGTTGAGCAAAAATCTCTCTACCAAATTTTTGAAGAAGACTACAACATAAAGATTGGCGTAGCAGAAGAGGAGTTCAAGGCTTCAATTGCTCGCTCAGATGACGCCACTTTATTGCAAATTTCTGAAGGTTCGCCTGTTTTGAGTCTCACACGCACTACGTACAATGACAGAAATATCATTGTTGAGTTCACACTAAGCGTGGCTCGTGCGGATCAGTTTAGATACAAAATTGTACATACACGCAGTTAAATAACTGTGAGAAGGGATATCAATGTTTAAGAAGAGCCAAGAAGAGCTAAAGGCACTAGGCGCTCATATTACAACTGCCGAGATTAAGCAGCAGCCTGAGCTTTGGGAATCTACCTTTGGCATTTATCAGGAGAACCTTTCTGCAATTAAAGAGTTTGTCGAGCGTGCTCGCAATCTTGGCGAGGGTCGTCGTACCCGCGTGGTCTTTACGGGTGCAGGTACCTCGGCATATGTAGGCGATACCATTACTCCGTATCTTCGTTCTCATGGCGAGAAGGGCTCTTTTGAGTTTGCGTCCGTTGCAACTACTGATATTGTTTCTGATCCTTATGGCAGTCTTGATCCAGATGATCCAACGGTCTTGGTTTCTTTTGCGCGCTCTGGTAATAGTCCAGAGAGTCTTGCTGCAGTAAATATTGCCCGTAAGATTGTTAAAAATCTTTTGCTCATCAATATTACCTGCGCTCCTGAAGGAAAACTTGCCGTTGAATCCGCAGGTAAAGACGATACATTGCTACTTCTTATTCCTGGTGCAAATGACCAGGGCTTTGCCATGACCGGCTCTTATAGCTGTATGACACTTCTTGCTACTCTTGTATTTGATAGTGCTGATGACTCACAGAAGAAGGCTTGGATTTCTGATGCTGCTGAGCTGGGTAGGCAGGTAATTGAGCGCGAGGAAGAGATTGCTGAGTGGCTTAAGAGCGATTTCAACCGCATTACCTATCTGGGTTCTGGTCCTTTTGTGGGTCTTGCTCATGAGGCTCAGCTTAAGATTTTGGAGCTTGCAGCTGGTATTAATGCAACGTCGTGGGATTCCTCAATGGGATATCGTCACGGACCAAAGTCGTTTGTCGACGAACACACCCTGGTGTTTGATTTTGTTTCCAATAACCCTTATACGCGTCAATATGATCTGGATATTCTTGACGAGATTAAGGGAGACCAGATTGCTGCTCTGACCATTGGTATTGAGCAAGAGGGGGCAACAAACTTTACGGGAAGAACATTTAGTCTTCCAGTATTTACAGAGCCTCTACCAGCACCTTATTTGGCTCTGCCTTTTGTAATGGTTGCTCAGGTGGTGGCGCTCTTGAACTCAGTCCGTGTTAACAACAAACCGGACACACCTTCTCCAACTGGTCAGGTTAATCGAGTGGTTAAGGGTGTTACAATTCACTCACTATAGGAATTACTAAGAAGGACGTGCCTATGGCGCGTCCTTTTGAGAATGATTGAGGTACGTATGAGTACATTTGCAGTTAAAGCAGATAAGTTCTTTTTGCCAGGAGCAACTTCTGGTCCAGGATATTTGCTCGTAGAAGACGGTGTATTTGGTCATTTCACTAAAGAGAAGCCAGACTGCGAGATTATTGACCGCACTGGTTCTTGGGTGGCGCCTGGCCTTGTTGATACCCATATCCATGGCTTCCTGGACCACGATATTATGGACTGCGATCCTGATGGCGTCATTGAGATTGCCCAGGGTCTGCTCTCTAACGGCGTAACTTCTTGGCTTCCAACAACACTGACCGCAAGCGTTCAGCAAACTGGCGATGCTTGTGAGTCCGTTGCTGATGCAGCAGAGGGAATTGCGGCAAACGGTATTGATGCTGCTCGCATCCAGGGCATCTTCCTAGAGGGGCCTTTCTTTACCGAGAAACACAAGGGTGCCCAGAATCCTGCGTACTTCCTTGATCCAGATGTAGAGGTCTTTGATGAGTGGCAGGAGCGTGCTGACGGCTGGATTGCCAAGATTGCTATTGCTCCAGAGCGCGATGGCGCTCCAGAGTTCTGTGCAGAGATGGCAGACCGCGGTGTTCATGTTGCACTTGGTCACTCCGATGCAACGTATGAGGAAGCTCTTGCCTGCGTAAACGCTGGTGCAGACATCTTTGTTCATACCTATAACGGCATGAGCGGTCTTCACCACCGTGAGCCAGGTATGGTTGGTGCTGCAATGACCACCCACGGTACCTATGCAGAGGCTATTTGCGACGGCCATCACCTTAATCCTATCGCTGTTCGCGCTCTGGTAAATGCAAGGGGATATGACCATACCGTTCTTATTACAGACTGCATGCGAGCAGGTGGTATGCCTAATGGACAGTACAAACTTGGCGATTTCCCTGTTGTTGTTGAAGGCGGAACTGCTCGTCTGATGGATGAGTCTCACAGCCTTGCTGGTTCAATCCTTCGTCTGTTTGAAGGCGTGAAGAACGTCTTTGACTGGGGTATTGTTTCTGCTGAAGAAGCGGTTCGTATGGCTTCAGAAAACCCAGCTCGCTCCTGTGGAATTGATGATGTTTGTGGCTTCATCCGTCCTGGATATGATGCTGACTTTATTGTTGTTACAAAAGATCTTCAGCTTGAAGAGACGTTCCTTGGAGGAAAGAGCGTTTACAAGGCTTAAACAGCAGATCTTGAGTAACACAAATTAAAGGAAGCGTATGGAGTTCTATTCCCATAACTATTTAATTCACCATGCAACAGTATTTGACTGGACTCAGCTTGTTCTATTTGGCCTTGTTGCACTTCTAATGATCTTCTCGCTTGTGCATTACATGCGTGATAGAAAGAATTCTAAGTATCGTGAGCTGGCGCTTATTGCGCTGTTCTCATTAATCTTTCTTGGACTTCTACAGCTTGATCGTGTGCTAGAGGTTAATCAGGCAAGTAAGCACTATGAGTCAATTGTTTCCTCACAAGAAAGCTTCGCTCGACGTCTTGAGGTTGATTTTGACCACGTGTACGTTGCCTTTGATAGCCAGGGAAATCCCTCGTATCTTGAGGTTGACGGTAAGTATTATCACGTTTTGAAAAATACCGAGAATGACTATGTCATTGAACAGATCAATCTCATTGGTAATGACATTACGCATGTAGAGGAGTAGATCGATGAACTTTTATTTAGAAGTTGCCATTAAATTGTGCATCGGTCTTTTCTCGCTTGTTCTGGCAATTAACGTCAGCGGAAAAGGAAACCTAGCACCAACTGCAGCAATTGACCAGGTTCAAAACTTTGTACTTGGCGGCATTGTTGGCGGCATGATCTACAACAGTTCAATTACCATTTTGCAGTTCACCCTTGTCCTGCTTATTTGGCTCATTATTGTTATGGTTCTCAAATGGTTGAGAACAAACAATATGCTGGTCAAGCAGTTGATTGATGGACGTCCTGTTATTGTTATTGATAAGGGCAAGCTGCTTGTAGACAACTGTAGGTCTATGGGTCTCACTGCCTACGATGTGTCGCTGAAGCTTCGCCAGGCAGGAGTGAATTATATCTCAGACGTTAAGCGTGCCATTCTTGAGCAAAATGGACAGTTGATTATTGTTAAAAAAGGAGAAGAGAACGTTAGATTCCCGCTTATTACTGACGGACAAGTTCAGACGAACATTCTTGAGACGCTGGACCTGGAAGAGAATTGGCTTGAAAGAGAACTTGAGCATCAAGGTTATAAGTCTGCTTCAGAGGTTTATTTGGGTGAGTATAATAGTGGAGATCTGATTATTACTCCGTACGCGGAGAAAGATCAGTAGGTTAGCAAGAGATAAAACAGTTAACCTGTTTATTCCAATTCCGTTTGCGGAAAAGATAAGAAATTTATCGTTGACTTGAATTGGAATATGTATACTAAGGCTAACTTTTAGAAAGCGGACTGTCGGAAGACAGCCCGCTTTCCTGCTAAAGGGGAAGCATGAATGCATGTTCAGATGATGAGAAGTGAGTAGAAAGGCAAAGAAGTGAGGAGAAACATGGGTTTCTCGCCATGTTTTTATGCTTGGTAGTGAGGACAATCGCACGATTTTGTTTGAAAAATTTGGCACTACACCGTATTGGTTTTTATAGTTTTGGGAGATGTAACATGAATTTGAATCCAACCGTTTCTCGTCGTAGCGCACTTGTAGCATCCGCTTTTGGCGTGAGTGCTATTCTTGCTGGCTGCAAGCCTGAGGCTCAAAAGCAAGAAGGAGCTTCTGATAATAAAGACCAGAAGAAGCTCAGCATTGTTGCAAGTTTTTATCCTATGTACGATTTTGCAAAGCGCATCGCTGGCGATCATGCTGAAGTAACATGCCTCGTTCCAGCAGGTACTGAGCCACATGATTGGGAGCCATCTAGCAAGGATATGAAGACTATCCAGGAAGCAGACTTCTTGATTTACAACGGTGCTGGTATGGAGCACTGGGTCAAGGACGTACTTGATGGACTTGGTTCTGGCACAAAACTTACAGCAGTTGAGACCAGCAAAGACGTCAAACTTCTTGAGCTTGAAGAAGACGATGATCACGATCATGAGGAGAAGAAAGATGACCATGATCACGACCATGACCATGGTGGAACCGATCCTCACGTTTGGCTGAGCCCTCTGAATGCAAAGATTCAGATGAAGAATATTTGTGATGCTCTTTCCGAGAAGGACTCTGAGCACAAGTCAGAGTATGCTGCCAATCTTGATAAAGCAAATGCAGACTTTGATACGCTTGATAGTGAGTTCCACAAGGGTCTGGATTCACTACCTAACAAGACCATTGTTGTTTCTCACCAGGCATTTGGTTATTTGTGCGAGGCTTATGGTCTCACTCAGATGCCTATTGAGGGTGTTGAGGCAGATGCAGAGCCAAATGCTCAGGAAATGAAAGAGATTACTGAGTTCGTAAAAGAGCATAATGTAAAGGTTATTTTTACGGAGGAACTGGTAAGTCCTAAGGTTGCTCAGGCAATTGCTGAGGCAACAGGCGCTCGTGTTGAAGAGCTCAACCCACTTGAGGGTCTTACTGACGAGGAGCTTAAGGCAGGCGAGGATTACCTGTCTGTTATGCGTGACAACCTCAAGGCTCTTGAGGGCGCTCTCGCATAGTGTGTTGCCAGCTTAGGCTGGATGTTTGGAGGACGTGTTGCAGGAAAGTCAGATAGCCGTTTCGCTTCAAGACGTGAGTTTTTCTTACAAGAAGACGCGTGTCTTAAGCGATGTAAATTTAGACGTTCATCAAGGTGAGATTTGCGCGCTTATTGGTGATAACGGAGCTGGTAAATCTACGCTCTCTCGAATTGTGGTGGGTGAGCTTGAACCTACAAGTGGTAAGTCACTTCTTTTTGGAACGCCCTCGACTCGGTTTAAAGACTGGGAGCGTGTAGGCTATGTCCCACAGCTCCCTTCAGAATCGGTTAATCGCTTTCCTGCAAGCGTCGTCGAACTAGTAGATGCAAGTCAGTATGCTCGTGCCAAAAAGGTAAAGATGAGCGCAAAAGAGCGTCGCGAGCGCACGCTTGAGGCACTTGACCTTGTAGGTATGACTGATTTTTCCACGCGTATTATTAGGGAACTCTCTGGAGGACAGCTCCAGAGAGTTCGCCTTGCCTGCGCGCTGGTAGGAAACCCATCACTACTTATCCTGGACGAGCCTACAACTGGTCTTGATAAAGAGAGTCGCAATCATTTCTATAACTTAGTGCGAGAAGCCCATGCAGCTCGAGATCTTGCGGTACTTATTGTTACGCATGATCTTGCAGCTCTTGATGCGCTGGCTTGTCGAGTTGTTGAAGTTGCTGACCACAAAGCTACAGAAATTGCAGGTAGGGGTCACGGTCATGATCACTGTGCAGTTCATGGAGCTCACTGTGACCTTGACTCTCATCATGTCCACGACCACAATCGCGGAAAATTAGATGATTTTGCTTTAACGGAGTCCCTTGGTCCTGCGTCCGACGTTGTTCAAGATGCCCAAGACTCGCATGAGAGGAGGGCATAAATGTTTGAATACGTATTTATGCAGCGAGGAATTCTTGTAGGAATTCTTCTGGGAGCAATTATCCCGCTTGTAGGCGTTACGGTTGTATTGAAGCGCCTCTCTATGATTGGCGATGCTCTTTCACATACCTCTCTTGCAGGTGTTGCAGGCGGCATGATTGCAGGTATTAATCCTGTTGCCGGAGCAATTGCCGCTTGTTTGGGTGGTGCGCTTTGTGTTGAGGGAGTGCGTCGTCACTTTAAAGATCAGTCAGAGCTTGCAGTTGCTATTGTTATGGCAGCAGGCATTGGTCTAGCAGGTGTTTTGTCAGGTTTTGTTCCCAATTCATCAAGCTTCAACAGCTTTATGTTTGGCTCAATTTTGACCGTGAGCGAGCAAGAAGTTCAGATGATTGTGGCCATCAGTGTACTTGCTGTTGCTTTTTGTTTCTTCCTCAGAAAAGAACTTTTCTTGATGTCTTTTGACGAGCGTCATGCCCGTTGTGTAGGTGTGCCTGTAAGCCTTATTAACTTTGGCTTTGTTATCGCAGTAGCTTTGGTGGTTGCTGTAGCAGCAAGAACGGTTGGCTCACTTATTGTTTCATCCATGATGGTAGTTCCTGTTGCCTGTGCTTTGCAGATTTCCCGCAGCTGGAAGCAATGTTGTTTGTATGCAAGCACAGTGGGTATGCTGACCTCACTTGGTGGACTTGTTGTCTCCTATGAGCTTGGCCTTAAACCTGGAGGAACCATCGTTCTTCTCGCGGTTGTTACGCTTTTGTTTATCTTTCTGGTAAAAAGGGTTGTGCTGCTGCTCAAAACTCGCACAGTGTGATACTCTGAACAAAGTGCGTTGACGGAGAGGTCTGCCGGAGCACGTTGTGAACAGAGAGGGTGTTCGTGGTTGAGAAACACCTGCACAGCGCTGGTAGAGTTCACTCCCGAGCTACAACTTGAACGGCGTCATTGCTTAGTAGGGAAGTCGTCTGCCTAACGAGACTAGGCTTTCAAGTGGATTGCACAGAGAGAAAACTGCGCAATCAACCGAGGTGGTACCGCGGAAATTTTCCGTCCTTGGGCATATGCTCAGGGACGGTTTTCTATTGAAAGGGTAATTACATGGGAATGTCTGAGGAACTCTCGGCAATTCGCGAGCAAGTACTTGAAGGAATTGCTAAGGCAACAAACCTTGAAGCACTTGAGAAGGTGCGCGTTGCATCAATGGGAAAGAAGGGCTCTCTTACCGCAATTATGCGTATGATGGGTCAGGTTCCCGCAGATCAGCGCCCTCAAATGGGTCAGCTTGCAAATACCGTTCGTGCTAACGTTGAGACCGCTATTCGCGAGCGTCAGCTTGCCTTAAAGCGAGAAGCCCTTGAGGCTCAGCTTAATGCTGAGGCAACTGATATTACCCTTCCAGGTCGTCGTCTGAGCCCTGGTACTCAGCACCTCATTGAGCAGGTACGTGAGGAGATGGAAGACATCTTTATCAGCATGGGCTACACCATTGAGACAGGCCCTTATGTTGAGACTACCTACTACAACTTCACAGCGCTGAACGCTCCTGAAGATCACCCAAGCCGCTCTGGTAAGGATACGTTCTACGTAGTAGACAACGCGCCAGAAGGTAAAGAATCGCACGTACTGGGCGAGTCCGACGTGCTTCTTCGTACGCAGACTTCTGGCGTACAGGTACATACCATGGAGACAAAAGAGCCTCCTATTTACATGATTTGCCCTGGTACGGTATTCCGTCCTGACACAGCAGACGCTAACCACCTGCCTCAGTTTACGCAGATGGAAGGCCTTGTTGTTGATGAGGGAATCACCTTTGGTGACCTCAAGGGCACCCTTGACCACTTTACTCGTGAGATCTTTGGTAAGGACCGCGCTACCCGCTATCGTCCTCACTTCTTCCCATTCACCGAGCCAAGCTGCGAGGTAGACGTTTCTTGTGGTGTTTGCCACGGTGAGGGCTGCCGTTTCTGCAAGAACACGGGCTGGCTTGAGATTCTTGGTTGCGGCATGGTTGACCCTAATGTCTTCAAGTACTGCGGTATTGATTCCGAGAAGTACACAGGCTTTGCCTTTGGCATTGGTGTTGAGCGTGTTGCAGCGCTTCGTTATGACCTTCCTGACCTGCGCATGCTCATCTCTGGTGACCAGAGAGTTCTGCGTCAGTTCTAATCATCGGCGTCTTACTAGAAAGGCAATCACATGCGTGTATCTTATGAATGGCTGAAGACGCTCGTTGATCTTCCTCAGGATCCAAAAGACCTTGAGCGCGAGTTTGTGCGCACTGGTACTGAGGTTGAAGCGGTAGAGCGTGTTGGCGCTAACCTTGACTATGTTGTTACTGCTCAGGTTGTAAGCAAAGAGCCTCATCCTGATTCTGATCACATGTACGTCACCCTAGTTGACGTGGGCAACAACAATGTGGATAAGGACGGAAATCCTGTTCCTCTACAGATTGTTTGTGGCGCCCAGAACTTTAATCAGGGAGACCACATTGTTACCGCAATGATTGGTGCAGTACTTCCTGGAGACTTTAAGATTAAAAAGTCCAAGCTGCGTGGCGTTGAGTCTTGCGGCATGAACTGCTCTTCTCGCGAGCTGGGTCTTGGCGATGACCAGAGCGGCATTATGATTCTTCCTGAGGATGCTCCAATTGGTATGCCGCTTACGGATTACCTGGGCATGTCTGACGTTGTTCTTGATTGTGAGATTACCCCTAACCGTCCTGACTGCCTCTCTATGACAGGTATGGCTGTTGAGGTTTCCGCAATGTATGACATCGATACCCACATTGAGCTTCCAAGTGTTGCCTCTGAGTCTGGTGCAGATGCATCTGAGCAGGTAGATGTTACTATTGCTGACCCTGAGCTCTGCTCAAGGTACACCGCTCGCGTGGTTCGCAACGTCAAGATTGGCCCAAGCCCTGAGTGGCTGGCTCGCCGCGTTACGGCTTGTGGTGGTCGCTCTATTAACAACGTTGTTGATGTTACTAACTACGTGATGTACCTGACTGGCCAGCCTCTGCACGCCTTTGACCTTGGAAAACTTACCAAGGAAGATGGCAAGTATCACATTGTGGTTCGCGCCGCAGAAGACGGTGAGCACATTGTGACGCTTGACGGAGAAGACCGTGAGCTCACGTCCGATATGACGGTCATCACAGATAACGGTAAAACTCCTATTGCACTTGCTGGTGTTATGGGTGGCCTGGATTCTGAAATTACCGAGAATACCGTTGATGTTCTTTTGGAGTCTGCGGTCTTTGATAACGGACACATCAGCCGTACCAGTAGAAACCTTGACCTTATGAGTGAGGCTTCTATTCGCTACGAGCGCCTTGTGGATCCAAACGGCTGCGCATCTGTTGCAGATATTGCAGCAGCTCTCTTTGAGGAGTGCTGTGGCGCTGAGGTTTGCCCAGGTATCGTTGATGTGTATCCAAAGGTAAAAGAGGCAGTAACTATTACGCTTCGTCCAGAGCGCGTTTGTGCACTTGCAGGTGCTCAGATTCCAGAAGAGTTTATGGTTTCTCGCCTTACGCGTCTTGGCTGCAAGGTTACGCCTGCAGACAACGGTGAGTTGAGCGTTGTTGCTCCTACAAACCGCCCAGATCTTACACGCGAGGTTGACCTGATTGAGGAGATTGTTCGCCTGTGGGGTGAAGGTGATATTGAGGCTACGCTTCCTGCTGCTAGAAACCATGCTGGCGGCCTGACTTCAGAGCAACGTCAGATTAGAAAGATCGGTCGCACGCTGCGCGCTCTTGGCTTGAACGAGACAAAGTCGTATCTGTTTGCAAGTCCAGATGACCTCTCTAAGCTTGGTATGAGCGAAGAGGGAAGAGGCGTCCCGGTAAAGGTTATGAGCCCACTTGTTGCTGACCAGTCTGAGATGCGTCGCTCCATTGTTCCAGGTCTTCTGCGCTCTATTGCATACAACCTTGCTCATGGTGTCTCTAATATTGCCATGTATGAGCTGGGCCGTGTGCTCTTTGGACATAAGGATAAGAGCCAGCCAGATGAGCCAAGCTATGTCTGTGGCGTATTGGTTGGTCGTCCAGCAGATGATGCTTGGAATGCTAAGTATCCAGCCTACGATTTCTTTGACGCCAAGGGTATTGTTGAGGGTCTGCTTGAGGCACTTCGCATCCCTAAGGTTCGTTTCCGTGTAGCTGAGCCAGAGCAATACGGTTGGCTGCAGCCTGGTCGCGCTGCTGAGATTCTTGCAGGTAGCGAGACAATCGGTTGGGTTGGAAACATTCATCCTTTGTCGCTCCAGAACTTTGACATTGAGGTTCCAGTCATTGCCTTTGAGATTTCTGTTGCGTCGCTTTTGCGTCTTTCTCAGAAAGACCTTCCTATTGTTGAGCCTCCAACCTACCCAGGCATCTCCATTGACTTGGCAATTGTTGTTGACGAGAGCGTTACTGCTGAGCAGTTGGTTCAGCGTTTGAAGTCTGCTGGTGGCAAGCTCCTCTGCGACATCAGACTCTTTGACGTGTACCGCGATGCCCTGCGTGTTGGTGAAGGCAAGAAGTCTATGGCCTTCTCGCTCACATATCGTGCAGACGACAGAACGCTTACTTCAGAAGAGGTCGAGAAGACCCACACAAAGCTTGTGGAGAAGGTTCTTCGTTCTACCGGTGGAGAAATTCGCGGATAAGCAGGTAATTGTAGTGCCAAGTTGGAACGTACATATTGCTCATGCTGACCGGCTCCTTGAGAAAGGAGCCGGTTGCTTGGGTGTAGATATTCACTACCCTGATGCATTTCTGCTTGGAAACGTTGCTCCTGATGTGCACATTGGCTTTATGGTTCCAAACTATTCTCACAAGGTGAGATACGGTCGAAGCCATCAGTCATACCCAGGAACGTTGCCTATTCCAAGTTACAGGCGCTATCAGCGTAATTTTATGGGCGGTCTTAACCCAGCCGAGTATCTGCTACACACTGACTTCATCCAGCCAAATGTGAGTTATTGCTCAGCTGAGCAGCGCAGCTTAGTAGATCAGCGCCAGCTCAGAGAGCTTATCGTGGGCATTTGGTGCCACCTTGTTTGCGACCATGTGTATAACACTCATACACGGGCATTTTTGCGTGCTCATCATATTCCGACAGGAGAAGATGCACGTATTCGTAAGCAAGCAGATTTTGATATTTACGGGCGCTCGCTTGATATGAATCGTCTGCCAGAAGCATCTGATGAGCTCTTTGCAGTTGCCGCGGCTCATCCACAGTATGGGTTTACGCATTCAGATGTTGAGCAAACGCTTCAGGTTATACAGCGCATTGCAGAGGAGAATCGCCAGAATAGCGTGAGCTCCCCGCAGTATCAAATGCTTAATACAGAGTTTTTCTCGTCAGCCTATAAAGAGGCAGAGGAAACGCTCGTTAAAGGATTTATGCTGCAAAAACATAACTAATTCAGTTAAAGTTATATTCTCGCTTTTCTGAGATAGGTTTTGGAGGACGCTATGGAAAAGATGGAATCTCGCGGAACATTTACGGAGTATCTGCCTTCATACACCATTGGTGTTGATGCTTATCAGTCAGTGCTGCGCATTGTTAAGCGATTTGGCAAAAATGCCGTAGTCATTGGTGGACCAACTGCAATGGAGAAGGCACGCCCAAAGCTTGAGGCTGCACTTGCGGGTTCTGAGGTTTCTATCTCTTCTTGGATTTCTTACGGCACTAACTCTACGCACGCAAATGCCAAGAGAATCGCAACGATGCCTGAGGTTATTTCTGCTGATATGCTCTTCCTTGTTGGTGGTGGTCGTGCAATTGATGAGGGTAAAGAGATTGCAACCATCCTGGACAAGCCATACTTTACCTTCCCAACACTTGCTTCTAACTGCGCTCCTGTAACAAGAATTGCTGTTTTCTATAAAGAAGACGGTTCTGCAGATACATACTTCATTCCTGCTGAGCTGCCCGTTCATACCTTTATTGATACGCAAATTATTGCAGAGAGTCCTGATGAGTACTTCTGGGCAGGAATTGGTGATGCCTTCTCTAAGGGTCCTGAGGTTGAACTTTCTTCCAGAGAAGTTGAGCTGCTCCACAGCCCTCTTATGGGACGAGCTCTTGCCGCAGGTGCCTGCATTGAGCCTCTGTTTGATAATGCGGAGCAGGCACTGGCAGATAAGCGCGCTGGTATTGTTTCTGAAGCATTTGAAAACGTTGTTCTTAACATCATCATTACTGCTGGTGTTGTGTCTAACATGACCACCAACATTGGTGCTGAGCGCGGTGCGTATTACTTCAATTCCTCAACCGCTCATGCCTTCTATAATGCCTTTACTGCTCTGGGCGAGCGTGGCGAGAAACACCTTCATGGTGAGGTTGTTTCCTTTGGTACCTGCGTCCTTTATGCCTTTGACGGCAACCTTAAAGCACTTGAGGAGCAGGTGGCGCTTAATAGAAAGCTTGGCCTTCCAACCACCTTGGCCAATCTGGACATTACTTCAGAATCTGTTGACGCTGACCTGGACATCATTGTTGAGCGAGCTCAGAAGACCAACGAGTGGGGTCGCGCTCCTTATGGCTTTACAACTGATCGTTTCCGCCAGGCAATTCTTGATACCGACGCATACGGTAGGGCAGTTGCTTCTGGCGAGAAGGACCAAGAGACAGCAGCTCTTGATGTAATTGCTGCACATGCTCCTTCAGCTGAGACGGCTGTACCACGCAAGATGTAGTTGCAAGTAACCTGAAGAATCACTTTAGGAAGAGGACTTGTAGGACCCAGCTTTCTTAAGTCGCTTCACGGTTATATAAAAAGTTTATGTATCAAATGGCAGTTTATTTGGATAAGCTGCCATTTCTTTTAGTTGCAATTTTTATTCACTATTATTAACAAAAATCGGTAAAAACAAAAAATAACGCGTACGGTCGTTTTTTATCGGTGAAAGTCATATTGACTGTTTGTCACCGTGTTTTACCTTGTAATGGTTTATCTTAGTAACTATCAACTACGAGTATTGATGGATAACAAATCTATAAAATGCGTAGATTTCATAGATAGCGCGGGGGTGAGCATGGCAGAGTTAAATGCATCGTTAGCAGTGAGTGACCAGGATGCATACTTGTTTGCGCAAGGTAAATGGTTCCAGAGCCACAAGAAATTAGGTGCACACCCTGCGGTTCAAGAAGATGGAGTTGAAGGTTATCATTTTGCGGTTTGGGCCCCCAATGCAGCCTCTGTCTCTGTTGTTGGAGACTTTAATAATTGGGATGATACTGTCAACGTTCTTTCTCGCTCAAAACATGGCGGAATTTGGGAAGGTTTTATTCCAGGAATCACCTCGGAAGTATTGTATAAATTCCTGATTGTATCCGCTTCTGGACAGAAGATTTTTAAGGCTGACCCCTATGGTACCTATGCGGAGGTCAGACCACATACGGCATCTATTACGTTTGATCCAGACGTGTACGTTTGGGAAGACGAAGCATGGATGAAGAGACGTGCATCGCTTAAGTTCCTGCATAGTCCTCTTAACATCTTTGAAGTTCATCTTGGGAGTTGGAAGCAGCATACTGACGTGGCTGTTCAGGAAGAAGGTTTCGCTGATGCTGAAGATGCAAACCAGAATGAAGAGCCAAAAGATTACTTTGATACAAACGCAGATGCCTTCTATACCTATGATGACCTCTCAGAAGAGCTGGTAGCCTATGTTAAAGATATGGGCTACACCCACATTGAGCTTCTCCCCGTTATGGAGCACCCTTTTGACGGATCTTGGGGTTATCAGGTAACGGGTTATTTTGCTCCCACCTCAAGGTATGGCAATCCTGCCCAGTTCAAACACTTTATTGACTGCTGTCATCAGGCTGGTATTGGCGTCATTTTGGACTGGGTCCCAGGAGGCTTCTGTAAAGATGCTCATGGTCTCGCAGAGTTTGATGGTACCAAGCTCTTTGAAGAAAAAGAGCATCCTAACTGGGGAACTCTTAAGTTTGATCTTACTCGTGGTGAGGTTAGAAGCTTCCTTGTTTCTAACCTGCTTATGTGGCTGAATGACTATCACGCTGATGGCATTCGTGTTGACGGTGTCAGTAGCATGTTGTATTTGAATTTTGGTATCGACGATCCTTCCCAGAAGCGCTTTAACCATAAGGGCACAGAGGAAGATTTGGATGCAAGCGCTTTCTTGCGTCTCTGCAACGAGACAGCTCAAAAAGAACATCCCGATATTTTGATGATTGCAGAAGAGTCCACAGCATGGCCGCTGGTTACCTATCCTCCCGAGGTTGGGGGACTTGGCTTTAACCTTAAGTGGGACATGGGCTGGATGAATGATACGCTGCACTATTGTCAGACTGATTTCCCTTATAGACCAGGTAACCACCGTCTTCTGACCTTCTCCAGCATGTATCAGTTCAATGAGAACTTTGTACTGCCACTGAGCCATGACGAGGTTGTTCATGGTAAGTGCAGTCTTATTCAGCGCATGCCAGGAGATTGGTGGAGACAGTTTGCTGGCATGAGGGCTTTGGCGCTTCATCAGATGACTCATCCGGGCGCTAAGCTCAACTTTATGGGCAACGAGATTGCGCAGTTTATTGAGTGGCGCTACTACGAGGGTATTGAGTATTACTTGACTGAGGAGTATCCAACTCACGCTCATCAGCAGGCATTTATTAAGGCCCTTAATCATTTCTATAAGAATCATCCAGGACTTTGGCAGCATGCCTACGACAACCGTGGATTTGATTGGATTGACGCAGACAATAATGAGCAATCAATCATCTCGTTTGTTCGTCACGGAAGAAAGCCTTCCGAGGACCTGGTTATTCTCATCAATTTTGACGTTGCAACCCATCAGAACTTCCGTTTAGGCATGCCTTCTGCAGGTGTGTGGAAAGAAGTGTTCAATTCCGACGCAAAAGAATTTGGCGGTTCGGGTATTGTGAATACTAAGAAACTTTCCACCAAGCCAGTGGCATGGAATGGAAGAGATTATTCGGTAGAACTGTCTGTTCCTCCGCTCGGTGGCATTGTTTTAGCGTTTGAGAAAGAACTTCCAAAGAGGGGGAAGCATGGCCGTAAATAACGGACAAAACATTTTTACCGATAAACAAGATTTTGAAGAGCAGTACCGCGATAAGTTCATCAAGATTCTTGGCAAATACTATGGAGAGTGTACTGATCAGGAGCGTTATAACGTTCTTGCTCACCTCATTGCAGAAAAGGCGCGAGAAATTCAGTCAACCTCCTATATTCATGCAAACAAACAGGTCTATTACTTCTCCCTTGAGTTCCTTCTAGGACCACTGCTTGAGAATTACCTGCTCAATCTTGGTATCACCGACGTTGTTGCAGAGGGCCTTAAAGAGATGGGTACCTCTCTTCATGAGCTTGCCGCTCAAGAGGTAGACCCTGGCCTTGGCAATGGTGGTCTGGGTAGACTTGCCGCGTGCTTCCTGGACTCCATGGCACATGAGGGAATGGCTGGCTTTGGTAATGGTATGAGATACCGCTACGGCCTCTTCCGCCAGGAGATTAAGGATGGACGCCAGGTAGAGCGTACCGATAACTGGCTGGCAAATGGATATCCATGGGAAGTCAGAAAAGACGATTCCAGCGTACTGGTACGCTTTGGAGGCACAGTTGTAAGGCATGAGGACGAGAATGGCAACTTCTGGTTCTCGCAAGAGGGTGGCCAGGTAGTAAGGGCTGTTCCATACGATGTGCCTATTGTTGGCTATGGCGCAAAGACCGTAAATAAGCTGCGTCTTTGGTCTGCAGAGCCAGCAGAGGAAGACTTTGATCTTGATGCTTTTAACGCCGGTGATTATGCACGTGCTAATAAGTTCCGCTCTGACGTTGAGGCAATTTCAACTATTTTGTATCCAAATGACTCTGGTGAGCACGGGCGCATTCTTCGCTTGAAGCAGGAGTACCTGTTTGTTTCTGCTGGTCTTCAGTCCATTCTTCGTGCTTATAAGGATAAGTACGGCGAGGATTGGGATCACTTTGCAGATCACGTCTGCATCCACACTAACGATACGCACCCAGCAATGTGCGGACCAGAGCTTATGCGTCTGCTTGTCGATGACCATGGCGTTGACTTTAACGAGGCATTTGATATCGCGAGAAACGCAATCTCTTATACCAACCACACCGTTATGCCTGAGGCTCTTGAGAAGTGGCCTATCAACACCTTCCGTGAGCTGCTTCCTCGCCTGTATATGTTTATTGATGAGGTTGATCGTCGCTATAAGGAGCAGCTGCTTGCTGACTCTAACGGCAACACCGATCTTCTCGCCTCAACTGCTGTGCTCTGGGACAACACCGTTCGTATGGCTAACCTCTCTATTCTGTTTAGCCACTCGGTCAATGGTGTCTCTGACTTGCACACTAACATTTTGAAGCAGAGTGTTTTGAAGGATTTCTACAAGCTTCGTCCAGAGATATTTAATAACAAGACTAACGGCATCTGCCACCGTCGCTTCTTGGCACAGGCAAATACCGCTTACGCAAAGCTTATTACTGAGGCTATTGGTACCGGCTGGCTTGATGATGCCAATGAGCTTCAGAAGCTTTCTGCTTTTGAGAACAATGCTGAGTTCTTGGACAAGATGGACGCTGCAAAGAGAGAAGAAAAAGAGCGTCTTGCTGCATACGTCAAGAAGACAACTGGTGTTGAGATGGATACCAATACCATTTTTGATACACAGGTAAAACGCTTCCATGCATATAAGCGTCAGCTGCTTAATGTCTTTAAGATTTTGTATCTCTACAACCGTATGCTTGATGATCCAAGCTATAAGCCAGCTCCAACAACCTTTATTTTCTCGGGCAAGGCTGCTCAGAGCTATACCTTTGCAAAGGAAGTCATTCGACTTATTCACTCCGTTGCAGACGTGGTTAACAACGACGAGCGCATTGAGGGTCGTCTGAAGATCGTCTTTATTCCAAACTTTGCTGTTTCAAATGCACAGCTTATCTATGCTGCATCTGATATTTCAGAGCAGATTTCGGTTGCTGGTGCAGAGGCTTCTGGTACCTCAAACATGAAGCTTATGATGAATGCGGCTCTGACCCTTGGTACCTATGACGGTTCAAATATTGAGATCTCTGAGCTTGCAGGACCAGAGAACATCAAGATTTTTGGTCTTCGTGCAGACGAGGTCCAGCAGGTATATGCTTCCGGCACCTACTTTGCACAAAACCTGCTTAACCAGAACCCAACGCTGGCTCGCATTGTAAATATGCTGACCGATGGTTCATTGAGCCGACTCTCTGGCAACTTTGAGTCAATTCACGACTATCTGCTGATCAACAATGATCCTGACCTGGTGCTTATTGACTTTGATGCCTATGTGAAGGCATGGGAAGAGCTTACTCAGTCCTATGCAGATCGTCGTAGCTGGAATGCTCGCGCACTTCACAATACGGCAAACTCTGGTTTCTTCTCGGCTGATAGAACTATCAGGGAGTACATGGAAGATATTTGGCACGTGTAAGGATCTGCGTTTAGGTTCAATCGTCGTAGGGCGTTGAGAATATAGACCTCTGTTGGGGAGAGAGGAGATTTGGATATGGGCAAAAGGGAATGTCTTGCAATGCTACTTGCAGGAGGACAGGGAAGCCGATTAGGTGCTCTGACCTCAAAAGTAGCTAAACCTGCTGTCTCGTTTGGTGGCAAGTTCCGCATTATTGACTTTGCATTATCCAACTGCGCAAATTCAGGAATTTCTACGGTAGGTGTTTTGACACAGTACCGTCCTTATTTGCTGCACTCTTACGTGGGATCAGGTAGTGCTTGGGACCTTGATGAGCGCGGTGGTGGAATTTCTATTCTTCCTCCATTTGCTACTCAGTCTGGTGGTGCGTGGTATGCGGGAACCGCAGATGCCGTCACCCAGAATATTGGTTACATTGAGCAGAATAACCCTGATTACGTACTAATTCTCTCTGGCGATCAGCTTTACCGTATGGACTACGGCGAGATGCTCGCCTGCCATAAGAAGAACAACGCAGACCTCACCATTGCTGTTATGCCTGTTCCTTGGGAAGAGACTTCTCGCTTCGGCATCATGTCCATTGATGATGAGGATAGAATCACCAAGTTTTCCGAGAAACCCAAAGAGCCAGAATCCAACCTGGCGTCCATGGGAATCTATATCTTTAGCACAGACCTGCTTCTTGAGACCTTGCGTGAGGACGCAAAGAATCCTGAATCTTCTCATGACTTTGGCGGCGATATTATTCCGACGTTGCTTGATGATGGTAAACGTCTTTTTGCCTATCGCTTTGAGGGTTTCTGGCGCGATGTAGGCACCATTGCAAGTTATCACGAGACCAGCATGGATCTACTTGGCTCTGAGCCTAAGTTTGATATCTTCTCGGATAAGTTCCCTATTTTGTCCAATGCTTCCACCCGTCCACCAGCGTACATTGGCGCTTTTGGCGAGGTAGACGACTGTCTGGTAAGCAACGGATGCCAGATCTTTGGTTATTCTCGCCATTCAATTTTGTCTACCGATGCCGTTATTGGTGAGGGAGCTCGCGTTATTGACTCCGTACTTCTTCCTGGCGCAGAAGTTAAACCTGGTGCGGTGGTTATTCGTGCAATTCTTGGCGAGAACGCTGTGGTCGAGAAGAACGTCCATATTGGCAGCTCTGATTTGAACAAGGAGATTGCTGTTGTTGGAAATGATGTAGTAGTCGAAAGAGGTGAGCAATAATGAATAGAGTAATTGGTCTTATTACCTGCAATTATGCGTCTACTAACATGGAAATCGCCAATGATGTACGCCCAATTGCATCCATGCCTTTCTTGGGAAGATATCGCCTGGTGGATTTTCCTCTTTCAAATATGGTTAATTCGGACATTAGTACCGTTGGCGTAATCATGCCCTTTAACTATCGCTCACTTATCGATCATCTTGGCTCTGGCAAAGACTGGAACTTGGACCGTAAGAGCGGTGGTTTATTTATTCTGCCTGGATCTGCTTTTGGTACCTCCCACGCAGGAGCTCGTTTCCTGCTCAGAGATCTGATTTCCAACAAGCCATATCTTGAGAGAACTGATGCAGAGTATGTTCTGTTGTCTACTTCAAATTTTGTTTTCAACTCTGATCTTACCGAGCTGCTTGACCAGCACCTTGAGTCCGATGCAGACATCACTATGATGACCTACACCACTCGTTATAACGATAGAGACGTTGTTGGTGTTGAGCTTGACGGTGACCGTGTAGTTAAAACGCACAATGGTGTTCAGCGCGGAGACGAGGCTTCTCTCGACTGCTTTATTATCAAGCGCGACCTGCTTATTGACATGCTTGATTGGTATAGAGCTACTGATTATCTTGATCTTTTTGAGGCACTCCACGCTGACTATAACCGTGTCAAGGTTCGCACCTTCCACTTTGAAGGTCATGTAGCATCTATCTTCTCAAAGAACTCTTATTATCGGGCTAACATGGAGCTTTTGAACCCCATGCCAGCAAATGAACTCTTTACTCCAGAGCGCTCCATCAAGACAAAGGCACACGATACTGCTCCTGCAAAGTTTGAGATTGGCTCAAAGGTAAGTAACTCTACTATTTCTGCAGGCTGCCGCATTCGCGGAACGGTTACTGGTTCCATCCTTGGCCGTAACGTCATTATTGAGCGCGGTGCTATCGTTCGTGATTCCATTGTGATGGAGGGCTGCATTGTTAAGGAAGGCTCTGTAGTCGAGCACGCTATTGTGGATCGCTCTAACGTTATTCCTGCGGGTACTGAGCTTCGTGGTACCAGCGAAGAAATTCTTATTCAGCGTAAAAACAATAAGAGGGTGGCGTAACAATGTCCCAAGTCTCCAAGCGTCGCAAACTTCGCGTTGTCTATGCAACTTCAGAGGTAGCGCCTTTTTCCAAGTCGGGTGGTCTTGGAGATGTTTCGGGCTCATTGCCACAAGCACTTAAAAAAGTAGGAGCAAGAGTGGCGGTTATTTCGCCACTCTACAGCTCCATTAAGCCCGAGTGGAAACAAAAGATGAAGAAGGTCTACGAGCTTCAGGTGCCTCTTTCGTGGCGCTTTGAGTATTGTGGGCTTTGGCATCTGGTTCATGAAGGCGTTGATTTTTACTTTGTAGATAACGAGTCTTACTTTGCTCGTGATGGTCTCTATGGCTACTTCGATGATGGAGAGCGCTATGCGTTCTTCTCCAAGGCTCTGTGTGAGCTGATTGCACACGTCCCAGAGCTCTCCTGTGACGTTCTGCACTGCAATGATTGGCAAACGGCACTAGCACCCGTATTTTTGCGTGAGCAGTATCAGGGCGTCCCTGAGGTCCACAACGTTAAGACGGTCTTCTCCATTCATAACGTCAAGTTCCAAGGTCAGTTTACTGACAAGATGCTCAGTGACGTACTTGGTCTTGCTGATATTCCTGCTGCAGTTGATCAACTGAGGTGTGACGCAAGCTCTATCAACTTTATGAAGGGCGCACTTTGCTACTCCGATTATCTGCTCACCGTTAGCCCAACGTATGCTCGTGAGCTGCAGACAGAGCACTTCGGAGAGGGAATGGATGATATCTTCCGTCGCCGTCAAAGTGTACTGCGCGGCATCCTGAATGGTATTGATATTAGTGCGTGGTCACCTGCAAGCGATTCTTATATTCCACAGAACTTCTCGTCACGTCATATGGAAGGTAAGGCTGAGTGTAAGCGTCAGCTGCAAGAGGAGCTGGGCCTTGAGGTAAATCCAGATGTACCTCTTGCGGTAATGGTTACGCGCTTGACCAACCAGAAGGGTTTGGGCCTGATTCGCTATGCGATGGACCGTCTTATTTGTGCAGGTATTGAGGTTGCTGTTCTAGGAACTGGTGACGCTGAACAAGAAGACGCTATGCGCTTCTTTGATGATCACTATGGCAACCGTATGGCAGCACGTATTGAGTTTGATATTGCGCTTTCTCACCGTATGTATGCAGGTGCGGATATGTTCTTGATGCCATCAGAGTTTGAGCCTTGCGGCCTTTCTCAGATGATTTCTATGCGTTATGGCACGCTTCCTGTTGTTCGCGAGACGGGCGGTCTGGCAGATTCTGTAAAACCGTACAACCAGTTTACGGGAGAAGGAACCGGCTTTAGTTTTGCTAATCAAAACGCAGATGAAATGGCAGATATTATTCTGTACGCCGCCGATGTTTATAGAAACGATAAACAAGCGTGGGAAAATCTTGTAAAACAGGCGATGGCAGAGGACTTTAGTTGGCATAACGCTGCAAATGAATATCTTGACGTGTATCATTTACTACACCCTGAGATTATCAGGTATGTACGTCGTCGAGATTGGTAAGAATGCAGGCTTTTCACAACACCTCAAACATTGTTTGTAGAGATCCAAAAGGCGCGGTAGAACTAGGTACTTCAGCAACAATCAGAATATTTGCTTGGGATGATGATGTTCAATCAGTAACGCTTCGTCTCTGGCAAGAGTATGGCCCTGAATCGTCTCCAGAGGCCCAAGCTCTGTCTGGCGAGAAACGCGTTGTGATGCAAAAGAGTGATTTTGCTGGCGCGCTTCCGACTGGCGTACCTGACTATGCGCAGTGCTTTGAGGCAATTGTTAAACCAGCTGCTACAGGCCTTATTTGGTATCGCTTTGAGCTTCAGGCTTCTGACGGAGCAGTTTGGTTATATGGTGCTCAAGAAAATAGATGCACTGGTGTTGGTAGCTTTGCCTATGGCGAGCCACCATCATTTCAGATTACTTGCTATAAGTCTCGTGGCAGCTTTGCAGGTGTAGAAGACCCTAGCTGGTACAAGGGTGGAGTTGTCTACCAGATTTTCCCTGACAGGTTTGCACGAGATGCAAACTGGCACGAACGTACCAAGCAGGCGCTTGCTGTTCCAAGAAATGGAGTTTCTCGCCAGCTGGTTGAAGACTGGGAGAAGACTCCTGAGTATCAGCGAGATGCCAACGGCCGCGTGACTGAGTGGGATTTCTACGGCGGTTCTTTGGCTGGTATTGAAGAGAAGCTTTCCTACTTGGAAAACCTTGGAATAACTGCGCTTTATTTGAATCCAATCTATGCTGCTTCCAGTAATCATCGCTACGATATTGCGGATTATTTGGAAGTCGATCCCGTGTTAGGCACTGTAGAGGATTTTGAACGCCTCTGCGTTAAAGCTGCTGAGCATGGTATTTCCATTATTTTGGATGGCGTTTTCAACCACTGTGGCGCTGATTCAAAATACTTTAATAAATTCTCTAATTACTCTGAACCAGGAGCAGTTCAACAGGCTGGCTCACCCTATGATGAGTGGTTTACGTTCCGTGAGGATGGAACGTATGAAAGCTGGTGGGGTGTAGACGCACTTCCAACTATTGTCTCCGATAACCCCGATTATCAGGAGTTTATTTGTGGCAAGGATGGCGTTATTAGAACGTGGCTGCGTCGTGGTGCCCGCGGTTGGCGTTTAGATGTTGCGGATGAGATTTCTGATTCGTTTATACAGAAGATTCGTGCGGCTGCACTTGCAGAGCGTAGCGACGCAGTTATTATCGGAGAGGTCTGGGAGGACGCAAGCAATAAGCGCGCGTACGGAAAACTCAGGCATTATCTGGAAGGTTCCGAGCTCGACGGACCTATGAATTATCCTCTGCGCAAGTCTATACTTTCATTTTTGATGAATGAGGCTGGTGCTGAGTCAACTGCTTTAGCTCTTGAGGAGCTGTGGGAAAACTATCCTCACGAGGCGTTTTATTCTTGTCTGAATGTATTTGGAACACATGATAAAGAGCGCCTGATTAACGTAGTTGCAGGAGCTCCTGCTCCTGATTCTCTTACTGCTCATGAGCAGGTAACGTACAGACTTTCTGCTGATCAGCGCGGTCTTTCTAAGGCCCGTATGTGGCAGACGGCTGTGCTGCAGATGACGCTTCCGGGTGTTCCGTCTATCTATTACGGCGATGAAATGGGTGTTGAGGGATTTGTTGATCCGACAAATCGCGCAACTATGCCATGGCCTGAAAGCAGTCCTCGTGCGGACTTGGATTACTTGCACATATATCGTAATGCTATTGCGCTCAGAAAAACGCTTCCTCTGCTGGTAGACGGCTCGTTTGAACCGTTTGTTCCCGAGGTCGGCTCAGATGATGTTTTAGCTTTCTGGCGTAGGCCTTTGCAGGAAAATGCCCAACAAGAGCAGCTAAACAAAGACGCTTCTGGCATTTGTGTTCTGGTGAATAAGAGCCGCTCAGATGCTAAAACCGTATATGTTTCTGTACCTCAAAACATGCAGGTCATTGACGTTATTAGTGGACAAGCGGTACCTGTCAAAGACGGCAAGGCAGAGGTCTTTTTGTGGCAGCTTGGATGCACGGTCTTAAACGTGCAGCCAGTCCAAAGGCTACAAAAACCTCTAGAGCCTGGCATGGGAGTGCTTGCTCACATTACGTCTCTGCCTTCTAATGAGGACTCCGCAATTACGCCAGGTCGGAAGCTTGGTGTTATTGGTCGCGAGACTTCCGAGTTCATCGATTTTCTCGCTAAATCTGGTCAGAAGTATTGGCAGATTTTACCTGTCAGCCCAACCGATGAATACGGCTCTCCTTACGCGGGAATTTCCGCTTTTGCAGGAAACATCAACTTGCTTGATCAGGCCGCTATGGAGAAAGTCATTTCTGAGTGCGATGGCCCTCAGAGCAAGCGAGCTGCTGAGTACCAGGCATTTCTGGCGAGAAACTCGTATTGGCTTGATTCGTATGCGGCGTTCTGTGCAATCAAAGACCTTCTTGGTGAGGGAGTGTGGCAGGAGTGGCCAAAGCAGTATCGCAGCTGGTCACCAGAGCTACTTGAGCTTCATGAACTTGCTCAGGCAATCGAACTTCACCGAAAGCACCAATTTGCTTTTGACGTTATTTGGGGTCAGACGTTAGCAGAGGCTCGCGCTAAAGGAATTCAGATTATTGGCGACATGCCCATGTTTGTTTCAGAAGATTCCGCTGATGTTTGGGCGCATCCAGAGCTTTTTGCTCTAGATGATACGGGCCATACAGAGCTTCAAGCTGGAGCTCCTGCTGATGCGTTTTCTCAGGATGGTCAGCTGTGGGGTAATCCAACGTACAACTGGCAAGCTCATAAAGACGAGGATTATCGTTGGTGGATTGAGCGATTCCGCAGGTCTTTCTATCTGTACGACTACACCAGACTGGATCACTTTATTGGCTTCACGTCTTACTATGCCATTGAACAGGGAAAGACTGCTGCCGAGGGTTCATTTAAGTTTGGCCCTGGCTATGAGCTGTTTGATGTTGCTTATAAGCAGCTTGGTCCACTTCCTTTTATTGCAGAGGATTTAGGAGCGATTACTCCTGCGGTCCGAGCGCTGCTTTCTCAGACGGGATTTCCGGGCATGAGCGTCATTCAATTTGCTGATGGAGACTGTAGATATTCCTTTATACCAGCTCAGGAGTCTATTGTGTACAGCGGTACCCATGATACGCAAACGCTTATGGGTTTTGTAGAAGCTCGTTTTACAGGTGGCCAGGCAACTGATGAATCACACCAGATTTTTGACCACCTTATGGAGCAAGTAGTTAGCACTTCTAATGCAGTGGTTATCCTTCCACTTCAGGATGTCCTGGGTCTTTCTGATGATGCTCGCATGAATATTCCTGGTAAAGCTGAAGGAAATTGGTCTTGGCAGGTTAAAAAGGACATACTCACGCCACAGGTTGTTCAAAAGCTGCAGAGGTTTGCTGAACTGCACCAGAGTAAGCTCGACGCTTAGCGTACCTTTTTTGTTACAACAAAAAAGTCCTTCTCGATGAACTGCCTCCCATTTCTTGGACACGAGAAATAGGAGTCAGTTCAAAACACACCTAAGTCAGATAATCTGTCAAAAAGACGTATACATTACGCTGAAAATACCTCAAACGTGCAGAATATCGTCATTAGGTGTGTAAAATGCCCGTATCTGAGCAGAATATCCGACTTAGGTGTGTTCCGTAGATACAGAATTTATCGATAGTTAAATTTCTTATATAAGTCTATTCATGTTTAAGCATATTAGATGAAGTTTATGCATAGAGATGCATATCAGATAGTGCAACCGCCTAGCTGCCTGGCTATCTTGATTAAGAACATGTCGATTCTTCGGCAGAAC
>CAUTMX010000013.1:0-40098 GCA_963539685.1 uncultured Atopobiaceae bacterium | reverse complement strand
GTGCGCCAGGCCTAAAAGCCGACGCTAACACGCTGCAGAATCATAATCACCCGCACAACGAACTGCCTCCCATTTCTTGGATATAAGAAATGGGAGGCAGTTCATGTTGGAACAGAGGAATTTTTAATGCATATAGCGAGAAACCCGTCTGCTAGAGGGGTTTCTCGACAATGAACTTAGAAGGAGCAAGCACCGCCGATAGTGCAAGCAGCTGCTGCAGAGCCGTCATCTGAATCATCGTTTGAACCAGAAACATGGAAGACCTCGGAGAGGTAGTTAATGATGTCGCCGGACTCATACATTGCCTTGCCGTCAATGAACAGGCATGGAACCTGACGCTTGCCGCCTACCTCAATGAGGCGCTCGCGAGCTGCGTCGTCAGCAACAATGTCATGCATAGGAAGCTCGATGTTGTTCTGCTCCATAAAGGACATGACCTTGTGGCAGTATGGGCAGGTTGGCTTATAGAAAAGCTCAAGATTCTGAGTAGCCATAAAAACTCCTTTTGTTAGTAATTACTACTACTTTGTCTATACCCACCACAGTGCAGTTGTTTCACATGGATTTGGCTGTAGAGGCTAAGTCGGAAAAAACTCTAGAAAAATCGATATCTAGCATGTCATATAATTCTTCATAACTCTTTTTTGCTTCTTCCGGAGCATCATCTCTAATGTGATATCCACGACCATCTTCAAAAAAGAAATCATCGATACCTTCATCTTCTGGCGTTGTATACCAATCGCGATTACTTAAGAAGTACGGAGGTTCAGGAAAAGTCATAATTATCCAATCAGCCACAACTTTACTAATTTTGTACAACTATCGTATAGCGCTAGTTTACTCGTACGTAATGAAAACTGCTTAACAGAAGCAATAAATAGACACTCGTGGCATAAAAATAGCCGCACAAGGCGGCTATTTAATAGTTGATGGTGCCAGCAACCAGGATCGAACTGATGACCCCCGCTTTACGAGAGCGGTGCTCTACCAACTGAGCTATGCTGGCGTGCAAAAGCGCGCTAACAACTATACGGGCAAGGCCTCTTTAATTCAAGCGAGAATATTAAAGAAGCCCGAGAACACCACGAACAAGGCGCTCAAGATCATCTGCGTACTTCTCGGATGCCTCTTGAACACTCTTATGCGTAGTTCCGTGAGCGCCAGCTGGGTTTGCTGCAAGCGTCAGAGCCAACACATTCATATCAAGAGCGCGGGCCATGATGACTTCAAGAGCTGTAGAAACGCCAACGTATGAGACGCCAAAGCTACGAAGCATAGCAACTTCTGCAGGAGTCTCAAAGTTTGGTCCCAAAAGACCAGCAAAAACACCCTCATTGAGCTCGATATTGAGGTCATCTGCTACGCCACGTGCAAGCGTTCTTAGGTAAGGCGAGAAGGCATCATTCATATCTACAAATGGGGTCTCGACATCGCGAAGGCCTGCCCACTCTGCAAGCGGATTGGTTCCAGTGAGGTTAATCTGATCAGTAATAACGCCAAGGCCAGTCTTTGCGTTTCCAGAAACAGCACCCGTTGCACCTGCAAAAATAATGTCTTTGCAGCCTAGGTGATGGGCATGCTGAACAAGAGAGGTTACCTCAGCGGCAGAATAGCCCTGATAGAGGTGCACGCGGCCAGGATACACAACTACAGGCACGCCATCGATAGTACCAATGGTTGCCTCAAAGCTGTGGCCAGCCATAGAAGAAGCGTCAACAGGGAAACCTGGAATGTCACGATAATCAATACGACGAACTGGCTTTACCAAATCAGCAAGGTGGCCAAGTCCGGTTCCCAAAATAAGAGCAACCGGATGCTCAACAGATGGGCTTACATTCTCAATGGTTTTCTCGGTAACCACGCAAATCCCCTCCTCTAAGAGGTGACGAGTGAGTGTTCCCTCGCCAGAAACAAGCTTTCCTGAGTACGTACCATCATAAATCTCATGCACGCCACAAGACGGGCTCTTTGCCTTCAAAACGGCGAGCGTTATGTCAGAAGACGTAACGGCATTAAGAGCAATCTTAGATCCACGTTCAAAATCTTCCGTTACATCTGAGCCATCCTTGAGCCAAACACGACCTTCTCGCTGTTCCGCGGGCGGACGAGGCACAGGGAGACCTGAGGAAGTCTCGGGGCAGATCTTTGTGACGTTTACTTTTTCTGCAAGCCTTTGTACTGCAGAAACAGGCTTGGCCCCTCCGTCATATCTGACGGGGAGGCCAAGTAAACAAGCGCTAATAGCAACTTTCATTGCTTTTCAGATCCTAGAGAGCAAGAGAGTAAACAGCAATAGAAGCCTTACCAAGAATCTCGTTAATCTTCTGTGACCACTCCTGAGATGCCTTGCTTGCAACAGCAGAGTACTTGCTCATTGCGACCTGATAAGCGGTCTGAGCAGCTGCATAAGAAGCGGAATCGTTGGAGATTGAATAAGCAGAGAGCTGCTTGTAGTAATCGCCATCCTGGGAAGCCCAAGTGTTGTTCTTAGCGTCCCACTCATCACCAGCAAGACCAATGATGTACTGAGCGTACTCCTGGCTTGTAGTCTCAGAGTTGCCGTCCTCAGGTGCAGTTGGTGCCTGTGGAGCATCTGGAAGGGTTGTAGTCAGAACGCTATCACGATACTTCTTCATGATGACAGCATCATGGATGAGCTTCTTTGCGACGTCTTCAGAGAGCTTGTATGCAGAAGCAACCTGGCTAACATCAGTAGTCTTGAAGTTGGTCTGCATGTAATTGTTGACTTCGTCATCGGTGACGGTAATACCCTTGCTCTGAGCCTCAGCAACAACAAGAGCATTGCGAACATAGCCAATGATCTTATCGGCTGCTGGAACAGCATAGGTGCCGTCAGACTGCTTTGCTGCGTCAAGACCGGAAGTGTTCTCAATAACCTCACGAGCAGTTACTTCTTTGGTCTGACCGTTATAGGTATAAGAAGCAATAGGAGTGTTGAGCTCACCCTCAGAAAGTGTGGTGCGACCGTTCAAAGAACCAGTAGCTCCGCCACCGCCCAGAAGGAAGCGACCGATGACAATACCAAGAGCAAACAGTACAACTGCGCCTACTCCGATAAAGATCTTTGAGTTCTTTTTTACATCAATAGATGGCATATCCTTGCCTTTCATCGCTTAATGCAACTATACGTACATAATACAAACCTGTAGTTTACTCTTATTAGCATGCATAAAACATACAACCAGTAAACTCCCCCGTTTGTACACAGTCGTTTACAAGCAAATCAAATTACTTGGTAACTGAAACAATCTCTTCCGAATACTGTTTGATGTATCCAGTGGCATTTTCTGCATCAAACTTCATACGCTGAGACAGTGCTTTCTTCACGTCCTTAGAAATAGTTCCATGTGCTAAGGCGAGAAGACCCTGGAGCATGTCATGGTACTCAGCATCTCCGTGATAGCACTGAACCGCCTCATCCAAAAGTGGCCACGCCTCATCAGAATGCTTTGCAGAAGTTGCTCCGTACTGACAGAGGAACAAAAATGCTGCGAGACGCACCGTTGCTGAGTCATCGTCAAACAGAGAAGCCTCAGCAGCATCAAATGCCTTAAAGACCTGGTCACCAAAGTGAGCGCTCAGATTGGCAAGCGCATCGAGCACTTCCCAACGAGTCTGTGCTTCTGGCCTATACAGAGCATCAATAAGAGAATCAATGTGCTCTTCAAAGGCAAGAGGAGCAATATGGGCCAGCTCCGCAAGCTCATGAGATGCGTCTTGACGAGCGCGCCTACTAGCATCAGATAAAGCAATGACCAGTGCATTCACTTTTTTCATCTGTGCCATAGTTGGCTTTTTTGTAGCCTTCTTAGCAGGTTGCTTTTCTTCTTTTGGCGCCTTTGTAGAGCCCGCTTTTGCGGTTGCCTTAGTTGAAGCCTTTTTTGGCTTCTGAGCAGTTTCTTTCTTTTCTGCCATGAAACCTAAATCCTCTCTAAAACACCCTTTATTCTCTAAATCCGTCTACGACAACGGTGCCGCTTTTTTGATCCTCATGAATTTTAATAAATCCAAGGCTCGATGCTTCACGTAAAAGAGAAGTAAACGAACGATATCCATAAGTTGCCTCAGCAAACTGTGGACGCTTCCTTCGCATAGTCTCTTTGAGCCGCGATGCATAAATAAACGTTTCGCTTTCACGCTCCAAAGACTCGATGGTCTCAAATAAGAGCTGATAGCAGTCGTGTTTCTCGACAGGTACCTTCTCTTTAAAGTCTGGAATTCTGCCAGAACTCAAAATATCCTCGTAGAAGATAAACTCGTCACAGACCTCAGCAAGAAGCGAGCTAGTAGACTCCTTCATACCAACGCCAATGACTGTTTTACCAGCCTCTTTAAGCTTTGCCACAAGTGGCGAGAAGTCCGAGTCACCAGAAAGCACAGCGAATGTGTCAATGTGGTCTTTAGTAAGACACATCTCAACAGCGTCTACCGCAAGTCTAATATCGGCAGAGTTCTTGCCGGTATAGGCCCTATCTGGAATTTCGATGAGCTCAATACCAAGCTCATGCAGGGGCGTAATAGCATTTGGAAAGCGCTGCCAATCGCAATATGCACGCTTAGCAGTAATGCGTCCCTTATCAACCAGCCTCTCCATAATGAGCTTCATCTCTGGAAGATGACCTGGCTCTTGGTGGCCGTTTCTCTTTCTTTTACCTGTTCCTAGTGCCAAATTTTCATAATCGATGAAAACCGCAATAGAGCTCTGAGGAGTAGAAATATCACTCATAATCGGGGTTCCTTTGCGGCTAGCACTTAGTGGCAGCAGTGGCCGTCATGACCGTGCTCGTGACCTTCATGTTCATGATGATGTCCGTGACCATGGCACTCACACTCGTGATCACCATCTTCGTGGTCGTGACCACAGCAGCACTCGTGCTCACCCTCATCTTCCTGGCTCTCAAGAAGCGACCAGTCAAGACCAGCTGCAGTGCTCGTAGCCTCATCAGCATAAAGGAGCGAGATTGCCTGGGTGCCCTTGCGAGCGCCACCAATCTGGCAAAGCATGTCATACAGGGTAAAGGCGGTCTCTGCACCAGGAAGCGTAATCTCAAGGTCCTCAGACTGAGCAAGAGCAAGCGCAATATCCTTGCGGAAGTGCTCAGCCAAAAATCCTGGTTGGAAGTCTCCCTCAAGCGACTTAGGAGCAAGCTCTTTAAGTGCGCGAGAAGAACCCATGCCACTAGCAACAACCTCAAGCATCTGCTCAACGTCAAGTCCACCCTGCTCTGCCAAGGCCATTGCGTCTGCATAGCCAATCATGCATGATGCAAGAGATACCTGATTACAAAGCTTTGCGGTCTGACCCTTACCAGCACCACCCATGCAGAAAATCTTTGCCGAGAAGGTCTCGAGAAGAGCGCGTACTGGCTCAACATCATTCTCAGTTGCGCCAACAATCAGCGTAAGAGTACCGTCCTGGGCGCCTTTCTGGCCGCCCGTAACTGGACAGTCAAAGGCATGTTTTCCCTCAATTTCAGCAGCATCGTGAATATCACGAGCAAGCTGAGATGAAGAAGTGGTCAGATCAATAAGGTATGCGCCCTTCTTAGCAACGCGAATAAGGCCATCTGTTGCCAAGTAAACATCTTCAACATCAGTTGGATAACCAACCATGGTAAAGACAACATCAGCGTCTTTTGCAGCATCTTTCACACTCTCTGCAGCGTGAGCGCCCAACGAGACAAGCTTTTGCGCTTTCTCTGATGTTCTGTTGTAAACAGTAACGTCATAACCAGCAGAAATAAGGTGCTCTGCGATAGGAGCGCCCATAATGCCTGTTCCAATAAAAGCAACCTTTGCATTCTTGCTCAGTGCCATGTATGAGTCCTTTCAGACTGAAATAAATATACAAACTGGGGCCGCTCCAAAGAGCGACCCCATACCTTGTACCCGTTAATTAGATTTACGAACCCTGTTAGCAATTCGGTCAGAAAGCGAAAGCTTCTCGCGGCGGTCAGTTCCCCAGAAGACAATAGCCACCATGCCTGGTCCAACGTGAGCACCAATGACTGGTCCTACCTGGCTATGAATAATGGTAAGTCCCTCACAGCCCTTCTCTTTACGAATCTGAGCCTCTAGCCAATTGGCGTCTTTCTGTGAGTCTGCAGAAATGATGCCAACAGGAAGTGAAGTGTCATGAGAATAGCTATCTCTGAAGTCCTGAACCAGAGACTTGAGCGCCTTCTTACGACCTCTGCACACCGTCTTGACGGTAAGAGCTCCTGTTGAGTCATAGGTAAGCTCTGGCTTTACATCAAGCTTGCCGCCAATATTTGCAGCAGCAGCAGGAATACGACCGCCCGCAGCAAGAGCATCCAAGGTCTCAAGTGTTAAGTAGCCATGAATATAGTTACGCGCATCCTCTGCCCACTCGGCAATCTCTTTTGCCGAGAGACCCTTATTGGCCTGATGCACTGCTTCAAGACCCAAAAGCTGAGCTGCGGACGAAGGTGCACCATTGTCGACTACGTAAATCTCAAAGTCTGGGTATTTCTCTCTTACCATATCTGCTGCTTGCTCAGCTGCATAGTAGGATGAAGAAAGCGCAGAGGTAAAGCAAAGATAAACCGTTGGAGTGCCCTGCTTTGCAGCACGCTCAAAGACCTCGAGGTAATGACCAGGAGTAATTGCAGAGGTGGTATAGCGCAGCTTTTTGTCTTTGCGCATGCCCTCAAAGAACTCATGTGCACTAATGCTCTTCCAGCCGTCATCATAGTGCTCTCCATCTGGTCCCACATAAGGGAACTGGATAATATCAACACCTAGCTGTTCAGCAATTCCTGGAGCAAAGTCTGCGCAGGAGTCCATGATGATTCGAACGTTACTGGGCTTATGATATGCAGCTGAAAGCTCAGTAGGCTCAAGATCTTCAAAGGCAACCTCGCTGATTTCTTCTTCGTCTTTATCTTTTTTATTGAACATCTTGTTCCTCAATCTTAGGTTTGATAATTCCATAACCGCCATTTTTACGATGGTAAATGACATTAGTCAAACCAGTAGAAGAATTAACAAAGACATAAAAATCATGGCCGAGAAGGTCAGTTTGGACAAGCGCCTCCTCTTCCGTCATGGGCTCAAGATCAATGTACTTCTCGCGAACAAGTTGGTCATCAAGATCTTCAGCTGGAATCTCAATGAGATTGGCAAGATCTTCTTGTGTAAGAGCAACTCCACGCTCAGACTTTACATGATGACGGCGCTCAACAACTTTTGTCTTGTACTTACGCAGCTGTCTGGAAACTTTTTCTGCTGCTTCATCAATAGCCACATACATATCGTCAGAGCTAGCAGTGACACGAACAACATTGTTACGAACAAATACCGTAACCTCAGCTGTCTTTCTATCTGGATTTGAAGGGTTTTTGTCTACTCTAAGAACTACATCGCAGGACATAGGAGTGATGTCAAATACTTTAAGCGCATCACCGATTTTCTGATCTACGTGTGTGCGCAAAGCCTCAGAAATGCTTACCTTGCGCCCCGAAATCTTGATGTCCACCATGGGAGCCTCCTATCGGATACACGAGACATCTTCTAACTGATGTCTGTATAACAACAATACCCATTTGTCGGTCAATCATTCCATAAAAAGTTGAATTGAGCGGTAAACGGTTAGAGACTATTTCTCTTTATGTGCGATTAATTTTGCTCAGAGGAAGATGTAGCTGAATCAGCGCTGGTAGATTGCGTAGAAACTTCCACAAGACCGGAAATCTTATTGGTAGTTGAGAGGTGTGGCAAGGTGCCAATCCACTTGTTTCTAATAACTCCCTCGACACCGTTAGATTGAATAGCTGAAAGAGCTTGCTGAATTTGTGTAGCGAGAGCTTTGTTACTGGTTGCTACAGAAATACCAATCGTGGATGGAACGTCAACTACACCAACCATAGAAATATCTTTGTTTGCTGCTAAATAAGCACCAGCATATGCATCACAGGCCACATAATCGATGGAACCATTTTCAAGTGCTTCAAAAGCATCATTTAGGTTAGAGAAACCCTGAACAGACATGCCCGTGAGTACCTGACCCATTGCGCGCTCAGACAAAGAACCCGTTTGAACGCCAACTGACTTTCCACTCAAACTATCAGCAGTAATGTCTGTCTCTGAACCCTTATGGAAAAGAGCTGTTGCAGACTCAGCATAACCAGAAATGAGCGTACTTGTTGAGTCTTCACCACTTCTGACATCCATGACAATGTCACAGCCTGCTTGTAGGCCATCTACTGGTCCATTAACTGATACAAACTTAACGTCTACGCCTAACTGATCTGCAATTGCAGAAGCTATTTCAACGTCAATTCCCTGCAATGTCCCAGCTTCTGAGGCCACAACCATTGGAGCTGTTACTGACTGAGTACGTAGGCCAACGGTCAAAGTGCCAGCTGTGTGCAGTGAGGAATCAGGAATCTTCTGCTGACGGGCTTCTCGCTTCTCTTGGATTGCCTCTTGCACTGACTTGACGTGGAACCATTTATCCAGATCAATGTTGATAGGACCAATGGAGCATCCTGTTAAAACAACAGCAAGTACTATAAGAAGTAACACCTTAAGAGAGTTTTTACCGCGCATCATCAGAACTCCTTCTTCTATTCAGGTGTCTTTTCAGCTGACCTGGTATTTGACCCCACACTCGCATACTGGAACGTTTGCTTTGCTACCGCAGCAGCTCCACTAGTAGTTCTCTCGCCTGCGAGACCCTTTGTCTCTTTGATATAACAGGCGGTATGGCTTACTTCTAGGACGAGCCATGATCGTTTACGTGCGCACACGTAAACTTACGTGGATCCCTTTGACCTCGTCTGTCATGGACTAAAAGCTCACAGAGAACTTCGCAACCACAGACCTGAAAAGACTTATCAAGTATAGCCGTTTGCAACCATAGGTAACTCACCATACGCGAGCTAATGCGCCTACGGTTACAGAATGCACGCCTGCGGCGCAAAGTACCCTTGTAGCTTCTCTGATTGATGCTCCCGTAGTTACAACATCATCTAAAAGTAAAATATTTGATTGATTAACCGGCACAGTACAAGCAATACTTCCTTTCAAATTTATTTGCCTTTGAACGGATGAAAGTGTTCTTTGGTCCTTTGCATGAGGACGTATAAGCACGTCATACAAAGGTAAACCTGTAAGCTGGCAGAACGATTGGGCTACAAGCTCCATATGATCAAAGCCTCTGCGCGCGTACGCTTCTGCAGTTGCTGGAATAAAGGAAACGCCATCAATTTTTAAACTATCAAAGCGAGAGGTACCGTCACGAGCTTTCCATGCTGAGGCTTCTTCAAGCGCACACAACATAGCTGCAGCAATTACCGGCGCCAGTCGAAGCTCGTGTCCATCCTTAAGTGTCAAGATCAACCGTGCAGGAGGACCCTTAAATCCCATGGCACAAATGACCGCTCTACTCTCCCACTGAACAGGTCGTTTCTTCTTATCCGCACACTCTGAACAGACGAGCTTCCCATATGGAGCGCCGCAATTAGGACATGCCCACTGCTGAGAAATCCATGGCAGCTTTGCCCGACACTCATCGCAGAGGAGCTGACCGGGTTTCTCGCACACAACGCAGCGCGTAGGAGCAAGCAGCTCAAGTGTTGAGTTTGCCGTTGCAGTAAGGATAGATGTAGGTTGCATTTTTACCCCCAAAATCTGGGGGCTGACAGTGAATACAGTCTAGGTCAAAGGTCGCAAAATGGAAGGTATTTTAGGTAAACGGAAAAAGATGGATTATCTAAGGCTCCTACCAGTGAGATTGTATTTTGTGAGAATTCGGCTAACGGATGTTTGCCACGGAAGCCATAACAAAATCAAAAAAATAAGCGTTGCTACGCCGTGTGTTAGATCAAACGGAATCGAAGCCGCAAACGCGAGAAGAGCGGACTCAAGCGTTAAAGGATGTACAAATCCAATAACAAAGTACACATTCATGACAAGGCCAAAGAATGGCCCGGATATAAATGCCCAGATCATAAGCAAGAAAGGTGGAAGCTTGTGGGGTTTCTCGCCTTGTTGGACGGATGTGCGTTTAGAAGATGCAGGGTGAGCTGAGGTAAAAGTTGCAAGAAGGCCTCCCAGATAGCCAACAAGCCCCCATGCATACATCTGCCATGGCGTCCACGAGCCCTGGCCAAAGAAAACGTTTGAAAGAAGCGCAGATAAGGCACCTACTAAAAAGCCCGCATGTCTGCCAAGAAACGCTCCCGCGAAGATAGCAACTGCGGAAACAGGCTTTACATATGCGAGAGGCGCAAAGGCAATTCTTCCCGCAGCCCCCAATGCGCTAAAGACGGCAGTAGGTACCAAATTGGCAACTGAGGGCTTCTTTGCCTCAAAACTTAACATAAATAATGCAACTGAAATGATTGTTAAAATAATTGAAGATACCGCGGTAAAATCGGGAAAATATATCATTTCAACAGCAAGAATAATAGGTGTAGCAAAGAGTGCCACAACCTCTAAGACTATTGATAACGTGTGCCGATTATCCACAAGAACCTCACGCTTACCGTCAAAATAAAAATATCAAGAAGGTCTGTCTTATTTTGGCATAAGATGATTTGAAACTACAACAAGGAGGTCTTCATGATCTATCTGGGAAACTTTAGCTACAACGACGAGCTTGATTCTACTGACAACTACTGTCTTATGCCTTGTATTGTTGAGGCAGATTCCACAGATCATGCGCTTGAGCTTTTCTCGGAGCACCTTATTGAAGTTGCAAAGTCATCTGACCTGCTTGACGGCGCAAAAGAGATTTTCTTAGATTCCATTGTTGAGCTGGGAGAAGTCCCTACCACTCCTCTGATTGCTCAGTGGCAAAAAATTATGCCTGCAGGAGTTGGTCTGTGCAGCATCACCAGCGCTCTTCCTACACTTGAGTTTGATGATGAGACGGCCAATGCCTATGGCTTCAATGAGCATACTCACGATCATGAGGAAGATGAAGAGGAGCATGAACACGAGGAGTTTGGCGACATCAACGATCTTGACGATGAGCTTCTTGAGGAGCTTGGCCAGGATGAGGAGCCGTTCTTAAGGTTCTAGCCACCTACTCCGCCGACCATACCCAAGAGTTTTCAAAGAACTCTGAAGTTGGCTCTGTCAGAGAAATCTGACCATCAAAAACTAGAGAAACGTTATCAGCAACGCGCGATATCAACTGCATGTCGTGCGTTGCTATTACTATGGTTGCACCTTCTGACTGTGCGCGAGAAAGCAAATTGACAACAGCATCTTTGGTTGGAGCATCCAGGCCTTTTGTTGGCTCGTCAAGAATAAGCAGACGCGCTTTTGTAAGCAGTACTTTTACGAGGGCTAAGAGTTGCTGCTGTCCACCTGACAAATCGTATGGATGAGAAGACACAAGCTTCTGATATGTTGTGCGAGCAAGAAGTCCCGAAGCTTCCAGAAGCTCCTCAACATCCTGATCAGAATAGGTGCCACTCTGCTGCCACTGAGCAAGCTCCTCGCACACACTTTGGCAGGTAAAGAGCAGCTCAGGATTTTGTGGAATGTATCCTTGGGATTGCTGGAGCTGGTTGTAGATATGTCCGCGCCTTGGGCGGAGAACACCTGATGCAAGCTTTAGCAGCGTAGACTTACCTGAGCCGTTGCCGCCTACGAGCGCACGAATTTCTCGCCCCGTGACCTCAAGCGAGCACTTGCTAAGCACCAACTGATCACTCTGCGGATACGCAAACGTCACGGCGCTGAACTCGAGCACGGGAGTGCTGTCGGCCGCGGTGGATGCTTGGTTTGGCACGGAGCTACAAGGACAAAGCGCCTGGCGAGAAGAGCTGTCTGCTTGGAGCGCACCGGGTTTCTCGCCACTAAGGCAGACGCGCGCGTCAGCGAGGTGCTCGAACGCGGCAACGTCGTGGGTGGCAACAAGCACGGCAACGTTGAGCTCGCGTGCCACTCGCTCTAGGAGCGCGGTGAAACTCTTCTGCGCAAACGGGTCCAGCTGCGAGGTTGGCTCATCCAGCAAAAGCAGCTTTGGGCGCATGACAAGTGCTGCAGCAAGGGCCACTAGCTGCTGTTCTCCCCCGGATAGCGCGTTACAGCGCTTGTGCAAGAGCGATTCCATACCAAAGAAACTGACCGTCTCAAAAATTCGACGACGCATTTCTTTCTCTGAAACGCCTCGATTTTCCAGGCCAAAAGCAAGCTCTTTCAAAGGTGTCTCACACACAAGTGCTTGTGAAGTGGCTTGCGGCACAAATGCAATGGTGTCTACGGATTGCGCCTGCGTCATCGTAGAAACCTCTTGGCCGCAAACAATAATGAAGCCCTCTCGTCTACCTTGAGGCGCAATCTCAGGCTTAATGAGGCTCAAAATGGTGGACTTGCCTGAACCAGTTGGTCCCAGTAAAAGACTAATCTGACCAGCACAAACCTCACAGGAAAAATCTTCTACAACATTGCGTTCTGGAGTTAGAGCATACGCAAACGAGAGATTTTGAATAGCAAGAACTACTTTTTTACTAGTTGAAGAAGTAAGTGAATTCTGAATATAGGAAGAATGCTCACTCATACAGACTGCTCCCATAAGACAGTATCAATACGCACAAAAATTGCTGGTAAAACGGTAAATAGCACTACGCCCAGATACCAAAAACTCACTTGGAACTCTGGCATAGTAGGATAAAACTGCCAAGCTTGTACCAGCATATACAAACAAACCGCTGCTATAACGCTTAAGAAAGTAAATACCAGCAACGCCACAGTATCATAAGCGTCAAGCACTTCAGCGCTCCATCTGCTCCTGTGCCCTGCCATTCCCCAACCTCGAGACACAATAGACTGAAACGTACTCATCGACTTCTCCAGCGCGCTCATGCACCCTGCGTTAATGGTGGTAGCTGATTGCGCAATAGTTTTTCTCACGCTCAAAAAACGGCTTTGACTTGGAACACGGCTTTGCTGATGTGACTGCACGGCAGAATCACACCTTCTAGCTGCGGTATTTGCTGACTGAATTTGACGGACTGTTGTCAGATTAGAAAGTAGTTGTGGCATAAGCTGCACAGAAAGACTCAAGACTAGATGTAATCCCGGAAAGCGCACGCTTGATCGCTGCAACATCTCGAGCGGCGATACTACTGCAAATAAGCACTCAAGCCAGCTCAAAGTACTTACAAGCACCAGACCTGAGGTAGCCCCGTACACCAGACTTTCTGCGTACAGTTGTGTGTGCCCAAAAGAATACAAGACGGTAGACCCAGATGCCGAGAAAAACGGATTGATAACTGCCATCAATATAATAATTGGAGCATACCAAACAAGCTGTTTAACAGCATGTTTGGTATCAAACAACTGGATTGTACAAAGCTGCGCTCCTAGAAAAGCAATCAGCGCACAGAGAGGCTGAAAAGAAAATGCGGCAAGCACAACCTCGCATCCAAACAGTACAACCGTAGCAAGTGGGTGCAGTCGAAAAAAGCTTGTGCGCGCGGGATTCATTAGTTCACCGCGTTAACGTACATCCAAACAACCGAATCGCCATCATGCAGAACATATGCATCTGATGTGTAGTTAGGCTGAACACCGTTAACTGAATATACCCAACCGCTCTGTGGACCGTGATCACGCTCTGCAAGCCCATTAATAGCCGCAACGTACATACCAAACGACGTGCTACGTGCATTTACCCCGGCTCCACTTGCAAGCAACGCGTCATAGACTGACGTACCCTCTTGCACCTGGAGGTTGACAGTAAATGAAGACCCTTTGGCTGCAGAGCCGTCAACCGTAACACTTACAGAAAGCGCACTATTCTCTTTATGAGGAGCAGCTACAGCGTTTGTTGAGTTACCAGAGTTAGAAGGCTCCGACGTTTTCTGATTAGAAGAATCCTGCGTTTTAGACGCATCAGCATTTGATTGAGCGTCTGAACTAGAGCTCCCTTGCGTATGTGACGTCTGAGAGTCTGTTTGCGCGCCAGAAGCACCTGCTGCCGTCTGACCTTGTGCGGTAGGAGCTTCTTGAGCAGAAGTGCTTGAAGCAGGCGTAAAGAAATACTGAATCAATGTCCATGCAAAGAAAAGCATGAACACAAAAGATACTATTGATGCTGCCAAATAGAGAATCCGTTTGGATTCTCTTGTGAGCTTAACCACTATCTCACCTGGCCTCGGCCATTGGAAACATGGTGAATTGCAGCAGTTTCTTTCTTAAGCAACACTACAAACACTGCAAGAACTGCACCAGAAGCAAAGAAACCAAAGACACTCAGAAGTGGAATGGTAGGCGCAGAGGACACCTGCTGTGGGGCAGCGGCCTGCTTATTTGAGTATTCAGTAGGTGGAAGCTGCTTCTCGTCAGAGTTAGTGTCTGCAGTCTTGTTCTCAGATGGAGCCTTTGTAACCTCCTCACCAGCACTCGCAGCGGTGGTCGAGGAAGTTTCATGCGCAGCTGGAGATGAAGGATCTTGAGCTGGTACGTTTGTAGCTGTGGAATCTGTCCTGCTAAAAATATCTCCAGATGGCTGGGTATTCTCGCCAGAAGGTTTCTGATTAATAAGCGAGAAAAGCGTGCCGGAGTCGTTGGTGTAGTAAAGATTGCCCTCAAAATCTGCAATGACCGACGACGTGGTGTAGTTCTGGTGATCTTTATCTGGAGTGTAAATCTGAGCTGCTCGGCTGGTGCCCAACTTATATACCCATACGCCACCAGGTAGACCGTTTACCGTGAAATAGGCATAGGTACCGTTTTGCTGAACAGAAACAAGAGGAGTGCTCTGAGACTTACCCTTGCCAGCTCGGGCCTGGTCAATCACCGTAAAGGTATCAAGAGAAATCACAGAGATAGTTCCGTAGCCCTCAGCATCAACGCCGTTAACAAAGACATTAGAACCGCTGATAGTTGGTGTAGAGGTAGATTCTGCTGCAAATTTGACTTGCTTCTCTTCAACAAGAGAAGCACCGTTTCTTCTAATCAGGTGCAGCGTACCGTCATTTCTGGTTACGGCAAGATAGGTTCCATTACCGTTTTGATCAACAGAGACAGGAACAATACCTGCGCGAATTGGCGAACCAAGGTTAAGCTCAGCCTCAATGGCGCCGGTTGTACCGCTGATAAGCCTGACAGAAGAGGACTCGTCGCCAATCATAAAGTCCGAGCCAGAAGCCGCTGCACCAGACCAGTAATAACCTGAAGGCTGACCAGAGGTTGCTCCAGGAACATTTGCAGGCTGTGCATTCTGCTTCCAGCGAAGCGCACCAGTTGTAGCGTCAACAGCAACCATGTAGCCACCAGCTGCGTCAAATCCGCTCATCTTAGTAAACTCAGCCAAGATGGTGCCGTTATTAACCGTCAAGCTAGAAACAGATTGCAGCGCATTGGTGGTATCCAGCGGCTCTGTCTTCCAGATACACTCCATAGTTGTTGCCGAGAATGCGGTAAGACATCCATCATCGGTAGCAACAACAATCATGCCATTAACGTACAGAGGACGTGCAAAGTACGAGACCTTGGAGCCAATCTGTGCCGTGGCAATAAGGTTGCCTGTTGCAGCGTCAACTGCTTTGAGAGTAGAACCGCTTACGTAATAGACCGTGTCTTTAACAATGACCTGATCAGAAATAAATCCAGGTGTATTCTGAGTTCCTTCAGTGACACTCCAACGAAGAGCTGCAGAATTAATTGGGGTACTCTGCGTGGTAGTGGAACCGTTTCCGCTACCAAAACCGCTCCAAGATGCCTCGTAATTAGGGTGCTCAGCAAATGGATTGATGACCAACTCATTTTGAGGAGTTGGAATGGAGCTATCCTGACCACCATATGTCCAGGTAATGGTAGTGTTTTCGTCCAAGGCAACGTTGTTTGCCATCTTGTCCGAAAGCTGACCGTTTACAAAGAACTGCCACCATTTATAGGCGCCATCTACCTGTGCTGTTGCAAGCGTAAGTCCCTGTAAAGGCGACGTAATAGAAGACAAATAACCGCCCGCTGCATCGTAGGTAAGGCCATTATTCTTCAGGTAGTCATACGTTACCTTGTCAGCAGTGGTACCCTTACGAACCTCAATAGTCTGCGTAGGAGCCCAGTGCTGAGGCTTACCATCTTTATCAAGACCTACTACAGAAAGAGTGACGGAAACAAGCTGACTTGGATCTTGATCTTCCTCTACAGATCGAGCGCCCTTCTCGCCTGCCACAGTAAAGGTGGCAGAGACCTTCTGATTAGTAAGGGACTGGAACTGTTCGTTATCTGGATACAAGCTTGCATAGCGAGAATAGCGTGCACTTGAAAGAAGTGCCGAAACCGTAACAGATGTGTTGTACTCAGGAGTCTGTGCGAGAACAAGATTCTCGTTCTGAATGATTGTTGGCTGAGAAGAACTGTACGTGCGCGCCTGATCAGCAGGACCCATGGAATCGTATGTTGGGAACTCTGAAGGCACAATACCACTTGCGGTCTTATCGGTATTGTTAACATCATAAGACCAGGTCAAAGAGCCGTCAGCAGCACGATAGAACTTGTTTGGCGTGGCCAAGGACTCAGAAACGCTATCCTGCTTATTCTGCTGACCAGAAGGAGTAGCAAGTGCATCCCAGAAATGAGCCTTAGACTCATTCATCAAAGTAAGCTCTGCATCAATATCAGCCTGATTAAGCGGGCTTACCGTAACCGTAAGAGTCTTAGAGACTGATACCTCAGGATTTTCTTTATCGGTAACGGTCAGAGTGATGTCTACCTGCTGCGCGGAAGCAGAAGGCAAAGGCTGGTACACCGTTCCTCTATAGCCATTGAACGTAATAGCAGCATTGGAGGAAGTGTACGTAAACTGATAGCGCTTTCCATCTAAGCCAAAGTTCTTTGGCGTAGGCATCTGCAGGTCGTCTGTAACTGCCTGGGCATTAATTGAGTGATTGGTATACACATCTTTAATGCTTGATGCCGAGAAACGCCTGTTAATGCGCCTCAACAGATTATTCTGTGCATCGGTAATAGCCGAAGGATCCCCTAGAACCGTTATGGTAAAGGTTTTCTGATAGTTTGTCTGAGGGGCATCGGAGCTGCTCAAAGAGACATTTGCAGTCAGCGTTACCTGCTTGTCACGAATGCCGCGGGTAACTGTTGCCTTATAAGGCTCAGTACCATATCCATCAATGCGAACGACAGAGGTATCTGAGCTAGTCCAAGTGACCTTAGACCATGAAAGTTGGTTTCCATCTGCGGAAACAAGCTTATGTGGAAGGGTAAAGTTTGAAGTTACAGAAGATTCATTTTGTCCTGCCGCATATGATGGCACAAGGTTTTGAGATACGTCAGCAAGTTGCGCCTGAGATTTTGCCTCATCCCAAGGAATTAAAACATTGCAGGTATATTGGACGGTCTTGCCATCTTTGGAAAGTTCAAAGGTAACTTTTGCCTGGCGGAGGATAAGAGTGCTTCTCTGGTTAGTAAAACCAGCCGCATCCATCCAGAAGTACTCAATAGAACCATTAGTTGCAAAATCAGTAGAAATACCCGCATGAGCGTATGAAGCTGTCGAGGACATCTGAACAGACGCCACTCTAACGTTAACCTCTCCAGCACCAATGCGACGCAGCTCTTCTGCAACCATGGTGTTGAGGTTAGTATCTACACCATAGCGAGGTTTTGGCTTATAGAAGGAATTAGTCAGAGTTTCTACTGCCTGGTCCAGCGTTTTGTGTGGATAGTCAGTCTCATTTGTGGTTGCTTCAACGCCAGGGCCTATCTCTTCAGAGGTTGTGGTTGCACCACTTGTAGCTTCTACCGTACCAGAAGCAGCTTCCGTACCAGAAGCGTTGTCCTGAGCAGTAAGAGCATTCTCTGCTGAGGAGGTTGCAGTAGCAGTAGTGGTCAACTCCCCCGCTGCTTCTGCGAATGCAGGAGCTGGTAAGAGCGCAAGCACTAAAAGTATGGAGAAAAGGCTATTGAGCGCCTTTTTAAACATGCTTCTAATTCCTTCCAACTTGTGGTGAATTTAGCCTTCTTGCCAAAACAAGCACCACAATTCCAAGTACAACTAAAGGCAGACTGAGCAACTGTCCCATGGTAATAAAGCTGCCAAAAAGGTAGCCAAGCTGCTCGTCTGGAACACGAACAAATTCCACGACAAACCTAAAAATGCCATAAAGCATCAAAAACGTTCCAATGAACGTTCCTTGTGGACGAGGAGGGTACTTCCTAGAAAGGACGTACAAAATGGCAAACATCACAAGGCCCTCGAGAAGTGCTTCGTAGAGCTGAGAAGGATGACGGTAGACCGCTCCTCCTGTCTCAAACATTACTCCCCAAGGCAGATCTGTTGGCTTTCCCCAAAGCTCACCGTTGATGAAGTTTGCGCAGCGTCCAAAGAAAAGACCAAGCGGCGCACCAATAACTCCCAGGTCACAGATGGTAGGGATAGAGAGGCCCGATGCCTTACAGACAATAGAGCCGCCAACAACAGCGCCTACAAGGCCACCGTGGAAGCTCATGCCACCTTGACTTAAGGCAAATGCATCAAGTGGATGAGCCACGTAATAACCAGCGCCGTAGAAAATAACGTAGAACAGACGGGCGCCAACAATAACGCCAAACGAGATGCCAACCATCAAATTAAGCACGTCATCAAGGGTAACGTTAAGTTTCCAGCGCTGAGCAGTTCTATACATAACTACGCCAGCAAGCACAAAGCCCACCAGATATGCCAGACCATACCACCTGATAGATAGCGGACCCAGAGAAAGTGCTACTGGGTTTAATGAATGATAGAAAGCATCAAGCCACACAATACGTCCTACTTACTAAAACTACTTTGAAAGAACATGCGAAGGAGTTGCTCCGCGCTGACCCTGATAATGGCTGCCAAGATCTTTGCAGCCATAAGGACGCTCAACAGGAGAGCTCATACGCTCAAAGGAAAGCTGACCAATCCTCATGCCAGGATGCAAAATAATTGGAAGGTTAGCTACGTTAGAAAGCTCCAATGTGAGCTCTCCGTCCCAACCTGGATCAACATAACCTGCAGTTGAGTGAATCATAAGGCCTAAGCGACCCAAGGTGGACTTACCTTCAAGTTTGCCAAGGATATCGTCAGGAATAGCAATGCGCTCAAGCGTAGTACCAAGCGCAAACTGACCAGGATGAAGAACAAAAACTTCTCCCTCAGGAACATCAATTGACTCAGTAAGACCCTCTTGAGCTACAAGTGGATCAATTGAGGTGTGCGTAGAATTGCGGAAGATTCTAAAGTTTGAGCCAAGACATACGTCAACCGATGCAGGCTGCACATTCTGCTCACACAGAGGCTCAATAACGATACGACCAGCAGCAATCTCGGCTTTAATGTCGCAATCAGAAAGAACCACAACGTCCACCTTTCTTACGTCATACAAATGTATGGTCAGAAAAACTAGTTATCCATTTATATAAAATATCACGCCCTACACAATAATGTGCGGGACGTGATATATAAATTTTGTAATTACGCAGGTCAATTATGGTTCACCACAACTTCTCTGCATAAAAAACACGTTTATGCGCATGTAGCTAACAACCGATAAGCGCCAAACGTTCACTTTTTGACGCCGAGCGATAACTTACAGCATTGCAGGCTGAACGCGCTTTACACCAGGAACGTGCTCAATCAGGATGCGCTCAATACCCTCAGACATATCATATGCAGACATTGGGCAGCCAGCGCAAGAACCAGTCATCTCAAGCGTAACGGTGCCGTCATCGCTTACATCAATAAGCTCAACGTCGCCGCCATCGGTCTGAAGGCTCTGACGAATAACATCAAGGGTTGCATTCAAAAGGTCACGATTAATGGCCATGTTTGCTCCTATTCAAACTCTTCAAGCGCGGATGCGCCCATAATTTACAACATGGGTATCGTACCCAAATTTCCAAACTTATTTCTGTACTATCCAATTGGCGAGAAAAGATGTCCAACTGAAGCATCTTTGAGACGTGCAGGCAATGATGCACCCGACGCTGTCGCCGCAATCGCTGTAGCTACGCGAGAGGTAGCCTCTCTTGTCTGCTCCGTGCTCAGAAGCGTTGCGTCTACCATAAAACGCTTCACACCAGCAGACAGCATCTCAGCCATCTCTGGCACGCCGTCAAAGAGCTTGGGGCTCCAAATCTTGGAGCGACCATGTCTGTCAGTCCTTACGGGCATGTAATCGTTATCAATACCTCTGAGCGTGTGCTCCTCAAGGCGCAGCTTACAGGCATCGCAATCGTGGATGCACTTGCCCGTAGACATCAAAATGCAGTGCTCAGTGGTCATGGTACGAATACGGCCGCTGACCATATAACCCACAGGAATCGAGGCGTTTCTCGCCATATGACAGATCTCTTGGAGAGTAAGCTCGGAGTTGAGCCAGACGCCTTCTGCGCCCATGTCGGCAAGTGCCTGTAAGGCGTAATCGTTGTGGACTGGAATGCACTCGCGCACCTCAGGGATGGCTCCGCGCTCAACGGCCAGCGCCAGCTCGGAGATGTTTCCCACGGCAATCGGCTTACCTGCAGCAACGTAGGGATCCAAGCGCTTATGGTCAATCTCGCGACATACCTCATCAAGCCATGGGGTCACCTTGGCGAGAAGATCCTCTGGCCACGAAGTCTCTGCGAGCGCATCGGTAGTTGCATACAGACGATTTGCTCCCGCCTTGAGCGCAACACGTGCCTGCTCGGGAGTCTCAACTAGAACACAGATCTCTGCCTGCGATGCATTTGTTTTTGCAGCCACCTCATCAAAGGCAAAAAGCTTCTCTTTGTCTTGGGCTTCTCGCTCCTTTTGATAGGCAAGACGGGAAAGCGGAGCAATCTTCTGCTCGCGGTTCTGGTACTCCTCAAGAAGTGCGCCCTCGAGCTGCTCACATGCCGCAGCGCGGACCTTGTGGACAGCACTAAAGCTCATACCGCACATATCGTCCATCTGGACATCAAAGCTTACGGCCTCAAACGGCGAGGTTCCCATGCGGCCAACGTGCTCAATAAGCTCGTCAGAGGTTACCGCCTTGGTGCGTGCCTCCTCCACCACAAAGCCCTCGGCAGACGCGCTTGCCACACCGTCTGCGGTAGTAAGGGCCACAGTAAAGGGCTGGCCAATGCGGGCAATAATAGCCACGTCAACAGCTCGTTTACGAGGATATTCCAGTGAAGAGATCTGCTCAGCAGCTACGCGCGCCGCTTCAGAGCGAATAATGCGTACCGTAGATCCGGTCTGCATAACGCGAGAAGTGCGCACGGTAACTGTCTGACCAGGCTCAACATCAATAGGACAAAGAGCGGTCAGGAACTTGTCAGGCTCATCGAGCGGCCTAATTTCAAGCAAGTCATTCTTGCCAATAGGCGCGTGTGCAATAAGATCAACATCTGCCTGCTTGTAGCGGCGCAGCTTAACACGGCCACCATTCAGACCACTCTTGCGCTCAAGAGCATCCTCAAGTGGGCGTCCGCCGGTGACCTCTCCGACAATCTCACCGCGGTTGTTGGAGCGCTCGTAGCTCATCATCTCGTTGCCAGCGGTACCATGCAGGTAGGCGTTGGTTAGGCCACGGTTAAACGAGCGTTTAAGCAAGCGGTGGCGGCGTGCCACATCAGCCTGGTTGTCCACGCCCTTCTCGGCAGCATCAATTGCCTGGCGATACGAAGACACTACTGAGTACACGTACTCAGGTGCCTTCATACGGCCTTCAATCTTAAGCGAGCCTACACCTGCCTCAATCATGTCAGGCACGTCATCAATAGTGCAGTAATCCTTAGGGCAGAGCAGTCTATCAATGCCACCCATCGAGACAACTTCGTGCTTAGAATTGAGCAGCTCATACGGCAGGCGACACGGCTGAGCACAGGCTCCACGGTTAGCAGAGCGATCTCCGCGCATAGATGACATGTGACAGATGCCCGAATAGCAGAAACACAGGGCTCCGTGACCAAAACATTCCAGCTCAACGCCAAGCTTGGAAATGGTAGAAATTTCTTCTTTCGTAAGCTCTCTGGACAGCGTCACGCGGCCTACGCCAAGCTTTTTACAGGCTGCAACACCACGCGTATCGTGGATGTTTGCCTGCGTTGAAACGTGACACTCAATCTCTGGCCAGGTCTTTCTTACCTGAGCCATAAGACCCCAGTCCTGAATGATAAAAGCATCAGCACCAAGAACCCATGCACGGCGAATCAGGCGTAAAACGCGCTGCATCTCGTCCCATTTAACAACAACGTTAACGGTGACGTACACGCGAGCGCCAGCTAGATGAGCCTGTCTGCACGCACGTGCAAACGACTCGTCATCAAAGTTGTCCGCACCACGGCGAGCATTGAAGTTGTTGCCCAAGCCGCAGTAAATAGCATCAGCACCACCAGCAAGAGCTGCGGTAAATGGCGCTGGACCTCCCGCTGGGGCGAGAAGTTCCATCTGTGTTGCGCGAGGGAGTGGCTGAGTTGAGAGCTCCTTGTCAGAAGCTTCCTCTGTCCACTCTGCCTCGTTCATGCGATTTAGCTCGTGAGCTGTGGATTCTCGCTCACGACGATTACGTTCGTTCATAGTACCTAACTTGCCTTCAGCGCTTGTTACTTCTTAAGTGAAGAAAGTGCTGGATGAATCTTATCTTTGTCGGAAAGAATAACCCTTGCTGGATCTAAGGTCTTCTCGCCAAGAAATGCTGGCCACTCAATGCCAAGCTCTGGATCATTCCACATGATGCCGCCCTCATCACCTGGGTGATAGATGTCGTCACACTTATAGCAGAACTCCGCAGTCTCAGAGAGGACCAAAAAGCCGTGGGCAAAGCCGCGAGGAACAAAGAACTGCCTGCGGTTCTCAGCGGACAGGACAACGCCTTCCCACTGACCCCAAGTTGGACTTCCCTCTCGCAGGTCAACAGCAACGTCAAAGACAGTGCCCGAGATTACGCGCACAAGCTTTGCCTGTGGATGCTCAATCTGGAAGTGAAGACCACGGAGCACACCTTGAACGGATGAGGACTGATTATCCTGTACAAAAGAAGCATCAATGCCGCCAGCAACAAAGTTTTCTTCACGGTAGGTCTCCATAAAGCCACCACGCGCATCACCGTACAGCTTTACGTCCACAACCTTTACACCTTCAATCGAGGTGTCATAAAACGTAAAATTGCCCGATTGAATAGGGTTTTTAAGCTCTTTTGGAAACTCCATAGCATGCACCTTTCAATTTCTTTAGGTAATCTACTATATACGAGTCAAGTTTAATTCGGCTTTTGAGCTATGATATTCATGCAGTTAACGTGTAATTTGTAATTCAAAGGATGCTTGTGAGAATTCTTGCAGTCGTTCCCGCTTACAACGAAGAAGCCTGCATTGCTTCAACTATTACAGAGTTGTGCCAGGTAGCTCCTCAAGTTGATTACATCATAATCAACGACGGCTCCGCTGACCGCACGCTGGATATCTGTAAAGAGCGTGGATTTAACTACCTTAATTTACCTGTTAATGGTGGTCTTTCTGCTGGCTTTAGGGCCGGTATGCGCTATGCAAAAGAGCATGGCTACGATGCAGTAGTGCAGTTTGACTCCGATGGCCAACACAGGCCCGAGTATATTGCTCCTATGGCGCAAGCAATGATAAACGAGGGAGCAAACATTGTTATTGCTTCCCGCTTTGTCACTAAGCCACGCGGAAATTCTCCCCGAGAGATTGGCTCCAAGCTTATTTCTTGGCTTATCAAAACAAGTACTGGTCAGACCATCACTGACCCTACGTCAGGCATGCGCATGTACGACCGCGGCCTTATTGAGACGTATGCGCGCTCCTTTGACTTCTCCCCCGAGCCAGACACTATCTCGTTGCTGATGCGTCGCGGTGCAAAGGTTGTCGAGATTGAAACTGAAATGCGTGAGCGTCAAGGCGGCGAGTCCTACTTGAGCTTCTATAACTCAATTATGTACATGGCTCGCACGTGCCTCTCGCTTTTGCTCTTCCAGTGGTTTAGATAAGGTGACACCATGACTTTAGTTCTGAGAATTCTGCTGCTTATTGGCGCCCTTTTTGCCATGGGCATTGTCATCAATAGCGTCCGCAAATCAAAGATTCGCATTTCCGACTCAGTCTATTGGGTTGTTTCTGCAGGTATCCTTGTTTTGTTTGCGCTCATCCCTCAGCTTGCTTATTTCTTCTCAAGTCTGTTTGGCTTTATGAGCCCTGCAAACTTTGTTTTGCTGCTGGTTATTGTGATGATCCTCATCAGGCTCTTCCATCAGTCCTGCGCAATCTCTAAGCTCACCTATAAGGTTGAGCAGCTTTCTAGTGAGCTTGCTCTGCGTGATAAAGATACACGTGACGAGAAGAACCTTGATTTTGTAACTGATCTTAACCAGCGTACTCGCGTGTAAACGACGCGTCAGCTCTCTGACGGCACGCTCACGCAGGCAATACCTTAAAAAGTCCGCTTACACAGCGGACTTTTTCTTTTGATCTTTAAATCCCAAGAAGCAGAAAATGCCAAATACCAGAGCGAGAATTGCAAGCGAGGCATCGTATAGAATGCAAGCTCCCATAATGCCAAAGTTGCCCACAAACCATCCCCCGGTAAGTGCAGCAAAGCCTGCACCTGCAGCGTAGCTCACAAAGACAGCAACCTGCTTACGCATGGTTACTACGGCATAGTACAAAATGACGGTAAGAGCATTGAGCAGACCACCAAAGAGCAATAGCAAAAGCTCAAACTTGTATGGCTCAAAATCAAGACCATACAAAAGTCCAAGAACCGGAGCTCCTAATGGCCAAGCTAAAGCCATCGAAACAACAGTGGCCAGGGCAACTACCGCAAACCCTTTAAGAATCAGACCCACAAACTGTTTGTCTTGCTGATTATTCCAATATTCGGCCATCTGAGTGAGCAGCGGCTTAAAGACAAAGTTACTTAAAAGATTGATAACCATGGCTGGCATGGCCAATGCCGTAAAGAACGTAAGAAGCGCCTGATCGCTCAAAGCACCCAGTGCATAGCGAGGAGCACCAACAACGTACGTTAGCAAGAATGAACCAGCAAACAATGGAGCGGTGGTAACCAACAGCTTTGTAATTTGCTTAACGTCAAAGGTAGGCTTAAGCGTTGCCATCTTCTTAGTAGGAGGAATGACAAGCGCAACCATAACTACCAGTGATGCAACAAAAGAAAGAGCAGCACCAACAAGCAAATTCTTTGTAAGAAGCACACCTACCGCAAAGCCAACAACGGTTGCAAGAACACGATAAAAGAATGCTCTACCAGCAATATCTAAGCGACCATGCTGCTGGAACATACCGTGGAAAACATCTTCTACAACGTCAAATAAACGAAGTGATGCAATAAGGGCATACAGCACTCCCTCGTAGCTCAATCCCTGGGACTGCAGGGTAAAGATAATGATTCCCGCAATCATCAAACCAGTTGTGATGATTCGTGCCGCAAGATACACACCAAACGAGAACACTTCTTCTGTATCGGTAACCTGATACGTCCTAATTTCAAAGTGACCAATAACCATAAGCTGCTGAGCCACAGCATACGCAAGCGAGAAAACACCACCGGCAGCAGCTCCCATGGTACGTGTGACCACCATCAACATAAGCACTGTTGAGGCAGCGTTCATTAAAGAACCAAGCGTATTCCAGAAGTAGTTTTTCTTAAGCTGTTCCGCAGAAGTATCAATAGTCATAGTTAGCTTTTCTGACCAAAGTCCTCAAATGCCTGACGGCTTCCCTTGGTAACGTCTACATCTTTCCATTTGCCAAAATCAAGCGCACCAGGATGATGGTTTTTACGATCCTTCTCTGGAGGAAGCTGCATGTAATCCCCGTATCCCCTGGTTAAAAGCTTGTCATATTCCTTTGGAAGCGTAGTAGTAATGTCCTCAAAAGGAACGCGAACCATTGGGAATACATCCTCTTTGTCCATTGACCAGTTCTCTGGATCAGGTTCAACAAAACTTGCGTAATGAGTGGTTTTCTCGCCCTCTGCAGCACGTGCTGCCTGGTCCCACTTACGTTGAATATACGCAGATGAAACCCTAAAAAGCTTTAAGGCGTGGTGAATGACAAAGCACCCTGCAAGAGCAACTTTCTTTTTCCAGCCAACTAAAGGCACACGAGGTGTTGGAGTGACCAGCAAGAAGTTCAAGCGTCCCCAGAACCACGTTTGGCGCTTAATCTTAGCCAGCTTCTTTGGATCCGCCGGAATTTTATCAAAGGGGAAAATTCCAATTGAGATAGCGTAGGTAAAAGGACAGGTCATAAACTCATCAGGGACGCAAACTGTTCCCTTTAAAGAGAGGTTTGTATTAACTGCTGGAAAGAAATTGTCTTTTCTTCCGTTTTGAATGCAAAAATCTGGACGAAGAAGCGCTGGTGCCTTCTCCAAAAAAATCTCATAGTCCTCGCGGAACATCGAGATATCTACATCATCATCCCAAGGAATGAAGCCTTTGTGCCTCACAGCGCCAATAGCAGTTCCGCCGTAGGCTTGATACGAAATGCCAAGCTCCGTACAGACGCGGTCAAGCTCATCCATCAAAAGCGTAGAAAGAATCTGAATCTTTCTTAGCTCATCAGGGTTCTCGTATGTCTTATATCCGTCAGACTCCACAAAGGCTCCCATTCGCCATCGTCCGATAACATTCTTATAATACTAAACATCGGAGCTAATCGATTGGATGTAGCAATGTATACACCTCAGGATCACACGTTTGCTGTCTGCGCTTATGGCGAGAGTCCCTATCTAGAAGAGTGCATTCTCTCGCTCAAAGAGCAAACACTGTCTACGAATATTCTTTTGGCTACTTCAACACCAAATGAACTGATTCAGTCTCTTTGCGAGAAGTACAACATTCCCATGCATGTTAATCCCGGTCCGGGAGGCATTGCTGGCGACTGGAACTTTGCCGTGAGCGTTTGTACAACTCCGTTAGTAACCATCGCTCACCAAGATGATCTCTACAAACCAAACTATGCAGAGTACATGCTTGAACGCGTGAACAGCTCTTCTCGCCCACTAATTTACTTCACCAATTACGGAGAGCTGCGCGACGGTGAAGAAGTTCTTGAAAATCGTCTGCTTAAGGTAAAGCGTCGTCTTTTGTACTCGCTCTCCAAGCTAGAAAATGCAGGTAAAGCATGGGCTAAACGTCGTGCGCTTGAGTTGGGCTGTGCCATTTGCTGTCCAAGTACCACGCTGGTGCTCCCCAACCTTGAGACTCCCGTTTTCAAGGCTGGATTTGGTTCTAACCTGGATTGGGAAGCATGGGAAGCAATCAGTAAGCGTGAGGGTGATTTCTTGTACGACACCCGTGTACTCATGCTTCACCGCATTCATGAAGACTCTGAAACCAGCCACCTTATTCACGATAACCGTCGTGAACAGGAAGACCTGGAGATGCTTAAGAAGTTCTGGCCAGCTCCTGTGGCCAAGCTCATCAACATGGCTTATAAGAGCGGACAAAAAAGTAACGGCTAACTCTATCTGTTCTCTACACAAAAAGACCCGCAGTTCAACAGCTACGGGTCTTTTTTAGTTTGCTTGAATAAAGCTAACCTACTCTTTATTAAAGAGCTCACTCCAGTCTGGAGTAGCTGAAAGAACGGTTCCTACAATAATGACAATGCAGCAAATTACCGTCAAAGGAGAAGGAATTGCTTCTGGCATAATTGCCGGCAAAATAATACCTGCAAGAGCTGCAAAAATGACCGACCACGCAGAGTAAGAAATGTTCAGTGCCATACCGCGAGAAGCGCCAATGGCGTCAATTGCCTTGTAGTAGAAGAGATATGAGGCGGTACCTGCAAGAGCAGCAATAAAGACAACGCCATTAGCAGGAGTTACTGCAACCTGGCTTGCAAACTCTACAGAGCCTGCGAGAGGCAAGATAATAAGGCCATAAGCAAACGCAGAGGTAGTTTCCCTAATCTGAAGTGCAGTCTCGTTATCAACAGCATCGTCTTGCATACCCCAAGCCAAGATAACTGCCTCAGAACCCCAACCAAAGACACAGGCAATAACACCTACGATGCCAACAAGAACGTTTCCGTTGCCTTCTCCCGCGGCAGTAGATACACCAATAACCATGACGCCAACAAGAGCAACGATAAGGGCAATAACCTGCTTTAAGTTCATCTTTTCTTTGAGCAAAAGCCATGCTAAAACCGAACCAACTGCAGGATAGAAAGCTGAAATAGCAGCGGTGTAACCAGGTCCAATGGTATTAATAGCAGCTAAGTAACCACTCATACCAATTGGTCCACCCAGGAGTGCGCCAAGCATGACTACACGACCACTCTTTGTTTTTGCTGCCTCAAGGGTGTCTTTAAGTCTTCCCTTCTGAGCCATCATGACTAAAAGAACTGCAGCAGCAAAGAAATCGTGCATGAATGCGCTGGCAAATGACGCCTGAGCTGAATCAACATAAGGACTCATACCAAGAGCAACACCAAGAATAACGGTATCAACCGCCCAAAGAATACCGCTTAAAAGACCGTAATACATAATTTTCCCCTTTTGCCCTTAGTTCTGAGCGTCTTCGTACCAAGAAAGAACACGATCAATATTGTTTGCAGCGTAGCGATAGTAAATGAAGAACCACTCGCCTACGTTCTCGCCCTCTGCTTCCTTAACCAGAGACCAGAGATACCAGCACCAACCAGCAAAGACTACATAGCTCCAGAAGTGTCTGCGCTGCTCAAACGTTGCCTCTTTTCCAAAGCAGTAATCAATAGCAGCATTAGCCTCATCATCAGTAAGCTCACAGCAAACTGTGAAGGTACCAAAGTCATTTGCCTCATCTGACATACCTGCATATTCCCAGTCAATAAGGCTGTAGGTACCAGCCTCATCAATCAAGAAATTCAGATAGAAGAAATCATTGTGTGAAATAACAATTGGATACTGATCTGCGTCTGCAAACTTCTTCAAGCGCAGGACCTTCTCGCGAAGCTCATAGTAGCCAGGAATCTCAATAGGACCCTCTTCAAGCAGGAGTTTCTCGTAATTAAGACCCTCGTTGACAAAGTCAAAAGAACGATCAAGTGACGCGCCGCTATGATGCAGTTTATAACCCATCTCCATTGCGCGCTTGAGCTGCTCAGGGTTATGAGGATCAAGATTCTGAGCATTTTTTACAAACTTGGAAATCTTCCAACCTTCTTTTTGGTCCTCGTAAATAAAGGTATTGTCTAGGCCAAGCTCACGAGCAAGTCGAAGGCCAGCTTCTTCAGCTGCACGATCAACGAGTTTCTCGGTACCAACACCTGGATGCCTGTAGACATACTCCTGAGCATCATCACCATATCCCACAATAAAGTGAGCAGATAAATTGGTAAGTCCCTGTTTTAGAGGATAGAAACCGTGGATATCCTTCTTCTGGCAATGAAGCACCGAGACAATGTTGTCAAAAATCTCTGAGTCGATGTTCTCAATAAATGCTGGGTCAAACTGACGAAGCTCATCAAGGGAATCAAACTCGTAAATAACGCCATCAGGATACTTTCTAATGGTCATGGAAAGCTCTTTGATGTGACGGACGTAAATCTCTTCCCAGAGCATATCAACGGTTTCTGGCTTGTCGTAGACAGCCTCAAGAATATCTACAAACTTCTTTGAGAATTGCCTGTCGAAATAGACGTGACCCAGCATAATCCAAGAATTTGAACCGCCAATTTCTACGCCGGTAATACGTCCACCACGTCCCTCTTTAAGACACCACTCATCAGTTTCTCCTGCAACATATGTTGCTGAGTAATAAGCCTCATAGACATAGTGCTCAAATGGATTCTGAGTAAAGTAGTCATCTGACGAGCAGATATACGTATTATCAAGCTGGTCTTTTACATACCAAAGCGTAGAGTTGTTATTTCTTGTTGCATAATCTGGGTTAACAACAATCTTGACGCCATACTTCTCCTCCAGATAGAAGAAGTACTCCTTCTTATAACCCACAACAACAGTGATGTCAGTAATACCAGCTTCAAGCAACTGATGAATCTGGCGCTCGATAAGAACTTCTCCACGAACCTTCAGGACACCCTTTGGCTTCTCATATGAAATAGGTGCAAAGCGAGAAGACAGTCCAGCTGCCATAATAATGGCATTCTTAACCTCATAAGGTTTCAGAGCTTCAAGACCCTTTGGTGTAATGAGTCCCTCTTCAATAAGACCCTGGTCCTCAAGCGTTTTTACTGCTGAATTAACTGATCCCAAAGAAAGCTCAGTCTCTTCAGCAAGCTGTCTCTGATTGAGCTTCTCGTCAGAAAGAGCAATGGTTTTTAATACAGAAAACACGTTATTTGTTAGTGCCACGGTTCCTCCAAATGAAGACCAATTAACTGCGAAATAAACTTCCATACCAATTAACTTCAGTCATAATACTCCTATGTTCAAATTTGTACAAGTATAAATATATTTTGAACATATTACCTTCAGAGGATTGCCATAGACTGCCAATCTAACAAAAAAAACGGCACCTGAGATGCCGTTTTACCTTTTATGTATTGCTTTACAGGCGAGAAGACCCTAGTAAGGACCAAAATCCAAACGCGCTGGATAGTGGTTTTTACGCTTCTCAACTGGTGGCATTTGCATGTAATCGCCGTAAAGCATCCTAAGGAATTTATCATTTTGATTAGGGAACGCTACTTGAATTCCATCAAAATCAAGCTTATCGACAGGAAAAACCTCATCAACTGGATAGGTATTTACAAACCTATCCGTATCGTGCAGGTAGGCAATTCTTTTTGTCTTAACGTGAGCAAAGCGGTTGCGGGCTTCCTGCTCACGCTCATACATTTTCTGAGTAGAGAGATGCAGCAGTTTGCAAACTCCCCTACCCATAGTAACTGCTGCCTTTAAGAGCTTTCCTTTGATGCCGTCAGCCAAAATAACAGGGCGAGGAACGTCAACGAGGATGCGCATATGTGACCAGAACCACGCATCAAATGCCTGCTTCTGATATTCCTTCTCGTCATCCGAAACATTATCAAAGCAGTAGACATCTAGGAAAATACCAAGGTCAAGAGGAAGTGGCGCAAGTGCTTCTTCGCAGAACTGTGTTCCTTTGAGCATAATGCGCGTGGTTGGGAATGGATAGTTGATATCCCTCTCAGTATTCATGATTGAATACTTTTCTGACCACTCTTTATCATAGATATCTAAGAGTTTGTTGAAGTCTTCTGCAGGAAGACAAACATCAATATCATCGTCCCAAGGAATAAATCCCTTATGACGAAGAGCGCCAATCGCGGTGCCGCCAAAACCAAAATAGCGGATGTTGTTGGCTTCACACGTGTCTACGAAGTCCTTTAAAATCATCAGCTCAACTTGCTGGAGATGCTTAAGCGTTTCTGTATCGTATGTGCGCATTATCGACCTTCATACATCTTCTTGTAGTAATCCTGATAATCACCGGAAACTACATTCTTAACCCACTCGCGGTTCTCTAAATACCAGTTGATAGTGGTAACAATGCCCTCTTCAAATGGAGTCTCTGGATACCAGCCAAGCTCTTCTTTAATCTTATCGGGTGCAATGCCGTAGCGGCGATCGTGACCCTTGCGATCAGTAACGTAAGAGATTAGATCCTCAGTAATCTGAGTGTCACCAGTGATTCTTGCAACTTCACTAATGATGCGCTTAACAATGTAGAGGTTATTGCGCTCGTTATGACCGCCCACGTTATAAACCTCGCCCAGCTTGCCGCCCTCAAGAACCATAGCAATTGCCTTGCAGTGGTCATCAACGTAGAGCCAGTCGCGAACATTCAGTCCGTCACCGTAAACTGGAAGTGCTTTATGCTCCAGGCAATTCTCAATCATCAAAGGAATGAGCTTCTCAGGGAACTGATAAGGACCATAGTTGTTGGAGCAACGCGTGATTACCGCAGGAAATCCGTATGTATCATGCCAGGCTTTTACAAACATATCAGCAGAAGCCTTAGATGCAGAGTAAGGGCTATGAGGGCTCAATGGTGTAGTCTCACGGAAGAATGCCTCTGGATCATCAAGCGGAAGTGAACCGTAGACTTCATCAGTAGAAACCTGCAGGTATCTGTGGTCTCCGTAGGAGCCCTGGCCATCATTCCAGAAAGACTCTGCAACGCTCAGAAGAGCGACAGTACCCATAACGTTAGTATCAGCGAAGGCACCCGGATCTTCAATAGAGCGATCTACGTGGCTCTCTGCTGCAAAATTAACAACGTAATCAGGATGATAGGTCTCAAACAGCTGTGTCAGAGCCTCTTTATCCCTAATATCTACGTGGGCAAAGGTATAGCGAGGATCTTGATCATATTCCGAGAGGTTCTCAAGGTTGCCTGCATACGTCAGAGCATCCACATTCAAAATATGAATGTCCTGATTTCTTCTAAGCATATAGTGGATAAAGTTAGATCCAATAAATCCAGCTCCACCAGTTACTAAATAGGTCTTCACACTAACCTCTTTCTACCTTCGAAAGATATGTCGCAAGAGCCTCTTGCCAAGTCCTCATACAATTTCCAATGGTACTCTCAAGATGCCCATTTACCAAAGATGAATATGCGGGGCGAGAAGCGCTTTCTGGGTGCATCTCTTTCCACTGAGCAGAAGTTACTCTAGCAACCTTACAATCAAGATTACTGCCAGCCATAATAGCTTCGGCAAAATCAGCCCATGAACATGTTCCCTCATTGGTTGCGTGGTAGATGCCATAGTTCTCAGTAGCTGCAATGCACATGATTGTGTGTGCCAAATCATTTGCGCTGGTAGGATTACCTACTTGATCATCAACAACACTAATCTCTGGGTACTTTGCACCAAGGGTGCGCATGGTTGCCACAAAGTTCTTGCCAACATAACCATAAAGCCACGCCGTTCTAACCACAAACGTTTGAGCATTTGCGGCCAGCGCAAGTCCCTCTCCTGCTAATTTGGATCGACCATAGGCAGAAACAGGACAAGGAGCATCTTGTTCCGTGCGAGGAGAGCTTTCCTTACCGCTAAAGACATAATCAGTGGATACCTGAACAAGCTTTGTTTGCGTAGAGTTGCAAGCTCGTGCAAGATTCATAGGGCCAAGCGCATTTACCGCAAACGCCATCTCAAAATTGCTCTCGCAACCATCTACATTTGTTGCGGCAGCACAGTTAATAACAACGTCATAGCGTTCATGCTGGTCAAACCATGTATTTACCGCTTCTGAACTAGTAATATCAAGCTCGTCTGCATCGGTATAGTCAACATCTGGATCAACAAACAACTTTGGAATAGGACCAATTTCAGAGATACCAGTCTCAAAAAGACGCTTGAGTTCATTGCCCAACTGACCATGAGAGCCAGTAATAAGAATACGCATGTTATTCCCCTTTTTCAGAAGGAAGAATACGTCCCTCTGCAACGCTCTTGAGGTGCTCACCATACGTTGATTTACCGTAGCGTTCTGCACACTCGATGAGTTTAGAGCTGTCAATCCAACCGTTCTCAAAAGCAATTTCTTCTGGAACACTTACAGGCAGACCTTGCGCAGTCTCAACAGTACGAACAAAGGTAGATGCCTCAAAAAGAGACTCCATAGTTCCTGTATCCAGCCACGCAAAGCCACGACCAAGAGTAACAACATCAAGCGTGCCATCGTCAAGATAGAGTCGATTAAGGTCAGTAATCTCGTACTCACCACGAGCGCTTGGCTGAACCTGCTTTACCAGCTCAGTAACACGTTGATCGTAGAAATAAAGTCCGGTTACTGCGTAGTTAGATTTTGGATGAGCTGGCTTCTCCTCAATTGAAATAGCGTTGTAGTTCTTATCAAACTCAACAACGCCAAAACGCTCTGGATCATCAACGTGATAGCCAAAAACTGTGGCACGACCAGCAGTTTGTGCCTGCTGAGCAGCTTTTCTCACAAGTCCTGAAAGACCGTTTCCATAGAAGATATTATCTCCAAGAATCAGAGCAGCAGCGTCATCACCAATAAACTCTTTACCAATAACAAATGCCTGAGCAAGTCCATCGGGAGAAGGCTGCTCGGCATAACTGATGGTGATACCGAAGTCAGAGCCGTCACCCAAGAGTTTCTTAAAATTTGGCAAATCGCGTGGCGTGGAGATAACCAAAATATCTCTAATACCTGCAAGCATAAGCGTTGACAGCGGATAGTAAATCATTGGCTTGTCATAAACAGGTAAAAGCTGTTTAGATGTAACGGTTGTCAGCGGATAAAGCCTGGTACCGCTACCTCCTGCAAGAATAATGCCTTTCAAAATTACTCCCCATCAATCGGGCTTCCCGCTAAACACCGTTTAGGACGATATTGATATGTAATCTTACCAAAGTCTTACTCAACAGCGGTGATTCTATATAGTCTGTAAGGACCTTCTCGAAGAACAACCTCAAATCCAGGATCTTTATCGGTGATTTGTAGGCCTGAGAAGAAATAGCTTTGATCTCCTAACAAAGCTGGATTTTCCAAGTCGAGCAACAGGACATATCTTGCTCCAGTTTCTCGGACCGCCTGCTGAACCTCTGGATTAGTAGCTACCTCATTAAGCTTTGTACGAATAATTACACTTTGTGGCAATTCTTCCGATTCTACCTTTGCCCGGTAGAAAATGTTCATGCCATAAAGTGAGTTCAGAACAAGCGAGCCATCGTAAGGATTATTAACTACCAGGTCATTACCAACAATCTGGAGAGCTTTTTTTACAAACTCATCCTCACTTGCCTTATAAGTTGTATGCTCACGAGGCTCAAAGACCTCATTAAGCCAAATGATGCCATAACGAAGCTCACTGCGTTCTCTTCTGGGCAGGCTTGCTAAATCCCAAGGACTTAGGAGCGCACAACCCCACAACACAGCAATAATGCACATGAGAATGCCGGAGTTTTTAATAAACATGCAGGGCTTACAGGATGATTGATCTCCATTTGCAGAAATGGTGCAAGCAGAATTCTCTGAGTTGATTTTCTCGCCTTTGTTGCCTTCTTTAACTGTCTTAATTCCGTGTTTAATCAGATCAAACAAAAGCGTAATGGCGGTTTCCATGCCAATAATTGCAACAGGGACTGCTGCTATTGCTACCATCGCGGCAGTTCTTTCTGGATCGGTATACCAAAATCCCGAGAAAAACCTCTTAATAGGAATCACATCAGAAAGACTTGCTACATAAATGACGGCAGTCATGAGAAATACCAGAGTGAGCCAGCGACAATTTTTATTCATACAACAGCTCACAAATCCAAGCCAGAACGCAACGGCAAAAAGAATCTGTGGCAAATTCAAAAGCAAGCCAAAATTCAATACGGAAAGAACTGACTTAATTGGATCAACATAAATTTCCCAGAGGAAATTAACTGTCGGTGCCATAAAACTTGAATTAAGCACAATAGTCCACATACCAATAGCGGAGCCAAGAGTTACGCACTCTAAACAAATCAATAGAATGATTTTCTTCGGTTTTGTTAATTCAAATTTCTTACTCAAATACTGAGCAAAACTTGGAAGCAAGTTGCAAAGAACAAATGGTAAAACAAAAATAGCCCACAAAAAATCTGCACTAGGATGGACCAATGCTAGTGCAATAATCCCCATAAAACATAAACAAAGTGTATGAATATTTACAGAAAATTTTTGAACGCTATGAGTTGATGAGCATACTTCTTTGCAGGATGTCTTCTCGTTAAAAGACAATATAAAGACTGCTGCAACAGTGGGGACAAGACAAAAGCCAGCTACATTAGGAAAGACTGCATGAACCGTAACCATTCGAATAGGAAAAGCCAATTGTGCAAATGCCGCAAATGCAGTCAGTAAACTAAAAGTTAAATTTTTCTTTCCTATCACTTGAAGCAAAGCACAGACGCCCACTGGATATATAACCGCGACAAAAACAAACCAAACCACATTTTCTGTAAGTACCTCATTAAAGCCTGTAATTGCTGCAGTGACAGCTGCTAAAGAATGAAATAAAGTTGGATAAAAGCCCTCGTCAAAGAAGGGGGTCTGAAGTTCTGGTCTTGCTCCTGTATAAAAGGCAGCATGCAACATAGAATAAATGCCCGACTGAACACTTCTTGTAATGTACGCAAGGTGCGCGTAGTTATCAGCGGACTGCAAAAACCAAGAGGGGTTTCTAATTGCTTTGTGGAAAATAACAAAGAATATTGCAGTAGAGATAGCAGCAGTCACTAAGAGAAAGACTCCGTTTAGAGAGTCCTTCTCGCCAAGGTTTACATGAGATTGATTTTCCTGGATGGGCCTGATTTTCTGAATAAGATACGAAAGCCCAGCGGCAATCAAGATAAAAAGACCAACGCCTCCCAAAAGCGGCGTTACACCTCTTAGACCCAAAGGATATATTGCAACTCCAGAAAAACCAATGAGGCAGACCGAGATAAGCGGAGCTACCACAAGGGATGTCATTCGTTTAGTGCCAATAGCGCGAGAAAAAAGATATCCCGGTACATAACAAAGAACCAGTACAACTGCTACTGCTAGAGCAAACTGTCTCCACATGTGTAAGCTTCCTTATTTGGTTGCCATTGTCGACTAGATGAGCTGAGCCCAGCGCTTTTTACCTGCCTGGAGAAGAGCTTTCTCAAGAACTGCTGGCTCAACCTTATAGGTCTTTGCTGGATGAGGCTGCTGGTTAATCTTAATACCACCGCCATCAATGAGACGACGAGCCTCACCGTTACTTGAAGCAATCTCTACTTCAACCAAAATCTTTGGCAGGTAGATGAGACCGTCTTCATCTGCTTCAAGGGAAATTGCAAACTCTTTGACATCATCAGGAACCTCATTGTTCTTAAACTGAGCATCAAAAGCTGCCTGAGCCTTAAGACCTTCTCCCTCACCGTGATAAAGATCAACGATATTTCTACCAAGAGCACGCTTGAGCTGGTAAGGATCGGCGGTACCGTCCTCAAAGCTCTTATCGATAGCATCAAGCTCATCAATAGAGAGCGTAGAGCAGAGACGATAATACATTGGAATGATCTCGTCAGTAATTGACATGACCTTACCAAACATATCGTTTGGCTCATCGGTCAGTCCAATGTAGTTGCCATAAGACTTACTCATCTTCTTAGTGCCATCAGTACCTACAAGCAAAGGCATAGTAAGCGCAATCTGAGGCTCCATGTCCATATCACGCATAAGATCGCGGCCAGCAAGCAGGTTGAAGATCTGGTCGTTTCCGCCCATCTCTACATCTGCCTTGATAACAACTGAATCGTATGCCTGAAGCACGGGATAAATGAACTCGTGAAGCGCAATTGGCTGCTGGTTGTGATAACGATTAGAGAAGTCTTCTCGCTCAAGAATACGAGCAATGGTGAACTTGCTCATAAGGCCAAGCATGGTTTCAAGGTTCATAGGCTTAATCCAGTCACCGTTATGAACAACGGTAGTTCTTTCTGGATCAAGAATCTTCATTGCCTGGTTGACGTAGGTCTCTGCGTTGGCATCTACCTGCTCTGAAGTGAGTGGAGGACGGGTAGAATCTCGACCAGAAGGGTCACCAATCAGCGCGGTGCCACTACCAATAATCAACGTGACATTATGGCCAAGATCCTGGAACTGACGCATCTTACGCAGCGGAACTGCGTGACCCAGGTGCAAATCAGGGCTTGTTGGATCTACGCCAAGCTTGATGTTAAGAGGAGTGCCTTTCTTGAGTTTCTCTTTTAGACCGTCCAAAGGAACAATCTGCATAGTTCCTGAAGTAATAACACGAAGCTGTTCTTCTACTGAAAGCACTCTGTATCCTCTCAACGCAAGCCTGTTAAACCATATAGTTACCGCTACAAATAGTATCAATCAAAAATGTTATCTATCAGAATACAACAGAGTTGTAACTCTTTATTCACTGAAACATAAATATCAGACTATAATAGTGAGAGCTATGACAAGGAGGCTCAATGGGTATTAGAACCCGTCGTGCACGTAAACACGCAAATACACATGCCGTAGGTTTTGGCATTGCTGGATTCTTTGGCTTTATGGCTCTTCTCGCGCTGGCACTTGCTCTTTCTTTGGGTGCAGCTGTTTCTTCATGGCTCGAGGACCTGCCTGATTACAACTCTGCTGATGCCTACCTGGTGGCAGAGCCTACCCGCGTTTATGACTCCAAGGGTAATGACATTGCTGACTTCTATTTGCAGCAGCGCCGTTCCGTTACCTTGGATCAGATTTCTCCTTATGTTATTCAGGGCACCATTGATACTGAGGACAAGCGTTTTTATTCCCACAGTGGTATTGACCCCTGGGGTATTGTCCGTGCATCTGTTGGCTCTCTGTTTGGTGGCGGCGAAGGAGCTTCCACCATTACGCAGCAACTTGTGCGTAACACTGTTCTTTCTAACGAGCAGTTTGAACGTTCTTTGAAGCGTAAGGTCCGCGAGGCTTACATCTCTATTCAGATGGAGAAGAAGTTTACTAAGGACCAGATTCTTAATATGTACCTCAACACCATTTACTACGGTAATGGTGCTTACGGTATTGAAGCAGCAAGTATTATTTACTTCAACAAGCATGCAAGTGAGCTGACTCTTGCTGAGGCTGCAACACTTGCTGGTCTTCCAAACGCACCTTCTGCCTATGACCCAACCGTCAATCCAGAGGCTGCAAGAGAAAGACGCAACACTGTTCTTGAGCGTATGCTTCGCGCAGGTGATATTACGCAAGAGCAATACGATGAGGCTGTTGCTGAGGACTTAGTGCTTAATCCTGGTACTTTAACCGATAACATTGGCCAGTTCCCTTACTGGACTGACTACATTCGTAGCCTGCTTCAGGAAGACTTTGATAGCGACACCATTCTTCAGGGTGGACTGCGCGTTTACACCACGCTTGATCCTGACCTCCAGAAAGACGCTGATGAGGCTGCTACAAGGCGTATCGCTGAGCTTGGCAATCCTCGTCTGGGTGCTGCTTTGGTTTCTATTGATCCTCAAACTGGCTACATTAAAGCAATGGTTGGTGGACAGGATTACTCAAAGAGCCAATACAACATCGCGACCAGTAGTAACCGTCAGATGGGTTCCAGTTTTAAGATGTATACGCTGGTAGCGGCACTTTCTGAAGGCATGAACCCAGAGATTGTTCTTAACGGCAACTCTCCTATGCAAATTACGCCAACCTGGTTGGTCAAAAACGCTGGTAACTACAGCTATGGCGCAATTACGCTGCGTCAAGGTACGGTCTACTCTTCCAACACTGTCTATGCACAGGTTGCTGAAGCTATTGGTATCGATAAGATCCTTCAGACTTGCTACGCTATGGGCATTCGCACCCAGCTACAGCCATACCTGTCTACCACTCTTGGTTCTCAGGGCGTAACCCCTATTGAGCAGTGCACAGCTTTTGCAACCCTTGCTGCAGGCGGTATTCGTCGTGATGCTGTAGCAATTACGCGCATCGAAGATCGTAACGGAAACGTTATCTACGAGCACAAGGACAACCCAGTTCAGGCAATTAGTCCAGCTGTTGCTGCAGCTGCTACTGATGTTCTGAGCGGTGTCCTTACCTCTGGTACTGGCCGCTATGCTAATAACCTGAAGACCTTCAACCAACCAGTTGCTGGTAAGACGGGTACTTCCGATAACTCTGAGGACCTTTGGTTCTGCGCCTATACCCCACAGCTTGCAACAGTTGCTTGGTGTGGATATCCAGATAGTCGCGACCCCGTTATTATTGGCGGCGGAGAGTCCTCTACCTTTGTTACCGCTCAGTATGTTTGGGCATACTACATGAACGCAGCACTTTCTGGTGTTGCACGTGCTGAATTCCCTAAGACCACTGAAAAGATTTCCTATAAGCCTGATAGCGCCTGGAAATTTGTTGGTGGCTCCGCTAATGCCAAGCAAGATAAGGAAGATGACGACGAAGAAGAAGAGGAGGAGGAGACTACTGACGAGGAGGAAGAGGACAATTCCACCACTACTCCTACCACTCCTACCACTCCTACTACTCCAGCCACACCAGGTACTGGTACGGGCACCGGAACAGGAACGGGAACCGGAACAGGAACTCCATAAACCTCTGGTTTATCTACAACAAAAAGGAGTCTGCACTATGTACCGACCCCCAAAAGTTAGACCAAAATCTAACGATTAGGAGGTCGGTATTTT
>CAUTMX010000012.1:0-42260 GCA_963539685.1 uncultured Atopobiaceae bacterium | reverse complement strand
TGTCGTTCTTCTCGGCATGTGAAGCATGTGTGATGGAGGAGAGCCTTCTTACCGCAAAGGTGAGAAATGCGCTGGTAGAGTTCACGTCAGCTATTGAGCATGGCCGTCATATTGACGGAGAGCTTGATGAGGTTGTTGAGGCAATTGTTGATCGCTCAGGTCTTATTAGGGCACTTGAGGCGGAGCATACCATTGAGGCTGATGGACGTATCGAGAACATTCGAGAGTTCTTTGGTGTTGCAGCAGAGTTTGATGAGTCTCACGACGACGTTGAAGAAACGCTTGAGAGCCTGCAGCAGCTCAGGGAAGCTGGAGCGCTTGATGCGCAAGATGCAGCTTCGCTGAGTGAGGCTGGTTTTGATGCTGCTACCGGCGCGCTTGCTGATGCTGCTACCCAGCAGTTACCGGCGCCTCAGGAGGAGAGTTTGCATCCACAGGTTGTGGCAGAGAAGCTCCCAGCCTTTATGGAATGGCTGGCGCTTCGCTCTGACCTGGATAGCTTGGATGGTTCTACCTCTGCAGTAACGCTCATGACTATTCACGCTGCAAAGGGACTGGAATTCCCAGCAGTATTTGTTGCTGGCATGGAGGAGGGAATCTTCCCTCATGCAAATTACGAGGCAGAGGCTGCTCAGCTAGAAGAAGAGCGCAGACTTGCCTATGTTGCTATTACTCGTGCGCGCAAGCGTCTGTATTTGACGTACGCATCTACCAGAAGGACTTACGGCTCTGTTCAGGCAAATCCTGTATCGCGTTTTGTGGGAGAGATTCCTCAAGAGCACGTAAAAGCTATTGGTGTTGGTTCTGCAGGTTTTTCTGGAGTTGGTTGGGCAAAGCGAGGAGACCGTCATGGAACCTTTGGTTCTGGTCGTGGCTCCGAGGTCTACGGCGGAAACGTTTTTGGTTCTCGCACGCGCTCTACCGGCGGTGCTCCAGCTCCACGTACAGCTCCTATTCAGAAAGACCCAGCCCGCGCTTCTGCAAGTTTTGCTGTGGGAGACCAGGTTTCTCACAAGACCTTTGGCCCAGGCGTTGTTTTAGCAGTTCAGGGCGATACTATTGAGGTCAAGTTTACGCGTACTAATAAGACAAAGAAGCTCATGAAGGGCTTTGCTCCGATTGTAAAAATTGAGGGATAGCCATGGTGTTAATGCATGACGGCTTGATCTTGGGCCTCACTCCACAAGATTTTATTTTCAGAGTAGTTACCTTTGTAGTGGTGTTTTTCATTGCATTTTTGATTGAGCATTTTGCAATAAAGCTCTCAAGAAAGGCCTTGGATTCATCTAAGCTGCCGTCGGCGTCTATCTTTGTCAACATAATCCGTGGAATTATCTGGGCGTTTGCCATTCTCGCGGTATTGCAGCCTGTTTTTGGTATTCAGCCGACAGCATTTGTAACCGCCTTGGGAGTTACCTCCATTGCCTTGTCTTTTGGCCTGCAGGATACCATTTCTAACCTGGTAGGAGGCTTGGGTCTTATGCTGGGTGGCGTTGTTAAGCCAGGAGATCAGGTAAGCATTGGAAACATTTCCGGCGAGGTCATTGACATGAACTGGCGCTCTACCATTGTTCGCGACCGCGGCGGTAAAGTGGATATTATCCCTAACTCTGTTCTCAATAAAACCGCACTGGTACATCGTACAAGGTGGGATGTAACAGAGGTTCCCATCAATATAGTGCTTAAGCCAACCGTTGAATTAAATGCTGTAACACAAGAAATTACAGAAATTATTAAAGAGGTAGCTGCACCTCAGCTGGATAGAACACTTCCTATTGAAGTTGAAGCATCAAGCATTGCTGAGACAGGCATCAAGGTAGTTATTCATGTCCACATTAAAGATGATGCAAGCGAAATGAGTGTACGTGACAAGATTGTACGAGCCCTGGCTGGTTCCAGTTGGCTAGCAGGAGTAGGAGCCTAATATGAAAATTGGAATTATTGGAGCCATGGAGCCAGAGGTTGCGCTGCTAAAAGAGCAGATAATCATTGAGCGTACCTATGAGCAGGCTCGTATGCAATTTGTTGAAGGCCTTTTGGGAGAAGTCCCTGTAGTTGTTGTACAGTCGGGAATTGGCAAGGTCAATGCGGCGGCATGCACGCAGATTCTGATTGATACGTTTGCAGTAACACACGTTATTAATACTGGTATTGCAGGGCTTTTAAACTCTGAGCTCCAGGTAGGGGATATTGTCATCTCTTCAGATTTAGTTCAACACGATATGAACGTTGGTCCTCTCAATTTTGCTGCTGGTCAAATTCCAGGCCTTCCGGTCTTCTCGTTTACAGCAGATGAGGGTCTTGTTGAACATGCTCTTGCTTCGGCAAAAGAAGTAGCTCCTCAACTGCAGGTTATTTCTGGTCGCGTTGCTTCAGGAGATCAGTTTGTAAGTTCATCAGAGTTAGCAGACCACATCTACACAACGTTTGGTGCTGACTGTTGCGAGATGGAGGGCGCCTCAATTGCTCAGGTTGCTTGGCTTAACCACACGCCGTTTGTAGTAATTAGGCTCATGTCCGATAAGCCCGGTACTACTTCAAGCGTGGATTATTTGACGTTTGAGCGTGAGGCTTCTGAGCGCTCTGCCAGAATTACTGCAGCTATTATCAAAAAGCTTGCCTAGTAACCTAAGGAGCCCTTTTGAGGCAACTCTTCTGGGACAACTGGGTAGCTCTTCTGGGCCAGCTTGTAATTTGCATAAGAGGAATATCGAGGCGTAAGAAACAACTTGCGCTGATTTAGCTATTCGAATGTTTTTAAACATAATTGAACGATATTTCGATTATCATTGTCCCGTTATGAAAGTGGTTTGAAAGGTACCGAATGATAACACTCGGACACTTTTTTGAGATGATGGTTGCCAATCCATTTTTGGCCCTCGTCATTGTCCTTGTTTTTGGATGCATCTTTGTAAATGGTGCAACCGATGCGGCTAATGCTATTGCAGAGGCTGTTGGAACTCGTTCAATCAAAGTAAACAATGCAATTATCATGAGCGTTGTATGCAACTTTGTTGGTTTGGTGGCTATGTGCCTCATTTCAACTGCAGTTGCAGACACAATCTTGGGCATGGTTGACTTTGGTAGCAATAACCATGAGGCTCTTGTTGCTCTTGCCGCAGGCTGTGTTGGTATTGTTACCTGGGCAGTAGGAGCTTGGGCTTTAGGTATTCCAACTTCTGAGTCACACGCTCTTATTGCAGGTCTCACCGGTGCAGCACTTGCAATTCATGGTGATTTTGGTGCAGTTAACTGGGGCGAGTGGAGCAAGGTTTTAATTGGTCTGTTCTTCTCAACCACATTAGGTTTTGCCGCTGGTTGGATCATTGTTAAAGCAATTAACAAGCTTTGCGTTAACGTTGATCGACAGCGCGCTGATGAGATGTTTGGCCATTTGCAGGTTGTTGGCTCAGCATTTGTTGCGGCTATGCATGGTGCACAAGATGGCCAGAAGTTCATGTCCATTGCCATGCTTGCAATTGCACTTTCCGCAGGTCATGGAGCTGCTGGTGCAGATGTATTCCCGCTCTGGTTGCAGGTACTGTGTGCTGCTCTTATGTCTATCGGTACTGCAATTGGCGGAAGAAAGATTATTAAAAAAGTCGGAATGGAAATGGTAAAGCTTGAGCGTTATCAGGGCTTTGCTGCGTCCTTCTCGGCATCTGCATCTTTGCTGCTTTCCACACTGACCGGTCTTCCTGTTTCAACAACTCATACAAAAATGACCGCCATGATGGGCGCGGGTGCTGCAAAAAATATTCGTTCAGTTAACTGGGGCGTTGCAAAAGAAATGGTTGCAGCATGGGTATTTACTTTCCCTGGCTGCGGACTTATTGGTTTTCTTTTTGCAAAACTGTTCCTGATGATTTTCTAAGTACATATAACTGTCTTTTACGAGTTCTATTGAACCACTCAACTTTATTGGAGGATTCATGCTAGGTAAGCCAAAAGAGGACGTCTTCTACACTATGTTCCGCGAGTTTGGCGACAAAATTGTAGAAACCGCTGAAGAGTACGCGGTCATTATGGAAGGCTATCCTGAGACTGCCGCGCGTATTCCTCAGATGAAGGTTTACGAGCGCGAGTGTGACGAGAAGGTCCAGCACATTATGAAGGAGCTTTACGCTTCCTTTGTCACTCCATTTGAGCGTGAGGACATCTCCGATTTGGCTCTTCGTCTTGATGATATTGTTGACGGAATGAATTCTGTTGCAGAGCGTCTTGACCTCTTTAATGTTGACGACACTCGTAAAGAGGCTATGCAGCTTGCTGAGCTTACCCTTCGCGCATGCAAGACGGTCCAGGAGATGCTGAGCGTTCTGAGCGATTACAAAAAAGATTCTACCGTTATGGAGAAGGCCATCGCCGTTGGACACGTTGAGGACGAGGGCGATCTTATTTATCACAACGCCCTGTCCCGCCTGTTCCGTGATGAAATGCCTGGTCGCCACACGGTTGCTTGGCTTCGTATTTTTGACCGCATGGAGACTGTCTTGGATTCTTGCGATGATGCAGCGGGAGTTGTTCGCTCCGTTGTTATGAAGAACGCTTAAGTTCGTTTTCTGCTAACGGTATATACAGACTAAAAACTGCCTTCCGCCGGGAGGCAGTTTTTATATTCTCTTTTTGTCCGGTATTGGGGTTAAACTGTTTATATAAAAGAAAGTGGAGGTGCCATGAGCGGCTTCAAGCGTTTTTGCTACATACTCTATGTTCTTGCAAGTGCATTTGTATTTTTAGCTCTTGCCTTAACGTGGTTTGGTCCTTGGACACATCAGGCAACTAATCTCTTGTTTACCAAGCCCTACCTTATTGCTCTTAACGCTTGTGCGGCTATTAGCATCTTTGGTCTTGTTGTGGTGTTGTTTAGAGCTCTATTTATTAGAAAAACAGTAAAGCTCACGGTGGCCACTGTTGAGGGCGGAACAATCTCCGTCACTAAAGATGCCATTTCTTCTCAGGCAGCCCATATTATTGAAGAAGATGGAACTTGCCTTGCACACCGTGTTAACGTGCAGATTTCTAAGAATAATTCTGTAGCCGTACAGATTGATATTCTCCCCAAAGAGCCTGTTGATGTCACTGCAAAGGGCTCTGAGTTCTATAACGCTCTTCAGTCTGGTCTTGCTATCGTATGCGGACCTTGCGTTTCTAGCATTAATCTTTCTTTTATCAAGCCAAGTTCCTTCTCGCCAAAAGATGAAGAAGGTGCGTCTTTGTCTCAGTCAATAGAGGTTGTGCCAGAACCAGAGATTGTTGAAGAGCAAACGTATGAACAGCCTTCCAATCAGGCTTCTGCGCAGCAGACTGGTCAAGACATTCGGTTGAGCATTCCAGAGCCAGACGCAAAGGAGGTCAAAGACAATGGATAAAAACTTTTTCCAAAAAATGCAAGAACAGTGCAAAAAATATGTCGTTGGCCATCCAGGTGCTATTATTGGCGGATTTTTAGGCCTTTTGTTTGCAATTCTTTTGTTTACGTTTGGCCTTTTTAAAATGCTGGTTGTTGCATTATTTGTACTGGTAGGAGTTGCCATTGGTCAGATTTTTGACGGAAAGGCAACCATTTTGGCAAAGATTCGTTCCTTATTTACGGACAGAAATTAGATAGGAGAGAGCTGTGGCAGAAGAGCTTACTAATTCACAAGAGACCACCTCTGAAGAAATTGTTCCTGCAGAAGAAACAACAGATGTTCCTTCCGATGCAGATCTTGAGGATACAGACTCTCTTACCTTCTCTGGTGGAGTTGTCGAGAAGATCGTCTCGTTGGCTTTACGTGACGTCACCAACGTGGTGGGCGCTCGTGGAAACTGGCTTAACAGAGTTCAGGATGTACTTGGTGCATCTGATACGGCTAAAGGTGTCACTGTAGAGGTGCTGCCTGATAGCTCGCTAAATGTTACCGTTTCTGTACTTATTAAATATGGTTCTTATGCGCCTCAGATTTTTGAAGACGTTAAACATACAGTTGTCGAGAAAATCACCGGTATGACAGGCCTTGAAGTTTCTGGTGTTAACCTACGAATTGAAGATGTTTTAACCGAAGAAGAATACGATCGCCTAAAACATCGTCCAGAAGAGCCTGAACAGCTAGACAAAGAAGAGTAAAGTACGCTAAAGTTGCACTGTTTTACGCTTTTATAGTAATTGTTTTATTGTTTTGTCACTACAAGCTCCCTAAGCGCAAGGAGTTTTGCCATGAAAAGGCTTTCACGTTGGAGCATGGCGATTGTTGCTACGTTTGTGCTAGCACTCTCGCTCGTTGGAGGACTTGCAAAGCAAGCACTCGCAGACACCACCCCTGTTACCTCAGAGGCTGAGCTGCTGGCTGCTATTGCTGCTGCTCCAGCAGATGGTTCGCAGACTATCGTTCAGGTAAATGCGGACTTTACCATTACTGCTCCAGTCCAGATTCCAGCTAATAAGAACATTAGGTTGATGGGTACTGGAACTATCACAAGTGCCATGACTGGCTCTAATCATTTCTATATGTTCAAGATTGCTTCTGGCGGCGCAGTTACTCTTGATGGTGCCACCATTAATGGCAACAACACTGCATTTGCCGTTGAGAACCGTGGTAGCTTTACCTTGCTTCGTGGCGTTATTAAAAACGGTAAGACAAAACCTTATCCAGGAAATAACGGCGTAGTTCTCACCACTGGTGCTGGTGCAAAGTTTGTTATGGCTGGCGGCACCATTCAGGACAGCACGGTTGCTAACGCTCTTGGTGGCGCAGTCACTGTTGCGAATGGTGCAACAGGTGAGCTCCGTGACGGTACCATTCAGAACACTACTCTTACCAATCAGTACTCTGGTAGCGTTATGGTAAGAAATGCAGATTTTACTATGACTGGCGGAACCATCACTGGTGGCGATGCTTCTTCTACCATTAATTCTTCTGGTGGTCTGATGCTTTATGCCTTGGATCCAAACGGCGAGACAACAACAGCCACTATGGGTGGTGGATATATCACTAACAATAAGGCTGTTGATGGTGCAGGCGTCCACGTTTACGCAGGTAATCCTCAGTATGGTGACTCCAAGTCAAAGGCAGACTTTACCTTCAACGGTGGCTCTATTACTAATAATGTTGCTTCTGAGTCCGGTGGCGGTATCTATGTAACTTGGAACGGCAACGTTGTTATGAACAACGGCATCATCAAGAACAACACTGCTGGCATTGCTGGCGGTGGCGTTGCTACCTACGACCAGTTTGTTGGCGTTGTTGGTGGTCAGAAGGTTCCTTACTCCAAGGTTGGTGCTCCATGGAATAACTGGCCAAACATTTATCGCGCTGGCTTCACCATGAACGGCGGCTCTATTGACGGAAACAAGGTCACTAGTAATGGCACCAACCAGCTTGGCGATAAGGGTGTTGGTGCTGGTATTTATGTTGCATCTGCTAATGTAACCCTTAATGCTGGCGAAATTATCAATAACACTGCAAATGACCAGGGCGGCGCAGTTTACGTTGCTTCTGTTCCTTATGTCCTTCATATCAATAACGCACTTATTAAAGACAATACTGCAACAGTTATTGGCGGTGGCGCATGGTTCTGCCCAACTGGTGATGCTGAGTTCCATTCTAAGAACGGTGTAGCATTCTTCAACAACACCGCTAACGGCGCTGGTGATGAGATTGCAACTGTTCGTGGTGCAGGCGAGTCTGCTGGCGCAACCATTTCTGATTACATGCTTGGCGGCGCTTCTGCACACTGGACCAAGGATGGCGCTGTTACTATCAACCTTCCTTCAATCCTTGGTGAAGCTGATCCAGCTGCTGCACGTCATACTACTGAAGAAGTAAGCAATATCGTTAACAACACCGATATGCTTGCTCTTGAATCCAACCCACGCCATGAGTCAATTGCTGCTGCACAGAATAAGGCTAAGCTGCTCATTTATGGCAACACTGCACAGCGTGGTGGTGGCATTGGTTCTAACGGTACCGTTATTACTGGTGAAGAGGGCACACAGGATGTAACTGTTAAGAAGGTTTGGGACACTTCCGCAAATCCAGATGCAGTTATTCCAGAGAAGCTCACTGTTTATCTTGTTGCTGATGGCTATCGTGTTGACTCCGTTGAGCTTTCTGCAGCTAATAACTGGGAGCACACCTTTACCGGACTTCCTGATAATGTAACTTTGACCTTTGAGGAGTCTGCTCCAACTGGTTGGACTGCTCAGACTCCTGAGGTTAACGGTAACATTACTACCTTAACCAATAAGGCCGATGCTCCTGTAACTCGCGATGTTCCAGTAACCAAGGTTTGGAATGGTACAAAGAAGGATTCTGTGACCGTTCACCTGCTTGCTGATGGTGTTGACACCGGTCAGACCCTTGTCCTTTCTGAGGCAAACAATTGGACCGGTTCATTTGTTGGTGTAAATCTTTACGCAGCAGATAATCACGTCATTGCTTACACCGTTTCTGAGGATGCTATTGAGGGTTACACTTCTGAGATAACTGGTGATATGGCTAATGGCTTTACTATTACAAACACCGAGACTCCAGTTACCCCAACCCCAACTCCAGAGAAGCCTGGTAAGAAGCGTAAGCACCGCACACCTGATACTGGTGACGCAAGCGTAGTAGCTATGGTTGCGTTTGCAACAGTTGGTGCTGGCTTTGTTGGTGTTGGAGCATATGCTCGCACTCGTAAAGAGCAGTAAGTAACATACATTCACCTTGTATGCAGATCCCCCACTTTCATAGAAAGTGGGGGATCTTTGTTAGAAGGACAATTTCTAGTTTTAACTGGGGATGTTTACGTTCGCCGAATTTGCCAACCGTTTAACCAATAAGAGTGTTCTTCTCGCCAGGAGGGGGTAGAGAAGAACGACAATACTACTAGGTGGATAGTGAGTATCTGCATGAGTACCTTATTGGAGGTTGTTATGGAGCTCAAAGCTGATAAAAAGGTAATTGTCGAGCGTAATAACAAGGTTGTGTATGACAACGGAGACACAGTCGTTAAGGTGTTCAGTGGAAGCAAACCTTCTGCTGATATTATGAATGAGGCATTAAACCTCACTCGTGCTGAGCAGGCCGGCATCAACGTTCCATCTCTTGTAGAGATTAGTAAGGTTGGTAATTGCTGGGCTGTTTCAACCAGAAAAGTTGAAGGTAAAACAATTAGGCAACTTATTGAAGAGCATCCAGAAAAAGAGGACGAGTATCTCAATAAGTTTGTTGATATTGAGCTGGCCATCCACGCTCATAAGGCACCACTTCTGACTCGCCAAAAAGATAAGTTCACCCGAATGATTAACAGCATTCCAGACATTCTTGATGAGGCTACAAGGTATGAGCTTCTGCTCAAGCTTGATGGTATGAAGCCTCATACTAAGGTCTGTCATGGTGACTTTGTTCCTTCCAACGTTATTCTCGCCGAGGATGGCACTCCTGTAATTCTTGACTGGGCCCATGCAACACAAGGCAATGGCGCTGCAGACTGCGCTACAACTTACCTGCACCTGCTTCTTCATGGTGATGAGGAACTTGCCGAGAAATACATTAATCTTTATTGCACTAAGCAGGGTTGCACTCGTCAGTATGTAAACGAATGGCTTGGCATTATTGCTGCGGCAGAGCTTGCTCGCGGTCGTGTAAAAGAAACAGAGTTCCTGCTTAAGTGGGTAAATGTTTTCGATGCAATGTAGTTGGTTACAAGAACTTTAAACTAACTGAGAAGAGCCTCGTCAGGGGCTCTTCTTTTATTACACTTCTAACTGCTCAATAAAGTAACGTGAGGAGTTAGCTATGTACGATATTGATCCAAAGCAGACCACCGCAAAGTCAGAAAATAAGAAATCAAAGCTTGAGCGCATGAGTGCGGGAGAGTGGTGTGGCGGCTCTGACGAGGAGCAGAGTGCTGCGTTTTGGCGTGCAAAGGATCTTGCCTGGGAGTTTAATCAGACTCGTCCAAGCGATAAAGAAAAATGTCGTCAGATTTTGACCGAACTTCTCGGTGAACTAGGAGAGGGAAGCGCTGCAGTTTCTCCTTTTAATGTTGACTATGGCTTCAATATCAAGATTGGCCCACATAGCTTTATCAACCATGGTGCATACTTGATGGATTGTGCGCCTATCACTTTTGGTGCCTATAGTTTTGTGGGGCCTCAATTTAAGGCATATACCGTTCAGCATCCTTTAGACGCCGAGGAGAGAAACGCTTGGTATGAGCGAGCATTGCCTATCACGGTGGGAGATAACTGCTGGTTTGGCGGAAATGTGACGGTGCTTCCCGGTGTGACTATCGGAAATAACTGTGTAATTGGTGCTAATAGTCTGGTTACTAAAGATATTCCAGACAATTCTCTTGTTGTTGGTTCTCCCGCAAAGGTCGTACGTCAAATTACCGAGGCAGATAAGCTGGGACTTAAAGACCTTTTGGGCTAGTTCTGTTAGGCTAGGAGCGCGTGGCTTCGCGGCATAGGATTTCAGAGTACTCGGTTTCAGAGCGCACAAAAATGCGCGATTTAAGAAAACGCTGGTGGATTAGGCCTTTTAGGGAGATCGTTTAACTATTTATTTGATGTTAGAGGCATCCACGCTATAATAAATATACGGGGAGCTGGGAAATGGCCCGGCTGAGAGGCAGCACCTTATGCTGCGACCCATAAACCTGATCTGGGCAATGCCAGCGTAGGGAGCCAATGCCGTCCTTACGCACTATAAGAAGGAGGGCATATGAAAAAACTTTCTCAGTTTGCATTGCAAGCCATATCCCTTACTTCTTTTCTTGTGCTTTGGCAGCTTGTTATTGTTGCAGGAATTATTCCAAATTACCTTGTTCCAACTCCTGTTCAGGTTGTATTTGCGCTTGGAAAAGACCTCCAGCTCTTAATGACACATACCGGGATTACGCTTCTAGAATCCCTTATTGGCCTACTTATTGGAGTGCTTATTGGCTTTGCGCTTGCGGTTCTTATGGACTTCTTCAAAACGCTGGACAAACTGCTCTCTCCACTTGTTACTATCTCGCAGACTATTCCTATTGTGACTATCGCGCCGCTTCTGGTGCTTTGGCTGGGTTATGGTCTTTTGCCAAAGATTGTTCTTGTGGCCATTTCAACGTTTTTCCCTATTACCGTGGCGTTGAACTCGGCATTTAAAGCAATTGATCCTGATATGGTTGACCTGATGACCACCATGGGAGCTAGTCGTGTGCAGATTTTTTGGCACGTCAAGTTGGCTGCTGCTGCACCACAGTTTTTCTCGGGACTTAAAATGAGTGTGACCTACGCCGTAATTGGCGCGGTAATTGCAGAATGGCTGGGAGGCGACGCTGGATTGGGCGTGTATATGACGCGCGTCAGAAAGGCGTTTGCGTACGACAGGATGTTTGCGGCAATTGTGGTGGTGTCTGCGTTGTCGCTGGTGTTGATGAAGCTCGTAGAACTTGTCCAAAAGCGTGCACTTCCTTGGGATACCTCTCAGGATGCCAAAGAATCTGCACGATAACTTTGACGGAACTCAAAGAAAGAAGTGATTACGCGCATGAACGCATTTAATCGCAAAGATATAACAAGAAAAGGCTTTCTAGCTGCGATGGGTTTCTCGACAGCAGGACTTTGCGCGGGTTGCTCGCTTGAGCAGCCGTCTGCTCCAGCAAACGCAAACAAGGGCGCTGGGCAGAATTCCGGCGGTACCACAGAGATTACGTTTGCTCTGGATTACACTCCAAACACTAACCATACCGGCATTTATGTGGCTCAGGAGAAGGGCTACTTTGACGAGGTCGGCCTCAAGGTAACTATTCAGCAGCCACCTGCCGATGGCGCCGATGCGCTGATTGGTGCAGGAGGCGCTCAGATGGGCGTTACCTACCAGGACTATATTGCTAACAGTCTCTCGTCTTCTAATCCGTTGCCGTATACCGCGGTGGCCGCTATCATTCAGCACAATCTTTCGGGCATTATGAGCCGTGAAGAAGATCACATTGTTCGTCCACGTGACCTTAATGATCGTACCTACGCAACGTGGAATCTCCCTGTTGAACAGGCTACTATCAGGTCTGTTATGGAATCTGATGGAGGAGATCCCTCCACGCTTAAAATGGTACCTTATGAGGTAGATGATGAGGTATCTGGCCTAAAAGCAAAGATGTTTGATGCTGTTTGGGTGTATGAGCAGTGGGCTGTTCAAAATGCTCGTGTTCAGAACTTTGCGTACAACTATTTTGCCTTTGCAGCTATTGATCAAAACTTTGACTTTTACACACCAGTTATTGCGGTAAACGATGGCTTTGCAAAAGAGAATCCAGACGCTGTTAAGGCCTTCTTAAGCGCTACCAGAAAAGGTTACGAGTTCTGCGTCTCTAACCCAGACGAGGCAGCAGAGATTCTACTCAAAGCCGTTCCAGAACTTGATGCTGACCTGGTCAAAGCATCTCAGAAGTTCTTGGCTGCCAAGTACATTGACGACGCTGAGAAGTGGGGCGTCATTGATTCTGCCCGTTGGCAGCGTTTCTACACCTGGCTCAATAACCAGCAGCTGCTAGAGAATAAGATTGACCCATCCGCAGGATTTACTAGTGAGTACCTTGGATAAGAAACTTACTGACATAACAGAAGGCGCTGCTATGGGCGTTTCTGGCGAGAAAAGCCTAGGAGCTGCACCTGCATGCGAGCCACAGAGGAGCATGCCGGAGCTTGAGGCGCGTAACCTCACGCTGGTTTGGGGAAACGGCCAGGTAGTTGCTCAGGATATCTCGATTGAACTGCAACCTGGCACCATTACCTGCTTGGTTGGTCGCTCGGGCTGCGGCAAGACAACACTGCTCCACGCACTTGCGGGACTGCTGCAGCCGCAAGAGGGCAAGGTGCTGCTACATGGTGCTGACGTTACAGGGCACCCGGGACATATTGGCTACATGCTCCAGAAGGATTTGCTCATCCCAAGCAAGCGTATCATCGACAACGTAGCGCTTCCGCTTGAGCTGAAGGGCGTCTCGCGCTCTGAGGCGCGCGCACGGGCCCAGGAGATGCTGGAACGCGGTGGACTTGAGCGCGTGGCACAAAGCTGGCCTCACGAGCTCTCAGGTGGCATGAGGCAGCGTGTTGCGTTCCTGCGCACGGCGCTCATTGGCTCAGACATTATGCTGCTGGACGAGCCCTTCTCGGCACTTGATGCCCTCACACGGCGAGAAATGCGTGCGTGGCTCATGTCTTCCGTGAAGGAGTTTGGCCTCTCGGTACTGGTGATCACGCACGACGTTGACGAAGCAGTTGCCATGGCTTCTCGCATTTACGTAATGGCGGGCAGTCCCGCGCAGGGTGTGGTAACCAAGATTGTGGGTGTTGTTGAGCCGCAGGGCTGCGCTGATGCGGTGGATGCAGACTCTGGCAAAGGCGCTGGTCAAGGTACTGACCTGGCATCGTTCGACTTGAGCGCAGAGTTTTTGGCTGCCAAGCGAGAAGTGCTTTCGTTGCTGGGATAGTTATCCTTTACGAGCGCGATTGAACTGCCTCCCATTTCTTGGACATAAGAAATGGGAGGCAGTTCATTGTGCGAGTAATTATGATTCTGCAGCGTGTTAGCGTTGGCTTTGAGGCCTGGCGTACAAAATAGCGCAGCTTTGGTAGGTTCTGCCGAAGAATCGACATGTTCTTAATCAAGATAGCAGGCAGCTAGTCGGTCGCACTACCTGATATGCATCTCTATGCATAAACTTCATCTAATATGCTTAAACATGAATAGACTTATATAAGAAATTTAACTATCGATAAATTCTGTATCTACGGAACACACCTAAGTCGGATATTCTGCTCAATTGCGGGCATTTTACACATCTAATGACGATAATCTGCATGATTGAGGTATTTTCAGCGTCATGTATACGTCTTTTTAACAGATTATCCGACTTAGGTGTGTTTTGAACTGCCTCCTATTTCTCGTGTCCAAGAAATGGGATGCGTTGCTGCGGGCTGGATGGGTTTCTCGCCTTGGATTTGATACAGAAAAAGACGTGAGAGTTTGTCTCTCACGTCTTTCTTGTTAGCTTGATTTGCGTACGGAATTTATGTGCGCTGCTAATGTATGCGACTCGATTACTCGCTGAACTCGAGGAATGCACGATATCCGCGATATGCCTCGTAGATGTCTGCCTTGTTTGCAATCTCCCAAGGTGCGTGCATGGAGAGAACAGGAACGCCGCAGTCGATGACGTGCATGCCATATTTAGCAAGCATGTATGCGATGGTTCCGCCGCCACCAGCGTCAACGCGACCGAGCTCTGCGGTCTGGAACTGAACGCCGGCGTTGTCCATAATGCGGCGAATCAGCGCAACATACTCGGCATCAGCATCGTTGGAGCCAAACTTGCCGCCACTACCAGTGAACTTGTTGAATGCAAGGCCGTGACCCATGATGGCAGAGTTCTTGATTTCAAAGCTGCCCGTAAAGCTAGGGTCATAACCAGCAGAAACGTCGCTGGAGAGCATGTAGGAGTTGGCCATGCAGCGGCGCAGAGAAAGTGGAGACTCAAAACCGGCAAGCGCCAGAACCTCTGCCATGACGTTCTCAAAGAAGAGGGAGTTCATGCCAGTAGCGCCAACGGAGCCAATCTCTTCCTTGTCGGTCAGGATGGTGACGGAGGTACGTGCAGGAGTGTCGCACTCAAGCTGCGCAATCAGGGAAGGGTAGGAGCAGCTGCGGTCGTCGTGACCATAGCCCAAAATCATGGAGCGATCAAAGCCCATGTCGCGAGCAGGACCTGCAGGAACAATCTCAAGCTCAGCGGAGAGAAGGTCTGCTTCCTCAATACCGTAGAGGTCCTTCAGGATATTGATGACGTTAGCCTTAACGGCTTCCTTTGGCTCGTCGCCCTCTGCATCAGCGGGTTTCTCGCCATTCTGGCCCCAAACAAGTGGACGATTGCCAACAATAAGATCCAGCATTTCGCCCTCGATGACCTTAGAAGCAGTCTTTCCAAGCTGCTCAGCGCTCAAGTGGATGAGAAGGTCGGAGATGCAGAAAACAGGGTCAGTTGGATCCTCGCCAACGCATACGTTTACGACGCTACCGTCTTTAAGTGCAAGAACGCCATGAATTGCCAGAGGAATGGTGACCCACTGGTACTTTTTGACGCCGCCGTAGTAGTGGGTGTCAAGGGTAGCAAGCTCGTTGCGCTCCTCAAGAGGGTTCTGCTTGACATCCAGGCGAGGGGAGTCGATGTGAGCACCAAGGATGTTAAGACCCTCTTCCAGGGATTTGGTACCAATCTGGACAAAGATGACGGACTTGCCACGAATGTCTGCATAGACTTTGTCGCCAGCCTTGAGGGTTTTACCTGCAGCGATGGCGTCAGAAAGCTTAACGTAACCTGCTGCTTCGGCAAGCTTGATAGCGCTTGCGGCGCACTCGCGCTCAGTCTTGTTCTCGGAGATAAACTTTCTGTAGCCCTCGGTAAACGACTGGAGTTTGTCCAGGTCCTCCGAGGTGTACTTTTTCCATGCATTAATGGTTTCCATACCCATCCTTTCTGTAGCAAGCTCAGAGTGAGCTGCTGTTTGTTGTTGCTGTTAGGTGTGCCGCCCGTGATGAGACCGCGACTTAGTTGCCTCCGTTGGAGCTGTTTGAGCCAGAGCCGCTGGATCCGCTGCTAGAACTATTGCCGGAGCCAGAGTTTTGATTGGAACCAGAATTGCTGTTTGAGCTGCCCGTTCCGGAGTTGTTACTAGAAGAATTACTCTCAGACGAGCTACTTGAGCTGCTAGAGTCGCTGGTCTTTTCCGAACTAGACGAGCTGTCGGAGCTGGTGGTCTCTGATTTCTTGGAGTCAGTGCTCTCCGAAGAGGAATCCTTGGAATCAGTGGACTTGCTTGACTCGTCGGTCTTCTCGCTAGAAGAGCTGGAATCGTCTTTCTTATCCGTCGAATTGCTGGTATTCGTAGTTTTTTCCGTAACAACTGGGGTTGTGCTGACCTTTGGTCCCAAGCCAGATCCGTCGGTGATATAGCTGAGGAACATTGCATAAAGAATGACGGCAGAAATGGTAAAGATAATTGAAATAATAGTCACGATAGTCAGCGCTCTTACGCGCTTGCGAGACAGTGTTGGCGTGCGATTTACCTGCGAAGACTGCCCTGTACCAGAGTCAGCGCTGGGATAATAATCGCGAGAAGGTGCATATTGGGCTTGAGGCATATATTGTGTGCCTTCAAGCGTTGTTTGGCTGCTGTTTGGATATGCCTGCTGATTATATTCATCGTTGTCGCCAGCGCGGAATTTATGCGTGGAGCGCCTGATAACGTTCTGGTAAATCTGCGAAGCAAGCGCCGAGGCGGCGGCACCAACGGCCACGCCGATAATCGAGCCTGCAATACCAATCTGATTTGACAGTACAAACGCGGTCACCGCGGCAAGCGATGTTGCCAAAATTTGGGTAATTGAGACGTCCTTCAGAAGGCTGGGCTTCTCGTTTGTTGCCTCATCTGTAGGCTGAGCAGGCGAAGCTAATCGAGTTTTGTCTGCATCAAAGTGCTTATAGCTCACAAGATGCTCCTTTCTTCGAACTGATAGCCTACCTCATTTTTGTGAAGATGTAATGTTTCGTCGCTAAATCGCAACATCAGCTGCCGAGAAACCCTGTCTAGTTGTCGCCGATGCGACGGTTCCGTAATGTTTCTGCAGCGTGGGTTTCTCGCCCGAGAACGCGTCGGGTTTCTCGCCCGAGCACGCGCCGGATTTCCCGCGATGTTTGTTAAAAACGACCGCATCAAAGGTGATGAAACAAGGTATCATTTATATGTATCAGTTTTCCGTCAAACGGAGGTTTAGCATGCTTGTAAGCGCAAAAGCCATGCTCCAGAGTGCCGAGAAGGGCCACTATGGCATCGGTGCATTCAACGAGAACAACCTTGAGTGGACCGCAGCAATCCTTGATGCAGCAGAAGAGCTTCAGTCTCCTGTCATCATTCAGTGCACCAGCGGCGCAGCAAAGTGGCAGGTAAGCTACCGCGTTGTTGCAGACATGGTTCGTCGTCTTGTTGAGGACAAGAACATCACTGTTCCAGTTGCTCTCCACCTTGATCACGGTTCATACGAGGATGCATTCAAGTGCATCGAGGCTGGATTTACTTCCATTATGTACGATGGTTCTCACGAGCCAGATTTTGAGACCAACCTTAAGCGCACCGAAGAGGTCGTAAAGGCGGCTCACGCAAAGGGTATTTCTGTTGAGGCTGAGGTCGGCGGCATCGGCGGCACCGAGGACGGCGTTACCGCTAAGGGCGAGCTTGCTGATCCTGAGCAGTGCGCAAAGATTGCTGACCTGGGTGTTGACTTCCTTGCATGCGGCATCGGCAACATTCACGGTATCTACCCAGCTAACTGGGAGGGCCTCTCCTTCGATCAGCTCAAGGCTATCAAGGAGCGCGTTGGCGATCTTCCACTTGTTCTCCACGGTGGCACCGGCATTCCTGTAGAGCAGGTTCAGAAGGCTATCTCTATGGGCATCTCCAAGATTAACGTCAACACTGATCTTCAGCTTGTCTTTGCTGAGGCAACCAAGAAGTACGTTGAGGCTGGCCTTGTCGACGACGGCAAGGGTTACGATCCTCGTAAGCTTCTGAAGCCTGGTCGCGAGGCAATCATCGAGCGCACCAAGGAGCTCATCCGCGAGTTTGGTTCCGACGGTAAGGCTTGGAACTAACCTGCAGCATACGCTGGGCGCGCATCGAAGCGACGCACGCTCGCAGCTAGTTAAAACAACGGACCTGGATTTTTTCCAGGTCCGTTTTTTGTTTGGGCTGGCATGTGCGAAAGACATGCACCCAGCACGTCCTTCTCGCGAAATGTGGGTGCGATAAGTGCGCCCTAATGTGTGCCTGAAAAGTGAAAAGATTCGGTATATTTTGCTTAAACTTGGCAAAGAATCTGTGGATTTGCCTGATTTTGTCAAAGATTCTGTGGCCATTTTACAGATTCTTTTAACTTTTTAGGCAATTTTTGTACAAGGAAAATTAGTCTTCTCGCCTCAGTACATTCTTACAGCAGAAATGAAAATTGCGAATTTGGTGCAAATTGAATTTGACCAAAATTTGACCAAGAATACGTCGCAGAGAAGGTCTAACGCCGCTAGCTGGGTATTTAGTGGTAATGATTTTCTGACAGGTTTGCCTGACCTGCAGTTTTACAACCTATGTCGCTTATCTACAATCAGCGACATAGGTTGCAAGTTTTTCTTAAGAAAATACTATGGGCTTATGGAATTTTATCTATCACATACAACCGCTCTACAATTATTCCGTGCTATGAGAATTAAGGGTCACGGACTGATTCACCGTGACTCTTCGAGTACCGGAATTCATACAGAGTTTTTAACTTTGGAGCTTGGTCAAATCAAGGAGAAGGTATTTTCTAGCTTAGGAATAATGCTGACTGAACCAATTGAGTTGGTAGTTGACGAGAAGAAAAATACCTATCAATCGAGCAGAATAAAATTTCACACTTCGTCTCATTTTGCGCAAACTCCGTGTATGGAGTTGAGTCTTGGTACATCAGCGATTAAAGTGGCGTCACCTTTTGAACTCATGATTGAAATGGCCCAAGAACAAACATTACTAGAAACAGTGATGCTAATTTCAGAATTCCAAGGTAGGTATGTTATCGACCCATCTACCTCTGAATTGAGATCTAATTGGTATGATCCAGTTTTTCAAAAGGTAGACTTTGAGCGTTATTTATCCTCAGTTTCTAGATGTAACGGAATAAGTAATGCAAGATTAGCATCATCGTATTCTTTTGATAATGCTGCTTCTCCGATGGAAGTCAAACTTGCTCTTCGCGCTTCTCTTCCTGTGTCCGCAGGTGGTTATGCAATTCCTAAGGTTGAGCTAAATAAGGAAGTAAGGATTCAGCAATTAAAGAGCAGAGAACTTACAGAGAAAACAAGGGCTATCGATTTATTGCTTTCGAAGGGTAACTACGATGCAGACACAAATAGACAAGCAGCCATTGAATACAATGGGGCCGTACATGAATTAGCAGATGTTTCAATGCGTGACTATCAGCGTAATAACGAACTCGTTTCAGCTGGAATATTGGAGTTTGTTATTGGAAAAGCTGAGTATGACGACATCATTTTTATGGATAACATGTTTAATTCAATTAGAAATCAGCTGGAAATACCAAGAAGACACACATCATCTGATCGCAGAAAAACGGAAAGAGCTAAACGAATTAAATTGTGGAGTGAGCTAGAAAAGCTCCGTTAAATTCAGGATAAGCGAGCCTGAGACCCTTTTAAGTTGCCTGAAAAGTGCAAAGAATCTGTAAATCTGACACAGATTCTTTAATAAAATCAGGCAAATCCACAGATTCTTTGGTGTTTTCAGGCAAAATTTACAGATTCTTTGCAGAAATCAGGCGCGCACTCGGCTTGCATTCGCCGCACTCCTGGTGCGTCTTTCTCGCGAGAAACCCGGTGCACTTCAGAGCCCTCTTGTCATGAAGCACCACCGCACACGACAATAAAACCGCAGCTTAAACGCTTACTCAGCGGTAGGGTTGTCGGCGGGGGAGACGTGCATGTTGCCTTCGTTTTGGGCGATGTCCGCGAGCGTCTTGCTGTCCAGGAAACTGGAGGTCATGCGGCCAAGGTCACGCCAAATGTTGATGGTGGTGCAGGACTCCATCTGAGGACAGAGGGTGGTGTTTGTGCAGTTCAAGCAGCTAGCGGGAGCAAGATTGCCTTCGGCTGCGCGAAGAATCTCACCCAGCGTGTAGTCCTCGGGCTTGCGCGTGAGGCGATAGCCGCCGCCCTTTCCGCGCAGACTCTCGACGTATCCAGCCTTGTGCATCAGGGCAATGACCTGCTCAAGGTACTTGCGCGAGATGTTCTGGCGCTCGGAAACGTCGCCCAGCGAGACCCATCCCTCGTGAACAGCCAAGTCAGCCATTGCGCGGAGCGCGTACATTCCCTTTGTAGAGAACATTCCGGCCACGGCTACTCGCCGTCCTCGGCGTGCTTGCTCTCGGCGCCGTCCTCGGCACGCTTGCTCTCGGTACCGTCCTCGGTGGTAGACGCACCGGCTGCGGCAGAACCGCTGCTGTGGGCCTCAAGCATCTCCTCGAGCGTATGCCATGCCAGCTCGGCGCACTTAACGCGTGCGGGCATGTGAGCGATGTCGTGCAGAATGTTGGCATCTTCCAGCTGGTCAAGCGCGGCCTCGTCGGTCTCTTCTCCGCGAATCATGCGTCCAAAGAGTTTGCAAAGCTCAATGGCCTCTTCTGGGGTGCGGTCGATCATCAGATCGCTCATAATATCGGCCGATGCCTGAGAGATTGCACATCCGCTGCCCACAAAAGCAGCCTCGGCAATCTTGCCGCCCTCTATGCGCACGGAAAAGGTGAGCTCATCGCCACAAGAAGGGTTAACGCCCTCGTGGGAGACGGTTGGGTTGTCCATCTGATATTTGTAATCGGGGTGAGAAACGTGGTCCATAAACTCAGCGTTATACAGGTCGTTTGCTGCCACTTATTTCAACTCCTTGTTTTATTTGTTGCTGACCGCGCTGCCAAAGATCTTCCATACCTGGTTAAGACCCTCGATGAGCTGGTCAATGTCGTGTTTATCGTTGTAGAACGCAACGGATGCGCGGCAGGTGCTGGACTCGTGCAGCTCAATCAAAAGCGGCTCGGCACAGTGATGACCAGCACGAATGCAAACGTTGTTCATGTCTAGGATGCTCGAGACGTCGTGTGGATGAACGCCGCGCACGTTAAACGCCACAGCGCCCACGTGATTCTGTCCCAGCTTGGAGCCAACGATGTCAACAAAGTCCAGCGTGCACAGTTGCTGCACCAAGTACCTGGCGAGAAGTTCTTCTCGCTTCTCGATCTTTGTCATGTCCAAGCCGTTGAGGTATTCGACAGCGGCGCCGGTAGCATAGATACCTGCAGCGTCCTGCGTGCCCGCCTCAAACTTCTCGGGAACAGGAGCCCAAACGGCGCTGGTTTCGGTGACGGAATCAATCATCTCTCCGCCAGTAAGGAATGGAGGCATGGCATCGAGCAGCTCGGAGCGGCCCCAAAGCACGCCAATGCCCATAGGTCCGCACATCTTGTGTGCCGAGAAAGCCAGCAAATCGCAGTCAAGATCGTGCACGTCAATAGGGATGTGAGGCGCAGACTGGGCAGCGTCGACAACCATGTAGGCGCCCACAGTGTGAGCGCGCTTGGCAATGGCCTTGATGTCGTTGCGAGTGCCCAGCACGTTAGAGACGTGTGTGACAGAGACAATCTTTGCTCGCTCGGTGATCTTTGACGCAATCTCTTCAGGCGTAATCTGGTACTGCGAGTTCATGCGCAGGTACACCAGGTTAGCGCCGGTAGCCTTGCAAATCTGCTGCCAAGGGATGATGTTAGAGTGATGCTCCATGATGGAAATGACCACGTCATCGCCTGGTTTAAGCGCATAGCGACCAAGGCTTGAAGCAACCAGATTAAGCGCCTCAGAAGTGTTGCGCGTAAAGATAATCTGACGGTCTTCTGGCTTGCCGTTTTTATCGACAGCACCAATGAACTTTGCGATCGAAGCGCGAGCGCCCTCGATAGCTGCGGTTGCTTCCACACTCCAACGATACAGTCCGCGTAGAGCGTTTGCGTTCATGGTCTCGTAGAAGCGCGACTGCGCCTCAATAACCTCGCGTGGGCGCTGAGAAGTAGCAGCACTGTCCAAGTAAGCTACCTCGGGATTTGCTGCCAGAAGCGGAAAATCTGCCTTGTAAGGGTTATCGGTAATCTGAGCAACTTCTGCGTCGGTCATTACGCGACACCACCTTTGTTGGAATCGGCTTCAGCGTCGGAATCCCTGCCATCACTGGCAGCCAGGGAGTTGCCAGCTGCATCGTCACTAGCTGCAGCTTCGTCATAGTCGTGAGCAATTTCTGCGCCCAGCTCAGCCTCGCAACGCTCAACAGCCACGCGGTGGGAAATCTCCTCAGGCGCGTTGATGATGGCGTCTTCAAAGAGAGCGCGTATAAACAGCTGCTCAGCAGCCTGGCGAGAAAGTCCTCGAGCTGCAAGGTAATCAAGTTGCTCAGGGGAGACGGATCCGATGGTAGCTCCGTGGTTACCAGCAACATCGTCCTCATCACAGAGAATAACAGGCATGGTCTTGTTGACAACGTCGTCACCAAGAATCATGACCGTTTCAATCTCGTTGCCCTGGGCATCCTTTGCACCGCGGACAAGATCGATGGTTGCGCGAAGCGTCTTCTTAGCTGCCTCGTTAAGGACGCCAGACTCGGTGAGCTGCGCGCGCGTAGAGGTACCACGCATGCGTACTAGGTGGTTGATATCAAGCGTCTCTTCGTGAGTGGCGTGATAGCGATTGTTGAGGTCAAGGCGAGCTCGAGCACCAACTAAGTTAGCGGTGAGTCCAAGACCGATGGTTGATCCACCCAGAGCGTACTGCTTAACATCAACAGCCGCGTTCTGGTGAATCTCGAGGCCAACGCTTTCAAGGTGCTGCTGGCCCTCGTTGACGCCAAGCATCTCAATAAGGTGCAGCTTTGCACCAGCCTCAACCACAATGCGGGTGAGCGCAGCGCTGGTTGGAAGCACATCGTCGTTCGCGTCGCTGCCTGCAGCCGCGTCGTCGACGTCGCCCGCATCGCCCGCAAAAGCGGCGATAACTACAGTAGCCTCAGCGCCTTCACGCACGATAACGCCGGTGTTAGCGCACTGGTTTTGAGTTGCAGAAACGGCAACAACAATTGGATTTTCTCGCCTGGTATGAGCGGGAACGTTGTAGAAATCGGACTTGAATGCCTGAGACTCTACGTAGTCTGTAACCTCCTGGCCCATTCCACATTCAATGCGCTCAAAAAGGCGAGGCAGAGGTAGGTACACTTTGCCTGCATCAGCGTGATTTGGGACAGAAACTGACAAAGAGTTAGCGCGTAGACGGTTCCATGTCTGAGCTGCAGGAACGTTGGCGCGATTAATCAAAACGTTATCCATTAGCCAATCGCTCCTTCCATCTCAAGTTTAATTAGATTGTTCATCTCAACGGCGTACTCCATAGGGAGTTCCTTTGAGACAGGGTTTGCAAATCCGTTGACTACCATGGTGCGAGCCTCAGCCTCAGAGCAACCGCGGCTCATTAGGTACAAAACGGTGTCGTCAGAAATACGGCCAATAGTTGCCTCGTGGCCAATCTGAGCAGTTGCATTGCGGACATCCATCTCTGGAATGGTGTCGGAACGGCTGATGTTATCCAGCATCAGCGACTGGCACGAGAACGCCACGCGAGCGTTTTCTGCCTTGCGACCAACGGTAACTGCAGAGCGGAAGGTGTTGACGCCGCCATCCTTGGAGATGGACTTGGTGTCAACGTTTGCCGAGTTATTGGAGCCGTTGATAATAACCTTGCAGCCTGTATCCAGGTCCTGTGTAGCTCCTGCAAACGTAATACCGGTGAACTCGCAGTTAGAGGAATCGCCGTTCATAATGGTAGAAGGGTAGAGGTAGGAAACGTGGCTACCAAAAGAGCCCGAGACCCACTCCATCTTTGCATTGCTGCCAATGATGGCGCGTTTGGTGTTGAGGTTGTACATGTTCTTGGACCAGTTTTCGATGGTCGAATAACGCAGACGAGCGCCGTCCTTAACAAAGAGCTCAACAGCTCCTGCATGGAGGTTTGCTGCATAGTATTTAGGTGCAGAACAGCCCTCAATAAAGTGCAGGTCAGCGCCTTCCTCAACAATAATAAGCGTGTGCTCAAACTGGCCAGCACCCTGAGCATTCAGTCTGAAGTAACTCTGAAGTGGGTAGTCCAGAGTGACATTTTTAGGAACATAGACAAAAGAACCGCCAGACCACACGGCATAGTGCAGCGCCGCAAACTTGTGGTCTGAAGGAGGAATCAGCTTGCCAAAGTACTCTTTAACAACAGGCTCCCACTGTGGATCGTGCAGAGCATCCTCAATAGTGGTGTAAATAACACCCTGCTCAGCAACTTCCTCACGCATGTTGTGATAGACAATCTCAGAATCGTACTGAGCACCAACACCAGCAAGGCTCTCTGCCTCTGCCTGTGGAATGCCCAAACGATCAAAGGTATCCCTAATATCCTCAGGTACGTCGTCCCAGCTATTTGCCTGCTGAGTCTTTGGCGAGACATACGTGGAGATATGATTCAAATCTAGACCTGCAATAGAAGGTCCCCAGTTGGTAGCCATCTGGCGCTGGTGATAGGTTTCCAGGGCCGACAACCTCATCTGGAGCATCCACTCAGGCTCTTCTTTTTTCTCGGAAATAGCACGCACAATTTCTGGCGTAAGGCCATCATCGTAGCGCTCGTAACCCTCTTCGGACTTGGTGAAGTCGTAGAGCGAGCGGTCTACGTCAGCGACCTCAGATCGCTTCTTCTCGCTCACTAGTTAGCACCGCCCTCATCAGACTGGTTCTCAAAACGCTCAAAGCCCTCGTGGTCAATCTGGTTGATAAGGTCAGCAGGACCATCTGCCACCAGGTGACCCTTAACCATGACGTGAGTGCGGTCAATCTCAAGGCGCTCAAGAATGCGGGTGTTGTGAGTAATGATGAGCAGCGAGCCGTCGCAGGTCTCGCGATAGGCCTGAATGCCCTTTGAAACAACAGAGAGCGCGTCAACGTCCAAACCAGAGTCTGTCTCATCGAGAATGGCAAGTTTAGGCTGAAGCAGCAGAAGCTGGAGCATCTCAACCTTTTTCTTCTCGCCACCAGAGAAGCCAACGTTAAGCTCACGCATCAAGAAGCCCTGATCAAGTTCAAGCTGATCAGAAATCTGGCCAACACGCTGACGGAACTGACGAGCAGTCATCTTAAGCTCAGGGCGCATCTGTGTAATGGTGCGCAGGAATGAATAAAGAGGAACGCCAGGAACCTCAACAGGTGCCTGGTAGGAGAGGAAGATGCCCGCAAGGGAGCGCTTATCTGCAGCAAGCTCAGTTACATCCTCGCCGTTAAAGATAAGAGAACCTTCGGTAATCTTATAGGTAGGATCACCCATAATGACGCGGCCAAGTGTTGATTTACCTGCGCCGTTAGGTCCCATCAGAACGTGAGCCTGGCCATCACCAATGCTCAGATCAATTGAATGCAGGATGGATTTCTCCTCGGTACCTGCGGAAATTCCGTTCACACGGAGTAGCTCAGTTGCCATAAATCTCTCTCCAAATATCTCTACGTGCAAGCACGTGATACGTTTGTGACTAGCAAGTTTGGGCAGCTCTAGGGCGAGCAAAACCTTGTGCTAGTGCGGTTTTGTGGCAAAGACAAACGCCAATGTCACTGATGTTTTTGTCATACCCCAAAATCCGCTAATTCATACTAAATGGTAGGAATTAAAATGCAACCCTCACATAAGCACTTTTTCACGTTTTCTAGAAAATAATCGGATTTTTTCATAGGTTTCAAAAGTTATAAAAGCTTTTCTGCGCCAGAGCTGTCTCTCATGGGTAAACTAGAAACATCTATGTTTGTAACAAGGAGGATTCATGGGTCAGAGAATTCAAGGTACCGAAGATCTTTACGGCGGCTATATGCGCTCTTGGGAGCATATGCAAGATGTTGCCCGCCATCTGTTTGGTACTTATGGTTTTGACCGCATTGAGACTCCTGCGCTTGAGCAGGTAGATACCTTTGTTCACGGTATTGGTGAGTCAACCGATGTCGTACGCAAAGAGATGTTCCGCGTTTTTTCAGGCGCGCTACTTGATGATTTGCTGGCTGCCGGCAATGAGTCCGGTCTTAAGCCTCGTCAGCGTATGGCTATGCGTCCTGAGGGAACTGCTGGTGTGGTCCGCGCTGCAGTTGAGCACAACTTTGTGCCACAGGGAGGAACTCCTGCAAAACTTTGGTACGCCGAGTCAATGTTCAGGGGAGAGCGCCCTCAGAAAGGCCGTCTGCGCCAGTTCCACCAGGTAGGTGTTGAGTGGCTTGGAGCCTCTGATCCAGCTGCCGATGCAGAGTCCATCATCATGTTGATAAAGTTTTACGAGCAGATGGGTTTCTCGTCAGCTGATATGAAGCTCATGATTAACTCCATGGGTGACGCGGAGTGCCGCCCAGCATATCGCGAGAAGGTCAAGCAGTTCATTCTTGATCACAAGGATGAGATGTGTGAGGACTGTCTTGAGCGAGCAGAGATTAATCCGCTTCGTGCGTTTGACTGCAAAAATGAGAGCTGCCACGCGGTTATGAAGGATGCTCCACTGATTTCTGACAACCTGTGTGATGATTGCCGTGCTCACTATGAGCAGGTCAAGGCATATTTGGACGCTGCTGGTATTTCATACGTTGAGGATCCAACGCTTGTTCGCGGTCTGGATTACTACACACGTACTGTTTTTGAGGTAGAGATTCCAAACGCTGGCGTTGGCGCTATCGGCGGCGGTGGCCGTTATGACGGTCTTGTTGAGCTTGAAGGCGGAAAGCCAACCCCAGGCGTTGGATTTGCTGTTGGCTTTGAGCGCATTATGCTGGCGCTAGAAGCTCTTGGTGTTGCAGCTGAGCCAGCGGCTCCAAGCTGTGTGTATGTTGCTTGCGCAGGCGCTGAACAGGCTCCTGTTGTATTTGATGTCGTGCTGGCGTTGCGTGAGGCTGGTATTAGATGTGAGGCTGACCGCACTGGTCGTTCGCTGAAGGCTCAGTTTAAGCAGGCAGATAAGATGGGCGCAACGCTTTGCGTGGTTATTGGCCCAGATGAGGTTGAAGCTGGTGCGGTAACCCTTCGTGATATGGAGTCTCACGAGCAGGTACAAGTACCTGCTGACCAGCTTGTTGCTGAGGTAAAAGCCAGACAGTAACAATAGGACTAGAAGTTAAATTTAAACCCTCTCGTGTCTGTGACTCGGGAGGGTTTGTTTTATTAGGCAACTTTAACGACAGGAAGGCTTGCAGTTGTATCTGTTGTGTCTTCGTCCTGCACGTGAGGCCATGAGCAGCTGCGGACGTCGTCAGAGGTAAGGCCAAGCCAACGAGCACGATGACCGTCAATTTTTGTTGGGCGGCGATGGAGCCACAGAGAAATTCCCAGAGTCCAAAGAGGCAGCAAGTAGAGGAAACTTGCAGCTAGAAGGCTCATAGAAGGTGCACCAATTGCAGAGAGCACCGAGATGTTTGAAATGGACCACGGTACCAGTGGAGCAAGAATTACAGCGCTATTCTCGATATCCAAAGCAAGGGCGCTGGAAGAGTTTTCTGCATTCTCACATAGATCGTTTGTAAGCATAATAGCCAGCGTCTGGTTACAAGAAACCATTGAGGTAAACATGCTGGTAATCAGAACGCCAAAGAAAGGCGTGGAGTTATCGGAGAGGTCAGCTACCAGCTGGCACATACGGCGAAGCAGGCCAGTTGTCTGGAAAAGACCAGCGTAGCTTGAAGAGATGGTGACAATCGTCAAGACGTTCATCATGGAAAAAACGCCGCCACCATTAACCATGTTTGCAACGGAAGCACCTGGAGCACGAAGGCCAAAGAGCAGAATGACTGGCAGGTCGGCAAGAGGGACGCGCTGAATGGTAACGCAGAGAATGCAAGCAAGTACCAGGCTGGAAGCCATGGTAACAATGACATCAACCTTAAGAAGCGAGAAGACAATGACAAGAAGTGCTGGTGTGAGTGAAATTAAAGAGAGCCTAAAAGAGCGGCTGAGAAGACCAGTGACATCGGGGATTGTTCCCGTGTTTGCCATAAAGAAGTCCCACGCTACATAGATAGCGCATGCGGCAATAAAGGGCACTACGCTGGTTCGAAGCATACGGTTAATGTTTTTGGATAGATTAGTATCGGTAAGTTGTGAAACAAGAATTGCACTGGTTGACATAGGGGAGCAACGATCTCCAAAGTAGCTACCCGCAAGGACAGCGCCACCAATAAAGAACTCGCTTGCTCCAATTGCCTTACCAATAGACATGCAGATGATTCCCATGGTTGCAGCAGTACCAAATGCGGTACCCAGAAGCATAGACATCATGGTGCAGAGCAAGAATGTTGCCAGAATGAAGATAGACGGAGAAATAAGCGAGGCAGAAATGCTGACAATTTCTGGAATAGTTCCCGCTGCACGCCAGGCAGCACTCATAGCGCCAACCACAGCAAACAGCGCAATGATTGTTTTAACTTCCCAGACAGATTCAAAGGCTGCTAATAAAAGCTTTTTTGCGGAGATTTTACGAGAAAGTCCGTAACCAAAAAAGAGGAAGAAACCAATGGTCAAGATATATGTAAGGGGAAAAGATAGGGCTGTACCTACGATGAGCATCACCGCAAAGGCACTTAGTACTATTAGCTCTACCATGCATCCACTCCAAACGAATTTCTTATGTAAATAGAGTAGGCAACTAAGAAGTTGAAGTCCAACTGTTTTCAATGGTTATAATTACAAGTAATTTTTGTAATATAGTGGGAGCAAAAATGAACTTTCAGACCATGGATTATTTTGTTGCTGTTGCAGAAGAAAAGAGCTTCACTAAGGCAGCTGAGCGCCTGAGTGTAACGCAGCAAACGCTCTCGGCAAATATTGCCGCTGCAGAAAAAGAACTTGGCTCTAAGCTGCTGGAACGCACCGTCCCGCTGTCGCTAACGTTTGCAGGAGAAGAGTTCTTGCGGTATGCGCGCAAATTCCAAGCACAGCGTCGCGCCATGGATCAAGAGTTTCTTGATATTGCAGGTAATGAGCGAGGTCGCCTGCGTGTTGGTGTCACCGCAACACGAGGCCACATCATCATGCCGCGCTCCATTGCCGCTTTCCAAAAACTGCACCCAAACATCTCCATTGAGCTTGATGAGGGCGAGAATGACGAGCTAGTTGAGTGGCTGTCCGAAGGCCAACTTGACTTGATTGTTGCAACCGTCAATTCCACATCATATGACCTTGTTGTTAAAAAACTGTTTGACGAGAAGATCGTTCTGGTTGTCTCTCAAGCGCTTCTTGAGTCTCTGTATGCAGATAAGGTTGACTCGGTTGTCTCGCAAGTCAAAAAGACGGGAAAGCTCACGGCTTTGGAAGCTTGCCCCTTCTTAACAGTTGGTAAACGAGACATCGCAGGTAGTTTTGCTCGCCATGCGTTTGCGGCATCGGGCATATCTCCCACCATCAAGGTTATGTCCAGAAACTCCGAGACGCTTTTGGCCCTTGCCATGAGAGGAGTTGGCGCGTGCTTCTTACCATCAGAGCTGGTTGCTTCTTCTTACTACGACTTTGAAACATCTGGTCTCCACATTATTGAGCTGGGAAAAGAGATGTCGTACTCGGTCAGCGTTGCCTGGCGCCGCACCGATCATGTGTGGAGCACAATTGAGTCATTTGCTCAGGTGCTTTCTGAGCAGCGGTATGTGGTTAAGCGAGGTGAGTAGCATGGATGAGCCTCAGACTGACAGTAATCTTGAGATTTTGTATAAAGATGAGTATCTGCTTGCCGTAAATAAACCTGCGGGAATTATCGTTCATGCAGACGGCACCAATGAACCCTCGTTAACCGACGCGGTTTGCGAGAAACTCAGCGCACTTGAGAGTCCAACAGAGGTAAATCTTTCCCAGGTCCAAGCATTGAATCGTCTTGATAAGGAGACTACGGGCATAGTGCTCTTCTCGCTCAAAAAAGAAACGCAGGTACAGTTTGACCAGCTTATTGCCTCCAAGGAGCTTTCCAAAGAGTATCTTGCAGCGGTTAAAGGAGCATTTGGACCAAATAAACTGCTGATAGATAAGGCAATTGGAAAAGATAGGCATGATGCTCAAAAGATGAGGGTCTCAGCAACAGGCAAACCTTCTCAAACGGAGGTGCGCCTCATTAAGGTTGCATCGTCTGCGCAAGGTCAAACTCAGAGCTTGTTGCTGGTCAATTTGCTGACAGGAAGAAAGCATCAAATTAGAGTGCACCTCTCGTCATTTGGATTTCCTCTGGTAGGAGATGCGTTATACGGAGGAGTGTCTTCTTTGCAGCGCGGAGCAAAAAAGAAACATAAAGCGCAGCCGTTAATGCTGCATGCATATCGCGTTGGATTTATTCACCCAGTCACGGGCGCAAAAATTGTGATTAAAACAAATATTCCAGAGCGATTTTCTTATTTTGGTGTCACTGAGGTGGACTAATAGTACATACTTTGTAATCGAGACATACTTTCATTTTGTGCAAATACGTTACCCAGACGTGCATAAAGTGAACGAGGAGGGGGAGAAATGCCTGGCACAATGCGAGGTGTCTATACCAACCTGACTGAAATTCGCAGGAAGGTATTTAAAGAGGTTTCAGCGCTTGCGTATGAAAAAGCAGACAAGAGCGTTGATGAAATTGCTCGTCAGATGGAAGAGCTGCCTTACAAGATTATTCCTGGTGATATTGCAACGTATCGCGAAAGCGTCTTCTTGGAGCGCGCGATTGTTGGTGAGCGCATCCGCATGACTATGGGTATGCCTATGCAGGGTGTTGATCAACCCGAGCAAATATCTGACGGCTTGGAAGAGGCTTCTCGACCAGAGGTTTATTACCAGCCACCGCTGATCAACATTGTCAAGTTTGCGTGCAACGCATGCGAGGACAACGTGTATCGCGTTACCAATGCGTGCCAGGGTTGTCTTGCACACCCTTGTCGAGAGATTTGCCCTAAAGAGGCAATTAGCTTTGTGGACAAAAAGGCATATATTGACCAGGAAAAGTGCATTCAGTGCGGTATGTGCTTCAAGGTTTGTCCGTACCAGGCAATTCATCACCACGTACGTCCTTGCGCTGCTGCTTGTGGTATGGACGCTATTGGCTCTGATGAGCACGGTCGCGCAGACATTGATTACGAGAAGTGCGTATCTTGTGGTCAGTGCCTGGTCAACTGCCCCTTTGGCGCAATTGCCGATAAGAGCCAGATTTTCCAGGTAATTCAGGCTATCAATGAGGGTTATACCGTTGTGCCAATTGTGGCTCCTTCATTTGTTGGCCAGTTTGGCAAGGGCAGCGTTGGTCGTCTTCGTGAGGCATTCAAGGAGATGGGATTTGCCGAGGTAGAAGAGGTAGCAACCGGTGCTGACCTCTGTACTGTTCAGGAAGCAGAAGACTTTATTAAAGAAGTTCCAGAGAAGCTACCCTTTATGGGAACAAGCTGCTGTCCTTCCTGGTCTGCAATGGCTAAAAAAGAGTTCCCAGAGCACGCTGACGCAATCTCCATGGCACTAACCCCCATGGTTCTGACTGCTCGTCTGGTAAGAAAGCAAAACCCAGAGTCCAAGATTGTCTTTATTGGACCATGCACTGCTAAGAAGCTTGAGGCACTGCGTCGTTCCGTTAAGTCTGAGGTCGATTTTGTTTTGACCTTTGAGGAGCTTGCAGGAATGATGGAGTCCAAGGGTATTGATTTCACCAAGCTTGATGACGACAACTCCGACTTTGAAAACGCATCCCATGACGGTCGCGCCTTTGCGGTAGCTGGTGGCGTAGCAGGTGCCGTAGTTAACGTCATTCACCAGAAGTACCCTGATAAAGAAGTACCTATCATGGCTGTTGATGGCCTTGCTGAGTGCCGAGCTATGCTTAAGGATGCTGTTAAGGGTAAATATCCAGGCTACCTTCTTGAGGGCATGGCTTGTCCTGGCGGCTGTGTCGGAGGCGCTGGCACCCTGAGTGCCGTTAACCGTGCTGCCGCAGCAGTTAAGCGTTACGCAAAGACCGCTTCTTCCGAGCTGGCTTCTGCTAATAAGTACAACGATCTTATTCCAGAGCTTGCTGGCACGGTCTCTGCTGAGGTTGAGATTGCTGAGGTTCTTGAGGTTCAGAAGCCTGTTGAGTAGGCACGTTCTCTCAAATTAATCGTAAAACGCCGGTGCGCTGCATCGGCGTTTTTTATGAGAAATGTAGATTAATAAGGCAATCTACCAGGCAATAAAAAAGGATCTGCGATTAACAGATCCTTTAAGTTTTAGCTGAGAGATAGCCAACAAAATGTTGATTATTTTGAATTACTCAGATTTTTCGTTCTTCATGGATGCGTAGAACGTTGCATGCGCAAAAACATCTTTAATCGTTTTTCCATTAATAAAAGGAAGAGCGAGAAATTCGTCTACCGTTGGAACTAGTTCAGAACAATCTACAAAGTGGTTTTTTGAGTTTCTGATACTGGTGTCTTGAGCTCTCCACGCCTCAAAATTGACATCAGTGAGGTAATAAACCTGGTGTCCGACTTGCATGTATACAGAGTGATTACTGTGCAGGTACTCTACCAGGTCCTCGTAAGAAATCTGGAGAACCTCAGAACTTTTCTTGCCCATGATGCAATCCTTTCCACGTCGCTTGCGCGCAAATTATGGACGCACTTTTATAGACTATACCGCCCTCAGAATACGCTTATTCAGATGAATTGAGAGGCATAGGCAAGCGGACGTTTTTTCTCGCTCAACGGCAATGAGCGGATGGTTGCAAATTTAGTGCTACTATTTGAGAATTTCTTGCACCATCTCATCTGCAGTATTGCAGAGTGTGGTGGCACCTGCAGCTAGAAGCGTTTCTTTATCTCTAAATCCCCAGGTAACGCTAATGCAAGGCATGCCACTGTTGTGTGCTGTAGCAACATCAACCTCGGAGTCTCCAATATAAACAGCGTCTTGAGGATCAACGCCAATTTGTGCAAGGGCGTAATGGACAGGCTCGGCATCAGGCTTTCTTTTAAGGTCATCTCGCTGGCCCAGCGCAAAGTCAAATCTACCTGGGAAGAAATTGCTCATTAAATCTGCTATGGCAAAGTCTGGCTTGTTTGAGACAACGGCACACTTAACACCTGCAGCCCTGAGCGTATCAACAGCTTCAAGAATGCCGGGATAAGGAGCGGTGTTATCCAAACTATGGTCAGCGTAGTGCTCTTTAAAACACGCGAGTACACGCTGGTATGTTTCATCATCAGTGCCCTTTGGCACAGCATCGCGGATAAGCTTTGCAACGCCGTTTCCTACCATCTGACGGACCTCATCAACGGTATAAGTAGGCATATTGAATTGCTCAAGGGCGTAATTGGTTGCCCAAGCAAGATCAACAATAGTGTTCAGAAGTGTTCCGTCTAGATCAAAAACAGCGGCTTTATAGGCCATGAAAACTCCAAGTTCTTCTCGCCCCGTGGTGAGGCTTGTGCGTATCAACTTCAGTCTAGCGTAAAAACGTGAATGTAAGTTATTTATTCTGCTGAATCTGCTCTAAGTTTAGATTGAGGGAGCTTAGCTAAACGTTGGAGAGTACAATGTTTTATCTATGAGCAAAAGCGTGCCGTCTACACGTTTTTGCCGTCTTGAAGGCGCTTTCCGATTTGGCACAGGGAAGCAAAGACGAAAGGATAAAAATGGATTGTTCCTCAGAAACCCCCCAGAATTATTCCGCTCACGCAGCTGTTGATTTGCACAGTATGCATACGCATACCTGCGGAGAGCTTCGTGCAGAGCATATCGGCCAGGCCGTTACGCTCACTGGTTGGGTTTGGCGTCGTCGTGACTTTGGAGGCCTAATCTTTGTTGACCTTCGTGATCGCGAGGGTTTGACACAGATTCTGTTTGACCCAGATGTTGATGCAGAAACATTTGCAACTGCAGAGACGATTCGTCCTGAGTGGCCTGTTTTGATTTCTGGTACGGTTCAGCATCGTTCTGAAGGTCAGACTAATGAGGCTCTTGCTACCGGTGAGGTAGAGGTACTTGCTTCAAAGATTGAGGTTCTTAACACCAGCGCAGTTCCACCATTCCAGATTGAGAACCACATTGATGTTAACGAAGATCTTCGCCTGAGGTATCGCTATGTTGACCTGCGCCGTCCTCAGATGGCACAGAATCTTCGTATGCGTTCTGATTTTGCGTTTGCGCTTCGTGAGGCATTCCATAAGCGTGACTTTACCGAGGTAGAAACTCCAGCACTGTTCAAATCCACTCCTGAGGGGGCTCGTGACTTCCTGGTTCCATCCAGAATGCAGGGCGGAAACTTCTACGCACTACCACAGTCTCCACAGCTATTGAAGCAGCTGCTGATGATTGGCGGCGTTGAGCGCTACTACCAGATTACTAAGTGCTTCCGCGATGAGGATCTTCGTGCAGATCGTCAGCCTGAGTTTACGCAGGTTGATATGGAGATGGCATTTGTCCGCGAGGAAGATGTCATGGCTGAGCTTGAGGATATTCTGGGCGATGCTTTTGCAAAGATGGGTATTAAGTTCCCAGCTCCACTGCGCAAGATTCAGTACTGGGACGCAATGGATACCTACGGCTCCGATAAGCCTGATACTCGCATTGGCATGGAGCTCCACGATGTTTCTGAGATCTTCAAGCAGTCTAGCTTTAAGCTCTTTAGCTCTGCTGCTACAACAGAAGGTCAGTATGTCAAGGCGATCAACGTTAAGGGTGCAGGCACCTGGCCACGTTCTCAGGTAGATAAGCTTGCCGAGGTAGCTGCTGGCTTTGGTGCCAAGGGACTTGCATGGGTCGCCTTCAAAGAGGACGGCTCCGTGGGAGGTCCTATTACCAAGTTCTTCTCGCCAGAAGAGCTTGAGGCACTACGTGCAGAGATGTCTGCTGAGGCAGGGGACTTGATTCTTTTTGCTGTGGGCGGTCGCCTGGAGACAGATGAGATTCTTGGTGGCATGCGCCTGCATATGGCAAAGGTTCTGGATGTACCACGAGAAGGTCATGATTTCCTCTGGGTTGTTAACTTCCCACTGTTCCACTGGGATGAGGAGACTCAGTCTTACGCCTCTGAGCACCAGCCCTTCACCCTTCCTCGTGAGGAAGAGCTTGACCTTCTGGACACCAATCCTCTGGCCATGGGTTCGTATACTTACGACTTTGTTATGGACGGCTTTGAGGCTGGCGGCGGCGGAATGCGTATCCATAACGCTGAGCTGCAGCTTAAGATTCTGGAGAAACTCGGCTTTACTGAAGAGCGCGCAAAGGCTCAGTTTGGCTTCTTGATGGAGGCTTTGACGTTTGGTGCACCTCCAATGGGTGGCTTTGCACTTGGTCTTGACCGCGTGTGCATGCTGCTCGCAGGTGCTGATTCCATCCGCGACGTCATGGCCTTCCCAAAGACTACTTCTGGCTCTGATCTGATGTCTAGCGCTCCTTCACCTGTTTCTAATGAGCAGCTCAAAGAGGTTTCGCTTCAGACGCTTCCAAAAGAGGTATAAGCAAGCCAAGCAACGCAAGACAGTAAGGTACATGGTGTTTTAGAAATGAACGATGTTTCTGTAAAAGAAAAAGCTCCATCTGCTCGCGCTGAGTTAAAGGTAATCTTGGACCATTTTGGCGCGTATAAAAAGGACTTTGTTATGTCGGGACTCTGCGTGTTTGCAGAGTCCCTACTCGAATTAGTGATTCCTGTACTCATGGCCCAAATTGTTGACCAGGGCATTTTGCAAGGCAACCTTCAGACTGTTTTTGTAAACGGCACCGTTATGGTCGTCTTTGCTCTTCTCGCCATGTTTGCTGGTATTGGCTATGCACGCTACTCAGCAAAAGCAGCTATGGGACTAGGTGCCCAACTTAGGCAAGATGAGTATCGCCGTATGGAAGAGTTTGCTTTTGCAAATCTTGATAAATACGATTCATCCTCTTTGGTCACACGACTGACGTCAGACGTCACCATTATTCAGAACGCCTTTGCAATGGGTACTCGTCCGTTTATGCGTGGACCAATTATGCTGGTCATGGGCTTGGTTATGGCATTTATTATGAGTCCAGAGCTGGCGGTAGTGTATTTTGCCGTGTTGCCTTTCTTGGCGATTGCACTTTTCTTTATCGTGAAGCGCGTTGGCCCTTTGTACCGCGTTATGCAGAGTGCAATGGATAAGCTTAACGAGGCTCTGCAGGAAGACTTTGCGGCCGTGCGTGCTATTAAGGCATATGTCCGAGAAGGATATGTCTCTGATCGCTTTGAAAAAGTTAATACCCAGTACGCGCAGACTGCTACAAAGACCTTTGGCACTTCCGTTTTAAACCTGCCTATTTTCCAAGCATCAATGTATGTCACTAACGTGGCTATTCTTTGGTTTGGTGGCCAGATGATTATGGCTGGTAGACTGGGCGTTGGTGAGCTCACAGGCTTCATGAGTTATGTACTGCTTATCATGAACTCTCTTATGATGATTTCTGGCGTGTTCTTGCTTACTGCTCGCGCCATTACCAGCGTGCGTCGAATTGGAGAGATTCTTTCCGAAGAGCCTGCTATTGAGTCTCCAGAGCACGGCTTGACTGACGTTAAGAATGGCGAGGTTCGTTTTGAAAACGTGTCCTTCAAGTACAGCCAGAGCGCTGAAGAGGACGTTCTTGAAGACATTAACCTCTCGTTTGCGCCAGGCTCTACCGTTGGTATTCTCGGCGGCACCGGCTCCGGAAAAACTACCCTTATCCAGCTGATTGCGCGCTTGTATGATGCAACTGAAGGCACCGTGCTTGTTGGCGAGAATGACGTCCGCTCCTACAATCTTGTTTCACTTCGTGACGCGGTGTCTGTTGTCCTTCAGAAAAATGTGCTGTTCAGCGGTACCGTCCGCGACAACCTGCTCTGGGGCGATCCCAATGCAACTGATGAGGAGCTGCTTCACGCGTGTTCTATTGCATGCGTTGATGAGTTTCTTGATAGGATTGGTGGCTTGGACGGAGACCTTGGTCAGGGTGGTGTTAATGTCTCCGGTGGCCAGAAGCAGCGTCTTTGTATTGCGCGCGCGCTTTTGAAGAAGCCAAAAATCATCATTTTTGATGACTCTACCAGCGCGGTTGATACAGCAACTGACGCAAAGATTCGTGCAGGACTTGCCGAACTTGCTGACATGACAAAAATCATCATTGCCCAGCGTGTGAACTCAGTTATGGACTCAGATCAGATTGTCGTTCTTGATAACGGTAGGGTTCATATGACTGGCACCCACACAGAACTTCTCGCCAAGAGCCCTATCTATAGAGAGTTGTATGAGTCGCAGACTGGCGGTAGTCAGTCAGACATTGACGCTGCTGGTAAGGAGGTGTCACATGGCTAATCGCGCAGGAGGAGCACGTCCTCAAAACATTGGACATACCATTAGAGTGTTTGTCTCGTACTTAGGTCATGCTAAGAAACGCCTTATGTTGGTGGCACTTCTTGTTTCTATCAGTGGTTTAGCGGCGCTTCTGGGCACCTATATGATTAAGCCTGTTGTTGCTGCAGTGGGCAGGGGAGACGTAAGCGCTTTTACCAACCTTGTTGTGTTTACGGCGGTTGTGTATGCAATTGGCGCTCTTACCAGTGTTGGTTACACGCAAATTATGGTTCGTGCTGCTCAGAGGATTGTTTTTGACATCAGACGAGACCTTTTTGAGCACATTGAATCGCTGCCCCTAAGATTCTTTGACCAGCGTACCCGCGGCGATATCATGAGCTTCTTTACAAATGACGTGGATACCATCTCGGAAGCGCTCAATAACAGCTTTGCCAACCTTGTTCTGGCGTTTATTCAGATGGTTGGCACGCTTGTATTGCTCATTGTTCTTAACTGGCAGCTGACGCTCATCACTATTCTCTTTGACGTTTTGATTGTGATTTATGCACGCTATGCAAGTAAGCGCTCTGCCAAGCATTATTCGGTGCAGCAAAAGAGCCTTGGTGTTCTTAACGGTTTTGCAGAAGAAACTATCTCTGGCCTTAAAGTAGTTAAAGTTTTTAACCACGAGGATGCAAACTTTGCTGATTTTCAAAAGGTTAATGAGGAGCTAAGGCACTCTGGAACAAGTGCTCAGGGCTACGCAGCAACCATGGTCCCTATCACGGTTTCGTTGACGTATATCAATTACGCTGTGGTCACTGTGGTTGGTGCTCTGCTTGCCGTAAACGGACACGCGGATGTTGCAAGTCTTGCATCCTACCTGGTCTTTGTTCGCCAGGCAGCCATGCCGTTTAACCAGTTCACACAGCTCTCCAACTTCCTGCTTACCGCTCTTGCCGGTGCCGAGCGCATCTTTGCGGTTATGGAGATGACTCCTGAGATTGATGAGGGCAAGGTTGACCTGGTTCGCGTTAGTGGTTATGAGTCAGGAGAAGAATCCTGGGCTTGGGTCAAACCATCTGGCGAGAAAACTCCTCTTGCCGGAGACGTCCGTTTTGATGACGTAACCTTTGGATACGACGATGATCAGACGGTTCTTGCAAATCTCACGCTGTTTGCAAAGCCTGGCCAAAAGATTGCGTTTGTCGGCTCAACTGGTGCTGGTAAAACGACTATTACCAACCTTATTAACCGCTTCTACGATGTTCGCAGTGGAACCATCACCTACGACGGCATTCCTATCAACGACATCAAGAAATCTGCGCTGAGGTCCTCATTGGGCATTGTTTTGCAGGACACGCATCTGTTCACAGGTACCATCGCGGACAATATTCGCTTTGGCAAGCTAGATGCCACTGATGATGAGGTTATCGCTGCGGCAAAGATTGCAAACGCAGATAAGTTTATCCGCCGCATGCCTCGCGGTTACAACACCGTACTTACCTCGGATGGCGCTAACCTTTCCCAAGGTCAGAGGCAGCTTCTGGCCATTGCACGTGCTGCAATTGCTGATCCTCCTGTTCTCATTCTGGACGAGGCAACTTCCAGTATTGATACGCGTACTGAGGCACTTATCGAGAAGGGCATGGATGCCCTAATGGCAGGCCGTACCGTCTTTGTGATTGCTCACAGGCTGTCTACGGTTCGAAACTCTGATGCCATTATGGTTCTGGAGCATGGCCGTATTATTGAGCGTGGTACTCACGATGAGCTTATTGCCAAGCACGGAGAGTATTACCAGCTGTATACGGGCTCGCGTGAGCTGGAGTAGGGGCGTTTATTTTGTTTGAAGCTTTAGCGGTTGCTCTTGGCGGAGCACTTGGTAGTTTAGGTCGCTGGCAGTTGGGAATCCTCTTTAAACAGTGGATTCCTAATCTGCCAGTTGGTACGTTTGCTGCAAATGTGGTTGCAGGTTTGATTATTGGTTTTGTGACAGGACTTGATCTTGCAAGTCCACTTCAGCCGCAGGTAAAACTATTCTTAGCCGTAGGTCTTTGTGGAGGACTTTCGACCTTCTCGACCTTCTCAAATGAAACACTCACCTTTATTCAAGCAGGTAATTGGACCGCTGCAGGAGTGAACATTGCAGTTAACGTTGTTACTTGCCTAGTTGCTGTATTCATTGGATTGAAATTATCAACTGTTGTGTCGTAGCGCAATAGTTCAAACGCCTAAATTAAAAGCTAGTTATCCGTTGTTGGATAGCTAGCTTTTTAATTTGCTTTCTTTTAAATGCCGTCGAAATGCCGTCGCCGCGTCTTTATTTTGTCACCTTTGGCAGCACAAAGAGCACGGTTCCCATGGTAACAAGAGGAATACAAGCTACGCATACAAGTACAAAGAGAGCATTCTGAGCTCCTGCAAGGGTGCTCGTAGCTAAGTCTGTAGCTCCAAGCTGAGAAGTCGCTACTACACCAGAAATAACGCTGGTGCCCATAGCGCCAAAGAGCTGCTGCATTGTGTTGATAACGGCATTTCCATCTGCCTTGCGGTCTTCTGGCAGATGTCCCAAAGCTACCGTAAAATTGTTTCCCATCTGAAGCGCCTGGCCAATGGCAAAGATGGCAAAAATATACGTAATCATTTCTACGGTAAGCTGGTGAACAAAGAGCAGCAAAAGGAGCATGCTGGTAAGGCAGCACAGAATACCTGTAACAATAGGCTTTTTAGCGCCCAGCTTGTCTAAAATCTGACCAGAAATTGGTGCCATAACTGCGCCAATGGCACATCCTGGAAGCATTTGCGCTCCTGCAGCAGTAGCGCCTGCACCTAGTACTAGCTGGGAGAAGTTAGGCAAAAGATACGACTGACCAAGAATAATAAATTGCAGAGCAACAATAGCAAAGAGCGAGAGCACAAAGCCCTTCTCGCTAAATACCTCAAGGTTAATGATAGGAATTTTTGGAGATTTATCCGATTGCTCCCGGTGTTTAAAGGAGTTCTCATGGCGCACAAAGAGCGCAAGCGAGCCCACAAAAATCACCATTGCAAGTAAAACAGGAATGCTAAGAAGGTCAAATGCGCTGGACTCGTCGATAACAAAGATGAGCGCAATAAAACTTACGGTAAGAAGGAACCAGCCAAAGACATCAAAAGAGATAACTTCAGTTTCATGGCTCTGTTGAATTGAACTAATTCCCAGTACAAACGCCACAATCAAAAAGGGGAGAAGACCGGCAAAAATCATGCGCCAACCAAGATGCTCTGCAATCCAGCCACCGGCTGAAGGTCCTACTGCAGGCGCAACGGCGGTAACAAGCATACCAATGCCCATCATCACGCCCATATTTTTAAGTGGAGCCTGCTCGGTAATGATGTTGAACATCAGTGGTAGCGCCAGACCGGTGCCAATTCCCTCTAAAATGCGACCAAGCAGCAATAACAGAAATGTTGGAGCAGCAAATCCACAGAGAATACCGCTGATATAGAAGATCATGGCTATGGTAAAGATACTTTTAGTTTTGAATCGCCTGTTTAAAAACGATGACATAGGCATGATAATGGCAAGAATTAAAAGGTATGAAGTGGTCATCCATTGCACCGTTGAGGTGCCAATGGAGAATTCTTCCATCAACGTTGGAAACGTCACATTCATGGCGGTTTCTACGACAACTCCCGAGAAGGACATAATTCCTGTAGCGATTACAGAAAGAACAAGTTTTGCGTTGAGCTCTCTTTTATACATATAATCCCTTCTTTTCTCGGCGGTACATCGTAACACTATTCAATGTGGGTTTTATTGCTGCGGGCACACTCATCATGGTTTTGTAGGTAGATTACGTAACCAAAACTTATAAAAAACGGGGTGGTATTAAACCACCCCGTTCTGCTTAGCAATATAGCGTGTTGGCAAACGGTTTATTTAGCTTTGCCCTGATTAGCAACAGCGTTAATCTTTGCCTCAATGACAGCTGGATCGCCAATATAGTGCTTATCAACAATGTTCCAGTCCTTGTCAAAGGTGTATGCGCAAGGAATGCCAGTTGGGATGTTGACCTCAAGAATCTCTTCTGGGGTGAGGTGCTCAAACTGCATAACAAGAGCGCGAAGGCTGTTGCCGTGTGCAGCAATAAGAACACGCTTACCTGCCTCAAGCTGTGGCTTGATCTCCTGCTCAAAGTAAGGCCATGCGCGTGCAATGGTGTCCTTCAGGCACTCGGTGTAAGGAAGGTCCTCTGCTGGGACATCGCGGAACATCTCCTGAACGTGAGGATCGCGCTCGTCACCTGGCTCAAGAGCTGGTGGCTGGACATCAAAGGAACGACGCCAAATCTTTACCTGCTCCTCGCCGTGCTCAGCAGCTGCATCGGCCTTGTTGAGGCCCTGAAGTGCACCATAGTGGCGCTCGTTCAGACGCCAGGTCTTATGAACAGGAAGCCAGTTACGGTCAAGCTCATCGAGAACATGATTCAGAGTGTGAATAGCACGCTTGAGCAGAGAGGTGTAGCAAACATCAAAGTCATAGCCAGCCTCTTTGAGAGCACGGCCGCCAGCTGCTGCCTCCTCGTGACCGGTCTCGGTAAGGTCAACGTCAGTCCAACCAGTGAACAGGTTGAGTTTGTTCCACTCAGACTCACCGTGGCGAACAATAACAAGGTGCATGTACTGATCTTCAGCCATTAGGCTTCCTTTCTACGCGTCAAACTTTGTGCACCATACGTGGTAAACACCAAGTTTTTGGCAATACTTTACATACAGGTGCAAGACAAAACGCTTGCGAATAATATTCTACCGCACACCGAAAAATACGTGCGAATCAATGTCTAAAAGATTTTCATATCGCCTGTGCCAACTTTGAACTACCTCCTATTTCTTGGACACGAGAAATAGGAGTCAGTTCAAAACACACCTAAGTCAGATAATCTGTCAAAAAGACGTATACATTACGCTGAAAATACCTCAAACGTGCAGATTATCTTCATTTGATGTGTAATATGGCCGCAATTGTGCAGAATATCTGTCATAGGTGTGTTCCTTAGAAGCGGAATTTACCTATAGTTAAATCTTTTATATGACGCTATTCATTTTCTAGCATATTAGATGAAGTTTATGCATAGAGATGCATATCGGGTAGTGCGACCGCCTAGCTGCCTGCTATCTTGATTAAGAACATGTCGATTCTTCGGCAGAACCTACCAAAGCTGCGCTATTTTGTGCGCCAGGCCTAAAAGCCGACGCTAACACGCTGCAGAATCATAATCACCCGCATATGAACTGCCTCCCATT